>JAJCZZ010000011.1 GCA_029262115.1 Gemmatimonadota bacterium | reverse complement strand
CGCGAATGCGTCGCTACGGACGGAGGGAAGCGACGTCAACCCTGGGTTGGGGCCCCACCGGGGTACATTTCGCCCTGAGAAATGACCCGGGTGGGGCTCGAACCCACGACCTACTGATTAAAAGTCAGTTGCTCTGCCAACTGAGCTACCGGGTCGCCTTCAAGATAGGCCGTTGGGCGAAAAGGTGAACCGGGTCTGGAACCTGAACCGTACACCTCTCGTAGATGGACTCAGGATCAGCATGCCGGACCGACCGGCGACCGCCGCACCTGGAGACGATCACATGAAGTTTGCCGCGTCCCTCACTGTCACCGGCCTGCTCGGTTTCGTCATCCTCGAGGCGCTGAAAATTCTGCTCGCCCCCCTCGCCGGATGGCTGCTCGGCGTCGGCATGATCGCGCTCAAGGCCGCGATCCTCCTCGGGGTAGTCCTGGGCGCCTTCCTGGCGCTCGGCGTGGGCGTCTACGCCTACCGGCGGATGCGACGGGATCCGTACGAGACGTAGACCCCGGTCGGCCTCCACACCCATTTCGAACACGACGATTCGACGTCTACATGCATTGAAAAAAACAATATAGAGTATTTGTTATTAGGTATTCTCAATAGCTCGAGTGTGTGTCAGAATTTGGTCCTGTTCCCGCGTCCCGCGGAACGATCTGACCACCAACCGAAAGGTGAGAGTGCCATGAGTCGCCCCTCTTCCGTAGACCGGCGCAACTTCCTCCGGACGTCCGCCGCCGTGACCGCCGGTGCCGCCGTGGCTGCGCTCCCCGCACACGCCCTTGCCGAGCCCACGACTCCGCTCGGTCCCCGTCCGCAGAGCACGGACGAGGCGCTTCAGAGGCTCGTTGAGGGGAATCGCCGATTCGCGGGCGGACAGCCCGTTGGGATGCGGCGCGACCTCGCGCGCGTCGCTGACTTGGCGGACGGGCAGTCGCCGTTCGCCGCGATCCTCTCGTGCGCCGACTCGCGCGTGCCGCCGGAGCTACTCTTCGATCAGGGCTTCGGCGACGTCTTCACGGTCCGCGTCGCGGGCAATGTTGCGGGCACCGAAGAGGTCGCGAGTCTGGAGTACTCGGTGGGCGTGCTGGGCTCGATGGTGCTGATGGTCCTCGGCCACTCCTCGTGCGGAGCGGTGTCGGCCGCCATGAAGGGGGGACCTGTGCCCGGTCAGATTTCGGCCCTGTATTCACACATCACGCCGCACATCACCGACGCGGGCTCGGACATCGGTCACGCGGTTCGCGACAATGTGCGCGCGCAGGCGCGGGTGATCTCGACGTCTTCGCCCGTGATTCGCGAGGCGGTCGCATCCGGCCGTCTGATCGTCGTTGGTGCCGTGTATGACCTGAAGACCGGGACCGTCGATCTCCTGGATCGGGGCTGACGTTGGGGGCGATCCTCGAGGTCAACCTGCTCTCGCCGATCACGCTGGCGTTCGTTCTCGGCGTAATCGCGAGGCTGGTTCGGAGCGAGTTCTCTCTTCCGCGCGACGTGTACGCGGGCCTGGGGATCTACCTCCTCTTCGCCCTCGGGCTCAAGGGCGGAGTGGAGTTGGCCAAAGCGTCGTGGGGGGTGATCGTGCTCCCCGCGGTCATCACCTTGGCGCTTGGTTGCATTCGGCCGCTGACCAGCTACGCGGTCCTCCGTCGTGTGGGCGGGCTCGGCGTCTCGGACTCAGCGGGCATCGCGGCCCATTACGGTTCGGTGTCCGCCGTAACCTTCATTGCGGCCATGTCGTTCGCTGCGGGGATGGACACTCCGGCCGAAGGATACATGCCAACCCTTCTCGCGCTTCTCGAGACGCCCGGCATCGCCATCGCGCTGACGATTGGGGCCCTGAAGATGGGGGGCTCCAGAAACACGCGCGAGGTGATGCACGAGGTGCTGACCGGTCGGACACTCGTCCTTCTGGTCGGCGGGATGGCCGTGGGGTACGTCTCGGCGCCGGAGGCGTGGGCTCAGGTCGCTCCGTTCTACGACGGTGCGATCTTCAAGGGCGCGCTGGTGCTCTTTCTCCTGGAGATGGGCGTGGTGGCCGGAGAGCGCTTGAATGATCTCCGTCAGACCGGTGCGTTTCTCGTCGCCTTCGGGATTGCGATGGCGGTGATCCACGGACTGCTGGGGGCGGCCGCGGGCGCCGTCGCCGGTCTGGGTGTCGGAGGCACGACCGTGCTGGCTGCGATGTCCGCGAGCGCCTCGTACATTGCGGCGCCACCGGCCGTGCGACTCACGCTTCCCGACGCCAACCCGACCCTGTCGTTGACCGCGTCATTGGCCATCACGTTCCCTTTCAACATCATCGTGGGCATTCCCCTGTACTATCAGTTCGCGAGTTGGCTCGTCAGGTGAGAAACGACCCGGAGGATCGCCCGATGGAACCCGCTGTTCTGACTCGTCTCCGTCTCGTGACCATCGTCGGGGAGACGGTGTTGCGGGAGCGCCTTACTCGACAACTGTTGGAGTGGGGAGCCACCGGGTACACGGTGACCCCCAGCTCCGGAAAGGGGTCGCGCGGGATCCGAACGGGGGATGTGCCGGGTGAGGGACTGCGTATCGAGGCCGTCGTCGACAGTTCGACCGCTGAGCGAATCCTCTCAGGAATCGCCGGGTTGTACTTCGAGCACTTCTCCGTCATCGCGTGGGTCAGTGAGGTTCAGGTGGTCCGTGGTGACAAGTACGTGAGACCGTAGTCGGGTGCGGACGTTCAGTTACCAGCATCTCCACTACTTCTGGGTCGTGGCGCGCGAGGGCTCGATCACGGCGGCGGCGGACGTGCTCGGGCTGACTCAGCCGACCATCAGCACTCAGGTCGCGAAACTCGAGCGGTCGCTGGGAACCTCGCTCTTCGCACGGTCGGGGGGCCGTCTCGAACTCACCGAAGCGGGTCGGGTGGTTCAGAGGTACGCGGCGGAGATCTTCCTGCTCGGCGACGCAATGGAGGAAGCCGTCCGAACGCGGTCGGATGGAGTCCCTCAGCGCTTCGCGGTGGGAATTGTCGATTCGCTCCCGCTCTTGAGCGCCTATCGCCTCCTCGGCCCGGCCCTGAGGATTCCGGCGGAGCAGGTGCGTCTGACCTTCCGCATGGACAAGCGAGAGCGCCTTATTGCGGCCCTCGCGGCTCGCTCGGTCGATCTCGTCCTCAGCGACTCTCCCACGGGTCCGTCGTCTCCAGTGCGGGTCGACGACCACCTCCTGATCGAGACCGGTGTCTCGATTTTCGGGACAGCCGAATTAGCGGAGACCCTGGAGGGCCCCTTCCCGGGCTCCCTTCACGGCGCGCCGTTCCTCCTGCACACCGAAAACAGTCCGCTGCGCCGCGCCCTCGATACGTGGTTCGCCCAGGAGGGGCTCGTGCCGGCCATCGCGGGCGAGGTGGAGGAGGTGGCACTCCTCCAGATCCTCGGAAGCACCGGGCGAGGTTTCTTTGCGGCGCCGCACTTCGTGGAGGCCGAGGTGTGCAATCGCTATTCGGTCGTGGTGGTGGGGCAGGCGGAGAGAATCGTGGAGCGGTTCTACGGCTTGACGCTCACGGGTGCCCCCAGGCCTGACGCCGTCTCGCTGGTCCTCGACCCACGATAGCCACGATAGCCGGCACCGCTGTGTGCCAGGCGACCTTTTCGTTCCGCCTTTCGCACGTGGAACGACACATCCCACATTCCCGGGGTCCCGTGGGGCTCCGTGCATATGGCCAGTTGGGTCGTCTCCGCCGGTTCCCACCGATTGCGCGTCCGCGCCCGCGAGAGTCCGACCATGCCCAGGAACCGCCGCCCTCTGCTGGCTACCGCCGCCACGGTCTTCGTCCTCTCAGCCCTGCCCACCGACGGGCGCGCGCAGCTACCTGCCGGCGCGGATGACGCTTTCACGGAGGTCGCACGCACCTGGCGCGCCTCCCTCGAGCGAGAGGGCATGGTCGGGGCGAGCCTCGGGCTGGTGACCCCGGCCGGGCTCGAACGCATCGAAGCGTTCGGGCACGCTGAACTCGCCATCGGAGCCGGGGTCGAAACCCCGGTGGACGCTGCGACGATCTATCACTGGGCGTCCATAACGAAGACGTTCACGGCCATCGCCATCCTCCAACTCCGTGATCGCGGTCTGCTGCGCCTGGACGATCCGGCGGTACGCTACGTGCCCGAACTGCGGCAGGTCCACACGCCCTATGGAGCCATGGAGGATGTCACCATCCGCCATCTCCTCAGCCACTCCGCCGGTTTTCGCGGGGGTACCTGGCCGTGGGGGGGAGACCAGGAGTGGCATCCCCATGAACCCACGGAGTGGAGCCAACTCGTGAGCATGATGCCGTACACGCGCCTCCACTTCCCGCCCGGCAGCCGCTTCAGCTACTCGAATCCCGGCGTGATCTTCCTGGGGCGCATTGTCGAGTCGGTTTCAGGCGATGTCTTCGAGGCCTACGTCGACAAGAACATCTTCCGACCCTTGGGGATGCGCCGCGCATACTTCGACGCCACGCCGTGGCACCTCCTCCGGCACCGATCGAACCACTACTGGATCGGCGCGGACGGTCCGCAACCGGGCGGCCGTGACTTCAACACCGGTATCACGGTCAGCAACGGGGGTCTCAATGCTCCCCTCGGCGACATGGCCCGCTACCTCGCCTTCCTGCTCGGGGGCACGCCGGAGTCGGGCGGGCGGGACGATGTCCTGCGCCGTGCGAGTCTCGAGGAGATGTGGCGGGAGGTGGTCCCGATCGGCGACAGCGAACTGGGCCCGGGGGCGATGGGACTCTCGTTCTTCCTGTACGACAGCCCCGGCGGCCGGTTGGTGGGTCACACGGGCACGCAGCGGGCTTACTACTCCTTCATGATCTTCGACCCCGAGAAGCAGGTGGCGGTCCTCGGTGCCTTCAACTCGGTGGGGGTCGGCGACCACCCGCCAGCCACCGCGGACCTTCGGATCCGAACGCGGCAGCGCGCGGTCGAGACGATCTTTCCCACGTTTTCGAGGCAACGGTGATGGAGGAGCGGACATTCGGGACATCCGACCCGTCCGAAGGATGCGAAGGTATCGACCGCCGGACCTTCCTCGCGACCGGGGGCGCCCTCGTCGCGGTGGGCCTCTCTGATCCGGCGGACGCCGCCGAACGGTGGGTGGCGATCCCGGGTGCGGCGACGGTGCGCCGGTGGCCGGGATACGACCGGGCCATGGTCATCGACGCCCTCGCGAGCCCCATCCAATTCAACATCCCGCAGGAAGGGCTACCCCTCTCCGCTGAAGCGCTCGCGGACGTCCGGGCGTCGGGTGTGACCGCCGTGAATCTGACGGCGGGGGTGGTCGGCGCGACCGCCCCGGACCCCTTCGACGGGAGCGTGGCGCGGATGGCTGCCTGGGAGCGGGAGATCGACGCCCACCCGGACTTCCTGTGCCGGGTCCGGACCCACCCGGACCTGCTGCGAGCCAAGCGCGACGGGTTGCTGGGGATCATCTATGGGTTTCAGGACGCCGTCCCACTGGAGGGTCGCCTGGAGCGGCTCGACCTGTTCCACGGGCTCGGCCTGAGGATCGTGCAACTCACGTACAACGACCGGAATCGCCTGGGAGATGGCTGTCTGGAGCCCGCCAACGCGGGGCTGTCGCGGCTGGGCGTGGCGGCCATCGAGCGAATGGGCGAACTCGGGATCCTCGTCGATCTTTCGCACTGCGGCCGGCGGACCACCGCCGAGGGGATCCGGGTGGCCCCGGGCCCCGTGGCGGTGACGCACTCGGGGTGCAACGCCCTGTTCGACCATCCGCGCAACAAGGACGATGCGACCTTGCGCACGCTGGCCGACCGTGGGGGCGTCATAGGCATCTACCTCATGCCGTTCCTCAACCCGGCCGGGGCCCCGACGACCGAAGACGTGGTTCGGCACATCGAGCATGCGCTCGACGTCTGTGGCGCGGACCACGTCGGAATCGGGAGCGACCAGGGAGTGCGGGCGCTGGCCGTCGACGAGGGGTTCCACGCGCAGTTCGAAGTGGTGTCGGCCCGTCGTCAGGCCATGGGTATCGCAGCGCCGCGGGAAGACACCATCCCGTATGTTCCCGAGTTGAACCATCCGCGCCGCCTCGACACGCTGGCCGACGCGCTCTCCTTGCGAGGGCACTCTGACCGGGTCATCGAGAAGGTCCTGGGCGCGAACTTTGCCCGGCTGTTCGAATCGGTGTGGGGGTAGCGGCAGGGTCGTGATCGGCCCTCGGTCTACCGATGGCCCCGGCCCCGCGCCAGCGAAGCCGCCGCCGCAGGGCCCGCAGGCTTCACTCCTGGCGGAGTACCGCGCTCGGCGGCGTTTTCGCGGCCCGGACCGCGGGCACGGCGACCGCGGCGACCGCCGCGGTCATCAGCAACGCGAGCGACGCCCCGTACACGAGCGGATCCACGGTCCGGACCTCGTAGAGGAACGCTTCCAGCACGCGGCCGGCCAACGCGGCCACCACGAGGCCGACCACGCCGCCGATGGCCGCCATCGTGAGGCCCTGTCTCGCGACGAGTGCCACCACACCTCGCGGAGTGGCGCCCACGGCAATCCGAACACCGATCTCTCGCGCCCGTCGAGCCACCGCGAGCGAGAGCACGCCGAAGATCCCGAGGCAGGCCAGGAGGGCCGCCACGATCCCGAACGCGGTGGTCACCACACCCATGGCGCGGTTCGCTCCCAACTCGTCGGCCACGTAGTCGTCCAGCATGCGGACCTCGGCCACCGGAATGCTGGGCTGCAACTCCGCGACGGTTTCACGCACCAGACGCGTCACGGGAGCGGCGTCGCCCCGCACCTTGGCCAGGACGCGGAGGCCCACCCCCCAGTCCCGACCGGCTTGGCGCATGGGCACGTACGCCTGGATACGGGACGCATTCGCGAGGTCGTAGTGCCGCGTGTTGGCGACGACGCCGACGACCGTGCGCCACTCGGGGTTCCCGTCCGCGTCCCCTCCCCAGCTCACCTGACGCCCCACTGGGTCTTCACCCGGCCAGAAGCGGTCCGCCATCGTCTCGTCGATGACCGTGACGAACGGGGCACCCTCCGTGTCGCCGGTCTCGAACGTGCGACCTCGGACCAGCGGAATACCCAAGGCGTCGAAGTAGTCCTCCGTGACCAGGTTGAACAGGAAGGAAGGCCGCTCCTGCGGATCTTCCGGGCCGGCCTCCGAGCGGACACGGCGCTCCCAGGAGTTGCCCGACAGCGGCACGAGCAGCGTCGCGGCCGCGACCTGGACATCCGGAGACGCTTCGACCCGGGCCAGCACCTGGTCGTAGAACGCGACCCACGCCCCTGCTTCGTCGAACGTGCCTCTGGGTGGCGCCATCCAGGCGGTCAGGACGCTTTCGGAATCGAAGCCCTTATCCACCGATGACAGCGCCCCGAGGCTGCGCAGCAACAGTCCGGAGCCCACGAGAAGCACGACGGACAGCGCCACCTGGGCCGAAACGAGGACGTTGCGGAAGCGGGTGCTCGTGCGGCTGCCCGTCCCGCGCGTGCCGTCGCGCAGCCCCCCGACCCCCCGCCACGCCTGGAGCGAGGGGACCAGTCCGAACACCAGCCCCGCACCGAGGCTGACGGCCAGGGCGAAGGCGAGCACCCGACCGTCGATGCCGATCCCGCCGCTGACGAGCGAAGGGATCTCGACGGGCAAGAACGACGGCACGGAGCCGACCGCGAGATAGGCGAGCGCGATGCCCGCACCCCCGCCCACGACCGCCAGCCACAGGCTCTCGGCCAGGAGAAGACGGACCGTGTCTCCGGCGTCCGCGCCCAACGCGCGCCGGACCGCGAGTTCGGCCGCCCGCCCTTCTCCACGGGCGAGGGCCAGGTTGGCCACGTTGGCGCCCGCGATCAGGAGCACCAGGACCACCGCACCCATCAGCACCCAGAGCCCTTGCCGCACATCCCCGAGCAGGAGGTCCTGGATCGTCCGCACCGACGCGGTCACCTGATCCTGCCCGTTCTGCGCATCCACCTCCGCGGTCACACGGTTCATATCCTGTTGTGCGCTCGCCACCGTGGCCGCGTCGGACAGCCGAGCCAACGCGCGGGTGCCGAATGAGCTTCCCCGCGCGGTCCACGGAAGGCGGGCGGATTGCGCGCCCATGGGTGTGTACAGGTCGACGTCCGGCCGGGGGTAGCCCAGGCCCGGTGCGAGGACGCCCACCACCGCATGGGGAATCCCATCGAGTACGACGGCACTTCCGACGACGCCCGGCTCCCCGCCGAGCACCTGCTGCCAGAACGCGTGGCTCAGCACGGCCTGGGGGACGGCGTCGGCCTCCGTCTCCTCGGCGGTCAGGGTTCGGCCCGCTACCGTGCCCAGACCCAGCACCGAGAAGAAGTCACCTAGCACCATGCGCGCGTCGATCTGGCGCGCCCCCTCGGCCGTTTCCATCACGAACGACGTCCCGGCCGACGCGCCGATCTCGTCAAACACGCGGTTCCGCTCCGCCCAGTCCATGTAGTGCGGGATCGACAGCGAGATGCCGAAGCCCGAGGACACAGACGTGACGTCGAGGGTGACGAGCCGGTCCGGCTCATCATACGGAATCGAGTCGACGAGCACGCCGTCGATGAGCGTGTACATCGCGGTCGTCCCACCGATCCCGACCGCGAGCGTGGCGGTGGTGAGGAGCGTATAGGCAGGGCGGCGGATCAGGGCGCGCGCGCTCGCGCGAATCGTACCGAGGGGGTCCATGGAGCGTCCGAGCAGGAGGCGAGTGCTACGACCGTTCTCTCGGTTGGACGTCGTTCGGCGCCGGTCGGTTTGAACCGCGACCGTGTGGTCGCTACCGGCCCGCCATGATCGCCTCGATCTCCGCGATCGTCTTGGGAGCCCCTGCGGACAGATTCTCGTGACCGTCGTCGGTGACCAGGATCACGTCCTCGATCATGATGGCGATGTTCAGTTCGGGCGCGTACAGCTTGGGCTCCACAGTGAACACCATGCCCGCTTCCAGCGGCCCCGAGTAGTCGCGCCCGTCCGTGGCCTCCAGCCCGACGTGGTGGCCGATGTCGCGCACTCCGAGACCGCTGACCGCAGTGTAGGCGGTGAGTCCCTTCCCCTCGGTCAGGTAGTGCGTCGGCGACGGCATCAGCCCCCACACTCGTTCGGGTCCCATCACGTCGATGTTCTCGTTGGCCTCCAGGCCGTGGCGCTGGTAGACCCGCGCCGCGGCCCGGATGACGTCCAGGATATGGTTGCCCGGTCGCACCTGGGCGATGGCGGAGTCCTGGGCCTCGAGCACGATCGAGTACAGCCGGCGTTGGTCGTCCGTGAAGCGTCCGGATGCGGGAAAGGTGCGACAGATGTCGGAGCCGTACATCGCCCACTCGGCGGCGCCGTAGTCGATGAAGACCAGATCGTCTTGCTCGATGACACGGTCGACCGAGTTGTAGTTCTCCGATCGGATGGTGAAGAGCGATACGGCGTCCGGCCCGGACGCGACGATCGGAGCGAACGCCGCCCGAGGCGATCCTTCCCGCTTCCACGTCCACTCCATGATGCCTGCGACCTCCAGGTCGTTCATGCCCGGGCGGATGCGGCGCATAGCCTCCACGAGTCCCGCGGCGCTGATGTCCGCCGCCCGACGCAGGGCGTCGATCTCCCAGCGGTCCTTCACGACCCGCATGCGCTCGACCGCAGGCGTTCCGTCGGCCACCCGGGTCGCCGGCAATGAGGCGTCGATCGACGCTTTCAGTTGCGCCCGAACGGAGCGGGGGGCCTCCAACCCCGGAGGGGCGTACAGCGGATCGTCGCTGCCGACGAAGTAGAGCGTGGGCAAGCCCCTGACGGCCTCACGCAACCGGTCGCTGAACGTCGCGAGTGCGGCCGTCTCGTCGATCCCGGTGGCCGCCTCGGCCTCGGCTCCCGGCTCCACGCGACGGATGAGACGGTTCCACGCCGCCCCGAGGAGCCGTTCGTCCTGGAACGAGTACTGTGCGCCCGCGAACTGACGGTGATCAGGGAGGAACAGGATCTCCTCATGGCCCCCGCTCTCGGACGGAACCATCAGCAGCAGGGCGTACGGCGACTCGACGCCGGTCAGGTAGAAGAAGTTGGCCTCCTGCTTCTTCTCGCCGCCGTGACGGATCATGTACTCGCCCGGTACCACGACCGGCGCGCGCAGCGTCTCCATGAGTTGCGCCCGCCGTCCGGCGTAGACCTGCGGAGGGAAGGCCACGTCGGACTGCGCGGACAGAGGGGCGACTGCGAGTAGAAGGCTGCACACCAAGACGGCGGCGACCCCGATCCCGGCGGCTACGCCCACCCCGGACGCAACCCCCGATCCCGACGCGACCATCGATCCGGACGCGACCGCCCCTGCGCCCCGCGGCCGGCCGCTTCGCTTCGCTGGCCCGAGAACCGTCCTCGGCCCGATCGCCTCCCCTCCGAGCGACTTCACTTCTACCGAATTCCGGCGGCAGGCGCTGGCACCGCCAACTCGCGCTGCCAGTAGAAGGCCGGAGGCGGCGTTTCACGGGGATACCGCTCTGCCAGCGTGGCCGCGTCGTACAGACGCCCGTTCATCATGACCCACTGGATGTCCCGACTCCGCCGGAGGTCGGTCAGCGGGTTGCCGTCCAGGACAACGAGGTCGGCCAGCTTACCCGCTTCGATGGAGCCCAACTCCTCATCCAGCCCGAGCGACTCCGCTCCCACGATCGTGGCAATGCGGAGGGCTTCGTGCGGCGTCATGTCCGGACCCATCCCCATGGCCCACAGCTCCCAGTGGAAGCCGAGCCCCTGAAGCTGCCCATGGCTTCCGATGCCGCCTCGGCCGCCGGCCTCGACCACGCGATCGACGAAGTCCGCGATGAGCGGGAACGGATACTGGCTCTCGTGGAACCACCCGTTGTTTCCCGCACCCGTCGGGCCAGGCCTGCGCAGCGTCCGCTGCTGTACGTCCTCGAACGGCGTGAAGTACCGGAGCTTCTCGTCCTCGAAGACGTCTTCCGTGGCGTAGAAGTAGTTCTCGGCCCAGGGACCGCCGTAGGTCACCAACATCGTCGGTGTGGTGGCCATCCGGGACGCGGCCACGAGCCGCACCACGTCGTCGTACAGGGGCATCCCCGGGAGGTTGTGTTCGGTGCCGGCGTACCCGTCCTGGGCCATGGTCAGATTCTCTTCGAGATCCAGAGATCCTTCCGTGGTCGGCATCAACCCGAGTTCGCGCGCGGCCTCGATGATCCACTGCCGCTGCTCGCGGTTGCCGGCGCCGTACATCTTGATCGTCCTGGTGTCGTAGTACTCCGCGTACCGCCGCAGGACGTCGCGGGCGTGTTCGAGGCTCTGCACGTTCTCGCTGCTGAAGACGCCGGGCCCCGTGGAGTAGATACGCGGGCCGAGCGTGCGGCCGGCGCGGACCATGTCCTCGTACGTCAGGACGTCCGTCGTGCCGGTCTGCGGGTCGCGCGCGGTCGTCACGCCGTAGGCGAGGTTGGCCGCATACGACCATGGCTGAGCACGGTGGAAGCCGTACGCCGCCCGCAAGTGGGCATGGGTGTCCACGTATCCCGGCAGGATGGTCCGACCGGACACGTCGATGCGTCGGGCGCCGGCGGGAACCGTCACACTTCCCGTCGGTCCCACGGCCTGGATCCGGTTGCCTTGCACGACCACGTCGCCGCGCTCGATGACGTCCTCCCCGCGCATCGTCACGACCCGCGCACCGGTCAGCACGACCACGCCGTCCGGCACGTCTCGCTGCGCGGTGATGGCGATCCGTTCCTCTACCGGCTCGTAGCGGGCGTCGTCGTCCTCCTCGTCGTCGGCTTCGTCCTCGTCCGGATCCTCCGCCTCCTCGTCATCCGCTTCGGGATCGTCGTCCTCGGCTCGCTCCGCCGCGGCCACGCTGTCTTCGAACGCTTCCGCGGCGTCGATGTCGTACGCGAAGTGCGCGTTGCCCACCGACCAGTGCACGGTGCGACCGTCACCGCCCCACGCGGGGAACTGGCCGCCGATCCGCGTCACCTTACGGGCCGGGAAGTCGGCGTTCTCCGGTCGGGCGACGTTGATGGTCGGTGTCTCGCCACCCACGTAGGGGACCGTGACCACGTACAGATCGTTCACCACCTGGGCGAGCGCGAGATTCCCGGTCGGCGCCATCCAGATGGCGCCGGCCAGTTGGCCCTGGCTTCCCCCCGCCGATGTGGGACCCCGAACCTTCACGTGACCTTTTCGATCGGTCCCGTCCCACCGCATCGACACGAGCCCATCCGCGGACGAGTACGCCCAGATCCGCTCCGCGTCGTTCGTGAAGTGGAAGCTGCCGAGGTTGCCGACCGGCGTGATGACCGTGGCCTCGCCACCTGCCGCTGGCACCCAGACGAGATCGGCGGGCTCGCCGAGGATCCCACGCTGGAGGGCCGCGTCGTACACACGTGGGGAAGACCGCTGGAGGAGAATCCGCTGGCCGTCCGGCGACCACCTGGGCTCCAGGTAGAGCGAGGCTTCGCGGGTGAGTCGCTCCGGCTGACCCCGGCCGTCGGTCCGGACGCGGTAGGCGTGCCCGCCGTCGGCTTCGTACGTGGTGTAGGCCAGCCACTGGCCGTCCGGCGACCACGTCGGGTGCTGTTGGACGGCGTCCTGGTCGGCGGCCACCCGACGAAGGCCCCCGTTCGGCCAGTCCACCACGTACAACTCCGACAGGGCCGTGAAGGCCAGCCGCTGTCCGTCTGGAGAAGGCACGGCGTCGCGAATCTGTTTGACCGTGAACGTCGGCGCATCCGAGACGGCGTACTCGAAATCGACCACGGGCCCTATCGGGAGGTCCACCTGCACCCGGAAGGGAACCGCAGTGGGAGCCGACCCATCCACGGGAACGCGCCAGAGGCCGCCCCCGTAGGAGACCACGACCTCGCGGGAATCCGGCGTGAAGCTCATCCCCATATAGACGTCGCGCTGGGACGACGACTCCTGATCGTCGCGCTGGACGGGCCAGGCCAACCACCGCTCCTCATTGGTCGCGAGGTCGCGGATGCGCAGCCCCGTATCCGCGATGTGGCGGGTGGCGTACACGACCCAACGCCCGTCGGGCGACAGCGTCGGACGGAAGGCACCGCCGTAGCGGTTGGAACGCCCGGAAATCTCGCCCGTGTCCCGGTCGTACACGGCAAGCTGATACAGGTCCAGACCGTTGTTGTACAGGCTGCCCTGCGCCGCCCGGCCCGCGAACCAGATGTACCGATCGTCGTCGCCGAACGCGGCGCCGATCGTGCGTAAGTTGCCCGGCTCGTCGATGAGCTGCACCCCGCTGCCGCCATCGCGGTGCCACATGTGGAGCTTGCTACCCTTGGTCGCGACCACGTACTGGCCGTCCGGCGTCCACTCCGGGCTGACGTATGAATCGTGGTCGCCTTTCGTCATCTGGGTGGTGTCCGCCAGATCCCGCGAGATGACCCAGAGGTTCTCGCCGCCGCTCCGGTCGGAGGTGAAGACGACCTCGGAGCCGTCCGGGCTGTAGCGCGGTTGCGCGTCGAAGCCCATCCCACGGGTCAGGCGGCGGGCCTCACCGCCCGAGATCGGCACCTCGAAGAGATCGCCGAGATGGTCGAAGAGGATCGTGCGGCCGTCGGGGCTGACATCCACGCTCATCCACGACCCGTCCGTCGCGGTGTACGCCAGCCGGTGAGCCGGCGCGAGCGGTAGCCCCTCGCTCAGCCGCTCGATCTCCGCGCTGTCGGTCAGCTCCTGCGCGCCGACGACCGTGGGCACGGTCCCGAGACCCACCGCCACCCCCATGCATCCCAGACCCCTCAAGACCCCGGCAAGACGTCTCATCCCGTTCGAATCCCTCGTATCGTAGTTCTTCAGACCGGGGGGCGACCTCCGCCCCCTCCGGCGGAATGATGACGGACTTTCGAGGATCCGGCCAGCCGGGCTCCCACCGCGACCCGGGCGCCGTGCCTCGCTCGGAAGGGGCCGTGTCAGCTGATCGGGCGCTGCCGGATGGCCTGCCCAGGCAGGGCGTCGTCTACGATCGTGCCGTCACGCACCACGAACACGCCTCCGACCAGAACGTGCGGGATTCCGTCCGATGACACGGCGGGCTCGGCGAATGAGGCACGGTCCCGGACGGTGGCCGGGTCGAAGATCGTCAGGTCGGCGTCCGCCCCGACGCTGATCCGTCCTTTGCGGCGCATCTCCGGGATCACGGTTTCCAGCCGCCGGGCCGGAAGGAGCGTCATCTTCTCGACGGCTTCGGCGAGGCTCAGGCGCCCCTCCTCCCGCACATATCGACCCAGCACGCGGGCGAAGCTCCCCGCCCCTCGTGGGTGCGCCCGGCCGTTGACGAAGGGAACGCCGTCGGACGCGATGATCACGCCGGGGTGCGCCACCGCGTACGCGACGCCGTCCTCTGGAATGATGTGTGCCACGATTGGCCCGCCCTCCGCCCGGCGCTCGTAGAAGCCGATCGAGTCGAGCCGCTCACCCGTGGCCACCCACTCGATATCCCCGTAGTCCGCGTCGAGGCGCTCACGCCAGCCGGGATCGAAGATGGCGGACGCGATGTCGGTCGAGGCCGCCGCGTACGGGTAGACCTCGGTCGTCACGTCGAGACCGCTCGCCTGGGCTCCATCGATCATCTCCAGAGCCAGGGGGATGGCGGACAGGCCGCTCGATCCGATGTGGACGATGTGGACGGAAGCGCCGGTCGCGCCCGCGTTCGCGATCAACTCCTGGATGGCCACAACCCCGCTCTCCGGCTCCACCACCCCGGCGTACCGCACATGCACGTATGCCGCGACGCCCTCCGCCGCTACGGTCTTGAAGAGACGGTAGATCTCCTCACGGCTGGCGCCGGGGACGTACTGGATGCCGAAGCCCACGCCGATGGCACCCTGCCGGAGGCCCTCGGTCACGAGCGACTGCATGTGCTCGATCTGCTCACGGCTGGCACGCTCGTACCGCTGCGCGTTCGCGTCCTCTCCCATGGCCAGGTATCGCACGGCCCCGTGGGAGACGGTCGCGCCGAAGTTGATCCGCCACTGGCCCTCCCGCTGACCGTACCAGTCCGCGACCGGCCACACACCGCCCTCGAGTTCGAGGGCGGTGGTCACGCCGTCACGGACCTGCAGATCCCGACTGAAGGCGTCCTGGCCGTGGGCGTGCAGGTCGATGAAGCCGGGCGCGACCACGAGTCCGGTGACGTCGACGACTTCACGGCCTGCGAGCGCTTCCGTCGCAACCGCTGCTACCCGCCCGTCGCGGATGCCCACGTTGCGAACGGCGTCGAGGCCCGATTCCGGATCGACGACGCGCCCGCCCCGGAGGACGAGGTCGTACGTCTGGGCGGAGAGGGGGGCGGTGGTTGCCAAGAGGGCGACCATGAAGGGACCGAGCAGCGGAGTGTGGCGGGCACGCATGGAGGCTCCGGATCGAAGGCGGGAACCCGGCGAAGGTAGGTTTGGGTTCCGGCGGCCGCGAGGGCGTTGCGGGTCCGCGGCTCCCCCCGTAGTCATTGACCCATCGTCGTTCATCTCGGTAGCTCCCCTCCCACGGCAGGCGGTTCGATTGGCACGGTCCGGCACGTCGGCACGGCCCGCCCTCACGATCGTGGTACCAGCCCTCGACGAGGCCGAAGCGCTCCCCGAGACGCTGCGAGCTCTGTCCGAGGTCTGTGGGCCGCGTGACTGGGTGGTCGTGGTCGTCGACGACGGGTCCTCCGACGAAACGGCGAAGGTGGCGGAGAAGGGTGGAGCCCACGTGATCCGTCACAAGCTCCCCCGCGGGTACGGCGGGGCTCTGAAATCGGGGCTCGCCGCCGTCGAGGGACCATGGGCCGTTACGTTCGACGCCGACGGGCAGCACGATCCTGAGGGGTTGCCGGACCTCCTCGCCGTGGCCGTCGAGGCGGACGCCGACCTGCTGGTCGGAGACCGTGGCCGCGGCACGTCGTCCACCTATCGAAGCGTCGGGAAGTGGGTCATCCGGGCGCTCACGCGAGTTCTGATGCCCAACTCGGTACGCGACCTGAACTCAGGCCTGAAGCTCTACCGGACCCCGCTGGCCCAGCGGTATCTCGGGCTCTGCCCCGACACGATGGCGTTCAGCGATGTCATGACGCTGATCTTCCTCCACCGGCGGCACCGGGTCATCGAACATCCCGTCGCGGTCCGCCCGCGGCAGGGCGGTCGGAGCACCGTGTCCGCACGAACCGCGCTCGACACGGTCATCGAGATCCTCAACATCGTCACCCTGTTCAGCCCGATGCGGATCTTCCTCCCGCTCGCGCTGCTCGCCTGGGGCGCAGGCTTCGCGTGGGGCATCCCCATTGTTCTGGTGGGACGCGGTGTGAGCGTGGGTTCGATGCTCGCCATCGTGACCGGGGTGGTTCTGTTCGCGCTGGGCCTGCTCGCCGAGCAGCTTGCCGCCATCCGGCGCCGCCAAGCCGACGACGGATGAGCGGTGCGACGTGGGGGGGCGCATCCCGGGGCTTCGCGCTCGGCATCGGTACGGCGGTCGCGCTGACGCTGGGTGCCTACGCCAACCACTTCCGCAATGCGTTCCACTTCGACGACGCGCACGTCATCGAGGACAATCTCGCCATCCGGGACCTCGGGAACGTGCCCCGGTTCTTCACCGACGCCGCAACGTTCAGCACGCTGACTGACCATCAGACATACCGGCCCCTTCTCTCCACGTCGCTCGCCGTGGACTACGCGGTCGCGGGCGGACTCGACCCCGTGGTGTTCCACGCCACCCAGTTCCTCCTTCATCTCCTGGTGGCCGCGGGGGTCGGGCTGCTTGCGTTCCGCACGTTCCAGCGGGCCGGACTGGACCTGGATGCACGTTGGCCGGCGCTTCTGGCGGCTACGATCTTCTCGGTACATACGGCGAACACGGAGACCGTGAATTACCTCTCCGCCCGGTCGGATATCCTCTCCACGCTGGGCATCCTGGGGTCGTTCGTAACCTACCTGTATCTGCCGTGGAGCCGGCACGGATGGCTCTACCTCATCCCGATGTTGGCTGGGGCGCTCGCCAAGCCGCCCGCTGTGATGTTCGCGCCCCTGTTCCTTCTCTGGATCTGGCTCTTCGAGGAAAAGCTGTCGCTGGCGGACATCGCCCGACCCGAACGGGGAGATCGCATCTGGCGCGCGCTCCTGCGTGCGGCACCCGTCTTTGTGGCCGGGACGGCGGCGTTCGTTCTCGTGGAGGCCATGAACTCCGCAGGCCAGGACTACGGCGGGGTCGACCGAATCGGATACCTGCGAACCCAGGGATGGGCGTGGCTCCACTACGCTCGACTGTTCGTCGCTCCGGTGGGTCTCACGGCCGACACCGACTGGACCGTCGTCCAGGCATGGACCGATACGCGGGTCGTGGTCGGATGGGGCGCGGCCGCTCTCGGCGTGATGGGTGCGATCGCTGGCTCGCGACGAGCGGCCACGCGACCCATCGCCTTCGGGCTCATGTGGTTCTTCGTGGGCCTCCTCCCGTCCTCCAGTGTCT
This sequence comes from Gemmatimonadota bacterium, assembly GCA_029262115.1. Taxonomy (GTDB): domain Bacteria; phylum Gemmatimonadota; class Gemmatimonadetes; order Longimicrobiales; family Gaopeijiaceae; genus JAJCZZ01. The sequence continues at coordinate 40,367 of JAJCZZ010000011.1, read as the reverse complement.
TTCCGCTGGCGGAGGTCGTGAACGAGCATCGCCTCTACCTCCCCTTCGTTGGTCTGACGCTCGCCTCGGTATGGGCGGTGGTGTGGGGTGCGCGGCGGGCGCGAGCCGCCCCCGGGGCCGAGTCCTCAGGACGGGCGTCGAGCGTTTCCTGGCGATGGACTGCCGCCGTGGCGACGCTCTTGGCCGCGCACGCCATCGGAACGTCTGTTCGTAACCGCGACTGGCGAACCGAGGAGACACTGTGGGCGGATGTCGTCGAGAAGAGCCCCGGCAACGGTCGTGCGTGGATGAACTACGGGCTCGCTCGGATGGCGGAGGGCGAATACCCGGAGGCGGCGCGACTTTTCGGGGAGTCCGTCGCCCGGTCCCCGAACTACCCTCCGGTTCACGTGAACCTGGGCATCGTCACCAATCGATTGGGTGATCCGGTGGCGGCGGAAGCCCACTTTCTGCGGGCCTTGGCGCTCGACGCCCGGTACGTGCCGGGCTATCACTTCTACGCTCGTTTCCTCGTCCGCTCAGGCCGCGGCCCCGAAGCGATCGACCACCTCAGGACGGCGGTGGGCTTGGCCCCGACGTACGCGGATCCTGGGCACTTGCTTCTCCAACTCTACTATCTCCTCGGGGCGACCGACGAGGTGCGCCGACTGGCCGAAGGGATTCTCGATCACGACGCTGACGACCCCGTGGCCAATGAGCTTCTGAGCGACTCCCCGGGCGGAGTGCCCCCGGCGGACGGATACGAGCGCGGCTTGGCGCTCACGAATGAGGGCAGCCACCTGGACGCAGGGTTGGCATACCGAGCGTATCTGGCCGCGGTGCCCGGGGATCTCGATGCGCTCCTCAACCTCGGTTGGTCGCAGGCTCAAGTTGGCTTCAATGCCCTCGCGGCGGTCACGTTCCAGCAGGTCCTCGCGGTGCGACCCGACGATGCGTTGGCCAGGAACAACCTCGCGTGGGTTCAGGAGCGGCTCGCGGCTCGCGGCGAGCTGCCGCCGACAGTCCCCGGCGGTCCACCCTATAACTACAGGGGCCCCGCTCCCGTGGGGTGGGGGGCCGCCTCTCACATCGTCTCGATCACGATCCGGCCGCCGCGGCGCAGGTCACCTGGACCGTGACACTGCCAGACCCGTCCACAGAGACCTTCACGGAATAGCCCGTGGCGTTCCCGGACGATGTCGTAAAGTATGCGCCGGTTACCGACACAGCACCGGAATTGATGACCGCGCCGCCCCCGAGCGCCACCTTGCTCCCCGGGCAACTCGCCGTGACGGTCGTTGCCTCGTTGTTCACGCTCCCAGTTTTCTCGACCAACTCGTATTGGGAGATCCCGTCCTTGCCGGAGTTCCCGGTGGAGCCTTTGGCGCCGGTATCGCCCTTGGCGCCCGTGTCGCCCTTTGGACCGGTATCGCCTTTGGCGCCGGTATCGCCCTTGGGACCGGTATCACCCGTGTCGCCGGTGTCGCCCTTGGGGCCCGTCGCGCCCGAATTCCCGGTGTCACCCTTTGGACCGGTGTCACCCGCGCTGCCCGTATCACCCTTGGGACCCGTGTCGCCGGCGGCACCCGTGCTGCCCGTGTCGCCCTTCGGACCGGTCGCACCCGAATTCCCGGTCGCACCCTTTGGACCGGTGTCACCCGCGCTGCCCGTGGCGCCGGCAGCACCCGTGCTGCCCGTATCACCCTTGGGACCGGTGGCGCCGACAGCACCCGTGCTGCCCGTATCGCCCTTGGGACCGGTGGCGCCCGCAGCACCCGTGCTGCCCGTATCACCCTTGGGACCGGTCGTGCCCGCCGGACCCGCGGCACCAGCTGGGCCGGCACTTCCCGTCGTGCCCGGAGGGCCGGCTGGACCCTGAGGCCCGACTGCTCCGGGAGCGCCGGCGGGACCTTCAGGACCGGTAGCACCCTGTGCACCAGCCTCGCCTGCAGCGCCCGAGGGCCCGGTCGGTCCCGTCGGGCCCGTGGCGCCGACGGTACCGGCTTCCCCGACCGCCCCCGCTGGACCCACCGCATTCCACTGGACCCGTATGTGTGACGGCCGTACACACGCCCCTGGCGAACCTTCGACACCGATCAGGTAGATCGTGCCCGTCCCGGGAACGAGACACCCTTCGATCACGGACTGGGCGGCCAGACTACCAGGCACTCCCGTCGCGCAGGCGAGCGCCGCAGCGGCGCAGTACAGGGCTCTCTTCATATTGGCCTTCCTCATCGGAACGCGATGCCGATGGCATCCGCCGCGTGAATCAACGTGATCTCGATCAATCCCAATTGCGGAGCGTCGAGTAGGCGCAGATCGGTCCCTGCACCGTACCCGGCCCATGCAGCCCGCGCGGCCTCGAACGCGCGCACGGCTTCGGGCCCGTCCCGGATGTCCAAGGCGGCACCCAGCCGGCTGAGCGCGTCGGAAATCGCACCCGCCGCGGCCGCGTCACCCATACTTGCCGTAATCCGACCGGCGGTCTCTTCGAGCCCCGGCCCGACCGATGCTATGGCGGGATCGTCCTCGGGCAGCACGAGGTCTCGGACCGTGATCGACACCGTATCCGAAGCCGGCCCGGCCCAGGCCACGACGCGAACCACACCTGCGGCCATCGCCCGCACACGGCCGGCGCCGTCCACCGTTGCCACGGAGCCATCGAGGCTTTCGAAGAACGTCTTTGAACCGCCGCCTCCACCCGTCAGGCTCGCCGAGAGACTCGTCGTCTCACCGGTGAGGAGCACGTCAGGTCCGCTGAGTTCCACGCGCGTGACCGTCAGGTTGTCCAACGGACCTCGAAAGAGCGAGACCTGCCGGATCTCCTTGGCCCCGCCACCACCCCGAACCTCGAATGAGGCGGTCTGACCACTCCACTCCACCGCTTCGGGGCCCAGTAGTTCGACCCGAAGGCGCACGGGAACAGGTTGATCCGCAGGCACCTCGAACGAGAGGTCGATCACCCACTCCGATGCGGTCGGGTCGAGCGGCTTCTCCACCGTGCCCAGAACCGACCCGTCCGATCCGTGAAGTGCGGTCACTCGTGCACGGTCGAGCGCGGCTGCTTCAGCGGCAAGGACCTCGCCCACGAAGACCGGAGCAGCGGTAAGGTGCACGGCCTCCAGCGAACCGACATCCGCCGGGCTCCGACCGTCCACACACGACGAAGCCAGCACAGCGGTGGCGAGAAGAAACGCACGGCCGTGGGGGCGGCGGGTCCGCTGACTCTCCACTATGACTCCTGGACTCCTGCGGGCGCGGGGGCGACCGCCGAAAGAGGACTCGCCAGGGCCCTCGAGGGAAAACCTGGCCGCGTTTGGGGGGTAACGGATCCAGGCAAGAGCAATATCGTTCGTCGAACGGTCGCTCGCCAAGGCGAACGTCCGAGAGCCCGTGGCCGCTGGCTCTCCTCAATGCGTATGTCCCCCCGTGTACACCCGTCAATGATTTTATGTTCTCTCCCATGAATTCCCCTCACGTTCTCGGCCGGCACGGATGGGGCCTTGTGGCCGTCGCCTGTATCGTTGGCATGGCCTTCGCCAACCCGGTGTCCGCTCAGAAGAAGACGACCGCCCTCATGGGGGCGGGCCTGGGCGGGTTGGCGGGAGCCTACGTGTCGACCGCCGTCGTCGTCACGAACGCGCGCTTGGGCAACTACCGGTTTTCCCCCGACGAGATCAGTTGGGAGCTCGTGCCGATCCCCGCGATGGCGGTCACCGCGGCCATCATCGGCTACCAGAGGCCCAAACGAATGTGGAAGGGTGTGGCATGGGGAACACTCGGCTTCGGCGCCGGCACCGGTGTGGGCGCTCTCCTCGGTCGGCTGGCGTGGGGCCCCGGAAGTGGTCAGTGGGCCGGTGGCGTGATCGGGGGAGCGGTGGGGATCATCACCGGCGGGACGCTCGGGTGGGTCCGGTGGGAGGACGAGGGCGAGGGCGTGCCGGTCGAGCTCACGCTCGGAACGGTGACGCTGCCGTGGTGATCGGGTGGAGGGCCCGGGCCGGGGCGATCGCGGGGCTCGTGGCGACGTCGATGTCGTGTTCGACCCCGTCCTTCGTTCCGGCGCCGTTCGAATTCATCCCCGACCCCTCTCCGTCGGACATTGCGGCGGTCATCTTCCTGGTGGGGGACGCCGGAGCCTCCCGTCGCGGACGCTCACCCTTGATCAATCGGCTTCGCAACGATGTGGAGCGATGGAGCGGGCTGGCTCCGCGGGATTCGTCGGTGGCGGTATTCTACCTCGGCGACAACGTGTACCCGGTCGGCATCCGTGACCGGCGGAATCCGCTTTTCCCCCAGGACTCGGGACGCCTGGAGGGTTTGATCTGGGCCGCGTCAGGACCGACGGCGCTCCGGCGTGGTACGGTGGCCCACCTCGTTCCGGGGAATCACGACTGGGGCAACCGAGCGGGTGCGCGGGGCGTGGCGCGACTGAAGAACATGGAAGCGCTCGTGGCGGAGTTGGTCGATTCCACCGGAAAGGTCCGGATGACTCCCGATCCCGGTGAGCCCGGACCCGTCGCCGTGGATGTCGGCGACGCCGTGCGGATCATGGTCTTGGACACCCACTGGTGGCTCCAGTCCGACGATCCGGTACGTAAAGCCCAGGTGCTGGATTCCGTGGGCGCCATCATCGGGAGCGCGGGCGACAAGCCCACAATTTTCGCCGCACATCATCCGTTCGAGACCGGCGGCCCACATGGGGGCCGGTTCCTCGACTTCTTCTTCCTGTTGAGAAAGACGGGTGCGGTCGTGCAGGATCTCAACGCGCGGGTATTCGCGGATCTGGTCGACGGGCTTTTCCGGACGTTCCAGGAGGCTGGCCGACCACTCGCGTCGGTGGGCGGCCACGACCATTCGCTTCAGGTAATGCGCACCGCCGCCCCCGGGGCACCAACCTGGACGCTCATCAGCGGTGCCGGCAGCAAGCTGACCCCCGTTGGGCCGGCGCCTGGTCTGGAGTGGGCTGGGAATCGTCCGGGGTACATGCGGTTGATGGTCCTCAGATCCGGAGAGGTCGAGCTGTTCGTGGACGCCGCGCCGGAGGAATTTCTCCGCTGCCCGGGTGAGCGGCCCGCCCCGTGCGTGGCGCGGGGAGTGGCCGCGTTCGAGACGGTGTATTCGCGGCGGCTGAAGTAGCCCGCACCGTCGCCTCAGCCGGGGCGACGGAGTCCCAGCGTCTTGATCTTCCGGTGGAGGGTTCGCGCGCTCACTCCGAGGAGGCCGGCCGCCTTTCCCTGATGCCAACCGGAGCGATCCAAGGCCTCACGAACGGCAATTTCTTCGAGACGGTCCAGCCTCAGCTCAGGGAGTTCCGATCGCACCGAAATCTCCGCTGAAGACTCCACTGACGCGATCGAGGCTCCGAGGTCCCGGACTCCGATCGACCGCCCGGTGGCCAGCAGGGCGGCCCGCTCGACCACATTGCGTAGTTCACGAACGTTGCCGGGCCAGGGGTAGGCCCGCAACGCCTCGAGCGCGGCGGCCGAGAACTCGCTCGGACCCTCACGTTCACGGGCTTCGGCCAGGAAGTGCTTTGCCAGGTGAGGGATGTCCCCAGGGCGCTCGCGTAGCGGAGGAAGCTCCAGCACGACGGCGTTCACTCGGTAATAGAGGTCCTCCCGAAACGTGCCGTCCGCCACCCGGTCCGTGAGAGACCCGTTGGTGGCGGAAATCAGTCGGAAATTCGCGGGCAACTCCTTTGCCGCGCCGACCCGCCTGAACCGCTTCCCCTCGAGGGTGCGCAGCAGTTTGGCCTGAAGCGGCAAGTCCATCTCTCCGATCTCGTCCAGAAACAGCGTTCCATTGTCCGCCATCTCCACCAGGCCGATCTTCCGCTCGGCCGCACCGGTGAATGATCCCTTCTCGTGACCGAAGAGTTCCGACTCCGCGAGAGCCTGGGTGACGGCCGCACAGTTCAGCGCGACGAGAGGTCCGGATCCACGCCCGGAGAGTCGGTGCACCTCCCGTGCGATCAGTTCCTTACCGGTGCCCGACTCGCCCACGACCAGAACCGAAACGTCCGACGGGGCTACCTTGGCCGCCAGCTCCAGCATCTCCCGCATCTGTCGATCCCGGGTGAGGGTGCCGTCGCCGGCCACATCCCTCTCGACGGCCGCTTGGAGGCGTTCGGAACGCCCGACCAGGCGATGGGCCTCCGTGGCCCGCCAGACCAGCGTAAGAAGTCGTGGGCCGTCCACGGGCTTCTCGAGGAAGTCGTACGCTCCGAGCTTCATGGCCCGCGTTGCCGTCGCCACGGTGCCTCGGCCCGAAACGAAGACCACGGAGGGTCGAGACGGGTCGCCCGCGATCGCTTCGAGGACACCGAGTCCGTCCAGGCCCGGCATGTCCAGATCCAATAGCGCGACGTCGAAGACCTCCTCCCCGAGCGCCGTGAGCGCTGAGGCACCGTCAGGGACCGACGTTACCGAGTAGCGGACGCCCTCTGCCTTACGAAGGATCTGGTGGAGGAGTACCCTCTGGTCTTCGTCATCGTCCGCCACCAGCACGGACACGGTCGGCACCCCGGAAGTCTCCATGCCCTACCCTCGTCCACGGTCGGGGCGCCCGCAAGTCGAACCCGCCAGAAAATGAAACGGCCCTGGCAGGCGAACCTGCGCAGGGCCTGAGGGGCCACCCGTACTGCGGGGGGGCATGGCACCCTCTACTGTGGGGGGCTTCACTCGCGGGCCACGCGATCCGATCAGAGGGAGACCGCTCCCCTCATCTTCGCTCCGTCGGACCGAAACCGCGTGGACCGCGCTTGTGTCCCTGTTGAAGGCAAAGCAGGTGCCAAACGGTAGGATGATTCGTATCTCCTTTTGGCGTATGGAGATACCGAATTCAGTCCGTCAACGATCGCGGGTCGCGGGTCGAGACAGACTGGCCGATCAGGACAAGCTGTCCGGACAGATCGACCGAGTCCGGAACCCCTGCGGCCCGTTCTCCGTAGGGATTGCCAGTTCATCACAACAACCGGAGTTCACATGCGCAATTTCGCGATCCGCTTGTTCGTCAACGCGCTGGCGTTATGGGTTGCGGCGTTCATCGTGCCGGGCATCAGCATCACCGGTGGCGTGGTGTCGTTGCTGTTCGTCGCGTTCCTGTTCGGGCTCGTCAACGCCTTCCTGAAGCCGATCCTGATGATCCTGTCGATCCCCTTCCTTCTGGTGACGCTCGGTCTTTTCGCGTTCGTGGTGAACGGGCTGCTGTTGATGCTCACCGCGGCTCTTTCGTCCCATCTCGCCGTGTCGGGCCTGATCCCGGCGATGTTGGGAAGCGTCGTCATCTCCCTGGTCACCATGTTCATGGGCGGGATGCTCGACGACGGGGACGACGACTGACACTGAGGAGGCTCTTGGGTGGGTGCCCCTCAGAGCGGGATGCGTAGCCCGGCGTTGGTCATCCACTGTCGTTCCCGTCGGATCTCCCGCCGCCACTCCACAAAGGGGCTCCAGGGGAGTTGCGGGACCCGGAGGCCGACGATGAGGTTCGGGGTCCACCCGTCGACCACGACGCGCGCGCGCACCTGGTCGAGGACCACCGTGCGGCTGCTGCGCGCAAAGCTCGCCCCGACGCCAAGATAAGGGACGAGCCGTCGATCCGGGTTGAACGCATACGAGAGGTTCAGGTTGGCCTGCCACGCGCCGCGATCCAGCGAGACGTCCTCTCGATCGGTTTCCTCGGCCGGGAAGAAAACGAGGCCCTCCGCCGAGACATCGAGAGATCCGAAGATCGTGCGGCCGACCTGAGCGCCCACGACGAAGCGCCGGAGTTCGGACCACCCGAGTTGAGGTACCGCGAAGGTTGGCTGGGCCGAGGCGAGCCCCGGTGCGGCCGATGCCGCCGTGCAGCACAGGAGCGCCACGGCCATGTGTCGCGGCGTGGGCACGGATCGAGCCCGCTCGGCCGGTAGGCTCAGGATCCTGCCCCCGGAAGGGCCCACTCCAGAAAGAACTCCGTCATGGCGGCGCTCGCGTCGACGTCCAGGCTCCGCGCGCCGAGTCCGCCCCCGGGTAGCGGCGAGCCCGGCCACGTGTGCCCCCCATCTCGGAAGCGATAGAAGTCCATCGAGACACCGTCACGGCAGTCACGGTAGGCCCACAACTCCGCCGTGGTCCCATCCCCGGGCACGTCCGGAATCGGCACGACGACGGGATCGGCAGGGCACCCGTTTTTTTCGCTCCACCAACTCGCCGACCGTTCACCGCCGTACTGGAAGGCGTTCGCGGCAAACCCGTCGTCCCAGAAGAACTGAGCGTCCGCGTCGCCGAGGAAGAACATCGACGGCATGCCGCGGGGGAAGGAGCAGTCCGCCGTGAGCTCTCTGGACACGGTGGCTCCGACGATCGCGACGGCCGCGATGCGTTCGGGCATGAAGCACGCGAGGCGCTGAACGAAGACCGCTCCGTTGGAAAAGCCGGTGGCGTACACCCGGGCGGGGTCGGCACTTCCCTCGGCCACCAACTCATCGATCACGGCGCGCGTGAAGCCCATGTCGTCGACCGGCCAATAGATGGGTGGGCTGGCGGGCGTGCTCCAGTAGTCGCCCAACGACTGGAGGAAGGCGACCCGAACCCCATGCAGCTTCGAGACCGGGTAGAACCAGCTCATTTGCTCGGCACTCTGGGCGCCCTGACCCGCCCCATGATACATGAGGATGAGGGGCGCGCTCTGTCCCGTTGGCAGGGAAGGCGGTTCGTAGAGGCGATAGCTCCGGGGCACTCCCCCGACCTCGATCCGTCGATCCACGACCTGAACGTCTTCGACCACGGTCGGTCCATCTCCGCATCCCGTGGTCAAAGCGATGACCATCGCGGCCACCCCACGGTGCGCTCGGTACCCTTTCTGAGTACGCATCGCCCGGTCATACGCGATGGGGGCAGGCCCGTTACAGGGTGTGGAGCCAGTGTGCGGAGCCGGTATGCCTGGCCTCCGGCGCCTTGGACGGAGCGGCCGCGGGCTGCAACGCGCTGGCCAACCGCACGGGCCGTACCGGGACATCACACCTTGCCTCCCATACCGAGCGGTCCGAATCTATCGGCCTGGCGTTCCGCTCCTCCCGCCTTGAACCACCATGAATCGAATCGTCGGTCCGCTCCTGATTCTGTCCGTCCTGGCGGCGCCGGTGGCCGCGCAGAGCGCCTCCGACTTCGAAAAGGCACGGAGAGTCCTCGAGTCGACCCCGTTAATCGACGGGCACAACGACCTCCCGTGGGCCATTCGTCAATCGGCCGATGCTCCGCACGACGTGCACGCTCCTCTCCACGACCTGCGAGGGCGGACGCCGTTCCACACGGATCTGGCGCGCCTGAGAGAGGGCATGGTCGGCGCCCAGTTCTGGTCGGTGTACATTCCCCACGAGGCGGTCCAGGACGGCGCGGCCATGACGCAGTTGGAGCAGATCGACATCGCCCTCGAAGTCATCCGGACCTACCCCGACGTCTTCGAGCTCGCGCTCGACGCCTCCGATGTGAACCGGATCTTCGGCGCCGGGAGGATCGGGTCCATGCTGGGCATGGAGGGTGGGCACGCCATCGAGAATTCGCTCGGGGCCCTCCGCGGGTTTTACGCGATGGGCGTGCGGTACATGACGCTCACGCACAATGGCACGCTCGACTGGGCCGACGCGGCCAACGACGAGGCCCGCCATGGTGGGCTGACCGAGTTCGGTCGCGAGGTGGTTCGGGAGATGAACCGCATGGGCATGTTGGTGGACCTCTCGCACACGTCGCCCGAGACGATGAACGACGCCCTGGACGTTGCCGAGGCACCGGTCATCTGGTCACACGCGGACGCCCGCGGCATGCACGACCACCCCCGCAACGTTCCCGACCAGGTCCTTCGCCGCCTGCCCGACAACGGCGGGGTGGTCATGATCACCTTCGTTCCGGGGTTCCTGACCGCGAACGACGAAGCGACGCTCGCCGACGTCGCGGACCATATCGAGCACGTGGTGGAGTTGGCCGGTGTCGACCATGTCGGAATCGGGTCCGATTTCGATGGAATCACGTCGACGCCGATCGGATTGGAAGACGTCTCGACCTACCCCGCGCTCTTCGCCGAGCTGTCACGGCGGGGTTGGAGCGAGGACGATCTGGCCAAGCTCGCTGGGGAGAACGTGCTTCGCGCGTGGCAGGAAGCGGAGGCGGTCGCACGACGACTTCAGCGGGAACGAGCACCGTCGACCGCCACCATCCAGCAGTTGGACGGAGGCCTCAGCCAATGAGCGCGGGTTTGTCCATCCGGCCGGGACCCGACGAGCACGACGCGTACTACGCGCGGTACGTGGAACTCGTGCCGGACCGACCTATCGTGGACACGCTTGAGCGTCAATTCTCGGAAACGGACACGCTGCTCGCGGAAGCGACACCCGGAGACGAGACGTTCCGGTACGAGCCGTCCAAATGGAGCCTGCGGGAGTCGGTCGGCCACGTCGTCGATACGGAGCGAATGTTCACCTTCCGTGCACTGTCCATCGCCCGCGGCGATCCGGCGCCCCTACCCGGCATGGACCAGAACCTGTGGGCCGGACAGAGCAACGCGGATGCCCGCACGATGGATGCGTTGAGGGACGAGTGGCGCGCGGTGAGGCACGCGACCGTGCTCTTCTTCTGCTCACTCGATGAGGCGGCGTGGGAGCGGCGCGGTGTGGCGAGTGAGCGGCCCGTGTCGGTCCGCGCGCTGGCCTGGATCGTGGCGGGCCATGAACTCTGGCATCGTGAACTCTACCGTGACCGGTATGTGGGGCGCGCGTGAGCGACGACTCCGAGCAAGCGCCTGTCGATGCCCGGGCAGAGTTGCGTCGGCGGGATCGCGGTAAGGAGGACGCCTGGGTAAGGGCGTTTCTCCGGGCCGTGCCCTACGGCTTTCTGGCCACGGTGGACGACTCCGGCCAGCCGTTTTTGAATTCGAACCTGTTCTACTACGACGAGGCCAGACACTGCGTGTATCTGCACACGGCGCGCACTGGCCGGACGCGGGAGAACCTGGATCGCGGCGACAAAGTGTCGTTCAGTGTAGCCGCCATGGGGCGCCTCCTCCCGGCGGCCGAAGCGCTCGAGTTCAGCGTGGAGTACGCGGGCGTCGTGGTATTCGGTCGTGGCCACGTGGTCGACGACCGTGACGAGTCCGTGCAGGCACTACGGGCCCTCCTGGCGCGCTACGCGCCACACCTTCGATATGGTGTAGACTACCGCGCGGTGACCGACGCCGAGTTGAAGCGAACGGCCGTCTACCGCGTCGACATCCAGAGTTGGAGCGGGAAGCAAAAGGAGGTGGCTCCGGACTTCCCGGGTGCGTTCGAGCTGCCACCCGTGGCGGTACCTTTCAAGGGGTAGAGCCGGGCGTCACTGCTCCGACAGCCACTCCCGCGCCTCAGCTCCGGTACGAAAGGGTTCGACCGGCACTCCCGCGGCCTCGAGGTGCACGGTCGACATCCGGACGAGGCCGTACGCGACATCCCCCGGGGCCAGCACCGCCACGCGTTCTATGCGGCTACGGTGCTTCACCAGAAACTCACGGGTTTCGACATACTCCGCCTCACTCCGCTTCCGAAGACCCGCCGCGCCCGACAGATCCAGGAGGACGGGCACCCGAGCTTCCTCCGAGCTGCCCAGCGCCTCGGCCGCAACCCGCTTCAATTCTCCGAGTGTGTAGTCGCCGTCCACCGTGATCTCCAGAATTCCCGCGCGGCTGCGAGCATGGACCGGCATCAGATTTCCAGCCCGCCGCGCGCCCCCTCCCACTCCCGCGTCAGTTCGTCGAGCAATCGTTCATAGAAGGACATCTGGGAGGCATCGTCCGCCGAGAGTGGTCCCACCCAGTCCTCCACATTGCCCCGCAACCGACTGATCCGGGACACGAGCTCACTGAATTCACGGTCGAGGTCACGGAGCTTGGCCGCAGTCGCGCCGGGGTTGTCGGCCTCCGCCTCCGCCGCTTGCTCGACGTCACGTGCGGTCCGCTGCGCACGCACGAGCATTGCGGTGATCTCGCGTACAGCCTGCGTCCACTGCGCGCGTGTCAGAGGGTCCACCTGGATTCGCGGATCCTCCCTCACCCGTACGACCTGCTCGGTGGTCTGACCTCCAGCCACGAGCCGGACGGTGTACAGACCCGGCACGACCAGCGGGCCGCGCAGCGGGCCACCGAAGCCCCCCTGACCCTCGGGCTGTGGGGCCGTCAGTCCATGACGAAGGTCCCAAACGACCCGGTTGACGCCGGCCGAGTCCGTCCCGCTGAGCGATGCGACCTGCTGCCCGCTCCCGTCGTGGACCGTGAGGTCGACACCGGTCCCTGCATCTCTCAGCCAGTAGTCCAGGATGGCGCCCGCGGGCGGGTTCTCACCCTCAAAAATCATGTTGCCCGTGTGGGCTCGCTCGCTCCTGTACCGGATCTGCTCGGCGTCTTCGATGGTGAAGAGGTACGACGCCCGGGCCTGGACCTCCGGCGTGAGTTCCTGGAGCGCGTTCACCTGGTCGAGGATCCAGACCCCCCGTCCGTGCGTGGCCAAGACCAGATCGTTGTCACGGGGATGGACTACGAGGTCGTTGACCGCAACGGTGGGAAAGCCCCCACTGATGGGGGTCCAGTTCCGTCCGCCGTTCCCTGACCAGTAGGCCCCGAACTCGGTTGCCAACCACAGCACCCGAGGGTTTCGCTGGTCGTCACGGATGACACGTACGACCCGCTCCGGAGGAAGATCGCCGACGACGCTGACCCAGGTCCGCCCGTCGTCGTCGGAGCGCCAGGCATAGTTGGCGAAGTCGTCGTTGCGGTAGTTGTTTGCCGCTAGATACACGCGGCCCGGGATCAACTTCGAAGGATGGATGCCGTTGACCCACATCATGTCCGGGGCACCGGGCAGGCGGGCGGTCACGTTCGTCCAGGTGCGCCCGTCATCGAGCGAGACCTGCACCTTACCGTCGTCCGTGCCGACGTAGAGGACGCCGGGCGTGTACTCGCTTTCCGCCACAGCGGTGAGTGTCGGCCAGTATGGGATCCCGTCGTCCAGCGACAACACGAACGTGTCGGGCTGCTGGCCCATGATCTCCAGGCTCCGGCGGTCCGCTCCGCTCGTCAGGTCGCCGAGCGCGGTCCATGTGTCGCCACGGTCGGTGCTCTTGAACAGTTCGTTGAGCCCGGCATAGATCGTATTGTTGTCGTGCGGGCTGATGATGAACGGACCGTCCCAGTTCCCTGGCGGCATGGCGTTGCCGAGCCGCTGGTCAGGATTTCCGAGGTCGGGCCACGTCGTCCAGTTCCGACGGGCGCCGATGAAGCCTTCTCCCTGGTTCGGTCGGATGCCGCGGCTTTCTCCCGTGACGAGATCATTGCGCGTGAGGCCGAGGTACTGGCTCTCGACGTACGCGATCCGATTGGCGGTCGTGTCGACCAACGTCAAAAAGCCGTCGCCTCCCCCCCACTTCGTCCAGTCGCCGTTGAGGATTCCTTCCGATCGGTACACCTGGTTCGGACCACGCCAACTCCCGTTGTCCTGAAGACCGCCGTACACGTTGTACGGATGGGCCATGTCGACACTCACCCGGTACCACTGGCTGACCGGCAGGTTGGTGACGTACAGAAAGTGGTCCCCGCGATCGTAACTGATGCCGAGGCCGCCGTCGTCCGCCTTGAGGACATGGTTCGAGTCGTTCGGGTCGACCCACACGAGGCGGTCATCGCCGTGGGTGCGGTGACCCCGCGGCACGGTGAAGGTGCGCCCACCGTCGTCCGAGTAGCTGTAGGCGTTCAGCATGTAAATGCGCTGATCGTCGTTCGGGTCGACCAGCGGCTGCGAGGCGTACATCGGACGGGGATTCCAGTCGCTCATGAACTCCCACGACGCCCCTCCGTCTTCCGAGCGGTAGAGCCCGGCTCCTCGCTGCTCGTAGGCTGTGGACGCGTTGTAGCGTTCACCCTGCTCGACGCTGGCGTACACGATGCGCGGATCGGCCCGGTATATGGAGATGCCGATTCTGCCGATGTCGCCCGTGGGGAGTCCGTTGTCCAGGCCGGCGTTGGTCAGCCGCGTCCACGTGTCCCCACCGTCCGTGCTCTTGTACAGCCCGCTGCCCGGACCGCCACCATGGAATCCCCATGGCCGGCGCCGGCGCTGGTACATCGACGTGTAGAGAACCGATGGGTTCGAGGGATCCATGGCCACGTCGACGGCGCCCGTGTCGTTATCGACGTGCAAGATCTTCTCCCAGCTCTCGCCCCCGTTCCGGCTCCGATAGAGCCCGCGGTCCGGGTTGGAACCCCAAAGGTGCCCCATGGCGGCAACGTACACGGTGTTTGGATCGTCCGGGTGGAGCACCACCCGACCGATGTGGTGCGACTCGGGCAGCCCCATGTTCTGCCACGTTTCCCCGCCGTCGACCGACTTGTAGACGCCGTTGCCCCATCCCGAGCTCTGGCGGCTGGCACGCTCGCCTGTTCCAACCCAGACCACACTGGTATCGCGCTGATGCACGACGATGTCACCCAGCGAGTGGACGTCCTCGTCCTGGAAGAGCGCCGTCCAGCGGATGCCGTTGTCGCCTGACTTCCAGACGCCCCCGGTCGAGGTCGCGAGATAGATCACCCGCGTGTCCATTTCGACAACGTCCAGATCGACCACCCGACCACTCATGGTGGCTGGCCCGATCTCTCGCGGCGAGAGTTCGCCCAGATGGTTGGGTGCGAGCTGTGCCGTGACCGGCACCGAGGAAAGGAAGACGGCAACGGCCATGCGGATGGCCGTCGAGGCTGTCACACGCATCTCGACTCCAGGAGTACGGATTGAATTGGAGCCGGTGAACATGCCCGGCCGACGCTCGTACGACAAGCGGCGTCGGTTCGGCCCGCCGAGGCGGCGCATCGGGGCTGAAATTTGTATCATTCGGATCGGACGAACCAACGCCATGGAGAGGCCATGCTTCTGCGCCGCTACTACGACGACAAGTTGGCTCAGGCCAGCTATATGATTGGCTGTCAGGCTTCGGGGGAGGCTCTGATCGTGGACCCCAATCGAGACGTCCAGCGCTATCTGGACGCCGCGCGCGACGAAGACATGCGCATCCGCTACGTGTCGGAGACGCACATTCACGCGGACTACCTGTCCGGATCAAGGGAACTGGCGCGTCGTGCCGGGGCCACGCTGCTCCTTTCTGGAGACGGTCCACCCGATTGGCAGTACGGTTTCGCCGACGAGGACGGGGTCCAGGTCGTCCACCACGGCGATGAGATCCAACTCGGGAACATCCGGATCGAGATCCTCCATACGCCCGGCCACACCCCGGAGCACATCTCTTTTTCCATCACCGATGGGGCCACCTCGGACGAGCCCATGGGCGTTCTCACGGGCGACTTCGTCTTCGTGGGCGACGTGGGGCGGCCGGACCTTCTGGAAAAGGCCGCCGGAGTGCGAGGTACGATGGAGGAGGGCGCGCGAAGCCTGTATCGGTCCCTCCGCGACTTCCGGGACCGCCCGGACTACCTGCAGATCCTCCCCGGGCACGGCGCCGGGTCGGCCTGTGGGAAGGCGCTCGGAGCGGTACCGACCTCCACGCTCGGCTACGAGAAGCTGGTCAACTGGGCATTCCAGTCCTCCAGTGAAGAGGCCTTCGTCGGGGAGGTTCTTTCCGATCAGCCGGAGCCACCGGTCTACTTCGCCATGATGAAGCGTCTGAACCGGGACGGTCCTCCGATGCTGGACGGGCTGCCCGACCCCGAGTCGCTCGACGCCGAGGCTCTGGGAGATGCGCTGGCGGAAGACACCATCGTCGTCGACGTTCGGCCACCGGAACGGTTTCGGGCCGGTCACGTCGCGGGCACGCTCAGCATTCCCCTGAACAACTCCTTTCCCAACTGGGCGGGATGGCTTGTCCCGTATGGGCTCCCGATCTATCTGGTGGCAGAGGGCGGAGCGCAGGCGCGGGAAGCCGCGCGCGACCTCGCCCTCATCGGGCTGGACGATGTGGTCGGGTTCTTCGGTCCTGAGGCTCTGGATTCCTGGCAGGAGGGCGGGGGGGGCATCGGGACGCTCGACGAGATCACGTGGAGCGAGGCCGAACGTCTGGCGCAGGACGACGAGGCGTTCCTACTGGATGTCCGCCGTGAAACCGAGTGGAACGAGGGCCACGTGAAGGGCGCCCGGCACATTCACCTCGGGTATCTGGCCGACCACATGGATGAAGTCCCGGGTGACCGGAGGATCCTCGTCTACTGCCGCACCGGCGCCCGTTCGGCCATCGGCGCCTCGCTGCTGAAGAGGGCCGGCTTCGAAAGCGTGGTGAACGTGGCCGGTGGAATCGTGGAGCGGGCGAAGCAGGGCCTCCCGATCGAGCGGCCTGCCACCCGAGACACGTTCGCCACACAACACTAGATTGGGCGATCCCCCACCCACCCGACCCTCGATGCCAGAACCAGACGAAAAAAAACTGCGCGGGATGGCCCGCTCGATCGACGCCTTGTTCGAAGAGCCCGAGGGAAGTGGTGGTGGAGGAGACGTGGTGTGGGAACCGGTGGCGGAACGGTCGTCGCGGGCGGAAGAGGCCGACGCCGAGGCGTTCGGGATCGCGCTGGATCGTTTCGTGGACTCCCGGCCCCTGGAGCGTGACGGGCGGGCTCAGGCCGTTCGGGAAGAAGCGGACGCCCTGCGTGACGCTGGAATGCTCGACCCGTTGGCGGACGCCGTCGAGCGGCTCTCTCTGACGACGGGAGACCCGCTGGACGAGGCATGCGTCGCCATGGCGCGCCGTCTCCTGACGCCCGGGGTGGCAAGCCGACTCGCGGCCCGGTTGGGCGCCACACGTGAGGAGGAGCGGCGGGCCGCTCTTCTGTCTGTCTGCAGGAGCATGGGGCACGAGATGGCCCTGGCGGTTTCCGATGCGCTCTCCGACACCACAGACCGGTTCGCCCGACGCTCGTTCGTCGACGCCATGGTCGCCATGGGGCCGGACGCGATGGGGGTCGTCGAGACCATGGTCGAGGACGGGCGCTGGTTCGTGATCCGTAACGCCGTCGCCATCCTGGGAGAAGTTGGCGGCGACCGAGCGGTCGAACTGGTCACGTCCAGCCTGGCCCACCCCGACGCGCGCGTCCGCCGGGAGGCGCTCTTGTCGCTCGCCAAAGTCGGCGGCGAGGACGCCGGCATGCTCGTGTACGGAATGATCGAGGACCCCGATCCAGAGGTACGACTCGCGGCGGTCATGGCGGCCGGGGAGTTGAAGGTGGAGCGCGCGCTGAAGCCGCTCCTGTCCATGCTCGAAGAAGAGTCCGAGCCGGAGGTGCTGGTCGGAGTTCTGCACGCCCTCGGTCGTCTGGGTGACCCCGGAGCGGTCAACTCGATCGAGAAACGAGCGGTCGCTTCCTTCTTTTCGCGGCCTCCGACGGACGTGCGCATCGCCGCGTACCGCGCATTGGTGAACATCGGCACGCCTCACGCGCGTAAACTGCTGGATGACGCATGTGAGGACAAGGACCTCGAGGTCCGGACGGTCGTGCGTCAGATGGTGCGAGCAAAGGCGGCTCGGAAAGAGGCTGAGCAGGACGCTACACCACCCGAAGCATCCGGCTCAACGCGCGAAAGAAGCGGAACGTCTCCCTTGGACCTTCCAGCCACGGGAAGGGATCCTGGGCCGAGTGGCCGAACAGGCGGGTGATGGTCACCTGACGGGCGACGTGCTCGGGCAGCGCCGCGCCCAGGCGGTGGGCCTGCGTGTAGGGGATCAGGTGGTCGTTGCGGCCGTGGAGGATATGGATCGGACCCCTCACCGTGCCGAAGCGCTCCAGCGCGTCGATCTCGGGATCCCTCCGCCGCGCCGCGTCCGCCAGTTCCTTTGCCATCTCGGCCGCGAACGTCCGCTCGCGCTCGGTGGTCGCCCCCCGCAGGAAGAGGTCGAACAGTTCAAGGTCGCTCGGACGAATGCGTGACCGCAACTCCGCTTTCAGCCCGTCCAAGCGCGGGTCGAGCGATGGGATACCGAGATCCCCTGCCTCACGGGCGAGTTCGAGCAACGTGTTCGCCACGTCCTGCCGATCGTCCATCCCGGGGATGGACGTGAGGTAGTTCGCGGCCACGATCCACCGACCGTACGGATCCGGCTCGGTGTGAAGGAGCCCGCGCCGCGGACTGCGATGGTGGCCGGTGATCTGGAAGTGAATCGTCGTCTCGAGATCGGCGTACCCGCCGAAGCCGACCGCGCCGGCGCAGCGCTCGGCGACCCCGTCGGCACCGCTGGCGGCAATCGCGTGGGGGGCTCCGAACGAGAAGCCGGCGATGCCTGACGGCGCATCCGCGACGTCCTCCCGTCTTCTCAGGCCATCGAGGCCCGCCCGGACCGTGGGCGTTGTGAGGTGGGGTGCCAGCCTCAGGCTCGTCCACTCCGGAACCTCGGGCACCATTACGGCGGCCCCCGTCGAAGCCAGGGCCCGAGCGAAGCGAGACAGCTGGGCGTGGTGACGACCCGGACGGGTCATGCCGTGGAGGACCACCCAGGAGGGCAGGGGGCGATCCGCGCGGGCCGGGCGATAGAGCGTGGCCGGGACGGGCTCACCGTCCCGATCCAGCGCCGCGTCCTCCACCGTCAGGTCGACGCCATCGGCCATCCAGGTGCGGACATAGCGAGCCGCGCGCGCTGTCGAGGACATGTATGAAGCTATACGGCGCTCCGGCCGCCGCCATGATTGCTACGACGTAGGAAGATTCTGCGATTACGTACACCTACGCCATCCCTGCCGACCCCTTGCCTCCCGAGGACTGCGAGCGGCATGATGCCCGCTTCCGAGATCCCCGATGAAGGAGTCCGTTTCGATGCGCAAAGTCGTGTTCGCAGCCCTGGTGGCCGTTTCCGTCGGTTGCGCTCCGTCTGCCGTGCCCGCCCAGGCGCCTCGGGTCGCCCATCAGCCCGCGAACGGGCGCCCGTACAGCGCGGCGATCCAGGTCGGGGACACGTATTGGTTCTCCGGCAAGATCGGCGGGAGTGCCGAGACCCGAGCCATGGCGCAGGGCGACCGGGTACAGGCCGAGACCCACAACATCATGCGCTCCTTCCAGACCCTGTTCGGGGAGTTGGGCGTCGGCTGGGAAGATGTCGTTCAGGCCACGATCTACCTGGTGGATCTGGACGACTACGGTCCGATGAACGAGGCGTACGGCTCCTATTTCGCAGCCGATCCCCCGGCACGCGAGACCGTGGTGGTGTCGGAGTTGGTGGCGGGCGCCCAGATCGAGATCAGCTTCGTCGCGGTCCGCCGGTAGGGCGGTCCCGGCGGACGGGAGCGTGCCGGATCGTCGGAGCTTTCTCACGCTTCTCGGAGGGGCGGGTCTGGCGTGGCCGCGCTCCGTGGAGGCGCTGGCATCCCGGTGGTCGGGAGGCGGTGCTCCCGGTGATGACGCGTTCTGGCAGGACGTCCGCGCGGCGTTTCTCATTCCGCACGACCGGATTTATCTGAACAACGGCACGCTCGGTCCGTCTCCGCGCGTGGTCGTGGACGCCGTGGAGGAACACGGACGCCGGGTGGCCGCGACGTTCCCCCCGGGCGTCGCGTGGGACGACCTGAAGGGCGGGCTCGCCCGTCTCGTCGGCGGCGACCCTCAGGGCTTCGTCTTCCCGCGCAACACCACCGAAGCAATGAACTTCGTCGCCCACGGGATCGAGTTGGACGCGGGCGATGAGGTTCTGACCACGGACCACGAGCACATCGGCGGGCTGGAGCCGTGGCGGCTCGTGACCGCGCGGAAGGGCGCCACCCTCCGGGTCGCCTCGCTCCCGGTTCCTGCGCGTGACGCTTCTCAACTGGCCGACGCCGTCTGGGAGCAGGTGTCCGACCGGACGCGGGTCGTGTGCGTCTCGCATGTGACGTTCACCACGGGCACCACGCTGCCGATTGCCGAGCTCGACCGGCGATGCCGGGCGGCGGGGATCCTCCTGGCCGTCGATGGCGCCCATCCTCCCGGAATGCTCGACCTCGACCTGTCCACGGTCGGCGGGGACTTCTACGCGTCCTCGCCGCACAAGTGGTTGCTCGCGCCCCAGGGTACGGGCCTCCTCTACCTGACCGATCCGTGGAGAACACGGCTGTGGCCGACGCTCGCGTCGGGCGGGTGGGACGACCTGTCGCTCGGCGCTCACCGGCTGAATCACATGGGCACGATGGACGAGTCCAGACTGGCCGGCCTCCTGTCCGCCATCGCCTTCTTCGAGGGGCTGGGGATGGAGCGCGTGGAGGCTCGAGTCCGCCATCTGCGCCGGCGGCTGCAGACGGGACTCCGGGCGCTTCCGGCAACCTTCATCGCGTCGTCCGACGCCGAAGAGCTTGCGTGCGCGATGGTGTCGTTTCGGATCGACGGAGTGGACTCGCTCGACCTCCAGGCCCACCTGTCACGGCGCGCCAATGTGCGCACGCGCGTCATCGGGGAATACGACTACGGCTGGATGCGTCTGTCGACGCACGTCTACAACTCCGAGGCAGATGTGGACCGTGTGCTCGACCTCCTCCACGACGCCGTCCGGACGGGAGTGCCGGCGCGTTAACGAACGTCGGGAGCCGTTTCCGACCGGCGGTGTAACCCGGAGGGACCCGTGAATTCCACCCATCGACTGTCCATGGACTCGAATACAGAGACTCGCCCGCCGTACCGCGCCGCCGCGCTGGCGGCGCTGGGGGCGTTCGCCCTCTACGTCGTGACGCTGGCGCCCACGACCGCGTTCTGGGATACGAGCGAGTACATCGCGACCGCGCACATCCTGGGAATCCCGCATCCCCCTGGGAACGCCCTGTTCGTCGTCCTCGCGCGGGCGTGGATCCTCCTGTTGTCTCCCCTGGGGATGCCCGTGGCGGTGCGGGTGAACCTTCTGGCCGCGCTCACCACGTCCGGAGCGATCTTCTTCCTGTTTCTGATTGCGTACAGGGTCGCGAGGCCGACCCTCGGTGACCACCGACGTGCGCTCGCCGGAGCGACGGCTTCGGCCCTGCTCGGCGCCACCGCGTACACGGTGTGGAACCAGGCGAACGTGAACGAGAAGGTCTACACAGTCAGCGTTCTGGTGATTGCCGCCGTGAGTTGGCTTGCCGTGCGCTGGTACGATCAGCCGGAGAATCCTCGCCGTGACCGGTACCTGCTGGTCGCGCTGTTCCTCATGGTCCTGGGCTCGACCAACCACTTGATGTCGGTGCTCCCGGCCCCGGCGCTCGTCGTGTTCGTGCTCATGACGCACCCCACGTTCGTGCTGCGGAAGAGCTTTCTCGTGCGCGCGATCCCACTCGTGTTTCTCGGCCTGTCCTTCAACTTTTTCCTGCCCATCCGCGCGGCCCAGGACCCGATCATCAACGAGGGCGACCCGGTGTGCGACACCGCCACCGGTGCCGCCGTGGCCGTCTTCACCAACGGGAAGTACGGCTGCCCCGCACTGGCCTACAACCTCGCGCGCGGCCAGTATCAGAAGCCGCCGGCCACCGAGCGTCAGGCGACCTTCGGAGCGCAGCTCAAAAACTATTGGCAGTACTTCGGGTGGCAATGGGCTCGCGGCCTTGATCCGTCGGAACTGCCGGGAACCGCACGCCTCCCGTTCAACCTCCTCTTCCTCGGACTCGGCTTCGCGGGGTTGTGGGCCGCGTTCCGTGCCGACCGGGCCGTCTTCACCTATCTGGCGGTGCTGACGGGCACGCTGACGGTCGGTCTGGTCTTCTACCTGAACTTCAAGTACGGCTTCTCGTTGGCCGCGCCGGGACAGGAGCCGGAGGTGCGCGAACGGGACTACTTCTTCATTGCCGGCTTCATTTTATGGGGATCGCTGGCGGGTATGGGGCTCAGCTGGGTGTGGGCGGTCGTCAGTCGCCAACTCCAGTCCCAGCGGGCGCCGCTGCTGACCGCGCCCATTCTCGGCTTCGCCCTCGTACCCCTTCTGTTCAACTGGGCGTGGGCCGACCGAGCCGACGACTGGGCCGCCCGCGACTGGGCGTACGATCTGTTGATGAGTGTGGAGCCATACGGGGTCCTGTTCACCAACGGCGACAACGACACGTTTCCGCTCTGGTATGCCCAGGAGGTGGAGGACGTTCGCAAGGACGTAACGGTCATCGTCGGGCAATACCTGCACACGGATTGGTACCCGAAGCAGATCGTCTCCCAGAGCCGCCCGGAGAACCAACGGCCGTTTCCGTCCGAGCAGGCCCTGGGGATCTATTCGCCGTCCCCACCCATGCCGACGAAGCCGGTCACCCGTCTGACGGACGACCAACTCGATCGGATCGGGGGGACGCAGCTAGGCCGTGACGAAACCATCAACCTCGGGGATCTGGCCGTCACCTACCCGGCAGGTATGGTGCTGAACCGGGAGCATCAGATTGTTCTTGCGATCATCGCCGACTCGATCGACGAGCGTCCCATCTACTTTGCCGCATCGGGTGGGACGATGTCACAGATCGGGCTGGATCGATGGGGGGTTCGGCAAGGCCTCGTGACCAAACTGATGCCCAGGAACCTCGAGACGGCGGTAGTGCCGGGGGTGGTGCAGGGTTCGCCGGAGTACGGAGGGGCCTTCTACGACGTGGAGCGGTCGCTCCGTCTCTACGACGACGTCTACGCGTTCCGCGGGATCCGGGACCGGGAGATCTGGCAGGACCGCTCGACGTTGATGATCCCCTGGATGTTCTACGCGACCTCGTTGCAGCTCGCGGACGTCATCCGGGGCAGCGGGGGAGATCCGGCCGTGGTGGAGCGCCTGGAGCAGGATGCCCTCGGCTTCCAGGTGGTCGCGGGGGGCGGGACGAAGGGGACGCCTGGAGCGCAGCCGTAGCCAGCCACGCCCGGCGCCCCATCCTCGGCCGCCCCATCTTCGGGTCAACCCGCCCCATCCTCGGGTCAACCCGCCCCATCCTCGGGTCAACCCGCCCCATCCCCCGGATCACCGCTACGGCGTGGCGCCGTCCTTGAGGTAGATGTTGATTGCGCCGCGCCCGGGGCCTTTCGTGATCTCGACCCGCTCGATCGAGCTCGGATCGAGCGCACTGAGGTCGCTTCTCGGGATCGCACGTCCGTCCACAAAGACTTCGGGTTCATCGGTCCGAGCCGACCGATCTGAGCGCTCGCGGGCGCGGGCGATGCCCCCGACCGGCTCCTCGAACGAATACTTGCCGGTCGCGTCCGGGGACGGAGTGGCGGCGGCCGGCTCCACCGAGAGCGTGGCCGTGGTCGACTCCGCCTCCAGCTCGATTCCGACAGGGCTCGGCGTGTCGCACGCGACGACGACCAGGGCCGCCATGCCGGCAAGGGTCGTGAACGTGCGACCCCATCGGGGCGATTCCGGGCGCTTTGTCATGGTGACCAACCTCCGTTCGAGTAGTGAAGTCTTGCGGGAAAACGCTGCCATCACGGCGGGTACGCTCCGGGGCCGTGACCCCAGATCGAGGAGGAGCCGTCCGTACTCCGGCATGCGTACTCCGCGTCGGACCACCCGCTGATCGCAGTCCACTTCGACCGCCGCGCGAAAGCGGGCGAGTTGCCACCAGAGGGCCGGGTTCCAAGGCAGCGCCGCGACCGCCAGGGTGGTCCCGATCAGTGCCGCCGGATCCCGGGTCCGGCGGTGCTCCTCCTCGTGGATGAGGACCATCCGAAGACGCTCGGGAGACAGCCCCAACGCCCAGCGGGGCAGCACAACCCGACCCGAGTACAGACCGAGGACGGCGGGGCCGAAGTCGTTCGACAGCAGGACGGGGATCCCGCCGACCGTGTGCTCCGGCCACCGGCTCGCTCGGATGCGGAGGCGCGCGAGGCCTCCGACCAGCGCGACGAGAAACACCAAGGAAAGCGCCGCCCAGAGCGCCGGAATCAGCGCTTCAACGCGTTCGACGCCCGCCGATGCCCCGAGTCCGCTACCGGCGAGTTCGAACAGGAGGGCTTGGGACACCCCTCGCCCAGCGAGTGCACCCTGGGCGTCCGTGGCGGGCGCCGCGAGGAACAGGGCCCGAAGCGACAGGGCGACGGACGCGCCGATGGACACGACCCACGCCCACCTCGACTGGCGGCCCCTCGACCGGAGCGCTCCCTCACACAGATGGGCGGCGAGGCCCAACATCCCCGCGGCGAGGACGGACGTGACCATCCACGTGATCATGCGTCACCCCCTGTGTCGGAGTCGGCATCGGAGTCCGCATCGGCCGCGGCCCGGTCGAGGAGGGTCTTGAGGCGCCCGACCTCTTCCGTGCTGAGCGGCCGCTCCTTCACCAGGCGGGCGAGCGCCAACTCCGCGGATCCCTGGAAGATCTTGTCGACGATCCGACCCAGGGCGTGGCCGCCGGCGGCCCCCTGTTCCACCAGCGGATAGTACCGGTAGGCTCGCCCCTCCTGCTCATGCCGAACGAGCCGCTTTTCCGCGAGAATCTGAAGCATCTTCAGGACGCTCGTGTACCCGAGCGGCATCGGGAGCGCGTCGCGGACCTCGGCCACGGTCCCGGAACCGTGCTCCCACAGCACGCTCATGATGTCGAGTTCTCGCTCTGTGAACGACGCGGGATCTGCCAACGTAATGGCTCCTGCACAGTGAGTACGAGGTTCTTCGTAATCAACGTAGCATCGTGACGGCGGAATGTCTACGAGGGCCTTCGTATTTAGGGGTGATGCCGGAACCGCCCAACTTCCGGCGGGTTGCAGGTCGCATGAATCGGTCATCGCGTTCGAGGGGGCGGCCTCCAGGTCGCTCGTGCATGGGGCTCCGTTGAGCGACCCGGGCCTGACTCCCGCCGAGCTGCACCGGTACGCTCGGCACCTGGCGCTACCCCACGTCGGTGTGGACGGGCAGGAGCGTCTCCGCGCCGCCCGGGTCCTCTGTGTGGGAGCGGGCGGGCTCGGATCTCCTCTCGCCCTCTACCTCGCGGCGGCCGGCGTCGGCACGCTCGGGATCGTCGACCCCGACGAGGTCGACGTCACGAACCTCCAGCGCCAGATCCTTCATGGCACGTCCGATGTGGGACGTCCCAAGGTGGACAGCGCGGCGGAACGGCTGGCGGAGGTGAACCCCCACGTGACTGTCGAAGCGCATCCGGTGCGACTGACGAGCGAAAATGCGCTGGACATCCTCGAGTCCTATGACATTGTGGTCGACGGTACGGACAACTTCCCCACCCGGTACCTCGTCAACGATGCCTGCGTTCTGCTTGGAAAGCCGAACGTGTACGGGTCGATCTTCCGATGGGAAGGGCAGGTGTCGGTGTTCGCCACGGAAGGAGGACCGTGCTACCGGTGCCTCTTCCGCGAGCCGCCGCCGCCGGGACTCGTGCCCAACTGCGCCGAGGGCGGTGTCCTCGGTGTCCTCCCGGGGATCATCGGCTCGCTCCAGGCCCTGGAGACGATCAAGCTGATTCTCGGGGCGGGCGACTCCATGTCGGGGCGGCTTCTTATTTTCGACGCGATGGCCATGGAGTGGCGGGAGGTGGCGCTGCGTCGGAATCCCGCCTGCCCGGTCTGTGGGGACGCGCCCACGCAGGACGGCCTCATCGACTACGAGCTGTTCTGCGGCGTGGGAGCGGATCCCGCCGACGGTGGGCCTGGCACGGTCGCGATCGACGCGATCGACGTGGGGCGGTTGGCCGAGCGCCTGTCCGGGGACGCGCCACCCACCCTTCTGGACGTGCGGGAGTCGTGGGAGTGGGCCGTGGGGAGCCTGAGGGCCAGCGGAGCCTTGCACATCCCCCTCGGTGAGTTGCCCACGCGGCTTTCAGAGGTGCCGGCGGACCGCGATGTGGTGGTGTACTGCCGGACGGGCCGTCGTAGCCTGGACGGGGCCCGCGTGCTTCTCGAGTCCGGCCGACGCGCCGTGTGGAACCTCGAAGGGGGCTTGAAGGCCTGGGCGGAGCGGGTGGACGACGAGGTGACGGTGGCATGACGGACAGTGGGGACGTGGAACGGCCAATCGTGGTCGTGGTCGGTGCAGGATTCGGGGGGCTGTGGGCGGCGCGTGCGCTGATCGACTCGGACGTCGATGTGATGGTTCTGGACCGAAACAACTACCACACCTTCTTCCCACTTCTCTATCAGGTCGCCGCCGCGGAGTTGGCTCCCACCGACATCGCTTTTCCGGTGCGGAGCATCTTCCGTGACGCGGCCAACGTCCGCGTGCGGATGGCCGAGGTGACCTCGCTGAACCTCGATGCTCGCACCGTGGAAACGGCCAGGGGGGCGATCCCATACGACGCTGTGGTCCTGGCCGTGGGGAGCGAGCCTCACTTCTTCGATACGCCGGGAGCAAGGGAACACGCCTTCCCGCTGAGGTGGATGGACGACGCGATCCCGCTCCGGGAGCACGTCTTGAAGCGCCTCGAGGCGGCGTCAGGCCTCCGCGACCATGAAGCGCGCCGCCGACATCTCACATTTGTGATCGTGGGTGGCGGCGCGACGGGTGTGGAGTTTTCCGGGGCGCTCTCCGAGTTGATTCTCGGACCCTTGCTACGAGACTATCCCGACGTGTCACCGGCGGAGGTCTCCGTCGTGATGGTCGAGACGGGCGATCGAGTCCTGGCCTCGATGTCCCCGAAGTCGAGCGCCTATGCTCTCGATCGACGTCCGCCTTGGGGCTTCGGTCGAGGAGGTATGTCCGAACGGCGTTCGCCTGAGTGACGGCGAGTGGATCGCCTCGGAGACGGTCGTCTGGACCGCAGGAATTCGGGGCGATCCTCGGCTTGAGACCTGGGGACTACCCGTCGTTCGGGGCGGCCGGGTCGAGGTGACGCCCGCCCTCCATCTCGTGGAGCACCCCGAGGTCTTCGTCATCGGGGATGCCGCCTATCTGGAAGGTCCGGACGGAACGCCCTACCCACAGGTCGCGCAGGTGGCCATGCAGCAGGGCGAACATGCCGCCCGGACGGTCATCGACCGACTTCACGGGCGGCCGGATCGACCCTTCGAATACGACGATCTGGGCATGATGGCCGTCGTGGGGCGGAACGCGGCGGTCGCTCGCCTCTTTGGACGGGATATCCAGGGCTTCGTCGCGTGGGTCCTCTGGCTCGTCATCCACGTCGCCAAGTTGATCGGATTCAGAAACCGAGCCTTGGTTCTCGTGAACTGGGCCTGGAACTACATCTCGTTTCGGAGGGCCGTGCGACTGCTCATCGTAGGCACGGATGGTCGCTCCGACCGTGAGTCGGCACCGCGGTCTATCTGAGCGTCTCAAGGCGGTTCCTGGAGGAACGCGGAGGTCCTGAAGCACTCGCTAGAGCTCGATACGATCCGAATTCGCTTCCTCGTGAGGGGTTTCGGGCTCGAGATCGTTCGGCAACTGTAGCAGCTCTACCGATGCCACACTCGGCGGTACCCGGACTTCCCGACGGGTCGCAGGCTTCAGACGGACTGTGACGCGGCCGCGAAGACGGCGTGGGCCTGCTTGACCGCTGAGGGCGGCCCGACGAAGACCACATGGTCGCCGCCTCGGATCTCAGTGCGCCCGCGCGGAACGACGAACTGTCCTTCCCGGATCACCGCGGCTACCACGCATTCGTCGGGAATCTCGATGTCCTGAATGCGTAGACCGACGACGGTTCCGCGCTCCGGCACCGACACGTCAACCAGGTTCGCCACACCGCCCTCAATTTGGATCAGCTCGGCCACGCCAGGTCGGTCGAGGTGGTTCTCCACCATCACCGCCGTGGCATGCGGCGCGCTGATGCACACCACCCCGCTCTGCTCCAACAGCGACACATGGGCCGGATCGCGTGCGATTGCGATGACGCGGGGGATCCCTAGTCGCTTGGCTTGAAGCGCGATGATCGTATTGCGCTCGTCGTTGTGGGTGGCGGCGATAGCGACGTCCAGGTTCTTCGGTTCTGCCTGCTCCAGGACCTCCGGCTTCGTGCCGTCACCGTGAAAAACGGGCACGTTGAAGCGCCGCCCGAGCGCTTCGGAGCGTGCTTCGTCCTCTTCGATAAAGGTGAGCTGGTACTCCGACGATCGGAACACCATCCGAAACTCGTCTTGCTTGAGGAGGCGGTCGGCGATGTTACTGCCTTCACTCCCACCGCCGATGATGAGCACACGCATATGGGGCCTCCAATAAGCCTGAATTCGGACTCTCAATCGGCGCAGTACCGCCGGGAGCCCTCGCAGTTCGTCGCGGTTGGCTGGCTGAAAAAGATAGACGACAATTCCGACGGCTGTCATGCCTGCGCCCAGGAGCAAGCTCCGCGGCTCCAGCGTAGGGATGAAGAACCAGCATGAAACGACGCCCAGAATGGGCATGAGAGGGAAGAGAATGACCTTGAACGGACGCCGCAGGTTCGGCATACGCCTGTGCATTGCAATGACGGCGTAGTTGACGATGCCGATGGCAATCAGATATCCGAAGCTGCTCACCGATGCCAAGAAGCGGACGACGCCCAGTCCGCTGAGAACAACCACCAGTCCTGCGCAGATAAAGAGCGCTATGTGCGGCGTGTTATAGGTAGGGTGCAGCCGAGAGAAGGAGGCAGGGAAGTGCCCATCGCGCCCTAGCGCGAACAGGACGCGCGAGCTCGCGCCGAGCGTCACGCTGAAGGCCGAGAGGCTCGCCATGACGGTGGCGACGATGCCCGCCCATCGCCCCCACCCCCCGAACAGGTATTCGGAGACGTAGATGAAGGGTGTGCTCGTTTCCGCCAACTCCGCATGGTTGACCACGCCCATCATCACCCACAGCACCAAAACGTAGATAGCAACGCCAACACCGAGCGTGATAAGGATCGCACGCGGGATGTTTCGGGCCGGATCAATGATCTCTTCCGCAGCCACCGTGATGAGATCGAAGCCCACATACGAGATGTAGATCAGTCCCATCGTGGGGATGAGGGGCCCAAGGCCCATCGGCGCGAAGGGCGTCAGGTTGGCGGGCTCGACGTGAGCGGCGCCCAGAAGGCCCACCCCGACCAAGACGGCCAACTCCACCAGGTTCATCGCGGTGATCACGCGGAGCGCCTCGACTTGCCCGCGCAGATTGGTGACGGTGAAGAAGGCCGTCGTGACGAGTGCGATGAAGAAGACGCTGCCGCTCGGCCAGAAGTAATGCTGGATCGTGAGCGCGAAGATGACGACGTAAAGCGCGCAGGCGAGGGTGTTCCCGATCCAGAAGAACCAGCCCGCAAGAAAGGCGACGGGCCGAGGGAGCGTGCGACTTACGAAGGAGTATCCACCTCCAGCTACGGGTATAGCGGCGCCCAATTCGCTGTAGTTGAGTGCCGTGAAGAGCGTGAGGACGCCCATTGCCAGGTAGGCCAGAATCCCTAGCGGTCCGATGGCGCCCGCCACCACGCTGGGCAACGCAAAAATGCCCGGTCCCATCATGGCACCGATGCCTATCATCACCGCCATGAAGAGGCCGATGTTGCGTCTAAACCCTGCCGGTCCCGCCATTACTACCGCACCACAGCCAGGGCCCAAACCGGCCGGTGATCACTCGAGTCCCGATTGTCCAGCACCGTGCCGGTCCCGTCAGGTACAACCGGATCGAGGCCCCGCAGAAGGATGTGGTCGAATCGTCCTACCGTGGCGGTCCACGGCCCGCTCCGGGTCGGCCAGCTGTAGCCGCGCTCCGTGCCGAGGTGACCGAGACGGTGGTTGTTGAGGTCGCCACCCAGGATGACGTACGGGTGAGACGAGGCATCACGGAAGACCGCCCGCATCTGCTCCGCCCTCTGCTGAAGGGAGGCGTTCACAATGGTGGCGAGGTGGACGGAGTAGACCCGCACCGGCGTGCCGCGGACGTCGATGGTGGCCACGGTCGCGGTCCGTTGCGTGCGTCCGAAGATGGCCCGGTAGGGGAGGATGATCTTCGCGTCGGACACGATCGGCCACCGCGAAAGGACCGCGTTGCCAAAGTCCTGGTCGGACCCGTAGCGGAAAGTCGCCGGGTAGTACACCCAAGCCATTCCCAGCGCCTCGGCAATCTCCCGCGTTCCGCGCTCCTCCATCTCCTGAAGGAGCACCACATCGGCGCCGGCCAGCGCCGGCTCCTCGGTCAGGACGGCGAGCGCGCCGTCCACGTCCTGACCATACATGACGTTGAAGGTGACCACCTTCAGCGTGTCGACCGAGCTGGAGGCGGCTGGGGGACTCGCCCGCCCACCCGCGTAGCGTGGAGCGACCGGGTCGGTGTAGTTGCGCCCCGTGTTGCAAGCGGCGGCTGCCAGGACCCAGACCACCAGTGCCAGCGTGGTCCGAACCGAGCGTGCGGAGCCCACGCGTGTGCTCAGTACGCGGCGAGCTCCGTGATCGCCTTGGTCACGTCAGAGACCTGAGGGAGGATCACCTCCTCGAGAACGGGGGCATATGCGACCCACGTGTCCTTGGAGGCGACCCGCTTCACCGGACCGTCGAGGTACTCGAACAGTTCGTCGGCAATCCGAGCCGCAATCTCCGAGCCGACCCCCCACGAGAGACTGTCCTCGTGGACGACCACCACTTTGTTGGTCTTCTTGACGGAGTCCGCGATCCGCTCCATGTCGAAGGGCTGGATCGTGCGAAGGTCGATGACCTCGGTCTCGATCGCGTGCTGATCGGACGCCACCTTCGCGGCGTCGAGGGATCGCTTTACCAGCGCGCCACACGTGACCACGGTCACGTCGGATCCCTCCCGCACGACCTTTGCTTTCCCGAAGGGGATCATGTAGTCGGGGCCGGGGTTTCGGCCCTTGTTGTAGACCTGGCGGTAGAGGTGCTTGTGCTCCAGGAAGAGCACCGGATCCTCGCAGCGGATGGCCGTGCGTAGGAGCCCGTTCGCGTCTTCTGCGGTGGCCGGCATCACAACCCGGATGCCCGGGCAGTGGGCGAAGAGGGTCTCTCCCGTCTGCGAATGGTAGATCGCACCGCCCTTCAGATATCCGCCGTACGTCACGCGGATGACGGCGGGCGACGAAAACGTCCCGGCGGACCGGTACCGCATGGTGGCCAGTTCGTTGCGAATCTGCTGCATGGCCGGCCAGATGTAGTCGAAGAACTGGATCTCGACGACCGGTTTGAGACCCCGGAGCGACATCCCGACCGCGCGACCGACGATGTTGGCCTCGGCCAGGGGCGAGTTGTAGACCCGGTTGCTGCCGAAGCGTCCCTGGAGGCCGTGCGTCACTTTGAAGACACCGCCCTTGCCCTTCACCTGCCCGAGCGCCTCCTCCTTGGACACGTCCGCCACGTCCTCGCCGAAGACGAAGATGCGCGGATCGCGCTCCATCTCATCGCGGAGGCATGCGTTGAGGAGGTCGACCATGGTCAACTTGCGGTCGTCGGCGTACTGCGGGCTGTCCTCCGTATCGAAGTCCGGACCGGTCGGGTCGACGTCTTCCGAAAAGAGGTGGTCCATGGCCGTCGAGGGATCGGGCTGCGGGTGCTCCAGAGCCTCGTCCGCCGCGCGCGCGACTTCGGCTTCACACTCGGCCTCGAGCGTGTCCAACTCGTCTCCCGTGGCGATGCCTGCCTCGAGGATGAGTGCCCGGGTCCGATCCAGTGGGCATCGAGCGTTCTGGGCCTCACGCTCCTCGTCCGTTCGGTACATTCGTTCGTCGTCGGACATGGAGTGAGAGTACGGTCGCGTGCAGTGCGCGTGGATGAGAACCGGGCACTTTCGGTTCCGCGCATACCCTACGGCCTTCCCCGCCACACGGTACATCTCGACGATATCGGTCCCGTCGCACTCGATGATCTCCAGCCCCGGGAAGCCCGAGACCAGCTTCGAAATGGATCCCCCGGCGGTCTGCACCTCGACCGGAACCGAGATCGCGTATCCGTTGTCCTCGACCACGTAGACGACGGGCAGGGCCAGGTTGCACGCCGTGTTCAGCGACTCCCAGAACTCTCCCTCCGACGTCGCCCCATCCCCTGTCGTAACGATGACGATCTCGTCGTCGGAGAAGCCGCTGACCCGCTCCTTGAGCTCCGCGCTCCGACCGACCCGGAGCCCCGCTTCGGCGCTCCCGACTGCCTGGAGAAACTGGGTGCCGGTCGGAGACGACGTCGACACGATATTGTACCGCGCGTCTCCGAAGTGGGCCGGCATCTGACGTCCACCGGACGAAGGGTCGGCTTCGGCGCCGACTGCCTGCAGAAGGTGGTCCAGAGGCGTCTGGCCCAGCGCCAGACACGCCGCGCGGTCCCGATAGTAGAAGTAGAACCAGTCGTGCGCGGGTCTGCAGTGTTCGGCCAGCGCCACCCCGATGACTTCGTGTCCGGCGCCGGAGATCTGGAAGTAGATCTTGTTCTGCCGCTTCAGGCTCATCTCACGGTCGTCGATGCGTCGTGAGGTGACCATCGTCCGGTAGAAGCGAAGCAACTGTTCGGCGGAGAGGCCGCCGAGATCTAGAGCATGCGTGACTTCCATTTCCTTCGTCGCCATGGGTCCCTGGGTCGAAGTGGCCGACGGTCGAGCCGGAAAGGTAGCCCGACCTCGGGAGCCCGGTCCACCGGCGTTGTGCTCGCTCGCCTCTACCCGGCCGGAGGGTCCGCCATTTCCGCTTCCAGATCACCGGGAGTGGTGACGGGTCGGCGGCAGGAGAATCCGCGGCACACGTAGGCGGCGGGCTGCCCACCGACCATCTCCTTTCCCTCCGTCAGGGGCATAGGAGGCGCGTCCCCGGCGCCCGGGTCGTAGCCGGTGAGTGTCAGATTTCGATGCGGTGCACGAGCGACCACGCGATGGAGCGCGGTGGTCTGCGCGTCGTCCGGCGCGCCCACGACGACCACCTCCGTCGGGGCTGCCGCCATCCGGTCGGCGACCGCCTGAAGTCGTCCGAATGCCGACGGGAAGCGGGAGAGGTTTGCCACTTCGCCGGCCACGGCTGCCGCGGCGACCTCCCGGTACTCGGAGTTGTCGAACAGATGCCCGGCGCGCGCGAGGAGTTCCGCGGCGAGCGAGTTCCCCGACGGCGTCGCGTTGTCCATCGTGTCCCGAGGTCGGACGACCAGGGCTTCTCCGTCGTGAGCGCTGTCCCAGAATGAGTGGGCGTCACGATCGAAGAAGTGGCGGATGGTCGCGTCGCAGGCCCACGTCACCTCGGGCAGCAACCGGGTGTCCAGGGTCGCCTCGTGGAGCGACAGGAGCGCGTTGCCCAGGGCGGCGTAATCCTCGAGGAACGCGGGCCCATGACTCCGTCCGGCCGCGTGGACCCGGAAGAGACGGCCGTTTTCACGCATGCGCGAGAGGATGAAGGTGGCGGCACGGGTGGCCGCGTCGACGTAGTCGCTCCGACCGAGGGCCGCGCCTGCTTCGGCCAGCGAGCGAACGGTCATCCCGTTCCACGCAACGAGGATCTTCTCGTCACGGAAGGGGGCTTCTCGCGCCGATCGAGCGTCGAAGAGCGCCCGACGGTCCTGATCGAGCTGGATGACCAGGTCGGCAGGGTTGTGCCCGTTCCTGCGAGCGAACGCCTCGACGGACTCATCGAGGTGGAGGATGTTGCGCCCTTCGAAGTTTCCGGCCGTCGTGACGTCGTAGACGTCCATGAAGGTCGCCGAACGATCGCCCAGGACGGATTCGACCTCGGACGGCGTCCACACGTAGAAGGTCCCCTCCTCACCCTCGGAATCCGCGTCACGAGCGGAGTAGAACCCACCCTCCGGCGCGGTGAGGTCCGCCAGGACGTAATCCAGCGTGGACTCGGCAACCCGACGGAGGTCCTCAGCTCCGCTCACCTTCCAAGCATCGACGTAGATGCGAGCGAGGAGCGCGTTGTCGTACAGCATCTTCTCGAAGTGCGGCACCAGCCATTTCGCATCGACGGAGTAGCGGTGAAAGCCGCCCCCCAGATGATCGCGTATCCCACCGTCGGCCATCTTCCGGAGCGTGCGCAGCACCATTTCCAGGGAGTGCGGATCACCGGTGCGCAGGTGGTGGCGCAGGACCGCCTCGAGCGTGGTGGGCTGCGGGAACTTGGGCGCCGATCCGAACCCGCCGTGGGCGGAGTCGTACCGTCTCGACAGGCCCTCGCAGGCGCGATCCAAAAGCGCCTCATCCGGTGGGTCGCCGGGCGCCCCTCCGTCGCTTCCGAGTTCAGAAGCCGCGCGGAGCGCGCCGACCATTCGATCGGCTGCCTGACGGACTTCGTCCGGTCGTTCGCGGTAGGCGGCCGCCGCGGCGGTCAGAATCTGACGGAACGAAGGCATTCCGTGCCGCGGTTCCGGCGGAAAGTAGGTCCCGCCGTAGTACGGTTCTCCGGTCGGCGTGAGGAACGCCGTGAGCGGCCATCCCCCATGTCCCGTCATGGACTGCACGGCGCGCATGTACACCTGGTCGACGTCCGGCCGCTCCTCGCGGTCCACCTTCACGTTGACGAAGTGCTCGTTCATGAGGGCCGCCGTCTCGGGGTCCTCGAACGACTCGCGCTCCATCACGTGACACCAGTGGCACGCTGAGTAGCCGACGGACAGCAGGATCGGTCGGTTCTCGCTTCGGGCCCGCGAGAGCGCCTCTTCACCCCAGGGGTACCAGTCGACGGGGTTGTTGGAGTGCTGCAGGAGATAGGGACTGGTCGTGGCGGCGAGTCGGTTGGTCATTCCAGGCGGATCGGCGCGAGGGCGATAAGGTCTCGCTGGGGTACCCGTAACGAGGCGTTCCGCGCCCTGACCCGAGATACTGGCCTGTGTGGAAACAAATGAATATCATGGAAAAGGGCCGCGAGGTGCGCGGACCGTCGCTCTTGAAAGGACACCCGCCACTGTACGCGACCATGGCGAGGCTGGCCGTTCGTCGACCCGGCCTCATTCCGCACATGCTCGGCGCTGCCTGGGCGTTTCGAGCCCGGGGATGGTATCGGCGTATCCCTTTCTTGCCGCTTCCCTCTCCCGACTACATGCGCTGGCGCCTCGAAACGGCGTTCGGCGACGCCGACGCGACCCCGACCGATGACGAAACCGCGCGGTTCCTCGTCTGGGCGACTGAAATGCGGGCCCGCATGCGGAGGCGCCGCCGATGACTCGCCTCCTTCTCCTGCTGATTCTCGGTGGCGTCACCACGTACTATTTGCCGGACTCTCGGTTGTGGGTGGCCAACATCACCCAGCCGTTGTGGGTTCCAGCCGTGAAGTGGAACACCAGAGAAGAGATGAAGCAGGTCGGCTCGGACGTCGTCGCGCACGAGCGGACCACCGGGAGCCTCCCGGCCCGGAGGGAGTGGCTGGAGTGGCTGGACTATCGGTATGCCGGGGAGGAAATGAAGATGGACTCGTGGGGCACCGTCTACGAGCTGCAGGTGTGGTCCGACTCGATCGGGATCGCGTCGTACGGACCGGATCGAATCCGGAGCACGGAGGACGACTTCTACGTGGCCACGGTTCGAGAGCGAGACCGGCGCAGGCGGTGAGGCCGGCCCGCCCCCCACGTGCCTGATCCGCTGGTTGCCCTTGCCGAGCTACTCCCCCTATACGGACCATGGCTCCTCTTCGCGCTCGCCGTGCTCGAGACGTCGTTTGTCACGGGCCTCGTCGTCCCGTCGGGCCTCGCTACGTCGCTTGCCACGGCACTGTCGCTTCAGGGTGAACTGCCCCTCACGCCGTTTCTCATCGCGGCGTTGGTTGGGGGTTGGGTCGGCGACACCGCGGGATTCTGGATCGGCCACGTATGGGGCGAGCGGGTTCTCCATGGAGATGGGCGTTTCGGGAGGGCTCTGGCGGCCCGCCGTCCTCAACTCGAGTCGTTCTTCGGCCGGCACCCGGTGTACTCGGTCACGCTGGCGCGCCTCGTATCGTTCGTGCGTACCGTCATGCCGATGACCGCGGGCATGAGCGGCCTCTCCTACCGGCGCTACGTTCCGTACGAGTTGCTCGGCCTCGTTGGCTGGCTCGGGATCTACGTCGGCATCGGCGTGCTCGGTGGGGAAAGCTGGCGGGCCCTCGCCGGGATCATCGGAGTGGGCGGGACCGTGCTCTTCGCGCTTGGGGCGCTGGTCCTCCTTTTCGTGGTCCGGCGTCGGCGCGCGCTCGGCGCCGAGGGCTGATGCTCAACGTCGGATTGACCGGGAACGCGGCCTCCGGCAAGTCGGCCGTCGCGGCGCTGTGGGCGGAGCGCGGCGTCCCGGTCGTGAGCGCTGACGTGCTCGCGAGGGAGGTGGTGGCGCCCGGCACGCCGGGCCTCGCCGAGGTGGCCGAGGCCTTCGGTGCCTCTGTCCTGTCCGAGGACGGCTCTCTCGATCGGGCTGCCGTCCGCTCCCTCGTTTTTTCCGACGACGAGGCCCGCCGGAGGCTGGAACGCATCCTGCACCCGCGCATCCAGGAGCGTCGGCTCGTGTGGCTCCGCGACCGGAAGGCCGAGGGCCATCACCTCGTCGTCTCCGAGATCCCTCTCCTGTTCGAGGCCGATCTCCAGGGCGGTGTCGATGTCACGGTCCTGGTGGATGCGCCGGATGAGGAGCGCCTCCGGCGGCTCGTCGAAGAACGAGGCCTGTCGGACCAAGACGCCCATGCGATGATGGCCGCGCAGATGGATTCGCGTACCAAGCGCCGCATGGCCGACATCGTGCTCGACAACGGGGGTTCGCGTGCCCAACTCGCCGAGCGGGCGCTCGCCGTCCTCGAGGACCTGCGGATTCGTGCGGGTGTGACCTTCGTGCGCATGGACTTCCACATGCACACCTGGCGCTCGTTCGACTGCCTGGCGGATCCCGAGGTAATGCTCCGCCGGGCGCGCTCGCTCGGGTACCGAAGGATCGCCCTGACCGACCACAACCGACTCGACGTCGCCCTGGCCATGGCCGAGCGGTACCCCGACGAGATCATTCCCGGAGAAGAGGTGAAGACCGGCGAGGGTGTGGACGTGATCGGCTTGTACCTCACCGAGACGATTCCCAAGGGGACGCCGGGCCTGGAGACCATCGAACGCATCAAGGATCAAGGGGGGATCGCGTACCTCCCTCACCCCTATGCGAAAGGGAAAGGGGGTGGAGGGCGCTGGGCCGAGGAGTGGGGCCCCCTCGTGGACGTCATCGAGGTCTTCAACGCTCGACTGCATCCCGCCGGGCTGAACGACAAAGCGGAGGCATTGGCGCGCCGGCTCGGAAAGCTCCGAAGCGCCGGCTCCGACAGCCACACGGTTGGCGAGTTGGGGGGAGCCTGGGTCGAGTTGCCGGACCACCCGAATGCGCCGGCCGCACTCCTGTTGGCGCTCGCCTCCGGGACCCCCGGAGGGCGGACCGCACCCAACTGGGTGCACCTCCTGTCCACATGGGCAAAGGTCCGCCACCACCTTCCCCGGGCTCCGGGACCGGGCTGAGCTTCGGGCCGAGGGTGGCCCGCCCGTGCCGGAAAGCGGTATTTTCAGCCCGTCCAGGCCGGAACAGGGGCCTTTTTGCGCATCCCCGAGACACACAACAGGAGTTGGCGTGGCATACGTGACGCCCAAGGCGCGCGCACGCGCGGTCCGCGACGTGCACGACACCCTCAGAGCGTCGCGCTTTGCGGTTCTCACGACCCACCTCAACGCGGACGGCGACGGGGCGGGGTGCCAGGCCGCCATGGCGTCGTGGCTCCGTGCGAATGGCACCGAAGCGTGGATCGTGAATCCGACTCGCTTTCCGGACACCTTTCGCTTCCTGCTCGAGGATGAGGATTGGGCGGTCGACGTGACCTCCTCCAAGGCCGGGAAGGTATGCGGCCGGGCGGACCTCGCCGTGGTTCTCGATACCGGCGAGGTGGGTCGGATCGGACGGGTCCGGCCCCTGATCCGGGACCTCCCCACGGTGGTCATCGACCACCATCCCACGGGCGACAATCCCATTGGTGGGACGTCGTTTCGCGATCCCTCGGCGTCCGCCACGGGCGAGATGCTCTACGACATCATCAAGAAGGCAGGAGGGCCGTGGACGCCTCAGGTGCTTCAGGGCATCTACGTCGCGATTCTCACGGACACGGGAGGCTTCCGCTTCTCGAACGCCACGCCGGGCGCCCACCGAGTCGTGGCCGAGATGGTGGAGCACGGTGTGGACCCGGAGGCCATGCACGCCGAGGTGTACGGCCGAGCCCCGATCCGGAGATACCGGGTGATGGAGCGCGCGCTCGCCACCCTGGAAGTGGACGACGAACACGGCGTGGCGTGGATGGTCGTGCCCCGCGATGTCCTCGACGAGACGGGTGCCACGGCGGAGGACCTGGAAGGCATGGTCGACATCCCGAGGGGACTGGAGGGCGTGCATGTGGGACTGCTGTTTCGGCTGGCCAACACGGGGGAGGTCAAGGTTTCCTTCCGATCGAACGGGCCGGTGGACGTGAACTCCCTGGCCCGAAAGTGGGACGGCGGCGGACATATGCGCGCATCGGGCGCTATGGTTCCCGGTCCGGTCGAGCGGGCGGTGGCCGAGGTGGTCGAGGCCACGCGCGTCGCCGTGGCCGGGACCGACTTCGCCGAGGTCGGCGCGTGAGCAGGGACGGGGTTGGGCGCGTATTGGAGCGATCCGACGACCCCGGCGTGCCCGAGGCCGTTCCTCGCACTCTCAGTGAGATCGCGGATCGACTCGACGTCGCGATGATGGACCGCGTGTGGGTATTTCCACCGCTGAAGAGAGGGCGCAAGGAGAGCGGCCTCGTGGTCGTGAGTCTGCACATGGACGACGACACGGAACGCCGTCGCCTCGTGACCATCTCGTACGCGGCGGAGCGACGGGGACTCGAGTTGATGCTCGACTCCACGTACACCGAGGAAGGCCAGGCGCCACCCGACATGCTCCCAAGGGTCATGGAAGGCGTCGTCCGACGTGCCGGGGAGGACCATACCGCCGCCCGAGAGGTCGAGGTCGAACGCACGCCCGAGCTGTTTCAGGATCTCCTCGACGAATTCGACCCGAAGCTGTTTGCGCCGAAGCCGCAGGTGGAGCCCGAGGCGGATAACGGGGTGTCGAAGGTCGGGCCCGAGTCGGGAGGGGCGCTCGCCGCGGGGTCCCCCAGCGAGCAGGACGACCCGCGCGCCGTTACGATGGATCCGCCATGAGCGAAACTTCGTCAGCGCCGTCCTTCATCCGCCTGTTCGGCCGCTACCTCCGCGACCAAGGGCTCCCGGTCACTCAGCAGCGGGAGTCCGTGGCCGAGGTGATTTTCACCTCGACGGCGCACCTGTCGGTAGACGAGATCGAAGAGCGCCTCCGCGAACGAGGTGACCGAATCGGCAAGGCCACGATCTACCGGACGATGGACTTGCTGGTGAAGAGCCGTCTGGTGGAGGAGCACGACTTTGGCGAGGGCTTCAAGCGGTACGAGCATCGCCTGTCCCAGCAACCGATCCACGAACACCTCATCTGCCTGGAGTGCGGCTCGGTTACGGAGTTCGAGAGCCCGGAGATTCACAGGGTCGAGCGTCGTATCCGCGAAGAATACGGGTTCAAGCCGGCGCGTCACCGGGTCGAGATCTACGGCCTGTGCAAGAGTTGTCACGAAGCCGGCGCCGTCCTCCCGGAAGACGGCCTGTTCTGCCCGATCGAGACGGTGTAGCGAGCAGGATGCCCAACCGCAGAGACCCGGACGCGCCCGGCCGCGGAGGAGACGCCCGTAGGATGAGTCGACGCCCCGAAGCCCTCGACGATCTTCCGTGGGAGCTGCCGCACGCCTTTCTCGGCCTCGACGACGCGGCCCAGTCGTGGGATCACGCGAAGGCGGTGCTCCTGCCCGTTCCGTACGAATCGACGACGTCCTACGGCGGTGGGACGCGCCTGGGTCCGCGGGCGATCATCGAGGCGTCCCGCTACATCGAAATGTTCGATCAGGAGCTGGGCGGAGAGCCCGGAGCGGACATCGGGATCCACACCCTGCCGTCGCTGGAGCTCACGCGCGCGGGGGCGGGCCCGGCCATGTCGGAGTTGGAGGAGGCGTATGCCGCCGTGGCCGAAGCGTGCGGTCCCCGGTTCCTGATGATGCTCGGTGGGGAGCACTCCGTGTCTTCGCCGGCCATCCGCGTGCAAGCCGAGCGCACGGAAGGGCGTCTCACCGTACTCCAGATGG
Organism: Gemmatimonadota bacterium; assembly: GCA_029262115.1. Taxonomy (GTDB): domain Bacteria; phylum Gemmatimonadota; class Gemmatimonadetes; order Longimicrobiales; family Gaopeijiaceae; genus JAJCZZ01. The sequence continues at coordinate 473 of JAJCZZ010000011.1, read as the reverse complement.
ACGCCCACGCGGATCTCCGCACCCAGTACGAGGGCACGGCCCACTCCCATGCGAGCGCGATGGCCCGGATCCTGGACGTGGCCGACGTGGTCGCGGTGGGCATCCGCGCCGTGTGCACCGACGAGATCGAGGTCCACGACCGGACCCAGGGCTCCACGATCATCTGGGCCGACGAGATGTGGGAGGACGATACCTGGATGGACCGGGCGCTGGACGCCCTCGGTCCGAAGGTCTACCTCACCTTCGACGTCGACTACTTCGACCCGTCGTTCGTGCCCTCGACCGGTACGCCGGAGCCCGGGGGTGGCGACTGGTATCGCACGCTGCGCTTTTTGCGGCGGGTGTTCGAGGAGCGCGAGGTGGTGGCGGCGGACGTCGTGGAATTGGCGCCAACGCCTGGGTTGCATGCTCCGGATTTTTTCGTAGCTAAGTTGGTGTATAAACTGCTTGCGTATCGGTTTGCTGGGTAGGGT
>JAJCZZ010000010.1 GCA_029262115.1 Gemmatimonadota bacterium | reverse complement strand
CTGTTTGGTTCGCCGCCGCCCCCCGCCCCCTGGGCCGTCTGCTGGGGTTCTGGATGGCCCCCGCAAGTTTCGTACCACCACACTAGCACGCCAAGGGAGTACCATGAGCAAGATCGCGGGGATGGGCCCGACCCTTCGGGGCGGGCTGGTCGTGTTGACGTTGGTTCTGTCGCACGTCGGGGGAGGACACGCGCAGGAGCGGATGGGGCTGGACCAGGCCATCGACAGGGCCTTGGTCCGTAGCCCGGTCATGGCGCAGCAGGAGCAGGCGGTCGGGAATGCCGCAGCGAGCCAGCAACAGGCTTGGGGCGCGTTCCTGCCCTCCTTGAGCGCCACGTCCGGTGGGTCGCTTCGGAGCACCGACCGTTTCGATCCGGGAACGGACCGGATCGTAACCGGAAGCTCGGACTCGTATTCGGCTGGGCTCTCGGCCTCGTATACCGTGTTCGCCGGAGGGCGACGGTTCGCAAACCTCACGGAAGCCCGAGCCAATACTCTGGCTGCGGAAGCACGCCGCGAGGATCAGCGCTTCCAGGTCGTGCTCCAGACGAAGAGCCTTTACTTCCAGGCGCTTCGTCAGGAAGACCTCGAAGCTGTCCAGGTGAGCCGGCTGGCCCAGGCCGAGCAGAACCTCGACATGGTCCGGCGCCGAACCCAGGTGGGGCGCGCGACGGTGTCCGACTCTCTGCGAGCCCGGCTCGACTTCGTGAATGCGCGCCAGGGTCTGCTGCAGGCGGAGACCGCAACCCGCGCCGCGCGGTTCGCGTTGGGCCGGCAGATCGGCCTGGGTGTGCCGGTCATCCCGGAGCGCCCGGAGAGCCTGGATCCGACACCGATCGCGCTGACGGACGAAGAGGTGCTCTCGCTCGCGGAGTCCGCCTCACCCGGAGTGCAGGCGGCGGAGCAGGGGACGTTGGCGTCGGACGCGGCGGTGCGCTCGGCCAAGACTGCGTACCTCCCGAGCTTCTCCCTTTCGAGCGGGTACGACTGGGCGAATCAGGCGCCTTCGTTTTCGGACGGCACGACCAGTTGGTCACTCGCGCTGCGTGCCAGCATCCCGATCTTCAACGGCTTCCAACGGGAGACCACGGTGGATCGCGCCCGTTTCTCGCAGACGGTATCCCGGTTGCAGGAGGACGACGCACGCCTCGCTGCGCGCCAGCAGGCGGATGCGGCGCTCCAGGAACTGCGCACCGCGGAACTCGCTATCGGTATTGCCGAGGAGGCACTTGTGGTCGCCTTGGAGGACTTGCGGGTGGTACGCCAACGGTACGATCTGTCGGCGGCCACCGTTCTCGACGTCATCATCAGCCAGGCGGCAGCCGACCAGGCCGCGGCCGATGCGGTGACCGCTCGTTACGACTACATCCTGGCCCGCGCGCAGTTGGAAGCGGTCCTCGGAAGGGAGTTCGACCAGTGAACGACGTCATCATCCGCACGGAAGGTCTTCAGAAGCACTACGTCCTCGGCGCCGAGACCGTCCGGGCGGTTCGGGGCGTGGACCTGACCATCCACAGCGGCGAATTCGTGGCCATCATGGGCCCTTCCGGATCGGGTAAGTCGACCTTCATGAACATGATCGGCTGTCTGGACACGCCCACCGCGGGCAAGTACTGGCTGGACGGCCAACTCGTCAGCACGCTCTCCGAGGATGAACTGGCGCGCGTCCGGAACCAGGCCATCGGGTTCGTTTTCCAGACCTTCAACCTCCTGCCGCGTGCGACGGCACTGCACAACGTGGAGCTTCCACTGATCTACGCGGGCGTCGGCGGGAAGGAGCGCAGGGAGCGGGCGACCGAGAAGCTCCGCCTCGTCGGGCTCGCGGACCGGATGGACCACAAGCCCCCGGAGATGTCGGGTGGACAACGTCAGCGGGTCGCCGTGGCCCGGGCCCTCGTGAACGAGCCGGCGCTCCTTCTCGCGGACGAGCCGACCGGAAACCTCGACTCGACCACGAGCGAGGAGATCATGGTTCAGTTGAGGGCGCTTAACGAAGCGGGCCAGACGATCGTCATAGTTACGCATGAGCGCGACATCGCGGAAGTGGCGCGCCGCCAGGTGCACCTTCGTGACGGCTTGATTGAGCGCGACTTCCTCAACAGCACAGTGGAGACCACCGTATGACCATTCGCTCGACCGGCCTTGCCATCGCGGCGCTCATTGCCGTCTCCGCATCCGGTTGCGAGACGGGTGAGGCGGCCGATTCGGCAACGTCTCTCCAGACGGAGCAGGTGACCCGCGGCAATCTGACCATTCAGGCGGAGGCAACGGGTACGGTCGAACCGATCCGCATCGTCGAGGTGAAGTCGAAGGCCTCCGGCGAGATCCTACGTCTCCACACCGACATCGGCGACAAAGTGCAGCCGGGCGCGCTCCTGGCGGAAGTCGACCCCCGCGATGTGCGCAACGCCTACGATCAGACCGCGGCCGATCTGGAGGTAGCACAAGCCAGGGTGGAGATCTCCCAGGCGCAGCTCCGGCGCTCGCAGCAGCTTCTCGAGGCGCAGGTGATCACCGAGCAGGAACACGAGAGCGCTCGCCTCGAATCTGCGAACGCTCGTGCCAATTTGGTGAAGGCGGAGACCAACAACGAGCTGTCTCAACTCCGCCTCAGCGACGTCACGATCCGAGCCCCTCTGGGCGGCACCATCATCCAGAAGAACGTGGAGGAGGGGTACGTCATCCAGTCCGCCTCCCAGAACGTCTCGGGTGGTACGACGCTGTTCGTGATGGCGAACCTCGACCAGATGCAGGTCCGCACCCTCGTCGACGAGACGGATATGGGGGAGCTGCTGCCCGGTCAGACCGCCACGGTGTCGGTCGAGGCCTTCCCTGATCGTATGTTCCGGGGAATCGTCGAGAAGATCGAGCCGCAAGCCGTGGTCGAGCAGAACGTGACCATGTTCCCGGTCATCGTCCGGCTCGACAACCGGGGGGGGCTGCTCAAGCCCGGTATGAATGCCGAGGTGAACATCCTCATCAATGAGGCCATCGACGTCGTGCTCGTGCCGAACAGCGCCATTGTCCAGCTCGCCGATGTCGGTCCGGCCGCAATGGCATTGGGCATGGATGTCGAGAGCATGGATCTACGCTCGATGATGCGCGGCGGCCGCGGAGGAGCGGGAGGCGGGGACGGGCGTCCCGGCGGCGCGGCGGCGGCGGACGGAGCGCCCGCAGAAGGCAGCGCACCTGCAGCGGGGCGTCCCGGCGCAGCTGACCGTGCGGCCGGAGCGCGCGGACAGGGCGGGGGGGCCGGAGGCGGTCGACCAGGCGTGGCCGGTGGCGGCGCGCGCCTGGATTCTCTGCGCGCGCGTGTGCAGCGCGGGGAAATCAGCCAGGATTCGATGCGCGTGCTCGCGCAGGCTTTCCGGCAGGGTGCCGGAGCAGCCCGGGATGGCTTGGGCGCCCCAGCCGCCGATGCGGATGAAGGGGGAGCTCCTGCGCGCGAGAGCCGTCCCGCCGCGGTCTTCGTCATCAACTCGCAGGGTCAGCCCGAGGTGCGGGTAATCCAGGTGGGTCTGAACGACTGGGACAACACGGAGGTGGTGTCGGGTCTGGAAGAAGGCGATGTCCTGGCCGTGGTGGGGGCGGCACAGCTCCAGGCTCAGCAGCAGGAGTTCCTGAACAACATCCGCAGCCGTACGGGCGGATCTCCTTTCGGCGGAGGCGGTCGCCCGAGGGGCCGGTGAGGTTCGTACGATGCTGATTCTCGAGATCATCATGGTGTCGCTGGGCGCCATCCGGGCGAATGTGATGCGCTCGATCCTGACCACACTCGGTATCGTCATCGGTGTTGCCGCCGTCATCTCGGTGGTCGCGTTGGGCGAGGGTGCTCAAGCGAGCGTGGAGCAGCAGATCGAGCGGATGGGAACGAACGTCCTGACCATCCGACCGGGCCAGCAGATGTGGGGCGGCGTGTCACGCGGCGAGACCAGTCAGTTGAGCGTCTCGGACGCCGAGGCGCTACGTGATCGTTCGGAGGGGCTCCTGTCGGTCGCGCCGGAAGTGTCGTCGCGCCAGCAGATCGCCTACCTCCGGTGGAACTCGAATAATCAGATCGTCGGCACGTGGCCGGACTACTTTCCGATGTACGATCACGCGCTCCAGGCGGGTCGGTACTTCAATCGAGGAGAAGTACAGGGACGGCGTCGTGTGGCCGTGCTCGGCTATAACGTCCCGGAGGCGCTCGGCGGTACGTCCGCGGGCGCCTTGATCGGCCAGACGATTCAGGTCCGCGGCGTCCCCTTCGAAGTGGTCGGCGTTCTGCAGGAGAAGGGTGAGGCCGCCTGGATCCGACCTGACGACCAGATCTTCATTCCGGTCTCCACCGCGCAGTACCGCGTATTCGGCGGGCGGGAACGGCTCAACTCGATCTACGCGGCCACGGCGTCGCCGCAGCAACTCGACCAGGCGTTCGGTGTCATCGACCGGATCATGCGCCGGGAGCACCGCATCCGACCGGGCGCGGAGGCCGACTTCAACATCCGGAATTCTTCCGATCTCCTGGCGACGTTCAACGAGACCAATCAGACCTTCGCGCTGCTCCTGGCCAGCATCGCGGGCGTTAGCTTGCTGGTCGGCGGCATCGGCATCATGAACATCATGCTCGTCAGCGTGACCGAGCGAACCCGAGAGATTGGCGTGAGAAAAGCTCTCGGGGCGACTCGACGGACGATCCTCTTCCAGTTCCTCGTGGAGTCCTTGGCACTGTGCACCCTGGGCGGTATCGTCGGGGTGGGCGCAGGGTACGGCGCCGCAGAACTCCTCACACGCTTCGCCGAGTGGGACACGATCATCGCGCCGGCCGCGGTGTTCACGGCGCTCGCGTTCTCGGCTGGCGTGGGGCTCTTCTTCGGGATCCTTCCGGCGCAACGCGCCGCCAAACTCGACCCCATCGTGGCGCTGCGCTACGAGTAGTCGACCGGCTCTCTACCGGATCAGGACTTCGACGGAGCGCCCCTTTCGTACCAACGCTATGTTCGCTGGCAGGCCGGCCAACGAAAGATTCCGCCGGAAGTCCGCCACGGACGTGACCACCCTGCCACCCACTCGCACGATCACGTCCCCGGGCACGATGCCGGCGCGGGCGGCGGGCGTCCCGGTCGGCACGTCCACGACCAGGGCGCCTCGCTCGACCTGGAAGTAGTCCGCCATTTCTGGACGGAGATCCACGATCTCGGCGCCGGCGGCCCGGTTCTGCCCGAGCGCGTAAGGAGCCAGGGGCGTGAACCGCGCAGCCACCACAGCATCGTGGTCGACCGGGCGGTCGGATGCGGCGCGCACCGCCTCCACCGCCGCGCCCTCCATCGAGCGTTTGAGAGCCACGGTCCGCTCCCGGAGCATTGCCCGGCTGCGAGCCAGGACGCCCAACTCGTCCTGTGCCCGTGCGGTCACTGCTCCGGCGCCGCTCGCCGCGCGCACCAGTCGCTCCTCCCTGGCCCGCACCGAACGCAGTTCGCGGTTCAACCGCTCCATCTCCAGCTTCAAGGAGTCGTGCTGCTCGCCCGAGAACAGGAAGAAGCCGAAGGGGGGACGGACCTCACCGTGCGTTTCGACATCCACGACGGTGCCTTGTTGGCCACCGAACGGTGATCCGAGGCGGATGACGAGATTCTCGGTGTCGCCGTCCTGACCGTCCCGTCCTCTGACCCGACGCACCACCGTCGTGGCCCCATCCGAGCCCCGTGACGCGACGACGTGGAGCTGACCACGGCCCTCCAGGTGGACTCGGAGCGAGTCCATGGCTCGGAACATCGATTCGGCGACGGAGTCGACTTCGATCCTGAAGACGCCACTGGTCACCTCGGCACGCGCGATCGGCCGGGACCCGGCCACCAGGCTGAGATCGCTGCGCCGACCGTCCCGCATGAGCGTGATCCGGACGGGATCACCGGGTCGGATGCGGGCGGCCGCCTGGGCGAAGTGCTCCTGCGCATCGACGCCGTTCATTGCCAGAAGGACGTCGCCACGCCTGAGACCCGCGCGGTAGGCAGGCCCGTCCCGGCTCACTCCTTCCACGATCGCGACCGTTCGCCGGGACCGCGCATCGACCGTCGTGCGGAGATCGACCTGTACGCCGATCCACCCCCGCTGATCGGTCGTATCCTGTGTCCACCACACGGTCGCCGGCTTCGGCACGTCCGGCCAAAGCTGACCGTCCACGGACGGCGCCAGGGCTGCCGTGAGACCGGCGGCGACGACGAACTGGAGTGCGGATCGAGACACGGTCAGAACCACGAGTCCTGGCGGGACGCGATCTGGCGCACCACCGACTCGCGCTCCGCCATGGTCGAGGCGAGCAGTCCGTTGAAGAACGGGTCGGCAGGAGCCTGACGAACGGCGGCCTGGCCGGCGGCCACGAGATACTCGAGTGCCGCGAACCGGTCGGCGATCTGTCCCGGCGCCGCGTCCCCGCCCGTCATCGCCTGGTATCGGACCAACGCGTCGACGTACTGGCGCTCCGCCAGGCGCACCGCTCCGGCTGCGTCCTCCACCGACACGAAGGACACATCGCCCCCGAACGGCGCTCCCCCGCCCGACTCCGAGGCGGTCAGGGTGGCCCCGACCGCCGTACCGCTCAAGAAGAGCAGAACGGCGGCGGCCGCCTTCATCCAACCGGGGGTACGTGCAAGACCGAGTCGGTCCAGGACGCCCCGGTCTTTCACCAGACCGTCCGAACGGAGCCGGGCTTCCAGGACGTTCCAGTCCCCGACCGGGGGTAGGAGCTCCGGCAATGCTCCGAGGTAGTCGGTCTGCACTCTGAAGGCGGCCAGCTCGTCCGCACACGCACTGCAAAGCGCGAGATGCCGCTCCTCGGCGGAGTCCGGGGCCTCCTCGACCAGCCGCGCGAACGTCTCGGGGGTCAGATGCTCCATGCTTCCGCTCCTGGTTCCTGTGCCGCACCGCCCAGGGTCGAGAGCATGCGTCTCATCTTGGCCCTCGCCTTGAACAGTTGAGACTTGGACGTCCCGGACGTCACGCCCAGAACATCTCCGATTTCGTCATGTGTATAGCCCTCGACGTCGTGGAGGATCAGCACCTGCCGCATCCCCTCCGGCAGCTCGTCCAGAGCGTTCTCGAGACGCCGCTGGAGGAGCGCGTCGCTCCGTTTCGGAGCCACGGGTACCTGGTCGGGCACCGGGCCCTCACGCTTCCGGCGTGTTTCCGACTTCCGAATGGCCTGGAGCGCGGAGTTCACCGCGATCCGGTGGAGCCAGGTGGAGAAGCGAGCGTCCCCGCGAAAGGTCGGAAGCGCCCGAACCGCTCGGATCCATGCTTCCTGCGCGTAGTCCTGAGCGAGCTCGTCGTCGGCGGCGATCCGCCGCACCACCGCGTACACGCGCGGCGCGTATCTGTCATACAGCGTCCGGATCGCCCGGGCGTCGCCCTCGGCGGCCTGCTGGATCAGTTGGCGTTCAGTCATGTCGACGGGTCGTCGGGGACTCGGGGCGTGTGGAACTGACAATTGGGACGCGGTTCGGCGCCCCCGCGGTTGCCCGGCTCCGCGCGGCCGGGTAGCCTGCCTCTCCTGCAAGCCATGTGCTCTTCGGCGCTCTCTACACCACATTCGATGATCCGCTTCGATGGGCTGGGCAAGACCTACGGAGCGCTCGTCGCGGTCCGGGACCTCACGCTCGAGGTGCGCCCCGGCGAGGTATACGCCCTCCTGGGCCCGAACGGTGCCGGCAAGACGACCGCCCTCCGCTGCTTGGCCACCCTGCTGTCTCCTACGTCCGGGTTCGCGTCGGTGGGTGGAGCCGATGTGGTGGACGAGCCTCTCCAGGTCCGGGCGCGCATCGCGTTCCTGGCGGCCTCCATGGGTCTGTACGAGCGCCTGACGGCACGCGAGCTCATCCAGTACTTCGGCCGGCTGCAGGGACTCGAGGGGAGCGGCCTGGAGGAACGCGTCGACGAGATGGTAGCCCTGTTCGAGATCGGAGACTTCTCCGCCCGCCTGTGCGGCCGCCTCTCCACCGGCCAGAGGCAGCGCGTCTCGTTGGCCCGTGCCCTCGTGCACGACCCTCCGGCCCTGATCCTCGACGAGCCCACGCTGGGTCTGGATGTTCTGAGCGGTCGCACCATCTACGACTTCATCGAGCGCGAGCGGAGCCGTGGCAAGGCGATCCTGTTCTCCACCCACCAGATGGAAGAGGTCGAGTTGCTGGCGGACCGTGTCGGCGTGCTTGCGGAGGGGCGTCTGGTCGCGGAAGGGACGGTGCCCGAGCTGATCGCCCTCACTGGCGCGCCCTCGCTCACGCGGGCGTTCCTCGACCTGGTCGTGCCGGTCGGAGCGGGGGCGGCCCCGTGACGGCGTGGCGCACGGTCTTCGCGAAGGAGCTCCGGGAGACGCTCCGGGACCGCCGCACGCTCGTCATGATGATCGCGGTCCCGGTCCTGCTCTACCCGGTCATCCTGATCGCGAGCGAGCAACTCTTGCTGTTCGGTATGCGGCAGTTGGAAGCGGAGGCCGCCGCGGTGGCGCTCACCGGGGACGTGTCCGGGCTCCTCTACGAAGTGGTCGGCACGCGAGAGGGGCTGCGGTTGGTCCCGATCGGGCAGGACGCGGTGGAGGCGGTGCGGTCCGACTCCGTGTCGGCCGTTGCGATCGTGACCGCGACCCCCGGGTCCGCGGATGCCGCTTCGGTCCGAATCGTCTACGACGCGGCGTCCGATCCGTCCCTGCGCGGGCGCCGCGAGTTGAGGGCGGCCGTCGACGAATGGGCCGACAGCGTGCTCGCCCGCCGCATCGGAGCGCAGGGCCTCCCGACCGACTTCGCCCGACCGGTCCATGTGGCCGACACGTCCGTCGCGCTCCCTCAGGAGGTCGGGGGCTACACCCTCGGACGGATCCTGCCTCTCCTGCTGGTCGTGATCACCCTGTTGGGAGCGTTCTATCCGGCCATCGACCTCGCAGCCGGCGAGAAAGAACGCGGGACGCTCGAGACTCTGATGACGGCACCGGTGCCCGCCCGCGCCATCGTGACGGGGAAGTTCGTGACCGTGGCCCTGATCGCGGTCGTCGCGGCGGCCCTGAATCTGGGGAGCATGCTCCTGACCTTCCAGACCGGCCTCCTGCAATTGACGACCGCTCTGGGGCTGGAAGTCCGGCTGCCGTGGAGCGCCGTCGCCGTCATCTTTCTGACGTTGATTCCGCTCGCGATTCTGTTCGGGGCGCTCTTCCTCGGCATCGCGGTGCGGTCGAGCTCGTTCAAGGAAGCGCAGAACGCGCTCACGCCCGTGTACATGCTGGTCCTCATCCCGGCCATGCTGCCGATCTTTCCCGGCATCGACTTCGGGCCGATGCTGTCCGTCGTACCGGTCGCGGGCGTGTCTCTCCTCTTTCGGGACCTCATGATCGGTGAGGCGAGGTGGGGTCTCGCGACCCTGGTCATCGGCTCGACCATGCTCTATGCCGCTGGCGCCCTCGCCTTTGCCGCCGCCTCGTTTGGAAACGAGCGCGTGCTGTTCGGAGGCGGCAGCGGCTCGACGGACGACGGTACGGGGTGGCGGGCCCGCCTGCGGGAGGCGGCGGGGAGCGGACGGGTTCCGTCGCCCGAGGCGGCCATGCTCTTCGTGGCGGGGGTGGCCGTTCTGTTCTTCTGGGCGGGGGTGGCCCTCCAGCTTCGCCTGGGGGAGCGGGGTCTGCTGGCCGCCGAATGGCTCCTTCTGTTCGTGCCCGCGCTCCTGTTCGTGCGCCTGGGGGGCTTCGACCCGGTCGCGACGATGCAGCTCCGCGCCCCCTCGCGGCGGGCGCTGGGCGGGGCCCTGCTGCTCATCGTGGGAGCGACCCCTGTCGCGTGGGGCATCGGATGGATCCAGACCTTCTTCCTGCCCATCCCCTGGGAGGTCCTGGAAGGGCTCGAAGACCTCGTCACCGCGGATTCCCCGGGGCGCCTGGCATGGCTGCTCTTCCTGTTGGCCGTGACGCCCGCCCTGTGTGAGGAAGTCGTGTTCCGTGGCGTGCTGCTGGGTGGGACGCGCTCGCTCACACCGTGGCGCTTCGTCGTGCTGAACGGCCTCGTGTTCGGCGCGTTCCATCTCTCGTTCGAAACGGCCATCCGCTTTCTGCCGACCGCCTGGCTCGGTATGGTGATTGCTTGGGCGGTGTGGCGGACCCGATCCCTATGGACCGGGGTTCTCATGCACGTCCTCAACAACGGGGCCATCGTGGTGCTGGCATCGGTGCCGGCCCTGCGGACCGCCTTCATGGACCCGGACGCGCCGCCGCCCTTCTGGTTGGTGCCTGTAGCGTTGCTCGGCCTGACCGCCGGCTATCGGCTCGTGTCCTCTGTGCCCAAGACGTCCACCCCATCCACCTCTGGAGTAGCATGACCGACGACGCACGACTTCCCGGTGCCACACACCTCGAGTGCACGGCCACCGGCGAGCGCCACGAAAGCGAGCAACTCATTGGACTTTCCCCCGCGGGCAAACCGCTCTTCGCGCGATACGACCTGAGTGCGATCGCAAAGTGGTTCACGCCGGATCGGGTGGCGACGCGGCGGGCCGATCTGTGGCGGTACGAAGAGGTCCTTCCCGTCCGTGACCGGGGGTGTCAGGTCTCGCTCGGAGAGGGGTGGACGCCTCTGACCGATGCGCCGCGCACGGCGGATCGTCTGGGGATTCGCAGGGTCCTCATCAAGAACGAATCGCTCAACCCCACGGGAAGCTTCAAGGACCGCGGGCTGTGCCTGGCGGTGTCGCGCGCCCTCGAGTTGGGCGCGAAGGAGTTGGCGCTTCCCTCGGCCGGGAACGCCGGGAGCGCCGCTGCCGCGTACGGGGCGGCGGCCGGACTGCCGGTCCACGTCGTGGTGCCCAAGGACACGCCGGAACCAATTCTCCAGGAGATGATGGCGCTCGGCGCGGACGTCCAACTTCTCGACGGGCTGATCACTGACTGCGGTCGGGTGGTCAAGCAGGGCGTGGCGGAAAAGGGATGGTGGGATCTGTCGACCCTCAAGGAGCCGTACCGGGTCGAAGGCAAGAAGACCATGGGCTATGAGCTGTTCGAACAGCTCGGCCGCCGTCTGCCGGATGCGATCATCTACCCGACGGGCGGAGGGACGGGTCTCATCGGTATGTGGAAGGCGTTCGACGAAATGGAGGAGCTCGGCTGGATCGGTTCCGAGCGTCCGAAGATGTTCACGGTCCAGGCGGCCGGCTGCGCGCCGATGGTCAAGGCGTGGGAAGAAGGGAAGGAGAGTGCCGAAATGTGGGAGGGCGCGGCCACGTACGCTTCCGGGCTGAGGGTTCCCGCAGCCGTCGGTGACTTCCTGATTCTGCGGGCTCTTCGCGAATCAAATGGGGGCGCGGTGGCAGTTCCCGACCACGTGATGAAGGCCTGGGTGGAGCATCTGGGAGCGGACACCGGAATCTTCGCTGCCCCCGAGGGAGGCGCGACGGTGGCGGCGGTACCGCAACTCATGCACCGTGGGCTCCTGTCCGAAGACGACGAGGTCGTCCTGTTCAATACCGGGAGCGGCCTGAAATACGTCGGTAACACGCCGGTGGACTGATCGGTCCGTCGGCCCTCACTCGTTCCCCGCGAGCCGGCGGTGGAGCCGTAGAGCCTGTGATTCCGTTCTTGTGGACCCTACTCTGGGTGGCGCTCGTCGGCCTGATGGTCGTGGCGGGCGTCGCAGTGCGTCGGCGAATACGTCAGGACGTGGGGAGGCGTCGTCCGGAGGTGGACGACGAGGCGGTGCGTGCGATCCTGAGGACCGGGGTATTGGCCACGGACGAGGATGAGCCGCTGGACATCGGAGAGATCGACGACGAGGAGCGCCGCTTCTGGTCCGAACGCTCGGAGGATCCGGACGAATGGTGACAAGGCGAAGCGATCAGACCGGGCGGCTAGCGCCGGTACCGGTAGTAGAACGCGGGCAGCGGTACGAGGTGGCCCTGGAGCTCACGGTCGCTGTCGGGGTCGGGACGGCGCACGAGGAGGGCCCGATTCACATTCAACGCGAGTCCGGCATAGTGGTCCCCACCCACCCGCCAGTCGAAGCCGATCGGTGCCTGGAAGACCAGGGCCATGCCGGCGCGCTCCTCGGCGTCGGGAGCGGGGGCAGCCAGTACCCACAGGCCGACGCCCGCGAACGGGCGGACGGACGCTCCGCCGAAATACTGCTTTCCCGCCACCGAGGCACTCACGTCCTTGAACGAAAACGTGCTGAGCGTCACCTCGATGCTTCGCGAACCGTCGAAGAACTCCGCGGCGACGCCGACCAGTCCGATGCCGCCGAACGTGATGCCGATCCGCAGGTCGCCGTCCTGTCCGGACAGGGGGCCGGCGGCCATCAGGAGGCCCAGGGCGGTCGAGGCAACCAACCGTGGAAGTCGAGTGTGGCGAAGCGTGTCGGGTCGCATGGTGGCCGGAGTATAGGGATGGGCGACGGTGGGGTCTACGGCCCGAGAGCCGCCATCCTTTTGACCCTGTTGTGGACCGCGGGGGCCTGCGCGCCGTTCGACGCACCGAGGACGCTGGCGGGGGAGGCTCCCCAGGGCGCCGTGGAGTGGCTGGTGCCGGACACGCTTCGGGGTGAGCGCATCGGAGACGGTACGTGGTACTGGTATATGTGGTCGGCCGAAGGCCCGTGGGCCGTGCACATCGTGGAGGCCGACATGGGCCGCTGCGACCTCGCGCTCGAGACTCTGCAGTCGGAGGCGCGCGAAGGCGGTGGCCGGGGGCACGAGGAGGTGAGAGATATGGTCGCGCGTTCCGGTGGCGCACTCGCCGCGGTCAATGCCGACTTCTTCACGCCGGAAGGCATGGCCCTCGGGACCGAAGTGGTCGACGGTATCGTGACCTCGGCCCGGGAACGGCCGACGCTGTCGTGGCGCCGAGGCGTCGGTCCGTGGATGGGCGACGCGCGCATCGAGGGCGACAGCATCAACACGGGGTGGCCCATCCACCTCCGGCGCGGCGACGGGTCCACGGAGGCAGTAGGTGGCTTCCCCGAGATTCTCGACGGTGGCCTGCGGGTCGGCGACCTGATGGTGAAGGAGAATCCCGGCTTCGCGCTGTCTCGGCATCCCCGAACGGCCATCGGATTCGACCCGTACTCGAACCGCCTCTGGATGATCGTCGTCGATGGCCGGCAGGCCTATTCGGTTGGAATGAGCCTGCCCGAGTTGGCGACGCTGCTCGAGTCGATCGGCGCCGTCGAGGCCATCAACCTCGACGGTGGGGGTTCGTCGACGATGGTGGTGCGGGGCGAGACCGTGAACCGACCGTCGGACGAGAGCGGGGAACGCCCGGTCGTCAACGCGCTGGCGCTGATCCGGGACGTCAGCGGCTGTTCACGCTGACCGACACACCGAGTCGGAACGTCCGGCCGGGCCCGGGCTCGAAGTAGCGCGAGCCGAACGCATTGACGACCACCGCGGTGTTGTACTCCCGGTCGAAGAGGTTGGCAACGGCCACCCACGGCGACACGTCGGTCCGGCCCACACCGATCGCTTCGAGCCCCGCACGGAAGTCCGCGAGGAAGTAGCCCGGCGATTCAGCGGTGTTGGCGTCGTTCACCGGGATCGCGTCGTCGTACCGACCCCGTAGCGAAACGAATCCGCCGTTCGGTTCCCAGGTCACCTGTCCGTCCACTCGATTGGGCGCCAGTCCGGGCAGTCGGTTCCCGGAGAAGTCGGTGCCGTCGATCGTGTAGGATTCGTACCGGGCGTCCACTCGTGTGTAGGCGATCCTCGTGGAGACGGTAGGAGCCGGGCGGCCATCGACCACGACCTCCCATCCCGTGTGGCGGGACGTGCCGGCGTTGCGGAAGAACGTCCGTCCAGGCGCGCTGGCCACCTCGAACGGAACCAGCTCGTTGTCGAGGTCCGTCCGAAAAACCGTCGCTTCCAGCCAGAGACGGCGGTGCGCGCGGGCGCGCGCACCGGCTTCGAATGTGGTGCCTCGCGTCGCGTCGAGCTCCTCGTTGAAGCCGCCCGAGCCGTCCGGTCGGTTGGTCAACTCCGTCGTGGTCGGCGTCTCGAAGGAGGAGGCGACCGACCCGTACAGTTGGATCTGCGGGGTCGCGTCGACGACCAGGCCGAACGAGGGCGTGACCGCGTCCATGGTCCGGCCCCCGGAGTCGTCCGAGCCGTCGTCCAGGAATCGGTCGTCGGCCTCGAAGAGGAAGCGGTCGTACCGGAGCGCGGCCAGGAGACCCGCGCGGCTCCAGAGATCGAGCCTGACCTGACTGAACAGCGCGGTCGTTCGGACGGACTCGTCCTGTTCCAGTGTGCGGTCGCCCGCGGCCCCGCCGTCGTTGTCCCAGTTGGTCCGGTCATCCCGTTGAAGTTCGACTTCGAAGCCGCCGGATACCGTCAGCCCCGTACCGCCCGAGGAGCGGCTGTTGCGGACCAGCGCGCGGAGCCCTCCGGCGTTGCGGTCGAAGGTCACGATGCTCGGGGGGATGGCGCCGAAGAAGTCCCGCCGAATGCCCCAAGCGCCGACCTCGGACTCGAGTGGGCCCAACGCGCCCGACCAGAAGGCGCCGAGTTGGCCTTGCCGGATATCCTCACGCGTGTTCTGGAGGACGTTGAACCGGAACGCCTGGAGTCGAGCCGACTCCTGCAGCGCGGTCGAAAGCGAGCCGGGATTTTCGCCGGACATGTCCATCACGTTGGCCGAGAGAACGAGACGACCGGAGGCCAGGGGTGTGGTGAAGGTGGCGGTTCCGACCGTGCGGGACTGGTCTCCGAATACTCCGGACCCATCCGTGAGCGGGTTCGGCCGGTAACCGTCGAACGTGTAGCGCGAGGCCGAGACCCGATACCCCGACTCACCGCCATTCCAGCCATCGCTGACCGAGCCCCTGAGGGTGCGCAGGCCGAACGACCCCCCCGAGGCCTCGGCACCCACGGTGAGATCTCTGGCGGGCGCGAGGCTCTGGAAGTGGAGAACACCGCCCGCGGCGTTTCCGTACAGCGCCCCTCCCGGCCCCCGGAGAATCTCGACACGCCCGAGACTGGACAGGTCGAGGTGGTCGAGCGCGGTCTGTCCATCGGGGAGGGTGGCCGGAATGCCGTCCACCAGGACGCGCACTCCGCGGATGCCGAACTGCGCACGCGCTCCGAAGCCACGAATCGAGACCCGCTCTCCCGCAGCCAGGTTGAATCGATTTTGAATCTGCACGCCCGGGACAGCGGTCAGGACCTCCTCCAGATAGGCGCCGCCCCTCGCGCGCCGGAGGTCGGGACCGGAGAG
Source organism: Gemmatimonadota bacterium (assembly GCA_029262115.1). Lineage (GTDB taxonomy): Bacteria > Gemmatimonadota > Gemmatimonadetes > Longimicrobiales > Gaopeijiaceae > JAJCZZ01. The sequence goes on along the minus strand of JAJCZZ010000010.1, from coordinate 133,521 downwards.
GACCGACATCGCTTGAGGGACCCCGGACCCCACCGCCGTCCTGAGGACCCGAACCGTCAGGGGTTCGAGGACGACCACGGAGTCCGGCACCTGGCGCGCCGAGAGCGGGGCGGTCAGCGGGGGTCCGAGCAGAGCGACCACGACGAGGGAGGGGAGTGCCGCCTTCCGCAGCGAGCTCGCGAGGAAGGCCCGGAGCACCCTCCGCGGCGTTCCCACGGGGGCGGTCCCCATGCGCCCCGGCGTTGCCCTCGTCCCATCCGCCTTCACCGGCGGATCCTCGTGACGTCCATGAGCGTCCGGCGCACGTCGTCGGCCTTGCCGGCTTCTTCCAGGGCCGCCCACAGGTGCTGGACGGTGGCGGGGTCGACGAGACCGGGTGGTGACCCGACGTCGGATGTGGACAGGCCGCGCTCGGTCCGGAAACGTTCCACGGCAGCGACGGCTTCCTCGGTGTAGATCCCGGCGCCCCGGTCGCGTTCGAGTTGGTCGAGATCCGGGCGGAGGTACCCGAGGGCGTGGAGGATCACCTTGAGTTGCCACACGTCGTTTCCGGACGCCTGCTCCAGCGTGCGGTATCCCAGCGTCTGGGAGACCGTGTCGTGGATCCGCCGGAGTTCCGCGACCGGCGCCGCGTTCTCACATACGTGGATGTTCACCGTCTGCCCGTCCGGCCGGCGGGCGATTCCCGGGCGTGGGTCCGCCACGAGAACCGCAGCCGACTGCATGCGCCCCTTTCGGGCATCGCCGCCGGCCGCCTGGCCCGCGGCGAGCGCTTCGATCAGTCGGTCGGCCAAGTGCCGGGGCGTTCCTGCCGTGGACTCGAAGGAAGCCGCCACGGCCGCGAGTACCTCGGGTCCGACCAGAAGGTTGCCCTGCGTCGCGTAGTTGGGCCCGGAACGATGTCCGGCCCACGCGGATGTGCCGTCGCCGGTGTGCTGGGCCGTGCGACCGTCCAGCGCCACGACGCCCACCTGCCGGCGTTCAGCGCCGTCATCCTGCCCTACCAGGCGCTCGAGGGCCGCGTCCGGTGGCACGCCGGCCTCGAGGAGATCGAGGAGCTCGTGACCGTACTCGACCCGGGTCGACGCCTGCGTCGCCACTGCCCCGACCCCCGCCCGTACCCAGGGCACGCCGTTGCCGACACACGCCACGCGGGTGGTGACCGCCACCCCACTCTCACCCGTGACCGGGTCGACCGCCGCGATCGAAAACGTGTGGAAGACCAGGTCGCCGCCCCAGGAAACCGGCTCCTGCGCCGTGCCCTCCGTGGCGGACACCAGAAAGGCCATGCCTGCAACTACAGTCATCCGTCCTATTCTCACGCTACCGCCTCGATTCGAGTTTCACCCTGATCAGGGTCACCGGAGATCCTGCCTCCACCCACACGGCCCGCTTCCACTCTCCGCCGTTGGGGCCCTCTACCTCCATGTACAGGTCCGAGCGCACCGGAACGTCGCAGAGAACAAACGTACCTCCGTGGGCCAGAACGGTTTCGAGGACCCGCGCATCGTCTTCGGGCGTCACCGACCAGGTTGCCCGTTCATCTTCGCCGGGCACCTTCGGCTCCGCCCAGGCGGAGGGTGCGAACGGTCGCGGATCGCGCCAGCGAATGCGGACGCGCGCTCCCTCCGGCGTGCTCCCGTCGCCGGACCGTACCAGGCCGACGACCACGGCGGTCCCCTCAGGCCGCTGCTCTCCGCCGCACGTCCAGGAGAGGGCCTCCAGAACTCCCGGAAAGCGCGAACGCACCGTGACGAACTGGCCCATCGGCGCGTCCACCGTCACGGGTGGAGCCGATAGCCCCAGCGAGTCGAGAGAGGGGTGGGTCAGCGCGACCATGGTGGGCCCGGGAGGGAGTCCCGTCAGGAGAAAGCCTCCATCGGCGGCGGACGTGGTCGTCTCGCCGCTCACGAGGGAGCGGAGGCGCGTGCCCGCGAGCGGGCTCGCGCCCGTCGAATCCATGACGGAGCCACCCACCGTACCGGTCGTAGCCTCCATCACCACGGAGCCGGAGCGATCGACCACCCGCCAGACGACCCCGGCGTCGTCGCGGTACGCGACCCGGCGGACCCGGCGCTGGAAGGGACCGTCGATGTCGAGGACCGGCATGCGGATGGCCCACTCCCGCACGATCCACGTCCCGTCCGGGAGGTGCGCGAATGCCACCCACCCACCCGGATCGCCGAGCGTGGAGTCGTCGATCAGGTTCACATAGCGGAACTCGAGTCGCCGGAGTGTGGCAGTGGCGGCGTCGAGCCAGATGGTTCCGGCAATATCCGGGACGCGACGGTCTCGCACCGGCTCGAACGTCAGCCCGATCAAACCGCGCTCCCCCTGGCGAAGACCCATGCAGTGCGTATCGAGGAACGGGTCGGACAGGAGCGCCTCCGCGTCCGGGGCGAAGTACACGGTGCCGACGCTGTCCGCCCGCACGAACCCCCGTTCCACGAGGACGTCGGCCGGCTGGCTCACAAAGGGCGCTCGCGAGCGGTTGAAATAGCGCGCCTCTCGGACGATCTGCTTTCCCTTCGAGTCGAGTTCTCGCTCCACTCGCATCAGCGTGTACATGTAGATCTGCGAGTCGAGGGTCCAGGCCGCCGCCTGAAGCGCCTTGCGGACTTCCTCCCACACACGGGCAGTCGCCTTTCCCTCCTCGGGACGAACCTCGCATCGCGGCGCGCCCTCGACATCGAGCCCCGGGATTTCCACGGCCCTCACCCGGACCGCGACCGTCTGGAACGTGCCGGTCACCGGGACGTCGAACGGATCCGACACCACGGTCTCGAACCCGATGCGCTCGACACGCAGACGAAACCGGCCCGGGTTGTCGGAGTCGAACGAGAACCCGCCGGCCGCACCCGTCAGGACCTTCGCCACGATGCGGTCGTCGTGATCGATCAACAGGACCATCGCACCGCTCACCGGCTTCTGGCCGATCTCCTCCATCACGACTCCGCGAACTACCTGGGCGGAGGCGGATCCCGCGGTCAGGAGCACGGCGGTCGTGGCGAGGGCGAAGCGGAGGCGCATCGGCGATCGGGTGGGGCGGGACACGGAGTTCGACAATGAACGTAGAGCCGAGAACGTAGAGCCGACCGCGGCGTGTCCGCGACCCACTCGAGTCGGTCCCGCCGGGTGCCGGTCGGACAGAGCACGCGCTACCTTCTGCTCCATGGACCGAACCCCTGCATCCGCCTCGCTGCAAGGCCCCGATTTTCGAGGCCGGCGCGCGCGTGCGTTCCAGGCACTCGATGGCGATGCGATGGTACTCCCCGCGGCCACTCCCCGGATTCGGTCGGGTGACACGGAGCACGTGTACCGACCGGACTCGGAGTTGTACTACCTCACGGGCGCGACCGAGCCCGGAACCGTTGCCGTTCTGACCGGCGGGGCCGAGCCGCGCTTCGTCCTGTTCGTGGCCGAGCGCGACCCGGTGCACGAGCTCTGGCACGGGCCGCGGTTGGGGCCGGAAGCCGCCGCGGAAGCGTTCGGCGCGGATGAGGTGCACGGACTGTCGGAACTCGGGCGTCGTTTTCCGTCGCTCGTCGCCGACGCCGACCGTATCTACTTCCGGCTGGGCGAGGATCGCGCGCTGCAGCGACGGGTCGTGGAGGTGCTGTCGTCCGGGAGGTCCCGGGCGCAGCGGTCGGGACGGGGACCGCGGGGCGTGATCGATCCTGCCCTCGTCCTGGACGAGCTGCGTTCGATCAAGGACGAGTGGGAGGTCCACACCCTTCGCGAGGCGGCGCGTATGACCGTCGAGGGGCATCGCACGGGTATTGCTTTCCTTCAGCCCGGCCTGGGCGAGTGGGCCGTCGAAGCCGCCGTGGAAGGGTCCTTCCGCGCCCAGGGCGCGACCGGGCCTGGCTTCGCAACGATCGTCGGGGCGGGATCGAATGCGTGTATTCTGCACTACGTCAAGAACAACAGTGTCGTATCTGAAGGCGATCTGGTCCTGATCGATGCCGGAGCCGAGCACGACATGTACCACGGTGATGTCACAAGAACCGTTCCCGCGGCGGGACGGTTCACGCCGATGCAGCGAACCGTGTACGACGTCGTCGACGCGGCCAGGGGTGCGGGCGTGGCTGCGTGTCGTCCCGGCTCGTCCATCGACGATATCCACCGCGCGGCCCTGCGCGTCATCGTGGAGGGCCTCGTGGACCTCGGCGTGGTGAGCGGGGCAGTCGAGGACCTGATCGAAGGGGGGGCGCACCGCCCGTACTTCCCCCACAACACCTCACACTGGCTCGGGCTGGACGTTCACGACCCCGGAGCGTACGTCCGGGACGGCTCGTCACGTCGTCTGGAGCCGGGGATGGTCCTGACGGTGGAACCGGGACTCTACTTCCGGGCCGGAATCGACGGGGTCCCGGACGGGTTGTCGGGCATCGGCGTCCGGGTGGAGGACGACGTACATGTCACGTCGGGCGACCCGGAGAACCTCACCGCCGGGCTGCCGAGCGCGGCCGACGAGGTCGAGGACCTGGTGGGGTCGGGGTGATGTCCCGGAGTGGCGGACCGGTTACCGCGTCCGCCCTGCTGCTGGAACACCTCCGTCGACCGGACCCTCTGGTCACGGTCGAGCTACGACCCCCTCCGAGCGAACTGCCCGGTGCGTCCGGCATGGACGCGTGGATCGATCTCCACCACTCCCTGAGACGACTCACCGGGAAGGACCTCTTCGTCTTTCTCACCGACAACGCGGTCGGGCACCGGGAAGAGGAGAACCTGGGGCATGTAGGCGCCAACGTCGGCGAGGAGGTGGACCTGCGTCGGATCGTGCCGATCCTCACCTGCAAGCACACGTTGGAATATTGCCTGCTGTTCGCTGACCGTGCCTCGTCCCAGGGCTTCGACACGCTCACGGTTCTGGGAGGAGACAAAGACGTTGGCCCGCCGCGGTGCGTCACACATGCGGAGGAGCTCCGGGGAATGATCCGGGAGAAGACCCCGTCGCTGGCGTTGGGCGGGTGGGCGAACCCTCATCGGTCGGCGTCCCAGCAGATGGGTTTCCTGACCGCGTCCGGGGCGCACGCGGAGTATGCGCTGACGCAGGTGGTCTCGCACTACGGCCTCGGCGGGGTCGAGGCGTTGCTGGCCGAGCGGGAGCGTGGGGGGGTGGATATCCCGCTCGTGTTCGGCGTGTTCTTCTACCGATCCGCCAACCCCAGAACGCTGAAGGCGCTCGACGGCTTCTTTCCCGTGCCGGCCGCTGAATTGACGCGCGAGTTCGAATCGGCCACCGCGGAGGAGATCTGCGCCCGCACGATTCGCGAACTCCGTTCGGTGGGGGCCGACAAGATCTACGTCAGCAACCTCGGCAACCGCGGGGCAGGGCGGCGGCTGGAACGAATTCTCAGTCGGGTCTGAGCGGGCAGCGGGCACCGCGCGACGCGTGGTCCGCTCGAATGGCCGAGGCTTTCAGGGCTGTATCGGTGATTCGGCGCGACCGATTCAGCGCGACCGGTACCAGAGCACGAGATCGGTCGACTGCGGCTCGGCGCCCAGCATGCGCAGGAGTGTGGTGACCTGCCCTCGATGATAGGTCGCGTGGTTCACAACGTGCCGGAGGAGCATCCAAAGTTCGCTGACGTATTCCGTGCCGGCGAGGTTCCGGTAGGCGACCATGCGGTACAACCCATCGGGCTCGATCCCTTCGACGAAGTCGCGCTGGGCCGATTCGACATCCCGCCACCGCTCCACCAGCGCCTCGAAGGTGGCGGCGTCCCAGTCCGGGAAGCCGCTCGGCGAGCGGCCGAGCCAGCGCTCCAGCCAGATCCACTCGGCACCGAGCATGTGCCGCAGGGTTCCGCCCAGCGTGTCGAAGCTGCCTCCAACCCGTTTTGAGAAGGCCTCGCTCCCAGCGGACTGGACCGCGGACAACGTGCGCTGGTTCGCCCACCGATTGTACGCGTAAAGCTCCTTCACCTCATCCAGAACCAGCACTGTCACCTCCCTGCCAGAGCGGCGTTGTCGCTCATCAGTCTGGCCGACGTAGACTCGGGGCCGGCCGTTTCGGAGCCGTTTTGATGCGCGGCCCGTGGACGCACCGCTGCCCGGAGCCGTCCGCCTCAAGCGGTGGCGCGCACGTGGCCTTCACGCAACACGCGTAGCGCAAGGTCCACTCGGCCGGCGGGCGCCGCCAGATGGTACCCGGCTACCCGCCCGCGCACGGCTTCGATCATCTCCAGCGCGATCGCCACGCCTTCGTCCGCGGCAGCCTCCGGACCCTTCTCGTCGGCTCTCCGCATCCGTTCGACCACCGGCGTCGGAACGACGACACCCGGGACTTCGTTGGCAAGGAACTCCGCGTTCCGAGCGCTGAGAAACGGCCAGATGCCCGCCACTACCGGTATGCCATCGCCCTGAACGTCGTCGAGAAATCGCTCCAGCGCGGACGGGTCGAACACCGGCTGCGTGACCGCGAAGTCGGCACCCGCCTGGACCTTGTAATCGAACCGTGAGATCTCGCGCTCCCGGTCCATCGCACCCTGATTCAGCGCCACCCCGACCACGAACTCCGTGGGCGGCCCAATCGGGTTGCCTCCGGGGTCCATGCCCTTGTTCATCCCGACCACCACGTTCGTCAGGCCAATGCTGTCGATGTCGAAGACGGCGGTCGTGTCCAGGTAGGGCCCACTCGCCGGTGGGTCACCGGTTACGACCAGGAGGTTGCTCAGCCCCGACGCGGCGGCTCCGAGAAGATCGGACACCATTCCACTCATGTTCTTGTCGCGGCAGGTATAGTGGACGACGGTTTCCAGGCCGACTTCTCGCTCGATGAGCAGAGCGGCCGGAATGGTGGCCATGCGGCTCTGGCCGCGGGGAGACGCCACGAGGCTGATCGCGTCGATGCCGGCGAGCTTCAACTGCCGGGCCGGGGTGATGAGCGCGCTTCGGTCCCACCCGTGCGGCGGGGTGATCTCGACGGTGGCCACGGTTTCGCCTCGGGCGAGCTTTCTGCCGAACGCCGACCGGCGCTCCAGCGGCACAGGTTCGACCACCGGCCGGTCACTCCGGCGCGGCGCGGCCACCGTGACCGTCGCCTGCCGTGGCTGGATGGAACCGACCGCTTCGCGAAGCGCCCGCACGTGGTCAGGTGTGGTCCCGCAGCAACCGCCGACGAAGCGCACGCCCACGTCGATCATCCGATGGGCGTACTGCGCCATGTACTCGGGGCTCGCAAGGTAGATCTTTCGGTCGCCGACGTTGCGGGGGAGCCCCGCATTGGGCTGAGCCGAGAGCGGAAGGTTCGTCACGTCGGCCATGTCCTCCAACGCGTCGAGCATCACCGCGGGTCCGACCGAACAGTTCAGGCCCACCACGTCCACGCCCAACGCCTCCAAGGCGCCCGCGATCCGGGCCGGTTCGGTTCCGTATGACGTCGTACCGTCCTGCCCGACCGTCATCTGCGCGATGATCGGGAGGTCTGACAGGCGGCGGACGGCACGCACCGCACACTCGAGTTCCGTCTGGTCCGCGAACGTTTCCAGGACGAAGCCGTCCACTCCGCCCTCGAGGAGGCCCGCGACCTGGCGCTCGAAGTGTCCCTCGGCTTCGTCGAGCGAGGTCGGTCCCCACGGCTCGATGCGAACGCCCAGCGGGCCGACCGCTCCCGCCACGCTGGCCTGGCCACGGGCGGCCGCGCGCGCCAACTCCACGGCACGCTGGTTGATCGCCTCGGTCCGGTCGGCCAGCCCGAACGACGATAGCTTCACGGGGTTGGCGCCGAACGTGTTGGTCTCCAGGATATCCGCACCAGCGTCAACGTACTCTTCATGGAGCGCCTGTATCAGCTCCGGGCGGTCGACGTTGAGCTGGTCGTAACAGACGTTGACGAAGATCCCCCGGTCGTAGAGCAGGGTACCCATCGCACCATCGAACACGTGGACGCGCCCGTCGGCGATCCGGTCCCTCATCGGGTTCCCCCGACCGTTCCTGCTGTCGTCGTCGCGCGGGTCGTCGGCTTGCCCTGCGACGCGGCGGCGGGCGCGGGTGAAGCGGACGGATCGTACCCCAGATTCGGGCCCAGCCAACGCTCCACGTCTTCGACGCTCATCCCCTTCCGTTCCGCGTAATCCGCGACCTGATCCCGCCCGACACGGCCCACGCCGAAGTAGTGGGCCCCTGGATGGGCGAAGTACCACCCGCTGACGGACGAGGGCGGGTCCATCGCGCAGCTCTCGGTGAGCGTGACGCCAATGGCGTCGGTAACATCCAGCAGGTCGAACAGGGTCCGCTTCTCCGTGTGGTCCGGACATGCCGGGTACCCTGGCGCGGGACGGATGCCGCGGTAGGCCTCACGCACCAGATCGGTGTTCTCCAGGGACTCCCCGGCCGCATACCCCCACAGCGTCGTCCGCACGAAGCGGTGCGTGTACTCGGCCAGCGCCTCCGCGAGCCGATCGCCGATGGCCTGCGCCAGTATGGCCTGGTAGTCGTCGAGCGCCGCTTCCCGCTCCCGGATGTACGGTTCGAGTCCCCGGCCGGCCGTCACCGCAAACGCCCCCATCCAGTCTTCCACCGGCGTGTCGACGGGCGCGACGAAGTCGGATAGACAGAGGTTCGGGCGGCCCTTCTTCCCGAACTGCTGGCGGAGGCCGTGCACCGTGGCCCGGACCTCGGTCCGGTCGGCATCCGTCCAGACGCGGACGTCGTCTCCCTCGGATCCGGCGGGGAAGAGGCCCACCACGGCGCGTGGACGGAGCAGCGCTTCGGCTTCGACCCGATCCAGCAGCGAGTTCGCGTCCGCCATCAGGGAGCGAGCCGTCTCGCCGACCAACTCGTCTTCGAGGATCGTCGGCCACGACCCGGCCAACTCCCAGGTCTGAAAGAACGGCGTCCAGTCGATAAGCGGTCGCAGCTCCGACACCGGAACGTCGAGCTGATGGATGCCGGGGCGTGACGGCACGGGCGGCACGTATTCCGGCCAATCCGTCGTCCACCGCTGTGCTCGCGCCTCGGCGACGTCGAGCAACTCGCTCCGGGCTCCCTTCCGTGCGCGTCGTTCTCGTTCCGCGTCATACTGACGGCGAACCGTCTCGACATAGTCCTCACGGCCGGCACGGTCGAGAAGACTGCCGACGACCCCCACGGCGCGGGACGCGTCGACAACGTGCACGGTGGGCCCGCTGTACGAGGGCTCGACCTTGACCGCGGTATGCGCACGGGATGTCGTGGCGCCCCCGATGAGCAGCGGGACGTCGAAGTCCAGGCGCTCCATTTCCCTGGCCACGTGGACCATCTGGTCGAGCGAAGGGGTGATCAGCCCTGAGAGCCCGACGATGTCGACGGCCGACTCGCGGGCGGTTTCCAGGATGCGCTCGGCCGGCACCATGACGCCCAGATCGATGACCTCGTAACCGTTACACTGAAGGACGACGCCGACGATGTTCTTGCCGATATCATGCACGTCTCCCTTTACGGTGGCCATGAGGATGCGGCCTTTTCCTTCGGCTTCGCCCTCGAGCTTCTCGGCTTCCAGGTAGGGGAGCAGGTAGGCCACCGACTTCTTCATGACGCGCGCGCTCTTTACCACCTGCGGGAGAAACATTCGCCCACTTCCGAAGAGATCTCCGACGACGTTCATGCCGTCCATCAACGGCCCTTCGATGACGTGGAGCGCCCGCTCGGCTTGTTGGCGCGCGGCTTCCGTGTCTTCCTCGATGAAGGCGTCGATTCCTTTGACGAGCGCGTGCACGAGCCGCGCGTGTACGTCGTGCTCCCGCCAGGACAGGTCTTCGGTGGTCCGGCTCTCCGTCGTGCCCGTGCGCTCCCCCGCGATGCGGGTGAGCGCTTCCGTCGCCTCCGGATTTCGAGCGAACAGAACGTCCTCGATCGGGTCGAGGAGCTCGCCGGGGATCTCGTCGTACACCGGCAGCGCGCCGGCATTCACGATTCCCATGTCGAGGCCCGCGGCAATAGCGTGGTAGAGGAACGCGGCGTGCATGGCCTCGCGCACCTCCGGGCTCCCGCGGAACGAAAAGGAGACGTTGCTGATGCCGCCGCTCGTCAGGACGTACGGGCACGCAGCCTTCACGCCCTCGACCGCCCCGATGAAGTCGATGGCGTATCGGTTGTGCTCGGAAATCCCGGTCGCGACCGCGAAGACGTTCGCGTCGAACACGATGTCCTCGGGCGGAAAGCCCTCCTCCTCGACCAGGATCCGGTACGCACGGCTGCAGATCTCGATACGCCGCGCCAGCGAGTCGGCCTGACCGTCTTCGTCGAACGCCATAACGACCGCCGCCGCTCCGTACCGGCGGACCAGACGCGCCTTTTCACGGAACTCGGGCTCGCCGTCCTTGAGCGAGATCGAGTTGACGATCCCCTTGCCCTGGAGGCACTTCAAGCCGGTCTCGAGAACCCGCCAGTCGGACGAGTCCACCATGACGGGAATCCGCGCGATCTCGGGTTCGGCCGCCATCAGGTTCAAAAAGCGGGTCATGGCCGCCTGAGCGTCGAGTAGCCCCTCGTCCATGTTCACGTCGATGATCTGGGCGCCGCCCTGAACCTGTTGGAGGGCGACTTCGAGCGCGGTCTCGTACGCATCCTCCATGATCAGCCGTGCGAAGCGGCGGGACCCGGTCACGTTCGTCCGTTCACCGACGTTCACGAAGAGCGAGTCGGGCCCGATGGTGATGGGCTCCAGACCCGACAGGCGGGTCACGCGCTCACGCTGGGGAAGGGGGCGGGGCGCCTTGTCCGCGACCGCGTCCGCGATGGCCCGGATATGGTCGGGCGTCGTGCCGCAGCATCCCCCCACGATGTTCAGGAAGCCCGCGTCGGCGAAGTCACGAATGACCGTCGCCATGTGCTCGGGTGTCTGATCGTATCCGCCGAATTCGTTGGGGAGGCCCGCGTTCGGGTGGCACGACACGGGAAGCTCCGCCACGTCCGACAGCTCTTCCAGAAAGGGGCGAAGCTGGTCGACGCCCAACGCGCAGTTGAGGCCGACGGTCAACAAGCCGGATCGGCGCAGGGGACCAGCCTGAACGCCGTGCCGGATGGAGTTGTAGAACGCTTCGGGTGTCTGACCGGAGAGCGTCCGGCCGCTCTGGTCCGTGATCGTACCTGACACCATGACCGGAACGTCGACGCCACGCGTTTCCAGAACCGTCGAGATGGCGAAGAGGGCGGCCTTCGCGTTCAACGTGTCGAACACCGTTTCGACCAACAGGAGGTCGACGCCCCCGTCCAGAAGCGCCTCCGTCTGCTCGGAGTAGGCCTCCACCAGGTCGTCGAACGTGACGTTTCGCGCTCCAGGATCTCCGACGTCCGGAGAGATGGACGCGCTGCGGGTCGTCGGGCCGAGCGACCCGGCCACCCACCGCGCCCGCCCGTCTGCGGCCTCCGCCCGGTCGGCAGCTTCCCGCGCGACGCGGGCCGAGGCGACGTTGATGTCGCGGACCTTGGACTGAAGATCGTAGTCGGCCATCCCGACCGCGTTCGCGTTGAACGTGTTCGTCTCCAGGATGTCGGACCCTGCCTCGAGATACTTGGCGTGGATCTCGCCGAGCACGTCCGGGCGAGTGAGCGCGAGCACGTCATTCGCGCCGAACAGAGCACTCGGATGGTCGGCGAGCGCGTCGCCCCGGTAGTCCTGCTCTTCCAGGCGATAGGACTGGATCATCGTCCCCATCGCCCCGTCCAGGATCAGGATGCGCTTCGCCAGCTCCTGGCGGAGCGCGTCGATCCGCTCCCCGGCGGAGCGAGGACCGTCAGCCGTGTCGTTCATGGTCTCCTCCAACACCAAGCCCCGCAGCGAACATGCACGCGGCGAGGCATGGCTTTTTAGCATGTTTGGCCGACCAATCAGCTTGGTCGGTCGGGCCGCAATACGCCGCAAATCGCCCGATTCGGTTGTGCCCGGAAGGTAAAGCCGGCGTGGGGCGGATCCAAGGGGCCGGCGGCCGTGGCGGCGACACCCCATCCAATCGCCACTTGACATAAATAAGTCTTTATATAAGGATAGCATTATGAAACTGGCCGAGCACGCACCGGATATGGACGTCGTCTTCGCCGCGCTGGCTCACCCAGCCCGGCGAGCCATCCTGGATCGGCTGTCCGAAGGGGAGGTGTCGGTGATGGAGTTGGCCGAGCCCTTCGACATGAGCCAGCCGGCCGTCTCTCATCACATCGGTGTCCTGGAGAAGGCCGGCCTCATTCGCCGGCGGATCGACGGCACCCGCCGGCCGTGTCGCCTCTCGCCGGACGGGGTGGCCGCGATCGACGAGTGGCTTGCCGTGCTCAAGACGGCGCTTTCCGCCAACTACGACCGGCTGGATACACTCCTAGCCGCCCCCACCTCAACCGCTGAGAACCCGACGCCATGAACTCCTTGAAGCTCACCACCGAAGGCGACCGCACGGTCGTTGTCACCCGCCGCTTCGCCGCACCCCCAGAGCAGGTCTACCGCGCCCACCTCGAGCCCGACCTGATCCAACAGTGGATGCTCGGTCCTCCCGGCTGGACCATGCCGGTGTGCCAATGCGACGCGCGCCCCGGCGGAGCGTTGCGCTACGAATGGACCAAGGGAGACGGACAGGGCTTCTACCTGACCGGTGAGTTCGTCGCCCTGGAGCCCTTCTCCCGCATCGTCCACATCGAGCGCATGCACCTGCCGGACCCGACCCCCGACAACCGCATCGAGACCACGTTCCAGCCCGACGGCGAAGGCACGCTCATGACCGTCCGCATGGAGCTACCCGACGAGGAGGCCAGAAAGGGAATGCTCGCCAGCGGCATGGAAGAGGGCCTGGAAGCCAGCTACCAGCGGCTGGAAGAGGTCGCCAAGGGTGGGTGATGGAGCCCGGAGCGACAGACGCGAAGTGAGTGACAACAGCCGGGTAGACAGCGAGCGCAGCGATGCGACCACCCGAACGTCAAGACCTCCCCCCCGGCAAGAATGAGGCGGCCACCGGCCGCCACGTCCGAGAAAGCGGCTAGATCGGGGCGCGAGCGCGGCAAAGCGCCTCCACCCCGCCGCCGAGAGCTCCCACCGCCCGCACAACCAAGGCGGCGCAAAGCGCCGCCACGGCCCCAAAGAGCAGCCCGTCGACAGCGAGCGTAGCAACGCGACCACCCAAACCGGTGGGTTCTCCCCCGATCAGCCCGATGGTCCGAGGGACAGCACGCGCCCTGAGGGGCACTTCGATGCGGCGCACGCGGAGTAACGCAGCCCAACCGACACGTCAGCGGCGCCGCATCGTGTAGCGAGCGCGCACCCCACCCACCCCGGCAGTTCGCGAGCGGCCCCGCAGGGCGCGTGCTGTCCCACGGACCCCCACGAGAAAAGCCCACGAAACCCACCCGCAGAAAACGGTGGCCCCTAAAGAAACGCCCCCTGAGCCGTCACCGGCTGATCCAGTAACTCCACTTCACCATCAGCACATTATCCGACGGCTCCGAAAACAGTCCACGAAAGTCATCGGAGAAATCGAACGCACCATCCCGGGAGAACGCGTTCCGCCCCTGCGACCACACCACGAAGAGACTCGACCCCGGCCGGTACTCCCACCGCAGCACCGCGTTCGAGCGGAACTGCTTCACGTTGAAGTCCGGGTCGACCTCCACGTCGGGCGACCCATCGAGATCCAGATCCAACGCGCCCGAACCGGTCACCGGTACGAACCGGTCGCCGTATGCCGCGGCCAGCGGATCCGCCACGCGCTTGAACTCTTCGTACGTCCCCGCGCTCACGAACGGCTGCGCGTAGAGCTGCAGCGACAGGGTCGGCGTGAAGGCGTAGTCGGCGCGCACGGTGATGCCGACCGTTTTCTGGTCGATCCGACCGAACAGGTACGTCGGCTCCGCCCCGTCGACACGGTCCACCCACTGGTTGTCGTTCGCCGTGCGATTGACCTGCGCACCGACCTGGAAGGTGGCCCGACCAGAGGGACGAATCCGGATGTTGGGCGAGAGCCCGAAGGCCCAGGAGTCGGATTCCGGCCTCACGTTCCCCCATCCGTTCAGGTTGAACATGACGGGCTTCCGTGAGTCGGTGCCGAAGCCTCCCCAGCCGTTGGTGCGGGCCTCCATGCGGAACAAGGGGCCGCCGCGGAGGAACTGACCGGAGAACCCGCCCGTGTCCCGATTCACGCCGGCGTAGGCGTGCCAGAAGTTCTTGAACTGGACGTTCCCGTTGACGTTCATCCCGGGACCTCGTCGGCTTCCTCCGTAGTTCCCGCCCGCCCATCCGTTCGTGTTCAGATTCCACCGGCGGAACGGGCCCTGGGGCGTCGTCTGCCGATATCCGACCCAGAACCAGCTCGACCAGGAGTCCGCGTCGTTCTGGAAGCCGATGTCGTTGACCTCGAAGCCGGGCGTGCGGGTGTGGATGCCGGTGCTGAAGCGCCAGTGCTCCCCGGCGATCTTCTCGAAGTTGAAGAACGCGGTGCCCCCCGACAGCGACGTCCGGGTCGGGTCGAAGTCGACGTGATCGGCGTCCGGACGCTGGTAGTAGCGCAGTGGCGAGCGCTGGGTGGAGGTGATGGCCTCGGTGGAGCCTCGGACGTGCGATCCCAGCAAATATCCGCTCACCTGGTACGTCTCGCCCGCGAAGCGGTGGCGGAAGTCGAGCCCGCCCGCGAAGGCGCTCGAACGGAGCCCGAGCGCGTCCGCCACCTGCTTGTCGCGATTCACGTGCGTTCCGATCACACCCAGAGCGCTTCGCCCTTCGCGGAAGTCCCGTTGGACCCGTAGCACCCCATAGTTGGAAAACGGCTCGACCTCTTCGTTCAAGCGATCACCGGTGGCGGGAGCGATCCGTGCGGACTCCTCCGAGGTGACGGCGTGCAGCGCACCGATCGACCACCCTCCTTGGGTCTTCCCGGACAGCTTCCAGGCGCCGAGGATCGTCGTCCGGTCGTCGGCGTCCCCGTACCCGCCGCGTGGATCGAACTTCCCCTGAGGGGCCCGGCCGATGCGTCTCGAGTAGAAGAGCGATTCGTTGGCGTCGTCGCCGTCTCCGAGCGCGATCCCGAAGTTGAAGATGCTCGCGCCCTCCAAAAAGAAGGGACGACGCTCGGGTAGGAAGGTCTCGAACGCGGACAGATTCACCTGAGCGGGATCGGCCTCCACCTGGCCGAAGTCCGGGTTCAGCGTCACGTCGAGCGTCAGGTCGCTGGTCACGCCGTACTTGAGGTCCGCGCCCGCGGCGCCGAGCATCTGATTTTCCGAGTAGAACGGGTTGGCGACATCGCCTTGCGCCCGTTCCAGCCCGACGAGCGAGTACGGCACCAACTCCAACCGGTTCGGAGCCTCCAGCCCGATCAGGCCGCGCAGCTCCCCGAAGCGCGACACGAGCGCGGACTCCTGCGGGGACGTGGGCGCCCACACGTCGGTTTCGTCCCGGCGCGCGATCTCCCGGGTGAAGTTGATGCCCCACGTCTGATCGGCGCCGCTCCCAAACCGGAGCTGCGAGAAGGGGACGCGGAACTCGGCGGACCATCCGCTCTCGTCGACCGAGGTCTCGACGTCCCAGACCGCGTCCCATCCCCCGTCCTCCGAGGTGTCGTCGAACCGGTAGATGTCGTGCTTGACCCCGACCGGATTTACCGCGAAGTGGAAGGCCGTGCGCCGGTCGAAGTACGAATCGACCACCACACCGAGCAGGTCGGAATACGAGTCCTGATCGCGGCGTGTGAGCTGGCCGGCAATGCTGTCGGGCCGGCTGTCCCATGCGCGGAGGAAGACGTACAGAGCATCCGGTCCGTAGAGCACCCGAGCCTCCGTCCGCTCCGTCGCCGGAGCGCCCTCACGCGGCTCGAACTGGACGAACTCGGCCGCGACGGGGGCGAGCCGCCACCCCTCGTCGTCCATCCGACCGTCGATCTCGATGCTGCCGACGAGGCGGGTCGCCTGAAGGACGGGTGCATCGCCGGTGCAGCACCCGGGCACGACCTTCGGGGTCGGCGCGCCCGTCGAGATCACTCCGCCGTCGCCTGCGGTCTGCCCGCTGAGAGAGGCGCCCCCGGCTACCAGCAGGCCAGCGGTCACGGCAAGGGTCCTGTATATACTCATCGTCATCCACCCAAATGAACGTGTTCGTCGCCCTACCTCGGACGGGGCTCGGAGGCCAAAGGTTGCGGACCGCGCCCACCCGGATGGTCGGCCGAGGCCCGCTACGCGAAGTTGGTCACGTCCGCGCACCGAAAGGGCGTGCGAGGTGGATTCGGGAGAATCCGGTCGTCAAACGGTAAAAAGGAGCGGCTGAATGACAGGGCTGTGGGCGGAGCGACCAAGCCTGGCAGCGTCGTTCTACAAGGCGCACGGACTCGGAAACGACTACCTCGTGTTCGAGGAGGGAGGTGATCTGCCGGCCTCACCCGAGGCCGTGTCCGCCACCTGCGAGCGCCTGCGGGGGCCGGGAGGCGACGGGATCGTGGTCCTCCTCGCGGACCGATCGGGCGGCGTGTTCCGTCTCCGGATGTTCAACCCGGACGGCGGCGAGTTCGAACGAAGCGGAAACGGGCTGCGTGTGCTCGGCTCGTATCTCCACCGCGAAGGACACGTCGGCGATGAGCCGTTCACGATCGAGGTCGGTGGCGACCGGGTTGCGATGACGGTCCACGCGCATTCGGCCGGCACCTACGACATCTCGGTCGACATGGGCGCGGCGGAGGTGGGTCCGGCCGCGGTGGCGATGGACGCCTCCGCCCTCGATGGCGATGGCCGGTTGGAGGGTCCGGACGGGGAGGCGCTCGACCTGGTCCCGGTGGGGGTCGGCAATCCCCACATGGTCGTCTGGGGCGAACCGATGACCGACGAGCGGCTCGCTGAAGTGGGCCGGTTTCTGACGGCTCACCCATCGCTGGCCAATGGCTCGAACGTGCAGTTGGCCGAGGTGAGCGGCTCCGATCGGTGTCGGGCGTTGATCTGGGAGCGGGGGGTCGGACCCACGACCGCTTCGGGCACGAGCTCATGTGCGGTGGCGGTTGCCGCCGTGTCGCGGGGGATGGCACCGGGGCCGGTGCATATCGACATGGTGGGCGGGACGCTGACGGCAACGGTGAGCGCCGAGCGGCAGGTGGTGCTGCGGGGGCCGGTGGAAGAGGTGATGACGGGAGTACTGGCTGCGGATTTCGTGCGGAGGTTGGGGGGGTAGGGGGACGGTGGCCGGAGAGCGGCATCACCGCCGGGGAATCGGGTACACGACACGACCGGGACGGAGAGTAGACGGTACACGGACCCGTCGTAAATGTAATCCCGCACATCGGACGCCGCAGAAACCGCGAACCCACGGTCGGTGGGTAGGACAGCTTGGACCCATCGATCACCAAAGAGACCAAATCTTCTGGTTTCGGTGCAGAGCTCCTACGCGCTGGCCGGCGCCCGGCCCGTCGAGCTGCACCGCGCGAGGCGCCGTGAGAACGTCGGGCACGAACCCGAACGGGCCGGCGGCGTGGACCGGGCTCCCCGCGATGATCGCGCGACGATGTGGTAGGCCGGTGAACTCCTCCTCTGCAGTGACCTCTCGGAGTTGGTCGACGCCTTCCGGTGCCTTCATATGCCGTTGCTCGTCTCCTGAGCTGTTCGCACCGCTCCGGGTTCTTGCCGAAGCAGCACGACAACGCCTGCGAGAGAGCAAACACCTGCTAGAGAGACCAAGACGATCGCGGTTGGGGAGAGTTGCATGTCCAGGCCGAGGTTCGCGATTTCCCTCCGCTGAAACGCAGAGGCGAGCAGCAAAGCGGCGTTATATACCGCGTGAACGACTACGCCCGCCCATAATGGACCCGGTTTTCCAGACAACCCAGCCGAACACCGCTCCGATAGCCATATACAGTGGCAGGCCGTCACCACGTCCATGTGGCAACGCGAATAGAAAGGCCGATATGAGGATCGCAGTCGGGGGTGAGGTGACGCGTTGTAGCGCGTCCTGGATCCAACCACGGAACACGAACTCCTCAATCAGCGGCCCGAAACCCACTGTGAGAATCGCGACAGCGATCCAACCTCCCCGCTCAGCATACTCGGTAAACGGATCGAAGGACGGATCCGCCAGAGGGAGCAGATGATCGTAGGCGACGTTGAGGGAAATGGCCCAAACAACCGTGAGAACGGAAACGCCGACCCAACGCCAGCGCCCCGGCAACGATCTTGCGCCGAGCTGGGAAAGCTGGTCCCAGGACTGCCGCCGATGTGGGCGCCACACATGCACGATCACCGCAACATAGTCAAGGACGACGCAACTAATACGCCCGGCAAAGGAGGGAAAAGCAGCACCGCTGAACTAGCCATAACCCACACAAGCAGAATGCCAGCAGCGACTAGTACATGTACATCCTGGAGAGCTGCTGACCAGTCAGCCTGGGCCTGACGAGGGGGCATAGTGGTTTCTAGGCAACGGATCCAGGAGGGCAGCACATGGCCCCGCCGGCGAAGAACCCTCCGCCACCGCGGATTTCAACTAGAGTGAACCAGGCGGGAAACGCGAAGGCGAAGTCCAGACCCACCACCATCGGACATCCCAAAGCCGCCTCGCCAATGAGGTGCTCCACCACCTCCTCCCGGTCCCTTCCCGTTTCGAGCCGCACCATCCGACCGTCCACCACTTCGGCGAGCCAGATCTTCTTATGCACCGCCGACTTGGCGCCGGACCAGTCGACCGCGACAACGCGGACGCCCTCACCAAAGTCGCTCACCGATCACCACCCGCCATCTCCAGCATCCGACAGAACCCGTTCGCCAGCCGCATCTGCTCCACGGACGAGCAGTCGGCCTCGAACAGCCTGGGCGAGCCGACCACCACGGTCACGCATCGCCCGCGCGAGGTGGCCACATTCAGCCGGTGTGCGTCGAACAGGAAGTCCATGCCCCGCGGCGCGTCCTCCGTGCTCGAGGACGTGGTGGAAAACAGGACGACGGTCGCTTGCTGCCCCTGCAGCTTGTCCACCGTCCCTACCCGGATGCCGTCGCGTAGCGCCGCCCGCAGGCGTGCGACCTGCGCGTTGTACGGGGCGATCACGAGAAGCTGGTCTTCGCTGAGTTCCCGAGTAGCGCCGGCGGTGTCCGTCCAGGTCCACGAGCCATCGAGGAGTTGGTCTACCAGGAGCTCGATCGCCTCGACTTCCTCGGGTGCGTCGCTCGTGTTGCCTTCATGGGCCACGGGAACGAAGCGGAGGCCGGTGCCGGCCAGCGCTCCGGGCCCGTCGACGCGTTGCCGCTCGGTGCCGTCCTGGGCCTTCAACCGGCTGTCGTAGAACTGCTCGGACGTGAAGTCACACAGGTCGGGGTGCAGCCTCCACGTCCGCTCGAGGAACAGCCCTCGATCCAGGGGCATCACCTTCGCGCCGCCGAGCAGGTGGTCGAGCGCCGAGGTGCCCGATCCGCCCGGGTGTGTGGCTTTCGTCGGCTGTTGGAGTTGCTGAGGATCCCCGAGCAGCACGATCGACGTCGTCGACCGCGTCATTGCCAGTACGTTCGCCAGCGAAATCTGACCCGCTTCATCGATCACGAGCACGTCGACGGCGTCCGCCATGCCCACGCGGGACCACAGCCATCGGGTGCCGGCCAGGAGGTTCAGCAACCCCTTCTTTCGGGCATTCTCCATCGGTGGATTGCTGCTGGTGTGCCGCATTTCCTCGCGTCCGCACCACTGCTTCTTGTTGGATTTCTGGCGTCCCCGTACTTCAACGCCCTCCGTCTCAGCGGTCTCGCAGACCTTCTTCAAGAGGTTGCCGATGGCCTTATGGCTATGCGCGGACACGCCCACTCGCAGCCCGTTTCGCAGAAGATCCACGATGAGATGGGCGCCCAGGTGGGTCTTGCCGGCGCCTGGAGGCCCTTGCACGGCGAGCGTAGACGCGCCGAGTTCCGGCACGATCCGGCGCGCCGCCTCCACGTTGGTCTCGTCCGGGCGGCGTAGCGTGATGGCATCTCCGTTGGAGTCCCCCGATGGCGCGTAAGGCTTGGCGTCGGGACCGGCGCCCAGGAGCAATCGGACGGCGAGGGTGTCTTCCGCCCCATCCACCCCGCCCTCCAGCACGTCCTCGCCAAGCCGCAGAAGGGCACGTTTGGCCCCATCCGAGCCGATGTAGTCGCTATGGAAGACCCCTTCGAGGTCCGTGGCGGCGGCGTCGGAGGGGCGAAGGTCGAGAAGGCCGCGCTCGTCATCGATATTGACGACGGAGCCGACCCGCTGCGCCTTCCCCTCCTTCACCGGCCGCATGAGCGAATCCGACCGCTCGATGCGATGATGCTGCTCGGGGAACCGGTACCGGTGGATCACGGTACCGCCATCGCCTTCGATCGTCTCAACGAATTCGAGTCCGCCCAACCCCTTCCGACTCTCGATCAGATCCTGGGTATCCGCCTCGTTGAGAGCGTGGTACTCCCACCCGCTGGCCCGGTCTTCGCGCCTGTGAAACGAGAGGGCGTGGCCGAGCAGGGCTCGCACGCGCTCATCCGGCGTGTGTTCGTCGGGGTTCCGGGCAAGACCGGCATGGAGGCGGGCCCTGAGCGCGACGGCCTCCTGCTCGAGCGCGTTGGCGTCGGTTTCCTGCTCCTCCTCCGACCCATCCCACCGCTCGATCGTCCTCTCCTCCTTCCCCTCCAACTCCTCCCTCCGCTCCTCCAACCAGTCGCGCAGCCGAAGCGTCGACAGACAGTCGTCACGGTTGTACCGGGCAATTTCGTCCAGGAGCGAGTTGACCGTCTCGTCCGCGGAGTCCTCAACGGTCCCGCCCATTCCCAGGAACGCTTCGAAGTTGGCCAGCGCCCGGGACGCCAGCCGCAGTTCGACGTCCCGTTCGTAGCCGTAGAGCGGCTCCAGCTTCTTGAGGGAGTAGCTCTCCACCGACGCGCGGATACCCTGCCGCACGACCCGGTACAGGTCCACGAACACGGATCCTCGGAGCAGGTCGTCGAGCTCCTGCTCTCGGGTTGCGTGACGGCCCGCCAACTTCTTCAACGCCGTCGGTTCGTAGTGGTTGTAGTGATAGACGCGCATGTCCGGCCAGCGCTCCATCCGCTCCGTGACCCGGTCGATGAAGGCCTCGAACGCCACTTTTTCATGGACGGGGTCGAGGCCCCAGAGCCGGTCGTAGGCGCCGTCCCCGTCGACCCAGCCGAGCAGATACTCGAGGCCGCCGTCGACCGCATGCGGATCGCCCTCGATGTCGAAGAACAGGTCGCCCGGGCACGGCGCCGGGAGCGATCCGAGGCCGAATTCGTCCGCAACACCGTCCAGCAGCTCGTACTTGGGCCGGCCCTCACGCTCGCCTTCGACCTGGATACGGGCCTGCTCGCGGATGCGCTCCAACGCGGGGGCGCCGACACCGTCGAGCGGGGGATCGGCGGGCAGGGGAAGGCCGCCCAAGGCGGCGCGTGTGGGGACGTCCCGATCCTCCAGCGCGTCCCGCTGCTTTCGCGTGATTCCCGCCACAAGAGAGAGGTGGTCGACAGCCCGCCACCGGTCTCGGCACACCGGTCGCCAGTCACACAGGTCGCAGTGCTCGCACGGCTCGGGATACGTGGTCGGGCCGCCGGCCGGCCCGTGCCCGGCCTCTCTTGCCATCGCCTTGGCGAAGCGTCGCCTGACCGACCGGTAGTAGGCCCCGAAGTCCGTCACGCGAAACTGTTCCGGCTCCTGGCCCGGGCCGCCCAACGCCAGGTGCATGAACTCGGGCGCACCGCCCTGTGCCCACTCCAGCAACTCCGAGTAGAAGCTCGTCTGGAGCACCGCGCCGGCCTTGGCGCTCCGGGACAGCTTGGCGTCCACCACTTCGTAGGACCAATCGCCGAGATGACTGGGTGTCTCGACTCTCGCGAGGAAGTCGGGGCGTCCGAGCCAGAGAACGGGCGCCACCTCCGTGGTCGCCGGACTCCCGTCGTCGGACGTGGCGCTCTCCGGGCCGCCGAAGTCTGCGCTCTCCGGGCTGCCGCGATCCGCACTCTTCGGGCGGCTCCCGTACAAGACCGCTTGGTAGATGACGTCCGCCCCGCTCCGCATGGCATCGATCGTTTCGGCGGCGCACGCAACCAGGTCCGGGTGCACTTCGGAGCGGTCCTCGCTCGCTCCCCGGATGGGCTGCCTCGGCTCGACGACGGACAGGCCGCGCTGGCGGTACCGCTCGAGAATGCCCTGCTCGTGTTCTTCTCCGCGCCGCCGAAGGACGTCCGTGCCCGGGTCCTCGTACTTGGGAGGGGACGGAATCAGCCCGAGCAGGCGACCGCGGTTCTGCGCGGCCAGGTGCGGGCACGCGAGGTACCCGCTCAGGTCCGTGGCGGAGTAGACGATCCGGTCGGCGGAGCGCTGCATTCAAAGGGGGGTTGCGGGAGTGAAGAACGGGTGGAAACGCGGTCGAATGAATAGGGCAGGGGTGTGACAGTAGGGTGGGCGACACCCTAGCCGCCAGCGCGCGGTCGGTTGGTGCCGAGGACCGGCACCTGTACCCCGCGACGTGAACGGCCCGCCCCAACCACCTCCGATCACTCCGCGCTGAACGGACCCTCCCCGTTCGTAACAGAGTCCCGCCAAGCATCCACGTCCTCGTCCGAGAGCCCGTACCGACCCGCTACTCCCTGGGTGAGGTTCAGGAGGATGTCCATGGCTCGCTCGACGAACGCTTCCTGGCCCGCCGTCTCGACGTCGTGATCGTGGGCCCACGCCCTCAAGTGGCTCCGCTTGATCGGGGCGCGTGAACGCACGGTCTCTCGGACGAGATCCGCGAGCTGCTCACGGTAGCGGAGGCGAACGGTGTCCGGCTCGCCCAGTGCTTCGCGCACGACCCGATACTGGTCGCACGACCGCCGATAGGCCCACACGAAGACATCCCGCAGTAGAGCGACGTCCTTCCTCTCGTAGATCCCGATCGTCGCTTCAATGTACGCCTCATGGGGAACGTCGACGAAGGAGAGCGGACACAGATTGCGCTTGATGAAGGGGATGTTCGCGGCAATGCGCGACGTCCGCTTGTTCACATCGATGAACGGCTGCAGGTAGGGGATGTGGACCATCGTGAAAAAAGCCTGCTCGAACGGATCGGGAATGTCGCGGGCTTTCGCGAGCACCAGATCGAAGCACTCCCGGATGATCTGCGGCACTCCGCTGGGCCTGTAGACAGTGTCGCTGATGTCCACAGGGCGCCGCCGCAGGGCTCCCTCCTCGCCCGGACTGGCCACGAGGTTGTCTGCCAGCGCTGCGTGCAAGCTGAGCACCGAGCGGCGATCGAAGTCGATGTCCTCGGCGGTGTCCACGAGCATGCGGATGGCCGCGCGATGATTGAGAATCATCTGAGCCTCCTGTCGGCTCTTCCCCTCGGCGGGGGTGCCCAGTTCCAGGAGGTTTTGTGTGTCGAGCCTCGAATACGTATTGCCCTCGAGCCTGCTCGACGCCCATGAAAGGTCGATCAGGAGCTGATCGAGAATGTCTCGCGCGTATGTGCCCGCGGGCCGCTCCGGGTTGGGCGTCTGTCCGGCCGCAATGAGTTCGTGGCGAACGTCCTCCGGCAAGTACCAGGTCTGGCCGGGTACGTAGTCCCCGAGGAACTCCCGATCGTACGTGCACGGCTCCCGCTGCTGGCGGGGAAGACGGATCAGGCGCTGGAGTTCGAGACCTTCGGGAGACAAGGGGATGATTGCGGAGTGTGCGCTCTCCTCATCCTGCTCCACCGGCTCGTCGGTCCTCGTATCGTCACCCGAACCCCCGCCGGTGAGCGGTCGAGGCCCGTACCCGCGATCCGTCGGGTGGTATCGAGTCGCGCGGCCCTTTCCAATGCGGACGAGGCGTCCTTCATCTTTTAACTGCTCGAGGCGACGCCGCAGCGTGCGATCGGCAAGGGTCTCGCCGTACTGTCGGGTCAGTGCGTCCCGGAGCTCGGCGCGCTGAAGCCCTTGGGCGTGCTCGTCCAGAATCGCCTCGATGTGATCGAGGGATGCTCGGATGTCGGCATTCCTTGATGTCGGCACTCTACGGGCTCCATCCGCTGCTTCCAAACGGACTTCGTTGCTGGCCACATCATACCGTTTCTGACCACAAATCACCAATTTACTGGCCACAAAACTCGTTTACTGGCCAAAAAACCAGCTTTGTCGGCCGGTCAGCGAGGAGAGACGTGGCCGCGGTGCCGGCGACCCCCCCGCCTACGTCCGCACCCGCGCCAGCAACACCACCGCCGCCACGAAGAACAGAATATTCGGCACCCAGGCCGCGGTGGGCGGCGGAATCGCGCCGGCCTCCCCGAGGGCTCCACTGATGCGGAGCAGCAGGAAGTACCCGATCGTGACGCCCAGGCTGATGCCGACCCCGTGGGCCGTCCCACCCCGCTGTGTGGAAGTCGCGAGCGGCATCCCCAGGAGAATGACAACGAGAGTCGCGACGGGAATCGAGAGCTTCTGCTGCTGTTTGACGAGGAGATCGCGGGCGTTGCCCCCGGTTCGCTCCACGATGTCGGCCTGGCGCCCGATCTGGGCGTAGGTCATCTCCTCGGCGTCGCGCGGACGCTCCAGCAGCTCCTCTGGCCGCTCGGTCAGCCCGGCCATGCGCAGCCGCTCGAACTGGTAGGCCCGGTTGCTCGAGTCGGCCCGCATTTCGCGCATGTACCCGCGGGCGAACGTCCACCCCTTCTCGTCGTCGAACTCCGCGGCGTCGGCCAGCAGGTGCAGTCCGGGCCGAGCGTCCGTCGCCGGGCGCTCGAGGACGACCTCGCTCATGCGGTTGTCGCCGGCGGTCAGGCGGCGGACGTGCCATGTCGTTCCGTCAACCGATTCGTAGACGAAGTCGGAGCGCCAGCTCCGTCCCGGCTCCTCGTCACGCACCAGCTCCGCCGCCCGCCGGTTGCCGCCGGGCGTGATCTCGGACAGGGCGAGCGCCGCGCCGGTGAGGAGCACGCCCAGGACGAGGATCGGACGGACCACGCGGTGAAAGGAGATCCCGCCCGCCTTCGCCGCCACGATCTCGCGGTGGTTGGTCATGGCGTGAACCGTGAAGACCGCCGCGAGAAGCCCCGCGATCGGAAACGACTGCTGCAGGTAGAGCGGGAGTCGGAACAGGTAGGACTGGGCGATCTCGGCGATCGTGAGGCTCCGATCGACATACGTGTCGACGTTCTCCGTCAGGTGGCCGATCACGAACAGGAGCGGTGAGGCCAGCAGGAACAGGAAGAACAGCTTCAGGAAGGTGCGACCGACCAGGCGGTCCAGGACCCGCATCAGGCCGGCGACTCCAACCGGCGGCTCCGGCGTCGGCCGAACCGTCGTCGTGCGGCGTCGCTCAGGCGGTAGAGGAGGTCGCCGAAGCCACCGCCACCCCGAACCGTCCCTCCGGCCCTGCCCATGCGGGACACCAGGAACAGTCCGATGAGCGCCAGCACCAGATTCGGCGCCCACATGGTGATGATCGGGTCGGCCACTCGACGGTCCGCCAGGCTCTCGCCCCCGATCAGACCGATCCAGTACACCGCGAAGATGATCGTCGAGCCGGCCACCACCATCCCGACGCCGCCGCGCGGGAAGCGCAGGGCCAGCGGCGGACCCATGAGCGTGAAGATCAGACACGCGAACGCGATCGCCCACTTCTTGTGCAGCTCGACGGTATACCGGTTGGTCAGCTCCTTCAGCGAGTCCGAGCGGGCGACGTTGGTTCTGGTGTTCACGACCACCCGCTGCGTCACGGGGTCGCGGGCGAGGAGCGAGCCCGGCGACGTGGAGTTGGCCAGGCGGCCCTGCGTCACCTGTGAGCGGAACTGGTTGACCAGCGCGGTATCGGCGTCGGCCGGGCGGTTGAGCGCGAGCCTGAGCGCCTCCATCGACCGCTCATGGTTGGTCTCCTCGACCTGACGGAGTTCGGCGCGCTTCTCGTCGGCGTTCTCCCGCAGCATCGCGAAACTCATCTCGCGATCGCCGCGTTGGGTTCCGCCCAACTGGCGGTTGAGCTCGTCACCCACACCACGAAGGGGCACGACCTGCTTCGCGAAGAAGAGGCGCTGGAACCCTCCCTCCCGATCGCCCTGGATCTCGTGCACCTCGCCCGCATACAACGTCAGGTAGAGATCGGTACGGGCGGCGTTGAACTCCATGACGCCGCGCTCGGCGTAGGTCGTCCGACGACGCACGGGGTTGTTCGCGTCGAAGATCGTAACGTCTTCGAGCGTGTTGGTGGTCGGGTCGATGCGCGCGGCTGTCAGGAAATAGGTGTCGAGACCGTCCTCTGTTCGGATCTCGTTCACCACCTGCTCCTTCAACTGGAAGGTCGGGCTCTTGCGACCGATGTCGACCAACAGGTTTCTTAGGCGGTGATTCGCTTCGGGAAGCACGCTGTTGTTGAAGTACAGCATCGTGGCGGTCGCCACGGCGCCCATGACCAGGAGCGGAATCATGATCCTGAGTGGGCGAACCCCCCCCGCAGACATGGCGGTGATCTCGTTCGAGCCGGTCATCTCGCTGAACGCGTACAGCACCGCCACCAGGACGGACATGGGCAGGGACAGCGCGATCGTATGCGGTAGCGACAGGATGAAGAACTCGCCGATCACGTTCCAGGAGAGGCCCTTGCCGACCAAGCCGTCCATCCGCTGCGCGATCCCGTTGAGGAAGATGAGGCCGGTAATGGCACTCAACGAGAACAGGAACGGACCCAGGTGGGCCCGAACCAGATATCGTGTGAGTACTCCGAGCCGCATGGTCGTCTCCCGCGGATGGACCGGTCATGGGCGAACGCGGGGGTCTACACCCGGTACGTCCTCTCTGTTCGGCCGCTGACCCGAACGCGTGTTCGCCTCCCTCACTCTCGTAGCCGCGCTGGCGGCAAGCGCGCCGGCGGACACGATCCTCCGCCCGTTGGATGTGGTACCAACGGCGGTCCGGGCGGGACTCACCGGTCCGTCCACCGCGTCCACACTCCGATTGGGGCTCCGCCCTCTGCCGCCGACCCCGTTTCCGTCGGTCCGGTCGGGCGCTCGGGCTCTGGCCCCGGGTCAGCGTGCCTCGGGTCTCTTCACGAGGCGCGCTCGGCTGTGGCGGACCGGCACGGCCACCATGGATGCGACGCTGCGCACCCGGGTGGCCGAGTGGGGCCTCGCCGGGGACTCGTCCCGGTATCTGCCGGCCGCCCCGCCGCCGTTTCGTCGGACCGCTGCGCCGGTCGACCCCGCGGCCGAGGGGTCGCCCCGGTTCGTCACCGACTTCGCCGACTTGGCGCTCAGCGTTCGCAGCCGGATGGAGCTCGGCGGCGACTGGACGCGCTTTCGGCCGTGCGACGAGCAGTTCCGCAGCAGTTGCAACCCCACGCTGATTCCCCAACTCAGCCCCGAGGTACGATTCGGGGTCCAGGTCGCGGGCACCATCGCGGATCGGGTCCAGGTCGACGTGGACTTCGACCAGAGCCGGGAATTCGATGCGGCGAACCGCATCAACATCTTCTACCAGGGTCTGGACGACGACATCCTGCGCCGGCTTGAGGTCGGCGACGTCGACTTCATCCTGCCTCGTTCGCGCTTCCTGACCGAGGGCATCCCCTCGGGGAACTTCGGTTTCCAGGCGGAGGGTCAGCTCGGCCCGCTCGACTTCCAGGCTGTGTGGGCCCAGCAGAGGGGCGACCTGAACTCTCGCGAATTCCGTCTGACGGGACTCGGCGATCAGCGGGCCTTCGTCCAGGAAGACACGCTGACGCTCGACGACGCCGACTATGTGCGCGGGCAGTTCTTCTTCCTGTTGGAGCCCGAGCTGCTCGACCGCTTTCCCCACGTGGACGCCCTGGATCTGGACGCGGGGTCGGCGCCGCCGTCGGTGGCTCCCGGGGTCGAACCGATCCAGCTCTACCGCTTCGAAGCGGATCCGATTCTTCGGCAGCAGGTCGAAGGCTTCATCCAGGCGGACGCCGTGGCGGAGAAGGACGGCGAGCGCATCGCGGAGTCCGGGTGGTTCCGCTACCTCCAGCAGGGAGTGGACTACTTCCTCCATCCCAGCGGACTGTGGGTGGCGCTACGCAGCCCGCTCCGTCGCGACGAGATGCTGGCGGTCACGTACATCACCGCCACCGGCGACACCGTTGGCGACTACAATCCGGAGCGGATCCACAACCAGGGCCTCCGGCCGGAGCTTCGGCTGTTGAAGGCGTCCGGGGCGAACCACCAGCCGAATCGACCGACTTGGGACCTCGAGATGCACCAGGTCTACCGCGTGTCGGGATCGCGGGACGTCGAAGACACGTCCGTGGAGCTGGAGATCTCCCTGGGAGAGCGCTCCGCGGGTCGCACCTTCAAGCGCACGCCGTCCGGAGAGGACCTCACCTTCCTCCAGCTCTTCGGGCTCGACCAGGAGTCGCCGCTCGACGTGCTCGACCCGTCGGCCGTGTACTCCCCGGCCGGTGAGATCTTCTCCGACCAGGGTGCGGTGCAGGGCACCTTCATCGTGTTCCCGACCCTGGAGCCGTTCTCGGCACCTCCCCCGCTTCCCAATCGGGGCCTGACGGCAGGCGAGACGGCCACGATCCTCGGCGGCGACGGGAACCCCCGCATCTACGACGAGGAAGACCCGTTCGAGCGCGACAACGCGGGGCTCTACCGGCTGACGCTGGCGTACCGTCTGCGGAGCGAGGGCGTCATCTCCTCGTTCTCGTTGGGTGCGCTCGGCATTCGAGACGGCAGCGAGCGCATCTATCTCGGAGACCGCATCCTGGCCCGGGGCGTCGACTACGAAATCGACTACGACGTGGGTCAGGTGATCCTGCTGGAGCCCCAACTCCTCTTCACCACCGATCCGGACGCGGCGGTCAGGGCCACCTGGGAACAGCGGTCGCTCTTCCAGGTCTCTCCGACCCAGGTCTTCGGAATCCAGACGCATGCGAGTCTGGGAGACGGCGGGGGACTCGACGTGATCGGGCTCTATCAGTCCGAGCGCACCGTGGTCACGCGTCCGCAGCTCGGCACGGAGCCGGCCGCCGCTCTGCTGGGAGGCATCAGCGGTGGGGTGGAGACCCGCCTCGACTGGATGGACCGCCTGTGGGACCGGCTTCCGGGGCTCCGCTTCGCCGGCGAGAGCACCTTCCGAGTCAGCGGAGATCTGGCCGTGTCGTTGCCGAACCCCAATACGCGGGGCGAGGCGTTCGTGGACGACTTCGACGCGGCCAACCAGTTGCCGGTCTCCCTGCTGTCGACCGAGTGGATGTTCGGGAGCGCTCCGGACTTCCGGGACGGGGCCGAGACCGCGTTACCGACGGTCCTCGACGCACGGACCGCCGCCCCCCTCTCCTGGCAGCATGCGTGGATCGTGGAGTCGCTGGTGGGAGACAGTCTGGGCGTGCACGAAGGCTACTTCCCCCGCCAGGACATCGACCAGCAGATCCGCGTGGCGGGCTCCGAGCTCCGAGAGCCGGGCCTCTTGCTCGCCTTCGGGCGGGATCAGAAGCTCCAGCGGCCGTCGTGGCGCTCGATCACCACGGACCTCTCGCCCACCGGGCTCGACCTCACCAGAACGGACTTCCTGGAGTTCTACGTGAAGGGCGGCGAGGGGCTGTCGATGATCGTCGACCTCGGGGCGGTGAACGAGGATGCGTTCTTCATCGACGAGGGCGGAGCCACGGAGGGGCTGAAGCCCACCACCGGCGAGCGGTGGGGCCTGGGCCTGCTCGACCAGGAGGCCGACCCGGCCCGGGGCGAGATCTGGAGCACGGAGGCCGATCGGCGGGGCGTGTGGGGTGAGTCGTGCCTGGCCGAGCCGGGCCAGATCTACCGGATTGCCGACGTGCGGGCCAACTGCACGCGTGGCAATGGGCGCCGCGACACGGAGGATCTGGACCAGAACGGGAAGCTCGACAGCCAGGAGCGCCACCTCCGCTTCGTGATCCGCCTCGACGGCAGCTCGCCGTTCCTGGCCCGGACGCGTCAGGAGACCGGCACGGATTTCCAGCTCTACCGAATTCCGATCCAGGGCTCGGAGGCCCTGGAAGTCGGCGGTGCCTTCTCGGACGCGGACCTCCGCTCGGTCAAGCATCTCCGTATGACCGTCGCGGGGCCTTCCGAGCGCAAGGTCGAGGTGGCGCGAATGCGTCTCGTGGGCTCCCGGTGGATCCGCCGCTCGGGCACAGGCGTGCTCCGAGGGCTCGGCGGCGACACGCTCGCCGCCTTCGGCCGGGTCGAAGTGGCGACGGTTTCCGAGGTCACCGAGGGGCTCGCCTACGCGTCGCCACCCGGCGTCAGGGAGGATCTCCTGGACCCGACCTCGGCGTTCGCGGGGCAGGGGATCGAGTTCAACGAGAAGTCGCTGGGCGTTCGCTTCGAGGACGTTCCGAGCGGAGCGCGCGCGGAGGTGTATCAACGCTTTCCCCAGCGCCCCCGCAACTTCCTCAACTATCGGGAAGCCAGGGTCTGGGTGGTCCCGCGTTCCGGTGACTTCGGGCCCGACCGGGACAGCTACTTCTTCTTCAAGGTCGGGAGCGACGCCGACAACTTCTACCTCTACCGGACCCGCCTTCCCACGCCGTCTATCTCGTCCGACTTCATGGCAGAGGACTGGTTGCCGGAGGTCAAGATCGACTTCGGACAGTGGCTCGACCTGAGGCGTAGGGCGGAGCAGCAGCTTCTCGTTCAGCCGATCTCGGCGACCGATCCGCCGGTGGTGGTTTGGGCGCCCGACTCCACCTACGCGGTCGTGCTCAGGGATCGGGGTCGCGCCCCCGACCTGGCCAACGTGCGTGAGCTGTCCATGGGCGTCCTGAACGACGGGCTTTTTCCCCTCACGGGCGAAGTGTGGATCGACGAGTTGCGGCTGGCGCGGCCGGTCCGGGACGCCGGTCTGGCAGGGTCCCTGGAAGCGGAGTTGAGCGGCGCCGGCGTGCTGGACTCACGTCTGACGATCACGGACCGGGGCGCGTTCTTCCGGCAACTCCGCGACGACCCGACGTATCAGAACGACCGGGCGCTGTCGCTCATGTCCACACTGAGTCTCGGCCGGTGGGCCCCCGCCTCATGGGGGATCGATCTCCCGCTGACCATCAGCCTCGACCGTGTGGGACAGGATCCTACCTTCCTCGCGAATTCGGACCTGCGTGCGGATCGCCTGCAGAACCTGCGCTCGACGGCCTCCCGCCAGAGCCGGATCGGGCTGTCGTTCCGGAAGCGAACGCGGACGGCCAATCCGTGGGTCGGGCTCGTCCTCGACGGGCTCGACGCGCGCCTGGCCTACTCCCGGGCACACCAGTCCACGGTCACGGCGGTCAACGACTCGGACGGTCTCACGGCTGGTCTGGGATGGACTCGCGAGCCGGCGGTTCGCGACTTCCCGCTCCTTCCGGGCTTCACGGAAGGCGTCCTGCGGACGCTCCTGCCTGGCTTCCTGGCAAACAAAATTCTGGGCACGCGCTTCCGCTGGACCCCCGAACGCGTATCGGTGGGGAGCTCGTACGTACAGCGGGACACCCGGATCTTCCGGTACGAGCGGATCATCGAGACGGCGCTCGACTCGCTCGTGCTCCCGACCCTCGCGCCGAGGGAGACCTTCGAGACCGCCGCGGATGTCCGCTTCCGCCCGATTCAACCGCTGGCCGCGGACCTGACCTTCCTGTCCACGCGCGACCTCCTCGACCCGTCCGAATCCGTGGCCGACGCGGACATCCAGGAGCTGATCCGTCGGGAGCGCTCGCGCGCGGCGGGGGTGAACCTCGGCTGGGAGACCAGCCGGCAACTTCGGACCCACATCGGGTTCCGCCCCCGCATCGTATCGTGGCTGCGCAACGATGTGGACCTCACGACGGTCTACCGATCCGATCGAAACGCGAACTTCTTCGAGCGGATTCCGGTCGCCACCGACAGCGCGCTCGTACTCACGCGCAGTGCCAACGGTGAGCGGAACTGGCGGGCGGTCCTCGCGCTCGATCCGACCGCCTTGGCCACCTCTCTCGTGGGCGAGCCTCGACCGGGTGAACCCCGGGACGTGGTCCAATTCAGGGAGATGCTCGGAGCCCTGCGCCCGCTGCAGGTGACGTACCTGAACGGAGTCTCCGCGCGCTTCAACCGGGACCCGATCGAGCCCGGCTCCGCGTTTCAGTGGGGGTGGGGCGGCGTGGACGACTTCCGCTTCGTCGGCCGGGACACGGCCGCCACCCTCGTGGATCAGTCCACCTGGAGCGTGGCGTCCGGGGTCGGGCTGCCCGGCGGCGCCGTCGTCAGCGTGCAGTACCGCCTGAGCGACGCCTCCACCCTGGATCCCAGAACCGAACGGGACGTCATCCAGCGGACCTGGCCCGACCTGAGGGTG
The DNA here is from genome assembly GCA_029262115.1 of Gemmatimonadota bacterium. Lineage (GTDB taxonomy): Bacteria > Gemmatimonadota > Gemmatimonadetes > Longimicrobiales > Gaopeijiaceae > JAJCZZ01. The sequence continues at coordinate 101,322 of JAJCZZ010000010.1, read as the reverse complement.
AGCCTGCCGCCCTTGAACCTTCCCGACTGGACGGGGGTCGAACGCGTCAGCCTCTCGTCCGGCTTCGTCCAGACCACCCGGGAGATGCTGTTCGGAGGGCGGAGCCAGCAGCGCCGGGAGACCGAGAGCGTGCAGGTGCCGTTCGACCTTTCGGTGACCTGGGCCGGGTCGCTGGTGACCGCGTACCGCGGCTCCTTCCGGGCCGGAACGAGCCTGGATCCGACCGGGAGCACCGAGCAGGACGAAGACACCCACCGGCTGTCGGTCAGCTCGGCGTTCCAACCACCCAGCTTCCTTGGGGACGGTCTCACGCGCCCGGTGCGTCTGGCCTTCCAGGCCGCCTTCGTGGGGCAGCGCGACTGTCGAGCCACCGCCTCCCGCGAGACGGACGAGTGCGTTCCGTTCGTGGACCAACTCCGTCGAAGCCTGAGCCTCACGCTCGACTCCGCCCTCCAGGGCTTCGAAGTCGGCATGCAGATGAGCTACGACCATCGCCAGTCCTTCGTGGGACAGCGCACCGGCTCCACCCAGTTCCAACTCGGTGTCTACGGCCAACTCGAGATCTCTGCGGGGACGCTGCCCTTCCGTCCGTTCTGACCCCTTCGGGCCATGGAGGAGGCCCCGACCTCGCGCGACGGTCCGGGACCATGAATCCGACCGACGCCCGAGCGTTCCGCCGCGCCGCGATCGTCCTGCTCGCGCTCAGCTCCGTCCGATGGGGGTGGCAGTCGAGTCAGGACCGTGCGGTCCGTCTGGAGGGGGTGGCGGCCGATACCGTGGGAGCCCTGCTCGCTGAGAGCCAGGATCTGACGGAGGCGGCGGCGCGGCGCTCGGAGCCGCTGTCACCGGGCGAACGCGTCGACCTGAACACGGCGGGGGCGGAGCTGCTCGACCGTCTGCCGGGGATCGGTCCATCCACCGCGAGCGCAATCATCACGTCCAGGGAGCGCGACGGACCCTTTCAGCGGGTCGACGATCTGACGCGGGTCGCGGGCATCGGTGATGCCACCCTCCGGAAGATTCGACCGCACCTCGAGGCGATCGCCCCCGCGGCCCGGCCGAGCCGAGCGGTGGAGCGTCGGCCTTCGGTGGGCTCTCGGCCGTCGGCGGCCGAGAGGTCGGACCGGTCGCGCCGGCCGAGGCAGACGGACGCCGCGGCGCTGGACCTGAACCGGGCGACGGTCGAGGAACTCCAACGGCTGCCGGGCATCGGCCCCGCCCTGGCCGAACGAATTGCCGCCCATCGGCTTCGGTCACCGTTTCAGCGGGTCGATGACCTCCTGGCCGTGAGCGGGATCGGGCCCGCCACGCTGGGGCGGATCCGCGCAAGCGTAGTCGTGCGGTAGAAGCGCCGCCCCGAGCAGTGTGGACGAGGCGGTGGAAACGGATGTCGTCAAGCGACTTGTAGGGCGGCTGGCTCACGGCGTATTCTTACCGAGGTGCCCGCAGGGGCGCTCTCCCGGCATTTCCCGAGCAGGACGGCTCCCAGATGTCAGTGAAGGCCGCCCAGGAAGTTCGTCTTGGCGATCTCTTCGTCCGTGAAGGACTGATTACCGAGGACCAGCTCAAGGAAGGGCTGGCCGAGGCCCGGTCCAGCCGGACCCGGATCGGCTATGCGCTCGTGAAGCTGGGCTTCGTGCAGGAAGAAGAGTTGACCCGCATGCTGGCCAAGCAGTACCGGGTTCCGGCCGTCGACCTCGAGAAGATCAAGGTCGACGAGAAGATCCTCAGGCTCATTCCGCCGGAGGTGGCGAACAAGCATCTCGTGCTGCCCTTGCGGCGCGTCGGACGCATGCTGACCGTGGCCATGACGAACCCCACGGACTTCAGCGCCATCGACGACCTGAAGTTCATCACCAAGCTGGACATCGAGCCGGTCATCGTCGGGGAGTATACCCTCCGCAAGCATCTGGAGGGCTACTACGGTGGGACGGAAGACGCCCAGATGGCCGAGCTCCTCGACCAGTGGGGCGACGAGGATGTCGAGCTCATCGAGGAGCAGGACGACGAGGAACAGTCCGCGCTTGCTGCCGAAATCGATTCGGCCCCCGTGGTCAGGTTCATCAACGGATTGCTGACCGACGCCGTGCTCAAGGGCGTATCCGACATCCACATCGAGCCGTTTGAGAAGGAGATCCGGATCCGATACCGGATCGACGGGTCCCTCATCGAGGTCATGAAGCCGCCGTACAAGATGAAGGCGGCGCTCACGTCCCGCGTGAAGATCATCGCGGATCTGAACATCGCGGAACGGCGGGTGCCTCAGGACGGGCGCATCAAGCTGAAGATGAAGAACAAGGTCGTGGACTTCCGCGTCTCGGTTCTGCCCGTGATCTTCGGCGAGAAGATCGTGCTCCGGATTCTCGATAAGGGAAATCTGACGTTCGACCTGACCACCTTCGGCTTCGAGCCGAAGGCCGAAAAGGACTTCATGTGGGCTATCGGTCGCCCCTACGGGATGGTCCTGGTCACGGGCCCGACGGGTTCCGGGAAGACCACCACGCTGTACTCCGCTCTGTCCCAGATCAACACGATCGACACCAACATCATGACGGCCGAGGACCCGGTCGAGTTCAACCTCTATGGCATCAACCAGGTGCTGGTCCGCAGCGAGATCGGGATGACCTTCGCGGCGGCGCTGAAGGCCTTTCTACGACAGGACCCCAACATCATCATGTTGGGCGAGATTCGTGACATCGAAACGGGCGGGATCGCCATCAAGGCAGCGCTCACCGGTCACCTCGTGCTGTCGACGCTGCACACCAACGACACCCCTTCGACCATCACCCGGCTCATCGACATGGGGTTGGAGCCGTTCAACGTCGCCTCGGCGCTCAACCTCCTCACCGCCCAGCGACTGGCCCGACGGATCTGCAAGCACTGCAAGGCCGAGGCGACGTACGACGAGGAGTACTTTACGGCCGCGAAGCTTCCCCTGGAGTGGGCCGCAAAGCACACGTTCTATCGGGGCGAGGGATGCGACCATTGCGGCGGCACCGGATACAAGGGCCGGTGCGGCTTCTACGAGGTCATGATCATGAGCACATCGCTCCGTAAGGCGATCATGGCTGAGATGGGGACCGACGACATCCGTGAGCTCGCGCGGTCGGAAGGCATGCTGACTCTTCGCGAGGACGGCATGAAGAAGGTCGAGCGGGGCGTCACCACACTCGAAGAACTCATCAAGGAGACCGCGGTCTCCGACTAGATCCGCCAAGGACATTCAATGAACCAGCCAGCAGCTCCCGCACCTCCCCAGCAGCAGGAGATCAGTCTACGTCTCCTTCTCCAGGAGATGATCCAGCGGGGAGCGTCCGACCTCCACGTCACCGTGGGCAATCCGGCCAAACTGCGCATCGACGGGGATCTACAGAACTCCAAAACCGGTCAGGTCCTCACGCCGAAGGACTCCCTTTCGCTGGCGTATTCGATCCTGACGGAGAACCAGAAGAAGCGCTTCGAGACGGAGGACGAGCTCGATTTCTCGTTCGGCGTGCAGAACCTGTCGCGTTTCCGCGGCAACGTGTACAAGCAGCGTGGCTGCGTGGCCATGGCCATCCGGCAGATCCCCTACGAGATCATCTCCATCGAGAAGCTCGGCCTGCCGCCGATCGTCAACAAATTGGCCGAGCGGCCCCGTGGCCTGGTGCTCGTGACCGGGCCGACCGGGTCGGGCAAATCCACGACGCTGGCCGCGATGGTCGACAAGGTGAACCGGGAGCGAAAGGGTCACATCATCACGATCGAGGACCCGATCGAGTTCATCCACCGCCATCACAACTGCATGATCAACCAGCGGGAGGTCGGGGCGGATACGAAGAGCTTCACCGCCGCGCTGAAATACGCCCTCCGGCAGGACCCCGACATCGTCCTGATCGGGGAGATGCGTGACCTGGAAACGATCTCGGCTGCGCTCACCATTGCCGAGACCGGCCACCTCGTCTTCGCGACCTTGCACACGAACTCGGCCGCCGAGTCGATCAACCGAATCGTCGATGCTTTCCCGTCGCATCAGCAGGCTCAGATCCGCGCGCAGCTGGCCTTCGTGCTCGAGGGTGTCCTGACGCAGACGCTCCTGCCGAAGGCGAAGGGCAGGGGTCGGGTGGCTGCCACGGAGATCATGATCTGCACCCCGGCCATTCGTGCTGTCATCCGCGACGAGAAGATCCACCAGATCTACTCACTCATGCAGGCCGGAAAGAAGCATGGCATGCAGACCATGAACGACGCCCTGCAGCTTCTGTACATGAAAGGCGAGGTCACGCTCGAAGAAGCGCTCAAGCGGTCGGGAGATCCGTCTGAACTGCTTCGGGCGGTGGGCGAGCCCGTGCCAGGAAACATGTAGAGGCACCCGTGAGGTGCCCGTGGGGCGGGCTCGCGTGAGACCGCTCCGGGGTTGACGCCCCCCCAAGGGAGACGCAACTAAGGAACTATGCCTACTTTCGCGTACAGCGCACGACCGGCCTCGGGCGGAGACATCCAGAGTGGCGAGATCGATCTCGCCAGCAAGGATGACGTCCTCGCGTTTCTCCATAAACAGAAGATGATTCCCGTATCCGTACGGGAGAAGTCGAAGGAGATCTCGTTCTCCTTCGGCACCGGGATCAAGACCCGGGACATCGTCATCTTCACCCGTCAGTTCGCGACGATGATCAACTCCGGGCTGCCGCTCGTGCAGAGCCTGGACATTCTCGCGGAGCAGACCGAGAACGTGGCGCTCCGGAAGACCATTTCGGAGGTCCTGTACGACGTGGAGTCGGGGCATACGCTGGCCGACGCCATGGGCCGGCATCCCAAGGTCTTCACCGAACTCTTCGTGAATATGGTCGCCGCCGGTGAAGCGGGTGGTATCCTCGATACCATTCTGCTCCGCCTCGCGACCTTCCTGGAAAAGAACGACGCGCTGGTCCGGAAGATCAAAGGCGCCATGGTGTACCCGGGCGTCATCTTCTCCGTGGCCGGCGGCGCGATTGTCATCCTCCTGATCTTCGTCATCCCGACCTTCCAGTCGATGTTCGCGTCGGCCGGAATCCCACTCCCTTTGCCGACGCGTGTCGTCATCGCCATGAGCGCCTTCCTCCAGGCGTACTGGTGGGCCGTGGGGGCCGGGGCGATCGGCTTCGTTGTGGGAATCCGGGCGTTCTACAAGACGTCCGCCGGCGAACTCATCATCGACCGACTGGTGCTGGCCATGCCGATTCTCGGCGACCTGCAGCGCAAGGCCGCCGTGGCCCGCTTCACGCGGACGCTCGGTACGCTGGTCTCTTCGGGTGTGTCGATCCTCGAGGGACTCGAGATCACAGCGAAGACCGCGGGAAACCGCGTCATTCACGACGCCGTCATGGGATCGCGGGCGTCGATCGCCGGTGGTGAGACGATTGCCGGACCGTTGAAGGAGTCGGGTGTGTTCCCCCCCATGGTCGTCCAGATGATCAACGTGGGCGAGCAGACCGGTGGCCTCGACGAGATGCTGTCGAAGATCGCCGACTTCTACGACCAGGAGGTCGACCAGGCCGTCGAGACCCTGCTGTCGGCCATGGAGCCGATCATGATCGTGGTGCTCGGCGTGGTGGTCGGTGGCATGATCGTGGCCATGTACCTGCCGATCTTCGACATGATCAACGCGGTGCAGTAGGGCGAAAGGCTGCGAAGGTTCGCAGCATTTCGCCGCCGCGTTTGCTGCTGCGCGGGACCGCTGCGCAGCAGAAACGCGGCGGGGGGGGGCGGGCTTCCTTCCGACTGGGGCGCTGCGACCGGCTCTGCTGGGGGCGGTGGCTACCTGAGAAGCTACTGCGTCGCCAGTGAAGCCGGGGCCCGGGTAACTCTGTGGTGGCCAAACATCGCCAGGGTCTAGGGAGTGGTGGCGGATAAACAGAACGTGGACGACGTTGTCGCGGATCGTCGTGATGTCCAGGTCGACTGTCGGTCGGACTTGTGCGGCCACGGCTACATCGGCGGCATGATCAGCCGCCCCTCTGACGGCTCCAGAAATGCGTTCGCCGCCCGAAGAGTCTCCAGCGTCTGACCCAGATCGTCGAAGTCCACGCGGGACACAAGCTCCTGTGCCCGGTCCAGCATACGCAGGAATGGGTCGGTCCTGCCCTGTCTCATCAACGAGCGCAGTGCCAGGAGGTAGTCCTCGCGATACACCGTGGGGATGATGATCCGTTGGTGGCCTTCGGCCAGGAGCTCGGCGTTGGCCATGATCCGGGCTATCCGTCCATTCCCATCCAGGAACGGATGGACCTCCGAGATCAGGAACATCATGAAGGCGGCACGCGCGAACGGCTCCTGCAGCGAACGAAACAGCTCGAAGCCACGACTCAGTGTGCCGAGCACGAGCTCCGGTCCGACGAAGGCCGTGGCGCCGGCGTAGTTCGCCTGCTCCTTGAACTCGCCCGGCCGCTTGTCAGGGCGGGCCGCCATGATGATCTCGTGCCGGCGGCGCAGCGTTTGGACGAGGCCCTCGAAGCCGCCCCGCTCGTCCGCCATACTGAGTCCCATCTCATCCCTGCTCGCCACGATCTGGAACGTGCCCAGCACGTCATGTGCATCCTCTGGTTGGTGTTCCGGTATCCGCCCCTCGAAAACGATGTCCATTGCCTCTTCGACGCCGAACTCGGTTCCCTCGATGTAGTTTGAGAAGTAGGCGTCTATGAAGGCCGCGTTGCTGAAGGCCGTCGCCGACTGGTATGGCATGGTGCGAGGGGAGGCGTTCCACCGCACGAGCGCGCCATGAAGCTCCTGTAAGCGCTCAAGCCGACCTGGGTCGTAGGGCTCACCCGCCGCCCGCGCGATGGCGATGCGCGACGTCAGGGGCCCGGTCCGACTGCCAAGAATCGCTCCGACGATGCTGTTCAACTCGTCGAACTCCGACCGCGCCCCGAGTTCTTGGGCGATGGAACGGGCCTGGTCCCGCAGATGGTTCACGGCATCCTCGCCCGAGACCCGCGCCATCTGCTCGATCTGCCGCTCGATCTCATCGCGGGGCAGTCCCCGCGCTCCAGCCTGGCTCGTCCGGGACGGCCGTAGGCACTCCAGTAGCGCTCGGGCCCGCGACGCGAGCCACAGGCCTCTCATGAACCGCCGGTCGCCCGCGAGGGGCGCTGGCCCCTTGTTCTGGCGGATGATGAGCCCCGGCAGCTTCACAAGGCGGTCATACCCCCCAACAAGGTTCACCGTACCCTCCGGCGATGGCCCGCCTTCAATGGCAGTGCGGTATCCGACCACGGTCCCGGGGAAGAGGAGGCCCACGACCTCCCACAGGTTGCGCTGGATCACGCTCCGCGGGTCGTCCGTCACATGCGGCGTGTATAGACGCGGCCCGATCTTGCGGAGTTCGCCCGCTTTCACACCCCGAGCCACCTGGGCTGTGATCTCGTCGGTACTGAGAAAGACCGGTGCGTAGTGCAAACGTTTTCTTGCCATGGTCCCCCGGTCCTCTGGCCGGATCTGCCGCTTTCGTGCTATCAAGACGGCCAGTCGGGAGGTTTTGTTGCGATTAGCCGAGACGATAGCAGGCAGCGGCGTCTCGGCGCAACTTTTGTGCTAGCACGGGGATCAAATGGAAGTTTTTGTGCAATTTGCTATAGTACACCGTCGAGCCGCTTGCACCGCTTTTGGGCACCTCCTCTGAGAAGTCGAGTACTCAGTTGGCTTGTGTGACGGAACATCCGTAACATGTGCCAGTAACATAGCCAGCTTTCCTACCAGGAGCGACATGAGCCAGCGCGCGAAGACCCCGACCGTGCGGGTGCCGGTCATACCGCGAACCAGCGAGATCTCGTCGTCGAAGATTCAGGATCGGCTGGGGGACGTGCTGTCGCGGGTCGCCGCCGGCGAGCGGGTCGTGATTACGAGATACGGCGAGCCCCAGGCCGTGCTGGTGCCGGTCGACGAGTTCCGGGAGATGGTCGGACACGGGGAGCCGGACCTGGCGGCGCTCGAGGAGGAGTTCGACGCACGCGTCGCCCGTATGCAGACGGAGGCGCACCGAACCGGAGTCGCCGCGCTGTTGGCGATGAGCGGCCGAGAGCTGGGTGAGGCCGCCGTGAAGCCCCGCACCCCGGGGAAGGGCGTCGGCGCCAAGACCAAGGCCGGAGGCCAGGGCTGAGCGAGGCGCCGCACGCCGAGGTCGTCGTGATCGCCGGCGTGAACGGCGCAGGCAAGTCGTCCGTGGTCGGTGAAGCCCTCCGCCGGCGTGGCGCCGACTATCACAACCCGGACGAACTGACCCGTGCCTACATGGACCAGGGGCTCGAGTTGGATGCGGCCAACTCCCGGGCCTGGCAGCGAGGACGCCAGGCGCTCATCCGGGCCATCGACGACGGGCTGGACTTCGCATTCGAGACGACGCTGGGCGGCAGGACGATGACCGACCTGCTGATCGGGGCGGCCGAGGAGGGTATCCACGTGCACCTCCTTTATCTCGGCCTGGCTTCCGCTGACCTTCACATTGAGCGGGTACGTGCCCGCGTGCTGCAGGGGGGACATGCGATCCCGGAAGAGCGGATCCGACAACGTTGGCGGTCGAGCCGCGAGAACCTGATCCGGCTCCTCCCCTACCTGAGCGAGTTGCGCCTCTTCGACAACTCGCTGGAGGCCGACCCACAGCAACGCGCCTCTCCCTCGCCTTGCCTGCTCCTCGCCATGCGTGACGGCCCGATCGTTCACTCGGTGCCGCTCGACGAGGTGCCCGATTGGGCCAAGCCGGTGATGATGGCTGCCGCCAAACTCTGAACCCGTCTTGCTCCCGGTGAGGTGGGACCCGCGGCCGGTCATTCGACTTCTATGAGATCCAAAGACCTTCGACGCGAACGACGGTCCACTCACCATCAACCTGCCCGAGGTGATAGCGGCTCGCGCCCTCCGAGACCCAGCGATGTCGCTCACCACGGAGCACGCCTTCGTGGGGGGTCTTCGTAACGATGTCGACGAACCCCTTCTCACCGTCGACCGCTGCGTGCACAGCCGCAAAGATAACGTCGGCATCGGCGCCGGTCCGGAACCAACACTGACGCTCCAAGGGCGTCGCACCCTCGCAGGCCACGACGTCCGCCTGATCCACGGTTCGGAGCCCACCCACATGGGTCGAAGAGTTGGCCGCGGGAAGCCGACCAGACAGGCTTGCGTCGACCACGGCCCTCAGACCTCTATGACCCGGTTGGCCCGCGGCCCGAAGCAGCGCCGTTTCGATGGCCAAGCTGAGTTCAGAGGACGACTGGGCCTCGATCGCAGAGGGCGTAGCGATGAGCGAGGCCACGACGACGACGGTCGCGATGAGCGGTCGTTCCAGTCGCCTGGCGAGACGTAGCATTCTTGTTGAGATATTCATGTCGGCTCCAGGCACGTAACGGCCAAGTCTGTACGGTTGTGGAACTGGCGGCCGGTCACGAGGCGAAGGACGGCGGGGTCAATCGCGAATCGTGCGGGTGCCTCGAGCCAGCCTGCATCGTACGTGAACGCCGCACTTTCGCGCGCCCCTCGAGATTGTAGTCACGGTGGCCGGCGAGGTGGCCCTGCTCCCCGACATGAACTGAGATCGTCCGCCTCATCGGCCTCCACTTCCTTTCTTCGGCCGAACGCGTTCCGGAAGCCGGCTCTCTTCCAGGGCCAGACCTTCGTCGTCCCCGCTCGGGTCTGCGATATCCACGAACGGGGTTCCGAGACCGAGCGCCATCAAAGTGATTCCGTAGATGCCGATTCCGACTCTCGGATCGCCCTTTTCAATATTGATGTAGGTCGCCTTTGAAACACCGACGCGCTCCATCATCATGGCCACGGTGAGTCGACGCTTCTTTCTGGCCACCCTGATGTCCCGCCCGAGCTTCTTCAAGGACCGTCGTACCGGAATCGGGAGGATGTCGTAGGCTCTAGATCTCATCGCACGTAAGGTTCAGTGTACCAGGCCGTACCCCAATTAAGGTACAATATACCGCTCCTATGCCCACCTCACAAGAAATTGTAAGGTATGATATACTGGTCGTTAAGCGAGCTAGTCAAGCATGTTATTGCCCTGGTTCGGGAGGCCCCAGCACATAGGCGACGAGCCAGTCACCGGGTGATCCTATGCCCGCCCTGCCGCCTGCGGCGATCACAACGTATTGAAGCCCATCGTGTACGTATGTCATCGGCGTCGCTTGGCCTCCGGCCGGTAGGCCCGTTTCCCACAACACATCGCCTGTTTCGATGTCGAAGGCCCGGAACTGGTCATCTTGGGATGCGCCCACGAAGACAAGCCCCCCCTCTGTCATGAGCGGACCTCCGAAGGCCAATGAACCCCACTCGGACGCACGTTCATCATAGGCCAAGGACGGTATTGCGCCGAGCGGAGCGGTCCAGAGGGTCTCCTTCGCATCCAGATCAAGTGCGATAAGGAGACTCCACGGAGGTGGCGTGCATGGGATACCGGATGGCGCTACCAATGGTCGGCGCGTAGCGCTGTACGGCACGCCGAAACCGTGCTGAAGACCCGAGGGGATCGGATGAAGTTGGACCACGGTGGCGAGGCGTTTCACCGTTACGATCAAGACCCGTCGAACGGGGTCGAAGGCCATCCCGTCCCAGTTGACTCCACCCCAGAAGCCTGGCCAAGCGAGCGTGCCACGAACAGACGGTGGGGTGAAGGTACCCTCGTTTCGAAGCCCCGCCATGCTGTCTCGACAGGATTTCTCGTCGCTGTCGGTCACCCCGAAAGCTTCGTCAGGCGAGAGATAACGCTCTTGAAGGGTCGGCCATGTGGGAAACGGCTGCGTGGGCCACGCGTTCTCTCCGGCAACGTCGCTTTCCGGGACGGGTAGTTCCACCACTGGAACCAATGGTTCTCCGGTTACACGATTTAGAACGAACAAGCTCCCAGACTTCGTTCCGATCACAACGACATCCACGTCGCGCCCCTCCTTCCGCATGGAGGCCAGCACTGGCTGCGCTGCGACATCGTAGTCCCAGAGGTCGTGATGCACCGTCTGGAAGGACCAGATCAGGGACCCTGATTCAGCATCGAGGGCCACGATTGAGTTGGCGAAGTCATTCCGCCCCCGGCGCAGCCCGCCGAATGAATCGGGTCCAGGACTGGCGGTAGGGAGGTAGACGATTCCAAGATTCTCATCCGCCGACATGACGCCCCACACGTTCCCGCCGGAGGTTCGCGCCGCATCCTCCGGCGACCACTCTTTCCATGCTGGGTGGTCGGGGCTTCGCGGAATGGGATCGAATCTCCAGAGAAGCGAACCCGTCGCGGCATCGTAGGCGCGAACCACTCCCGAGGCCGTGCCCGCTCGACCGTTCGTGCGTACCGACGACCCGACGACGATAACGTCGCCCACCACCGTCGGCGGCGAGGTGACGGAGTAGTCCCAACTTTCTACCAGACTACCCTGGAGGGCCACTCCGGTGTCGAGCCGCACTTTGCCCCGATCGCCAAACTGCAAGCAGGGTAACCCCGAGTGCGCGTCGAGCGCGACCATCTCTGAGGCGACCGTCGCAACGAAAACGCGATCATCGCACTGCTGGCCGCTAACGTCCGAGTGGCTCCAAACGGCTACGCCGCGCGAGGTGAAACCTTCTGCGTAGGGGCGGGATACATCGATATTCGTGTCGGTCCGCCAACGAACGGTACCGTTCGCGGGGTCCAAAGAGAGCACCTCGCCGTATGGCGTGCTCAGGAACAAAGCCCCCTTCCAATACAACGGAGTCACTTCGAACCTGAAACTCGTGGTAGAGGTCCCGGCTACAGGCCAGGAGCCTTTCGCGACACGCGTTCGCCAGGCTGTTTGGAGCCGCCCAACGTTCCCTCTGTGGACCTGATCCGCTGACGAATACCGGCTACCGCCCGAATCGCCACCCCACGACGACCAATCCCCGGTGGCGTCCATGGACGCCACGGGGGTCGGCCAATCCGAGTTATCTCGACACGCACCCGCCGAAAGCACCAGAACCGCGACTGTTATTCCCGACAGGAGTCTGCGATTCGGCCTTGTCGATACCCGAGAGACCAGAGGCGTCACCTAGGCGGCGGGCTTCCCCCACGAAGCCGTTTCGCCGCCCGATCCCTCGTCAGGGCGATAATCTCAGGATCGGTAATGCCTCGAGCTCGGACTGCATCCGCGTCATTGGCGAGTTGCCGGACGGTATCCAGCAACTCTGCGTCAGCCAAGTCTACAGCCAGATCAACTGCCGCCCAGAGTGTCGTGAAGTACTGCTCGTTGTTGAGCCGCATCGACACTGCGCGCTTGATGCTTGCGCGGGCAGCAGTAGGCAGAGTCGCCCTATGCAATGCAACGATCTGACCAAGACTCCTCAGACCGTAGATGACGAGGTCGTAATGGCTCTCAGGATCCTCTACCACTGCGACCACCGCTGGAATAGCCGCGGGACCGAAAGAACCCAAAGCCTCCGACGCGAGCCGTCCACCGTCCATCGCTCGCGCCAAAGCCCTGATCGCGTTAGGGTCGCGGATCTCAGCGACCCGCCGTGAGACGGCGGCGACGTACGAGGGATCTTCGTGGACATCTAGTGTTTCACCCGCGGAAATGGCCTCGGCTACAACCACGTTCAGGCCCTCAAGCAGGCGCGTGAGCGCTTGCGAGAGCACAGGGAGAACGTCTTCGTGAGGGATAGCGAGACTCTCGTAGAACGCCTGCTTTCGTTCGGCCGCCTCACTGCTCCCGAGCCGCTCTGCCCATTGCGCCTGCTGCTCTCGGTCGATTCTTGTGACTTGGCCCTCCACCCTATCGAACGATGCGGCCACCAACACTGCCGCTAGGACGAGCTTTCGCACTGTCGTATGGATACGCATGTGGGGCTCCTTACTACCAGGCGGCGTGGTAATGGTGATCGTCGTACCTAGTCCACGAGAAGGATTCTATCGGGCCGGGACTTGTGGCGTCTGCAGCCGCCTTGAGGAGGTTGAACTCCGTCTCAGTCCAGTTCACTCCCCCGTGATCCGCGGAATACATATCCGCCGCGCGACCGCGGGTGTGGTGACTGTTGGGGCTGGGGCTTCCAACGGCGAAATTGCCGTGCGGGCAGCGATACCCTGAGCTTAGGAGAATTCCGCCCCGGTTGTAGTTGGAGCGTGTAGCCTCTAGGCCGGTAGTAAGACCCGAAGTAATGATTGAATAGGGGTTGTGGGGATTGCCACCCGAGAACCCATCGTTGAGTTCGGACCAAGAAAAGTTCGTGGTGCCCCCGCTGGTGGCGAAGTTGACGCAATGCGGTGCCCATGAAGAACCGTAAAAAGTGTACTCCCGGATTATCGTGTCCCGTTCATCGCCGCAGTTGCCCCACGAACAGTTCGGCAACCCCGGAAAGGCTTGACAACACTCGGCACTGGGCATTTCCTGGGTCGCGCATTCGGCCCCATCAGGACCAGTGGCGACTCCGATACCGTCCCACCGCAGCGTTGGCTCGGAAGCCAAGAGAGGTGCCCACGGGTCCTCTACCTCGAGCGTCTCAAGAGGCTCGACCACCGGTGAGTTGTCGTCACAGGAGGGAAGAACCAGGGCAGTGATCGCAACGAAAAACGTCCACCTCAACTTCCGTCGCTGTTGCATCATGTCCTCCGGCCTCAGAGCGGGATTGGTCTAGCGTCGCCCAAACGACATGCCGCCATTCGTGGCGAGGCGGATGAGGAAATATTTACTTTGTGCCAGAATCACACCATCGACCATTGGGTGTAGACCAAGATCTAGATCCTCGGCCGAGGTCAACATACCTAAGTCTCCTGCCGAAAGAGGTCTGAGTAGCGGGCCGCGGCTTGGCCACGTGACGCCACGTTGAGCTTGGTGAGAATCGAATGAATATGGGTCTTCACCGTGCTCACAGAAACGCCGAGCTCCTTGGCTATTGCCTTGTTCGAGCCCCCCTCGGCAAGCCGGGCCAAAACCTCCCGCTCGCGCGGTGTCACGCGCGGTGTCAGCGGATGGGTGAGGGCGTCGGGTGCTTCGAGACCCTCCGACTCGGGCTGCCTTTGGCTCAGCAAGTGCCTGGGCACGTAGCCATGACCGGACGCTGAGAGCATGAGAATGGCCTCAGCCTCCCACATGGGCATCCGTGGGCTCAAGAAACCGCGGACGCCAAGACGATAGAGTCGATCTATCTCCTCAAGGGACCCCGGTAGCTCCATTACCACGAAGAATGCATGGTCGCGTACGCGAGGAGCCCTTGTCAGAACCACGTCCAAAGTCTGCAAGCCGTCGACGACAACCAGGTCGAAGGGTCTTTCAGGGCTGAAGCCCCCCAGACTCGAAGGAGTCGCAAACAAAGTGGGAGTCTCGAAGGCAGCATGTGCTAGGAGCAGATCCTCTACTGTCTTTCGAAAAAGCGTCGCGCTGGCTACGACAGCCACACGAAAGCGACCTGTACCGAACCCTCGCGCCCGCGGCTCCGAGGAGCGACTCATCGCGGGGCACTCACTAGTTCCCATCCGGAAACTCATAAGTTGTTGTAACGAAACGGCAAACGGCGCACCCGGGGCTCGTAATCTTGCGAAGCGGAGTGTAGTTTCAGATTGCGAGTAAGAAACTGCCCCTCCTGCAAGGAGCGTCCGGATGCGCCGAGTTGTACCCGACTTCGATCTGTTCACGGTTCCCGTGCTGCCGCATGAACATGCACAGGAACTGGAAGCGATCGATGCGATCCTTGTCGCACAGCCTCGCATCGCCGAGCTGATCTGGAAAGACCTGCGCGGGGATCGGGCCGAGACGGGACGCCCTGGGCTGTCGGCCGAGCAGGTTCTGCGCGCTGCACTCATCAAGCAGATGAACGGGTTCAGCTATGAGGCGCTGGCCTTCCATCTCGCGGACTCGCGCAGCTACATGCGCTTCTTGGGCTTCACGCACCCGCTCGAGGTTCCCCGTAAGTCGGCGCTGGCTGAGACCATCCGGCGGATCTCGGACGAGACGTGGGAGGCGGTCAACCGCGTCGTCGTCGGCCACGCCGAAGCCTGCGGCGTCGAGGACGGCGAAACGGTGCGGCTCGACGCCACCGTAACGGCGTCCAACATCCACCATCCCACGGACGGCGCGCTGCTCTTCGACGGTGTGCGAACCCTCACCCGGATCCTCTCCCACGCCCGCGAAGGCTTCCGTGTCCCGTTCCGAAATCACACGCGGCGCGCCAAGCGGCGACACATGGAGGTCCTGAACGCCCGCCGCCAGACGCAGCGCATCAAGCCCTACAAGGATCTGCTCCACGTCACCCGTTCGACGCTTCGCTATGCCGAGGCCGCAGTGCCTCGGCTCCGCAACGAGCGGGGCCCCTTCGCCGCACGCGCCCAGCGCCTCGCCTCTGAACTCGAGCACTACATCCCCCTCGTCCGGCAGGTCGTCTCGCAGACCGAGCGACGCGTGCTTCAAGGAGAGTCCGTCCCCGCCGAGGAGAAGCTGGTCTCGATCTTCGAGCCCCACACCGACATCATCCGAAAGGACGGCCGTGATACCTATTACGGCCACAAGGTCACGTTCAGCGGCGGCAAGAGCGGGCTCATCCTCGACTGGGTCGTCGAGGACGGCAACCCCGCCGACTCCGCCCTCTTCCTCCGCATGATCGACCGCCACCGCGATCTCTACGGAGCCTACCCGCGCCAGGCGTCGGCCGATGGCGCCTACGCCAGCAAGCACAACCTCACCGAAGCCAAGGCACGCGGGCTCGAGGACGTCGTCTTCGCCAAGAAGCGCGGCCTGCTCGTCGAAGACATGGCCTCCAGCACCTGGGTCTACCGTCAACTCAGGAACTTCCGCGCCGGCATCGAAGGCGTGATCTCCTTCCTCAAGCGCGTCTTCGGCCTCGGCCGCTGCACCTGGAAGGGCGCAGACGCCTTCGCCTGCTACGTCGGTGCCTCCGTCGTCTCGGCCAACCTCCTGCTCCTCGCTCGACATCGCATGGCCTGAACCGCATCACCGCGTGTAGCCTGCCCCACTACCGGGCGACGTGCGCCCACGCGCTTCGATTTCACCCCTCCGGCCGCCCAAATCGTCCGCTCTAAGCTCGCCAACCCATCGTCAGCGAGCCCAGCAGCCCTTATCCTGTACCGTTCCGCGTCAGATCCAGCCGCCTCCGGTGAGTTTCCGGATGGGAACTCACTAGCTGCGATCCGAGTCGGAAGGTTGAGAGCCGACTAGGAAGAAACACATCGAAGACCCGACGCCCCTGGGAACCGCAGAGTCGCGATCCATCAGTTCGCTGAACGACCTGTCAGCTCCCGCTTGCCTGGCGGGGTGAAGGGCAACTAGGGGTAGGCTCGCCACAACCGACTCCAGGGCTATCGGGGCCAATACGTATTAGTGGGTGTTACGCGTGGAGAGCGTCGCGTCTACGCTTCACCGGTAGGGTTGCGGTCGTGATAGTGGAACTGACGAGATACGAGCCCAGCGACGCGATGTATGACGACACCAACTCCAACGGCTACTACCCCGCAAACGACGTGCCGGGCCCAGCGGGTTTACTACCGACGGGCGACGCTCTTCGGCGGAGTGAAGCGGTCACGGGTCGCCCTTACCATCGCGTCGGACATGTCCCGTTCGAAGCAGAGTCAATTCAGTGGTAGCTCGCCAGAGCGGTTACTCCCCGTCGTAGAGCCGAGCCAAATCCACCAACTCCACGTCGTGACGACCTCCCGCTACGTCACCCATCTCTGCGTCGCACTCCGCTCCGAACAGGAGAAGCTTCGCACCGACGGCTCGTTGACCCAGGCTCGCCCTGACTCTCTCGAGGTGGCGGAGGTGCCGGGCCGCTATCATCTCGCCGGCTTTGGCCTCGCCGAGGGCGATGACCGTTCTGCCCGATGGCTCGGCGGCTCCGTCCTCGGCGGCCACGAGCACGTCGATTTCGTGCTCCTTCCCCTCGATGGTCGCGGACGACGGCCCCACATAGTCGGGGGAATCGCCGATCGTCTCACTGCTTGCGTACCTCCGCACCCAGGCCCGAGCCTGCTCTTCGAACACCGGACCACGAACACGCGAATCGAATGTGGTCGAGAGCCTCCCGGTCCACAGGTCGAGCGGGTTCCGATCGCGCAGGAGCGAACCGTGAGGTTCCAGGATCGCGTAGTGAAACTGGAGGAACGGGTCCGCGAGAGCGTAGGTTGGTCGCCGGGTTCGGATGGGATCTTCATGCCGAAGCACGAATCCAGCTGCGATCAGGCGATTGAGCGATGGGGCGAGGTTGGAGACCGGACGCCGTAGCTGGTTTCCTATCGATCCCGCGGTGACGGCACCATTTGCGATCGCCCCGAGAATACTATGGTGGAGGGTGGGACTTGAGCTGGAGAGCGTGGGATCCTCCGCCAACAACGTGGTCGCCTCGTGGTGGAGTGTCGCCGCCGGCGAGAGGACCCGCGTTGCGACCCAGCGAGAGAAGTCGTCGGGTCGGTCGGGGAGGTCGTAATTGACCATGTCCGTCGCATATCCGACCACCCCCCCAATGACCGCGAACACCCGCGCGGTCAACGCCAGATCCTCCTCCATTTTGAGCAGCGACGCGATCTGCCGGTGATCGAATGGCTGCATCACCAGTTCCAATCCCGCCCGTCCGCGAAGCGGGGCCTCACCCGCGGTTAGCGCGCGCATCATGGCGATGGCGGAGCCGCAGAGCACGAATCTTCCTCGCCCTGGGGTTGCTTCCTGTCCGGCCGGACCGATCGCCGCTGCGATGACCGAATCCAACCGCGGTTCCCCCTCCAACAGGTAGCCAAATTCGTCCAGCGCCACCGGGGTTGCTCGTTCTACGCCGAGACGTAGCAGTTGCGAGACCGCCTCCTCCCAGGTCTCGAACGACAATTTCCCGACGCCGAGATGGTCACCGAGGGCTTCTCCCAGCCGCGCCAGGTGGACGGCCGGTTCACCGCGCGTGGCCTCCCAATAGAAGCCGCCACGTTCGCGGACACGTTCGTGAAGGAGCGTGGATTTGCCGATACGGCGCCGCCCGTACATGAGCCCAAGCGTGTGGCGCGGTACCGGGGCGTCCAGGAAATCTGCCAGTGGCTGGCTGGCTCTTGCTGGATCCATGGCTTCATTTCTCCACCAACGATAGTATCACTAATGATAGTATCACAAGTAATAGTATTATGGGTGATAAGCGACAAGGAGCGGTCGCGCGGGTGGGGCTCCCGGCGCCTCCCGCTATTCGAGCTCTGCTGCGATCGTCACGCCCTCCACCGCTCGTCTCACGAATCGCGTCGCCGTCGTGATGATCTCCGCCACCTCCGGGTCCGAACGCGAGCCAACAACCCGCGTGGCCGCCGCCTGTATCGCAGCCTCCATCATGTCTTGCGTCAGGCCGACCGACTTCACACCTACCCGACGCAACGGCACCTCGACCACGCTGAGCAGGGTCCGGTGCTGCTCTTCCGCGAAGGCTTGCACCGCAGGCTCATCCGTCTCGGCCACGAGCCTGAAGAAGAGATCGTGCGAACCGTCCGCGACCAGACGCAACTGACTCGTGACAAATGCCTCGATCGCGCGAACCGGATCCTCCTCTCCCTCGACCGCCGCGCGGACGGAGTCGATCCAGCCAAGCGCATCCCCCCCCATGAGGGTGACGATCAACTCGCCGCGGTTCGCGAAGTACTCGTAGATGCTGGAACGGGCGAGGTCTGTTCTTCGGGCCAGTTCCGTAAACGACAGAGCGGCCGGGCCACCGGACAGCACCACCTCCCGTGCCGCAGCCAATAGCTGATGCAACTGCGCCTCCCGGTGCTCCTCGACGGTAGGCTCTGAGATCTTCGGCATAGGGTTCCTTGTCTTGCCGACACGCCGTCGGTATAGTTGCCGACACAGCGTCGGTAAACGGCCGACACCATGTCGAGATCATTATCAGTAGGGAGGATCGATGAGTGAGGCCAGCGGGCAACCCCCTCCGAATGGCCCGAGCCGGCTGAAGCTGATTCTGGTCATCATAGTGGCGCTGCTGGCGATTGTCGTTGCCGCACACGCAGTCGCCGCCGCGGTTGCCCCTCCCCGGGTCGCGATCTGGACGATCGAGCGCGAGCCCCTCTTGTATACGGTGGTGGCCAGTGGGCGGGTGGAGGCGCGCCGAGCCATCCCCGTGATCGTCTTGGCGGAGGGGCCGGTCCTGACGGTCGAGGTGGAAGAGGGGGACACAGTATCGGCGGGTGTTGTACTGATGACCGTGGATTCGGCCGTCGCTTCCGCCCTTCGTGCGAGCACAACCGCCGACGTCGCGCGGGCCGAGGCCCGGCTGATTGAGATCAAAAACCAGGGCCAGGCGCTTGCGCGGGCTCGACTGCGGCAAGCCTCTGTCGAGTTGGCGAACGCCCGACGGAACGTGGAGCGGATGAAGACGATGTCGAGTTTGGGCGCTGTGCCGACAAAGGCGCTGGAGGATGCCGAGGCAGCCCTCGCCTCCGCCGAGGAGCGTCAGTCGTCCGCTTCGCTCGAACTGCAGGCCACCGAGCCGAACGGGAGCCGGTCGGCTTCTCTGGCGGCCGACCTCGCGGTCGCCAGGGCGGCCTTCGTGGAGGCGAACTTGGCTCTCACACGGACCGCCGTTCGATCGCCGATGCGGGCGGTCGTCCTCCGCCGTATGATCGACCCCGGGGCAATCGTGCGACCTGGCGACTCCGTGCTCCAGCTACTGCCCCTTGGCGATACCTACATCGGCATGGACGTGGACGAACGTGCCGCCGCCGAGCTTCGCGTAGGCCAATCCGCCACGGCCGTGGCCGACGCTGTGCCGGAACAGCCATTCTCTGCCGACGTCGTTCGCCTCTCACCGTCGGTCGACCCCGAGCGGGGAACGCTGGGGGTGCGGCTGCGCATACCATCACCTCCGTCGTTCCTGCGGCCGAACATGACCGTCTCGGTTACGGTCGAGGCACGGCGGAGCACGGGCGGCTTC
This sequence comes from Gemmatimonadota bacterium, assembly GCA_029262115.1. Lineage (GTDB taxonomy): Bacteria > Gemmatimonadota > Gemmatimonadetes > Longimicrobiales > Gaopeijiaceae > JAJCZZ01. Next base: position 81,465 of record JAJCZZ010000010.1, on the reverse strand, counting down.
GCCGTGCCCGCTGCGGCCGTGCTGACCGAGAGCGGCCACTCCTTCGTCCACGTCGTAAGGGACGGAAGGATCGAGCGCATTCCGGTGAGAGTCGGAATGCGGAGCAGTACGCGTACCGAGGTGTTCGCGAGGCTCGCCGACGGTGACTCCGTAGTTGTCGGCGATGTGCCCTCGTCTCGAGTGGGCGCTGAAGTCCAAGCGACTCCGTGGTCACCGACCGCGGTATACGACCCGGCCTCGGGCGGGCTGAAGATCCCCTTCCACTGACATGCGCCTCGACCTCTTCCTGGCGCTCAGTTTCATGCGGGAGGGATGGAAGCAGTCGCTTCTCCTCGTCCTCGCCACGGCCGTGGGCGTCACCGTGCTGTTCTTCATCACCGCCCTCATCACGGCGGTGGAGCGGACGATGATTGCTCAGACACTGGGTATCGTACCCGACATCATCGTGCGTCAGCCGGAACTGGTGGTCCGTCCGGTCCACCACGGTCGAGCCGAGGTCCTCGTTGAGGACATCTCGCCACCACCACAGCCTATACGCTCCATACAGAATTGGCAGGCCGTGGCCCGCTACCTGGAGTCGTTCACGGATGTCACGGCCGTGGCCCCGACGGTGGAGGGACCGGGGTTCGCAGTCGCAGGGGCCGCCACGCGCGCGGTGGCCTTGAAGGGATTGGATCCGGTTGCAGTCGGGCGGGTGATCGAGATCGAAGGGAAGCTCAGATCCGGCTCGTTGGACTTGTCCGGGGAGTCCGCTTTGATCGGAACGGGCCTGGCGGAGGATCTCGGTCTAACCATCGGGGACCGGTTCCGCGTCAGTACCGGTGGGCCGGACTACCAGACGCTTCGGGTGGCCGGCGTGCTCGACCTCGGAAACCAGGCAGCCAACGACCGCTGGGTTCTCCTGGCGTTGCGGCGGGCGCAGGCCCTTCTGGATCTGCCAGGAGGGATCTCGATGTTCAACCTCAGGATCCGGAACCTCTGGGAAGCCGAGCCGGTCGCGCGGATCCTGGAATTCGAGACCGGTCTGGATGCGGAGCCGTGGACGGAATCGAACACCCAGTTGGAGGTGGCCATCGGGTCCCAACGCGGGGCGACGCTCCTGATCCGGGTCTTCGTAATGTTCGCTGTGGCCATGGGTGTGGCGAGCGTCATGATCGTCTCGACCCTTCAGAAGGCCCGGCAGATCGGGATCCTCAGGGCCGTCGGAGGGGGGAGGGGGCTGGTGCTACGGGCGTTCCTCCTTCAGGGCTTGGTTATCGCGATCGCGGGAGGCGTCCTCGGGACGGGCGCCGGAACCCTCCTGTCGATCGCCTCCATGGCAGGGTCCACCAACCCGGATGGAACGCCGACCTATCCGATCGAGCTTCCTGTCTCGCTTTACCTGCTTGCCTTCACCGTCGCCATCGGGACCGGCACCGCGGCCGCTCTCTTCCCGGCACGGAGTGCGGCCCGACTGGATCCCGCTGCCGCGATTCGGCATGACTGAACCAGTCCTTCGTCTGGAAGGTGTCCGAAGAAGCTACGAAAGCGGCGGAGCGACCAAGGAGGTGCTCCGCGGCATCGACCTCACGATCGGCCGGGCGGAGTTCACCGCATTGATCGGCCCGTCGGGCTCGGGCAAGAGCACGCTTCTCAATTTGATCGGTCTCCTGGACCGCCCGTCGGCGGGTCATGTGCTGCTCGGGGGCCGGCGCACAAGGGATCTGACCGACGACGATCTCACGCGACTGAGGGGGGAGGAACTCGGATTCATTTTCCAGTTCCACCACCTGATCCCGTCTTTGACCGCAGTCGAAAACGTCATGCTCCCTCTGGCGCTTCGTCGGGGACGCATCCACGACAAGGACCGAGAGGAGGCGAGACGGGTCTTGCGGGCGGTAGGACTCGAAGGGCGTGGACGAGCTCGCCCACGTGAGCTTTCGGGCGGTCAACAGCAGCGGGTGGCGGTGGCTCGGGCCCTGATCGGCAAGCCTTCCCTCGTTCTGGCGGATGAGCCGACTGGCAACCTGGACACCGAGAGCTCGCAAGAGGTTTTCTCCCTCTTCCGCACCCTTCATCGGGCGCATGATACTGCTTTTCTCCTTGTCACACATGACGAGGCGCTCGCAAACGCGTGCGACCGGGCACTGGTTCTCGTGGACGGGCGGATCGTGGAGGATCGTCTGCGGCATGCTTCTCCGCGTTGATGGCCAACCTCTCCGCAGTCAGGAGCGCCGGATACACCGGGCGATCGTGATGCACGGCACCTCGAAACTTCGTCGTGACGTTGTACGTCTCCTCGCGAAGCTACTCCGAGAGTCCTCTGCAGAAGTGGTTGCATTCGGGTTCGTCGAGGAGTTGGCTACGTTCCGGCTAATGAACCGTCGGACCAGACGCTGGCCACACGTCCGGCCCTCGAGGCAGTCGTGTACCGTTCGGACCAACTCGTCCGGATGGACCGGCTTGATGAGGAGGCCCCGGCATGTGCCTTCCGGAATCCGACTGGTCGCGACCCTTCGGTCGTGGGCCGTGACGACGATCACCTTCAACTCGTCGGCGATCGGCAACCGCTCGAGGCGCTTGAGTAGCCCGTCACCGTCGATCAGCGGCAGGCTCAGGTCGAGAAGGACCAGGTCGGGCTCGTCCATCAGGACGGATCGGAATCCCTCCTGACCGTCGGCCGCCTCCAGCACGTCGTGGCCGGCGGCCTCGAGAATCGTGCGGTACACCTCGCGGATATTCGCGTCGTCCTCGACCATGAGGATCCTCGCCATCGATCTCTCTCCAAGTCCGGGTAGCGGCGTATGCCAGGGGCGTTCCGACGGCCCACAGATGCAAGTTGCGGATCGGACTGGACGAGCCCGTGATAGGGCTCTCTACGCGACCACGAGTCGGACGTGCTCTTCGCACCCGCCGCCGGACCTGACACCGTACACGCGACTCGAAACTCGCCTTTGAGGCTCATCGCCTCCGGGGAAAAGCGCGTATCGCGTCCGTCAATCAAGTCAGAATGCCGGATCAGATCGGATCTGGGCGTGGATGTGGACGCCAAACCGGGAGGCAAGGGTGTCGAGAGCTTGGAGGGCGGTCCTCGTGGGTGCGTTGCTAGTGCCATCGCCGTCCGAAGGACAGGAGGTGGTCGTTCGGTATCCTCTGAAGGTCGTGGAGGTAGACCTCTCCATGGGGCGCGTGGCGGCGCCGCTTCCGTTTGGCGAGGTCTTTCTGTTGAAGGTTCCGGTGCCGGAGGGGGCCAGCGAAATCGCGTTGGACGTGCGGACGGTCACGATTATCAACGGCCGAACGACCACGACGTCCACTATGCCGGCGCAGACGCATCTGACGCGCGCAGACTGGGGGCCCCGCAGCGCCGTGGTATTCCAAGTTCCGCCGCTCCGCCCGAAGGAGGACTATCGCTTCGCGCTCACGGTTTCCAGGACCGAAAGCCTGGGCGTACAAGCGGGTCGGCTCAAGAAGGGGGAGGCTCGCGTGACGGGGCGCACGGCCACGACCTTCGCGGACTACGTCACCACGGATGCAGGGCTACTGGTGGCGTCAAGGACCCGCTACATGGGCGCTCTGACGTCGCTGCATTTCTACACCGTGCCCATCAACGTTCGCGAGGACTTCAGCGTAGGACAGCTATTCACGGAGCCCCGCAAGGCGCTCAGTGTCTTTCTTGGCATTACACCCCTCGAACTCTACACGGAGGCAAAGGTGGACAAGCTGTACCCGGTTGGCTCACCCGTGATCGGACTGGGCTTGAGGGTGTATCGGAACGCCCGGATCGGGGCCGGCGTCATGTTCTTCGAGCAGCCGGACGGGAATCCCATCGTCGAATCGAGCGTAGACAAGCGGGATCTCTTCTTCACGTTCGGATTCGACGTGAGCTACGGCGCCGTATTGGGTCCGATTGCCGGACTCCTGGGGGCCTCGTGATCGCCCGCCGATGGGTGGCCCTGACTCTCGCAGCCATTGCTACGGCGTGCGATTGGGCGCGCTCGCCGTTGGAGCCCGACCCGGCCAGTGTCGCGCTCGACGAGATCATCCTTCTTTCTCAGACACGCACACCGGCCGTGATGCCCGCAGACGGCGAATCGGTCGATACGATCCGGGCCCATCTACCATCAGAAGCCAAGCCGACCACCGTCCAATTCCGGACCACGTTGGGCCGATTCCAGGGCGCGGAGACTCCGAACGTGATCGACGTACGGGTGGTCCCCGGCGCAGACGGGATGGTGGCGGAGGCGGTCCTTGTTGCGGCCGACAGTGCCGGTGTTGCCGAAGTCCGCGGTGTGGTCAGCGGTTTCACCGCACTCACGACCGTTGCCATGACTCCAATCCATGAGGGCGCGCAGTGAACCAGAAAACGATGCAGGCCGAGACGGGCAGAAAGGGGTGCTGTACGATCTTCCGGAAAGACGGCACGACGTCCACGCTCCCGGACGTCAGCAGGAAGGAGTGCGACCGCATCACGCTGGATGACCCGGACGCGGTGCGTAACGAGTGGGAGCCCGGACCATGCTGAGATTTTTCCGACTCACCGCCGCCGCGGTCGGCGTGTGCCTACTGTGGCTTACCGTCCTCGCAGGGTCCGCATCTGGACAGGTGTGCCTCCCATCCGACACCGCGCTGGGCGACCACTCGATATTCAACAACACCGGTCCAACGGCCGTCGTTTGGTTGCACCTGTACCGAGACACGATCGGAACGGGTCCTGCCCGCCTGGAGGTGCGCGATACTCTACACCGACCTCGCGCCGCCGCCGACACCGTGACCGAAGGCGGCCGAACCGTGGTGTCTCTCGAAGTGCCGAGGAACCATTGGGTGTGGGTCTCGCCCGGGGCGCAGCCGGCCGATACGCTGATGCGTGCGGGTATCCGTTACCAGGTGTGCTTCTAGCGCCCGAGCCCCGTGATGTTGCTCTCGACCAAACGGAAGCTCTGGCTCTCGGCCACGGCGGTACTCAGCGAACCGCTGAGGAGGAATCCGGTTTCGACATCGAAGCGCCACCGCCCGCGCAGGGCGCCCGCCGCACCGGCCGGTGCGCTCACGACGGCGACGTCCCGCCCGTTTTCGGACCGCACGTCCTCGACGGCCGCCCCGTGCGCCCGACCTCCCATGACCAGGTCGTCGGGTGACGCCCAGATCGGACCGAAGGACGCCACTTCGAGCGGGCTTCCCGACGACCCGCGAACCCGCCTGTCCACGCTCTCGCCATGTCCGGGCATTTCCTCGCCAACGGCCCACGGTCCCCCCGGATCCTGATATTCTACTACAACGTCGTATTTCCCCCCACTGGCCTCTCGGAAGGTTACGCGCACCCGGGTCCCTCCCACTTCATACGTAAGGTATGAGCCGTGGGAGAGGGGCGCGGTCGGGCCAGCGGAGCTGACCAGGACGATCGCCGCCACCAGGACCACGAATGCGAGGAGAATCTTGGCGAGCATGGACAGAGGCGCTCCTCTGAAGAACGGACCACGGAGTCTCGAAACCTCGACCCTCGGGGGAAGGAACTGCAAGGGCACGGATCCACGGCTCTTGCCATTTTCCAACTTTACACCCTAGGCTTGGCATCCAATCCTGAGAAGTAGGGTTGGGTGGGCGAGCAAACGCGGAAAATGGGGAGGGGAGATGGACGACCGGGTGTACATGGGCGAGCTCGAGCAGATGGTTATGTGGAGTGTGCTACGGCTCGCGGGGGATGGGTACGGACCGCGGGTTCTCCGGGAACTCGAGGCGAGGACCGGGCGGACGTTGTCGCCGGGCGCCCTGTACGCAACGGTCGACCGCCTGGAAGAGAAGGGCTTACTGGAGTCACGGTTGGGCGATCCGGTGCCGGGACGAGGCGGCCGTCGCAAACGCCTCCTGACCGCCACGCCGGCGGGAGTGCACGCGTTGGAGCGAACGCGAACTCGGTGGCGGAGCGTCTGGGACGGGTTGGGAGACGCGGGGGCGGCCGATGAGCACTGACCGCGACGTCCGGCCGCCCATTCTGGCCGAGGCGCTTCTGGGCATGATCCTGCCTCGAGGGCCGGTCCGCGAAACCGTGCTCGGAGACCTCCACGAGCTGTTCAACGCACGAGTTGATCGACCGGGAGCGTCGCCTCTCGTCGCACGCGCTTGGTACTGGGGCACGGCCCTCCGACTATCGGTCGGATTCACGCTCCGTCGGCTGACGGGTGCGCCGCCGCACGTGATGAACAGCCGGGCGTACGACGGCGCTTCAGCTCGTTGGACCGCCCGTGCCGCAGTTCCGGATGTGCGGATCACGGTCCGGACGCTCTTTCGACACCTCGACTTCAGCGTGCCTGCGTTCCTGTTGCTCTTCCTCGGGATGACCGTGGTCACGACGGTGTTCGCCATGGTCGACGGGATCGTCTTCCGGCCGCTCGATCTCCCCGAGCCGGATCGGCTCGTGGTGGTGTGCGAGGGTCACCGCGATCTGGCCGACTACTGTATTGCGTCGCCCGCCAACGTCGAGGACCTGGCGGCGTCCGGCGCCGTAACCGAGTTGGGCATCGCGCGCGGCTGGGCCTTCCGGCTCACGGACGAGAGCGGGAGCCGGGGTGTGCGAGGAGGGCTGGCCACTGCCGCGTTCTTTCGCGCGCTCGGAGCGGCTCCGGCGGCCGGACGATACTTCTTGCCCGAGGAGGTCGGTCCGGACCGGGACAAGGTCGTGGTCCTTGCCCATCCTCTCTGGGTGAGCCGGTACGGTGCGGACGTGGGAGCGATCGGCCGCACGCTCGACCTCGACGGTACGCCGCACCGGATTGTCGGGGTTCTGTCCGAGCGAGCGCGGGTTCCGCTGGCCAACCTCGAATCGGTGGAGTTGTGGAAGCCACCGCACTTCGATCCCACGGACGCCGAGGTTCGCGGTTGGCGCGGGTTCACGGCGCTGGGTCGGCTCGCCCCGGGCGTGGGCCGTTCGGTCGCTGAGGAGGAACTCTCGGGGATCTACCGCGGTCTCGCGGCCGCGTACCCTGCGGACATCGATGAGAATTGGCGGCTCCGCGTCGAATCCCTGCACGACCGGGTTCTCGGCGCCAGCGCCCGGGTGCTTCTGATGTTCCTCGCGGGCTCGTGTCTTCTCGGATTGATCGTATGCGCCCAGGTGGCCAACCTCTTCCTCACACGCGGCCTCATGCGGCGTCAGGAGATCGCGATACGGTCCGCGCTCGGGTCGGGCCGGAGTCGCGTGGTGGCGGCGCTGGTGGTGGAGGGTCTCGTTCTCACGTTCGCGGCGGCGGGCGTGGCGGTGCCGGCAACCTTCCTGGCGACCCGTCTCCTCGTCCGGCTGGCGCCGCCCGAATTGCCGCGGCTGGGGCAGGTCGCCGTCGACGCGCGCGTGTTCGCCTTTGCCGTCCTGACCGCGTTGGTGGTGACGACCCTGTTCGCGGTGCTTCCGGCGCTGCGTCTCACGCGCGCAAGCTCGGGGCGTGCGATCGTGGCCGGCGCCCGTGCCGGGTCGAGCGGCTCCACCGAACGGTGGCGTACGTCGTTCATGGCGGGCGGCCTCGCCTTCTCCACCATCCTCCTGGCGTCGGCCGCACTTCTCTTTCGCAGCTTCGCGGGATATCTGGCCTGGCATCCCCCCTTCGAGCGTGACGATGTTCTGGTGGCGTCGGCGTTCATCGATACCGGTGTGCACCCGTCGAGGGACGATGTGGCCGCACTGCTCCGCCGCTCGGAGGAGGCGCTGGCATCGGTGCCCGGCGTCCTGGCGGCCTCGACCGCGTCGGCCGGTCCGCTGTTCGGGGGCGGGGACGGTGCAACCCCGTTCGAGACATCCGGTGCCGGAGCCGATGGGTCGGAGGGATCGGCGTGGTGGTTCGACGTGGGTCCCGACTATTTCTCGACCCTGGGGATCCCTGTCGTGTCGGGGCGGGAACTCGCGGAGAGCGACGGGCGCGACTCGGAGCCGGTGGCCCTCGTCAATCGGGAACTCACCCGCCGTGCCTGGGGCGGAGACGCGGCGGTGGGCGCCATTCTTCGGCTTCCCGATCTCGGTCGAACGGTCAGGGTCATCGGCGTCGTTGCGGATGTAGAGCCTCTGACGCCCGGGGCGTCCACACGTCCAGAGGTGTACCTCAGCAACCGGCAGGCGCCTCGCTGGGGTACCTACTTCGTGGTGAGGGCGGACGGCGGGTCCGTGAGCGTTGCCGCCGCGCTGGAAGGTGCGCTGGAGGCGGTCGACCCCACGCTCACCGTGGGCGCGCCCCGCACACTCCGTTCGATCGAGCGAACGGCGCTCGTCCGGCCGCACTTCCTCGCGTCGGTCGGGCTGGGGCTCGCGCTGTCGGCGTTGGCGCTGGCGGTACTCGGCGTCTACGGAATGGTCTCCTACGTGATCTCTGAGCGGGCGCGGGAGACCGCGATCCGGGTTGCTTTGGGTGCGACACCGGGCCAGGTGGTTCGGCGCGTGCTCGGTCGTACTGCAGCCGTCGCGGCAGCGGGCGTGGGAACGGGGCTCATCACCGCGCTGTGGGTGGGCGGCCGGATCGCCGAGGTCGCGCCGGGGTCGGCCGACGGAAGCACCTGGGTCGTCCTGGCTGCGGCGACGATCCTGTTCGTTCTGGCGGCGGCGGCGGCGTGGTTCCCGGCGCGGCGAGCCGCAAGACACGACCCGATCGGCGTGATCACCGCCCGCTGATCTCCGGTCCCGGCCTTCCCGGCCCCAAAAGGGGTCGGCCACACCAGGTCACAGTTGAAACGGATCGAAGGGGGTGGGGTTTCGCATTTGACGGTGAGGGGCCGTGCCGACAGCGGCCCGTCGAGACACTCTCGCGAGGAGAACCCGCATGGCGCAGGCGGATTGGCCCCGGCTCGACTACTCCGAATGGAGTGGTACCCTTCGATCGCTTCACATGTGGTCCCAGATCCTGGGTAAGGTTCGCCTCGTCACCAGTCCGTGGCTCAACCATTCGTGGCACGTTCCGCTCTACGTGACCCCCGTGGGGTTGACCACATCAACAATGTACCACCGCGCTGGGGCCTTCGACATCGAACTCGACTTTCACGAGCATGCTGTCCGCGTCCGAACCGACCGGGGTGAGCACCGGGCGCTCCGGTTGCGCGAGCAGAGCGTCGCGACGTTCCATGCCGATCTCATGTCGGCTCTGGACGACCTCGGCTTCTCGGTCGAGATCCTCGAGGTCCCCAGCGAGATCCCGGACCCGATTCCGTTCGACGAAGACACCGTGGTGGGAGCCTACGACCCCGACGCGGCGTCGCGGTTTGCGCGGGTCCTCAACTCGACGACTCGGGTTTTCACACAGTTCCGTGCCCGCTTCCTCGGGAAATCGAGCCCCGTTCACTTCTTCTGGGGAAGCTTCGACCTTGCGGTGACCCGGTTCTCCGGACGCCCCGCACCCGAGCACCCGGGTGGAATTCCCGGCCTTCCGGACTGGATCACGAGGGAAGCATACTCCCACGAGGTGTACAGTTGTGGGTTCTGGCCGGGCGGCGAGATGAGCCCTGCCGCGGCGTTCTACTCGTACGCCTACCCTACGCCCGACGGTTTTTCATCGGCGCCCGTCCAGCCCGCTGAGGCGTTCTGGAGCGAGGAGATGGGCGAGTACTTCCTCCCGTACGAAGCGGTGCGGACGTCGTCGGACCCGGATGCCGCGCTCCGGGACTTCCTACGCAGCACATATAATGCGGTAGCGGATCTGGCCGAATGGGATCGTGACAAGCTGGAGGTCCCGAGCGATTTCCCGCACCAGTTCCGGTAGTTCGACCCTGGGGGGTGGGAGTCGTCAGGCCGAAGGCGTGGACGCGCACGCCGCGCACGCTTTCGTGTCCGGCATCAGATCGAGACGAACGTCTTCGATCGACGCACCACAGGTCGTGCACCGCCCGTACTCCCCCCGGTCCAGCCGTCGGAGGGCGTCGACGAGTTCGCGCACCCTTCGGGCATCGCGTTCCTGAAGCTCCGACAGCATTCTCTGCTCCGCGAGCGACGAGAGCGGTGGCGGACCCCCAGGTCGGCACACGTCCTCGATCAGCTCCCGGCCGGCCGATGAAGCCGAGCGTACGCTACGGGTGACACGTTCGAGTTCTTCGACGAGCCTGGTGCGGAAGTGATCTTCACTCAACGGTGCCATGCCCCCAAGCTGGCGCACTCCCGCCCCGCGAGCGACCATAGTGCGCCGCGAGCCCCACGCCCCGCCGCCGGAAGAATGCCGCGCCGTGTCCGAACAACGTACATCAACGCCCCGAACCGATCTCGAACGTGTGGCCTGGCCCGAGGTCGACGACGTCTTCCTCGATGCGCTCGAAGCCAACGGGTCATGCCGTAAGACCGAAGCGGGCGACGTTCTGTTCGAGGTAGGCCAGCCCGGCTACGATCTGATCTACATCCAGTCGGGGTCCATCGACATACTGGATCGGTCGAAGGACGAGATCGTGGTGACCATCGGCGAAGGCAACTTCGTCGGTGAACTCGGCATGCTGATGGAGCAGGAGACCTTCTTCGCCGGCGTGGTCCGCGATCCTGGCTCCATCATTCTCGTGGAGCAGGATCGCCTCAGGAGCCTCGTCGCCACGGTGCCCGAGGTCAGCGACGTGATCGTGACGGCATTCGCGGCCCGTCGTCGGCTTCTCCTCGACTGGGAAGAGGGGGGGCTCGTCCTCATCGGCGACCCAAGCGATGCGTCAACTCTGCGCCTTCGTGAATTCGCTACGCGGAACAGTCTTCCCCACCAATTCGTGGACCGCTCCGACGCCGAAGCCATGGCGGAGCGTGCGGATGTGGATCTGGGAGATGCCGAGTGCGTGGCCATCGACCGCCATGGTCGGGTGCTGGCGGATCCCAGCACTCTGGAACTTGCAAAGGCGCTCGGGCTGGAAATCTCGCCCGGCCTCGACGGCGTCTACGACATGGTGGTGGTCGGGGCGGGCCCGGCGGGTCTTGCCGCCGCGGTCTACGGGGCGTCGGAGGGACTCCGTACGCTTGTCATCGAGGACACGGCCGTCGGCGGGCAGGCAGGCACGTCTTCGAGAATCGAGAATTATCTCGGATTCCCGACGGGCATCTCAGGAGGAGAGCTCGCCTTCCGAGGCGAAGTGCAGGCGGTCAAGTTCGGGGCCCGCATCAGCGTTCCGCACCGAGCGGTCGGTTTGGAGCAGGTCGAAGGCGGCTACGAGGTCCTCCTCGACAAGGGGCCGTGTATCGAGGCCCGGTCCGTGGTGATCGCCACGGGCGCCCGGTACCGGAGACTCCCGGTGCGGCGGCTGCGACAGTTCGAAGGGGCCGGCGTCTTTTACGCGGCGACCGACCTGGAAGCGCGCTTCTGTGGCGAGACAAACGCGGTGGTCGTTGGCGGCGGCAACAGTGGCGGCCAGGCCGCCATGTTTCTGTCCAGGTACGCGACGCACACCTATGTGGTCGTGCGATCGGACGGGCTGGAGGACACGATGTCGTCCTACCTCTCCTCTCGCATCGCGGACGACGAGCGGATCGAACTGCTTACAAAGACCGAGGTCACCGCCCTCCATGGGGGCGACACCCTCGAGGCGGTTACGCTCACCAATTCGGAGACCGGCGAGGAGCGGCGAGTCGAGACGACGGCGCTGTTCGTGATGATCGGCGCCACGCCCAACACCGAGTGGTTGGGCCCCACCGCCGAGTGCGATGACGAAGGATTCCTCTGCACCGGTCGCAACGCCGGCCCGGATGCCACGGCCTACGAGACGAGTTGTCCGGGGGTGTTCGCGGTCGGCGACGTTCGGGCGGGGTCGGTGAAGCGGGTCGCGTCAGCGGTCGGAGAGGGCTCTGTCGTGGTCGCGGCGGTGCATCGATACCTGGCGCGCCTCGACGAAAGCGAGTCGGACCGAACGTAGGCTCAGGCGGCTCCCGCACCCAGGACGAACCAGGCGGCCACGGCGACCGCGGCGAGCCCCGCCCATAGCAGCGGATTCGCCCACACGGGGCGCAGCTCCCGCCGCACCTCCGCCATCTTATGCTCGTTGATGGCGATGGCCATGCGGCCCTCCTCGTCCTTGCGCCCTTCGATGAGTCGGTCAGACAGAAGCTGGTTGACCGCCTTCTGGTATTTGTCCGGCTCCCGGGCGAACCCGGTGATCTCGGGGGGACGGGTATACATGGTGGTACCACTCGCCTGATGCGTGCGGGACAGTTCGCGAAGTATGGTCTTTCTCGGAGACATGTTCGTCGAAGGGTCGTGTTGGTGAAGAAGGCGCCTTCCGGAGACTACGGGGCGGATGCTGAAATAGTTGCAGCCGGGCACTCCATCCGCGAGGTGCCCTGGCTTCGGCCCACCTCTTGGACGATCCCAGGCGGCCAAGGGTTGCGTGCGGCGTCGCGGAGCGGGTTCACGCGCCCCCCGGCATCTTGTGAACTTATTCACAAGCGAGCTCTGCCGGGAGCGTCGCCGCCGCCGAATCCGGGGTTCGCACCCCCGTGTGAATCGACGATCGGCCAGGCCCGGCGGATGGGGGAACACGGGACGTCTCGGCCTCCTGCGCTCGGGCCTCGTCACCCCCGGAGAATATTCCTCATCGAAGAAGCCGTTCCCTTGGACGTCTCGTCCCCCTGCGCTCGGGCCTCGTCACCTCCGTGGTGGCGGGGCCCGCTTGCGGTCGGGGGGAAATCCCCACCCACCGCCGGGCGTGTTTCCCGATGGGTTGGGTTCCGCAACGGTGGCATATACAGGAGCGTCTCCAGCGTCCGGGCCGGTCCCGGCTCCCTGGTGCGCCGTAGCGAACGCGTTCTTGAGCCGGCCTTGCGGGCCGGAGCTTCGATAGATGCCCGGTCGTATCGGGTTTCTTCAACATCTCGGGAGGCGTGCGCATGATGGGTCCGACTCCGTTCGCGTGGTCCGAATCCGAAACCCTGGGCCAACACCTCGACCGCCGCGGTGTGACGCGCCGCGAATTCATCTCCTGGTGTACGGACCTGTGCGTGGTCCTCGGCGTGGGGTCGGCGTTCACCCCCGAGATGGTGCGCGCGCTGCAGCAGGTCCGCCGGCCTTCGGTGGTGTGGCTGCAGCTTCAGGAGTGCACCGGTTGTGTCGAGAGCGTCCTGCGCACGTCCGACCCCACCATCGGCGACCTCCTTCTCGACCTCGTCTCGATGGACTACCAGCACACGCTCATGGCGGGGGCGGGCGACGCGGTCGAAGCGGCGAAGGCCACGGCCATGGAGGAGAACTTCGGGCAGTACCTGTTGATCGTGACCGGCTCCGTCCCGCTGGAGGACGACGGGATCTACCTCACGATCGGGGGCCGTACGGGGCTCGACGTGCTCGGGGAGGCCGCAGAGGGTGCGGCCGCCATCATCGCGGTGGGGGCCTGTGCGCACTGGGGGTCGGTCCAGGCCGCCCGCCCGAACCCGACCGGGGCCGTCGGCATCGATCGGATCATCCGTGACCGGCCGGTTGTCAACATCGCGGGATGCCCGCCCATCGGCGACGTCATCACCGCTACGGTCGTGCACTACCTGACCTTCGGCGCCATGCCGGCCCTCGATGGTCAAGGGCGGCCGTTGTTCGCGTACGGTGCGCGCATTCACGACCAATGTCCACGTCGGGCCAACTTCGACGCGGGACAGTACGTGCAGAAGTTCGACGACGAAGGCGCTCGGAAGGCATGGTGCCTGTACGAAGTCGGATGCAAGGGACCGGCGTGCTTCTCTCCATGTCCGATCTTCCAGTGGAACAGCCACACGGATTGGCCCATCGGCGCGGGTCATCCGTGTATCGGATGCACGGAGCGCAACTTCTGGGACACGATGACGCCGTTCTACGAGCGTCTGCCCAACGTGGTCGGGTTCGGCGTGGAGCGGAGCGCCGACGTGATCGGCGCGGCTCTGGCGCTCGGAGCCGCCGCGGGAGTGGGCGCCCACGCGATTGCCACGGGCATCCAGAGATCCCGGGCCAGGGACGGGGATCCAGGCGCGGTCGTGCTTCCCGTGGTATCGACGCCACCAGAGAAGAACCTCGAGTCCGACCGGGAGGAGTCCGATGGCTAGAGTCGTCGTGGACCCGATCACGAGGATCGAGGGCCACCTGCGAATCGAGGTCCAGGAAGAGGCGGGGCGCATTTCCCAGGCGTGGGCGTCGTCCACGCAGTTCCGGGGCATCGAGATCATCATGGAGGGTCGGGACCCACGAGACGCGTGGGCGTTCACGCAGCGGATCTGCGGCGTGTGTACCGCCGTGCATGCCATCGCCTCGTGCCGCGCCGTGGAAGACGCCCTCGGCATCCGGGTCCCCCCGGCGGGAGGGCTGATCCGAAACCTCGTGCACGCGATGCAGACGGTTCAGGACCACGTGATCCATTTCTACCATCTCCATGCGCTCGACTGGGTGGACGTGGTGAGCGCGCTGTCGGCCGACCCCGAGGCCACCGCGAGCCTTGCGCGCAGTCTGTCACCGTGGCCGAACAACTCCGCCACACACTTCGCCGAGGTGCAGGGGCGCGTCCGACGCTTCGTGGAGTCCGGGCAGCTCGGCATCTTCACGAACGGGTATTGGGGGCACCCGGCGTACAAGCTCCCTCCCGAGGCCAATCTGATGGCCGTGGCTCACTACCTGGAGGCGCTGGACTGGCAGCGCGACGTGATCCGGGTGCACACGATTTTCGGTGGGAAGAACCCCCATCCGAACTTCCTCGTGGGCGGCATGGCATCCGCGATCAACCTCGACGATACGGGGACGATCAATGCCGAGAGCCTGACGAAGGTCCAGGGGATGATCACCCGGGCTCGTCGTTTCGTGGAAGAGGTGTACTGGCCCGACCTCCTGGCCATCGCCTCGTTTTACAAGGAGTGGGCGTCGATCGGCGGAGGTGTGGAGAACTACATGTCCGTCGGCGATTACCCGGACAGCGGTCAATGGCGCGACGCGGATTCCATGTACTTCTCGCGCGGCGTGATCTTCGATCGGAACCTGGCCGAGGTACTTCCCTACGAACAGGAGGAGGTGCGGGAGTACATCACCAGCTCCTGGTACGAGTACGAGGGCGGCGACGAGGTAGGGCTCCACCCCTGGGAGGGGGAGACCCGACCGCGGTACACGGGGCCGGAACCGCCGTGGACCTATCTGCAGGACCACGAGAAGTACACGTGGATGAAGGCGCCCCGATACCAGGGACGCCCCATGGAAGTCGGTCCGCTGGCCCGCATGCTCGTAGGATACGCATCGGGCCACACCGACATCCGGGAGGTCGTGGACGAGGCGCTTGGCAGGCTTCAGGTGGGTCCCGAGGCACTCTTTTCCACCCTCGGTCGCACGGCGGCACGAGGCGCCGAGACCGTGCTTCTGGCCCGGCGGATGGAGCAGTGGTTCGCGTCGCTGGTCGCACGGATCCGCTCCGGAGACACCACGACGTTCAACGGGGACCGGTGGGAACCCTCGTCCTGGCCAGACACAGCGCAGGGGTACGGGTTCCTGGAGGCCGCCCGGGGCTCGCTCGGACACTGGGTCGAGATCCGGGACGGGCGCATCAGCCGGTACCAGTGCGTCGTGCCGAGCACATGGAACTGTTCTCCGCGTGACGCCTCGGGAGCGGGTGGGCCGTACGAATCTGCGCTCACCGACAACCATCCGTTGGTGGATCCCGCGCGACCGCTCGAGATCCTGCGCACGATCCATTCGTTCGATCCGTGCATGGCGTGCGGTGTCCACGTCCTGGACGCCACCGGGGCTGAGGTCACGAGCGTGAGAGTCGGAGGATGAGCGTGCACACCGAGGTGCCGAGCCTGTCCCGGGGACTCCCCGTGGCCTACAAGCGCGTGCGTCTCTGGCAGTGGCCCCTGCGCATCATGCACTGGATCGTGGTGCTGTCCGTCGCGGCCCTCATCGTTACCGGCTTCTACATCGGAACGCCCTACTTCATGTCCGAGGGGCAGGCCGCCGACCACTTCGTCATGGCGCGGATGCGCTTCACCCATTTCGTGGCCGCCGGGGTCTTGGTGGCCACCGCGATCGTCCGGGTCTACTGGCTGTTCGCCGGGAACAAGTTCGAACGCTGGGACGCGCTTCTGCCCCATACGCGCGCCGATTGGAAGAACCTATGGCTCATCCTGAAGAAGTACATGTTCATCGAGCCGGCCAAGGCGCCCCACTACCTGGGCCACAACCCGATCCAGGAGATCTCATACACGACGATGTACGCGGTGGCCGTGGTCCAGATCCTCACCGGCTTCTACATGTACAGCCTGTCGAACCCCGGGGGCCTCCTCTTCAATGCCTTCGGGTGGGTGGGGATCGTGGTCGGAGGCGCGCAGGTCGCGCGGCTGCTCCACCATGTCCTGACCTGGACGTGGCTCATCTTCATTCCCATCCACCTGTACCTCACCTTGAGGGCGGACGTGGTCCACCAGGAGAGCCGGATCTCCTCGATGATCGGGGGTGGGCGATACGTCCGCGCGGATCTGGACTTCGTCGATGACTGAGGGGCGCACGGTGGTCGTCGGTGTCGGTTCCTCGCTCATGGGCGACGACGGGGTCGGGGTGGCTGTGGTTCGACTCCTGGCTCCGCTCCTGGACGGGGTTCAGGGCGTAGAGCTTCTGGACGGCGGCACGTGGGGCATGCAGCTCCTCCCGGCACTCGAGTCGGCCGACCGTCTCCTGGTCGTCGACGCGATCCACGAGGGATCGCCTCCAGGCTCGATCGTACACCTGGAGAAGGTCGACCTTCCCCGCCTTCTGTATCACAAGGTCTCGCCCCATCAGATCGACCTCCGAGAGATCTTCGCGCTGATGGAGTTGCGCGGAACCTTCCCGGACCAAGCCGTGGCCATCGGCGTCGAGCCTGACACGGTCGTGCTCCACGACGGCCTCTCACCAAAGGTGACCGCCGCGCTCGGCGAAGTGGTCGACTCCGTCCTGGATCAGCTACGCGACTGGGGCCACGATGTGCCGACCCGTCGGATCCCCACGCATGCATGAGCTGTCGCTGGCCATGGAGATCTGCCGGATCGCGGAAGCCCACGTTGGCCCGGAGGGGCTCCCGTGGCTGCTCGAGGTAGGCGTGGAGGTCGGCGTGGACGGAAGCGTGGAGCCGGACAGCCTGGAGTTCTGTCTGGAGGCCCTGTTGTCTCGACCGCCGTTCGGCAGGGCGCGTCCGGTTCTGGACGCGCGTGTCGGCGGCGAACTCCGCGTCACCTACCTGGAAATCGACGATGACCGTCCGACGCATTGAGGTCAGAGAGCGGGTCATGGAACGCAACGACGCCCTCGCCGGTGACGTCCGGAGGCGACTCGGCGAGCACGACGTCGTGGCACTCAACCTCGTCTCGTCGCCGGGCGCGGGTAAGACGCTGTTACTGGAACGCACGCTCCGGGACCTCGGCACGGAGGTGCGCATGGCGGTGGTCACCGGAGACGTCCAGACCCAGAACGATGCCGACCGTCTGGCTCGGTGGACCGACCGAGTGGTCCATGCGGTCGTGACGGGGGGAGCGTGCCACCTGGACGCCCGACAGGTCGGCGCCGCGTTGGACGACCTCGACCTCGACACCATCGACCTCCTGTTCGTCGAGAACGTCGGCAACCTCGTGTGCCCCGCCTCGTGGGACGTCGGAGAGTCGGCCAAAGTCGTGGTCTTCAGCGTCACGGAGGGCGAGGACAAGCCGCTCAAGTACCCGAAGATGTTTCAGGTGGCCAAGTTCGCCGTCCTGAACAAGGTCGATCTCCTGCCGCACGTCCCGTTCGACGTCGACAAGGCGCTGGAGTACGCGCATCGGGTCAACCCCGACCTCCGCTTCGTGCAGACCTCCGCAAGTACGGGAGAGGGCCTCGACGACTGGTATGGCCTGTTGCGGTCGCTCGTGAACGCCGGAGCCCTGGTCCGATGACGCCGCGGAGCGAGGCTACCCAGGTAGACGGGCGGGCACTCGAGCCCGACTCGACGCACGCGGAAGATGTCGTCATTTCCGGAGTTGTGCAGGGCGTGGGGTTCCGGCCCTTCATCTACCGTATGGCGCGGAAGAGCGGACTCCGCGGCACGGTCAGGAACGAACACGGAGCTGTGCGCGTGGTGGCGGAGGGGACCCGGGCCTCTCTCGACGCGTTCGAAGGCTCGATCCTGAGCGAGGCGCCGGCCCTCGCGCGCATCGACCGGATCACCCGTACCGAACGTGCACCACAGGGTCTCGTGGACTTCCACGTCGCGCCGTCCGACGACCACCCGACGGGTCGACTCCCGGTGCCGCCGGATGTGGCCACGTGCGCCGTCTGTCTCGACGAGTTGGAAGATCCATCGAACCGCAGATTCGGATACCCGTTCACAACCTGCACCGACTGCGGTCCGCGGTTCACTCTCATGCGCTCGATGCCGTACGATCGGGACCGAACCAGCATGGCGGGCTTCACGCAATGCGAAGCGTGCAGGGCCGAGTACACGGACCCGACCGATCGGCGGTACCACGCGCAGACCAACGCATGCCCCCGCTGCGGGCCTCGTCTGTCACTGGAGATCGAGGGGCGCCCGGTCATGGAGGGCGACGACCTGATCCGCCTGGCCGTCGCCCTCCTCGGCGTCGGGCGTATCCTCGCGGTGCGCGGTGTGGGCGGCTTCCACCTCGCTGTCGATGCCCGCTCCAACGTGGCGGTCGAGCGCCTCCGGCGTCGCAAGGGCCGGGACGACAAGCCATTCGCCGTGATGGTGTCGTCCGTGGAAGAAGCTCGTAAGGTCGCCTGCGTATCAACTGCGGCCGAGGCTCTGTTGAGGTCGTACCGACGACCGATCGTACTCCTGCCGTTACGCGATGACGCGGGGCTGGCGGAGGGGGTGTGTCCGGGGCTGGGCCGCGTGGGCCTCATGCTGGCGTATTCACCGCTGCACCATCTCCTGCTACGCGAGATGGGCAGGCCACTGGTCATGACGAGCGGCAACCTGAGTGAACAGCCGATCGTGACGGACAGTGCGGAAGCGCGAAGGTGCATGGGCGAGGTGGCCGACGGGCTGCTGCTGCACGACCGCGACATCGTGTCCGCGTGCGACGATTCCGTCGTGCGACCGGTGGCGGATAGGTTCGTGATCCTGCGGCGGGCCCGCGGATACGCTCCACTACCGGTACGACTCCCGATCGGAAGCGACGTCGCCGTCCTGGCCGTCGGATCGCACCTGAAAAACACCTTCACGTTGGCGGAAGGCACCGAAGCCTGGATCAGTCCCCACATCGGCGATCTGGACAATATTGAGTCCGTCCACCGCTTCCACGACACGGTCGATCGGTACCTTTCGCTCTTCAACCTGACGCCGGAGGCGGTGGTGCGGGACCTTCACCCGGGCTACCTGAGCACGCGGCTCGCCGCTGAATCGGGTCTGCCCGAGCTTCCGCCGGTGCAACATCACCACGCCCACGTGGCCGCGGTTGCCGCGGAGCATGGGATCGTCGATATCGTCCTGGGCTTGGCGTTCGACGGCACGGGGTACGGAGATGACGGGAAGTCGTGGGGGTGCGAGTTCCTCCTGTCAGACCTGAGAGACTTCCGGCGCCTGGGTCATCTTCGGTACGCCCCCATGCCGGGTGGCGACCTGGCCGCTCGGAGTCCCTGGCGTGCCCTACTGGGCTACGCTTCGCTCGAGCCGAGCAGGACTGATCTGACGGCTGCTCTGGAGTCCGTTCCGACCGCCGAGCGAGACGCCGCGGGGCGTCAGGTGGCTCGGGGGGTCAACGCGCCCCCGTGCTCGTCGCTCGGCCGACTCTTCGACGCGGCCGCGGCCGCCCTCGGCATCAGGGCGCGGTCGAGCTACGAGGGCCAGGCGGCCATGGAGCTGGAGGACTGCGCCGGGCGGGCCGAAGGCGCTTCACTCCCGCGGATGCCGGTCGACGTGGTCGACGGCCTGCGGATACTGGATCCCGTACCGTTGCTCGCCGGTCTGGCTCGCGGCCGGGCCGAATGCGTGCCGCTGTCGCAACTGGCGGCGGGCTTTCACGACGCGGTGGCCGCGGCTGCGGTGGAGCTGACCGTGGATCTCTCTGCGGAGCACGACGTTCGGACCGTGGCGCTCGGAGGAGGCTGCTTCCAGAACGCGCGCCTTTTGGAGTCCGTGCGTAGCGGCCTCGAGGGCAACGGTCTGACCGTTCTGGTGCCTCGCTTGCTCCCGCCCAACGACGGTGGGGTGAGCTACGGTCAGGCGGCCGTGGCCGCTGCCCGACTGACAACCTGAAGAGGGACGAAGAGCATGTGCCTTGGCATTCCTGGACGGGTCGTGGAACGGACGGCCGACAGCGGCTTCCCAATGGGCCTCATCGACTTCGGTGGGGTGCGCCGGGAGGCGTGCCTGGCGTATGTCGACGACGAAGTGGACGTCGGGGACTACGTGATCGTGCACGTCGGCTTCGCCATCTCGAAGGTGGATGAGGTCGAGGCTCGACGGACCTACGAGATCCTCCGGGAGATGGGCGAACTGGACCAACTGGAATGGCTTCGGGACGTTGCGGACGCCGCCGCGTCGGTGCAGGTAGCTCCGAGCCCGCGCGGGGAGCGCGAACCGAGCGTCGGTTCCGAGGGTGGTCCTTCATGAAATATCTCAGCGAATACCGCGACCCCGACCTGGCCCGGGCTCTGGTGGGGCGTATCCGGGCCGAGGCCACCCGACGCTGGACTCTGATGGAGGTGTGTGGCGGCCAGACCCACACGATCGTGAAGCAAGGGATCGACGAAGTCCTCGGCGGGGTGGTGGAGATGATCCACGGGCCCGGATGCCCGGTATGTGTAACGCCGCTCGTACAGATCGATCGGGCGTTGCATCTCGCTGCCCGCCCCGATGTCATTTTCACGTCGTTCGGGGACATGCTTCGTGTCCCGGGGAGCGAATGCGACCTGCTTCAAGTCAAGGCGCGGGGGGGACAGGTTCGCATCGTCTACTCACCGCTCGACGCCCTCGAAATCGCGCGGTCGAACCCCGACAAGGAGGTGGTCTTCTTCGCAGTCGGGTTCGAGACGACCGCGCCAGCCAACGCCGCGGCCGTGTGGCGTGCTCGCCAGCTCGGCGTCGAGAACTTCAGCGTCCTCGTCTCGCACGTTACCGTGCCGCCGGCCATGACGGCCGTTCTGGAGTCATCCGACAACCGTGTCCAAGGCTTCCTGGCGGCCGGGCACGTCTGCACCATCATGGGGTGGAGCGAGTACGAGCCGCTCGCTCGCCGCTACCGGGTCCCGATCGTCGTCACCGGTTTCGAGCCGCTCGACATCCTGGAAGGGATCTGGATGGCCGTTCGTCAGTTGGAGAGCGGTCGGTACGAGGTAGAAAATCAGTATGTCCGCGCGGTTCGTCGTGAAGGCAACGTTCCGGCCCGCACCGTGGTCGAGGAGGTGTTCGAAGTCGTCGACCGGGGGTGGCGAGGCATCGGGGTGATCCCATCCAGCGGCCTCGGGCTCCGGCCCGAGTTCGCCAAGTGGGACGCGGAGCGGAAGTTCGACCTGGGCGGTATCGAGGCCCTGGAAGCCGACGAGTGTCGGGCAGGGGACGTGTTGCGCGGCCGGATCAAGCCGGTGGAGTGTGCCGCCTTCGGGGTCGGGTGCACCCCCGAGAGCCCGCTCGGCGCTCCGATGGTATCGAGCGAAGGCGCGTGCGCCGCCTACTACAACTTCGGCCGCTTCCGGGCGGCGTCCGCCGCGGGAGGGCCGTGAGGTGCCGATGACCCGCGAGGCGCCCGGAGCCGTGTCCTTGGGAGGGGTGTGCCCCGCGCCTTCCACACAGTACGATCGGGTTCAACTCGGGCATGGATCGGGGGGAAAGCTCAGCTCCAGACTGGTTCGGGAGCACTTCCTGCCCCGCCTGGGGAACGCCTACCTCGAGCGTCTGTGCGACGGCGCGGTGGTGCCGGTCTCGTCCGCCGAAATCGTGCTGTCGACCGACTCCTTCGTGGTCGATCCGCTCGAGTTTCCCGGAGGCAACATCGGACATCTGGCGGTTCACGGGACCGTCAACGACGTGGCCATGATGGGCGCCGAACCCATGTGGTTGACGGCTGGGTTCATCCTGGAGGAGGGCCTGGAGTTCGACGTCCTCGACCGAGTGATCGACGCCATGGCGGAAGCCGCCGGACGGGCCGGTGTGCACATCGTCGCTGGCGACACGAAGGTGGTCGACCACGGCAAGGGCGACGGCATGTTCATCAACACCACGGGCGTCGGGCGGGTCTATGCCGACTTTCGGCCACGACCGGAGGCCGTCCGCCCGGGCGACGCGGTTCTCGTCAGCGGCCCGCTCGGTCGCCACGGCATGGCTATCATGGCCGTGCGCGAGGGCTTTCGTTTCGATAGCACGATACGCAGCGACACTGCGGACCTCTCCCCCGTGGTGGCCGCGCTCCTCCGCCAGGTCGGCAGCGCCGTCCACGCGATGCGAGACGCGACACGAGGTGGAGTGGCCAGCGCGCTGAACGAGATCGCCGCCTCAGCGGGGGTGGGTGTGACGCTCGAACAGGCGTCCATTCCCGTGCCTCCCGACGTCATGGCCGCGTGTGAGCTGCTGGGCCTCGATCCCATGTATGTCGCGAACGAGGGCGTCATGGTCCTCTTCGTCGAGCCGGCCGCGGCCGAGACGGTGCTGGCGGTCCTTCGCTCCCACCCCGTGGGCGCTGGAGCGCAGCGCATCGGGACGGTGGCGGGCGCGCCCCCCGGAATGGTCGTGATGCGGACGGGTCTCGGCGGGACGCGCGTCGTGGACACGCTCCCCGGCGACCAATTGCCTCGGATCTGCTGATGCTCACCCACCGGGGGCTCGCTCGAATAGCCGCACCGGGCATGCTCCGCTCGTACCGGGCCGCTCGAATGGTCTCGCTCGGTGTGCTCCGCCCGAACGCCCCGCCGGGAGTCTCCGCTCGGAGTGGCCCTCCGGGCGAGCCGGCGTGAAACGAAGTCGACGTTCCCTGGACTGAGGAGGATCTCGAAATGCCGAGCATCGTCACGAGGTTACCCGCTGGATTGCTGGCGCTTGCCGCCACTCTTACGCCGACGGGGCTCGCCGCCCACGACGGCCACACGCTCACGGCGTCCTGGGCGGACATCGGGCACGCGATCGCCAGCCCGGGCCACATTCTCGTCGGCATGGGGGGAGCGGGGCTGATCGCCCTCGCAGCGGCGCTCGTGGTTTTGTGGCGCCGGCACGTGCGGTCGAGGGGAGCGGTGACCCACATGTGATGGCGGCCCCTGGGCCGTAAACGATGCCGCGAGGTCCGCCGCCGAACGGTCGGTCGAGGCTGCCACCCGCCTCCGCGGTCGTACCGGCCCCTGGTGTGGTGCATCCAGTATTGGCCGGGATAGCTTGGTCGCGCCCCAGCTCCGCAGTCCACGATCCCCAGCCGGCGCAACTTCTTGGATCCGATCCTTCAGATGGCCCTGCTGTTTCTCACGGGCCTGGTCGCCGGCGCGCTCAACGTCGTCGCCGGCGGGGGGAGCATGATCACGCTTCCGGTCATGATCTTCCTGGGCCTGCCCGCCACGGTGGCGAACGGCACCAACCGGGTGGCCATCCTGGTGCAGAACATCGGGGCCACGTTGAGCTTCCACAAAAAGGGGAAGATCCCTCCGGGCTGGCTTCGCCTTGCCGTCCCGCCCGCCCTCGTAGGCGCGGGGTTGGGCACGTGGGCCGCCGTCGAGATGGGCGATGCCGCCTTCGAAAAGGTGCTGGCCGTCGTCCTGGTCGTGGTGGCCGGCTACACGCTGTGGAAGCCCCGTCCGCCGGAGGCGACCGGGGTCGGAGCCGTGCCCACGGGGACGCGGCGTTTGGGCTTCGTCGGTGCGTTCTTTTTCGTGGGCCTCTACGGCGGCCTGATTCAGGCGGGCCTCGGCTTCATCATCCTCGGGGTCGCGGCAGCCGGGGGATTGGACCTGGTTCGCGGAAATGCCATGAAGGCCGCGCTGGTTCTCACGTTCACGCCTTTGGCCCTGGCGATCTTCGCCTGGACGGGTAAGGTCGACTGGGTCATGGGCGCCTCACTCGCCGCGGGGAACTTCCTGGGGGCGCTGGCCGGCGTGCGGCTCCAGATCCTGAAGGGGCAAGCGTGGATCCGGCAGGTCGTGACCGTCGTGATCGTCGTCTTCGCAATCCGGCTGCTGTTCTTCGGGTAGGGGCCTCCCCCGTCGCCGCAACCGCTTTGTCCTCTTGACTGTCTAGAGGAGCAGGGTTCCTATAGATGGCCAAGAGAAGGGACCAAGCCGCCGGCCTTCTCTAAGCCCCCACAACGAGATCCCCGCCGTGTCTGCTGAGCGATCCGAGCTTCTCCAGGGCACGCTCGACCTGATCGTCCTCAGGGTCCTGAGCCTCGAGCCCATGCACGGGTGGGGCATCGGAGAGCGCATCGCCCTGCTAAGCGGCGAGGTGTTCGAAGTGAATCAGGGTTCACTCTACCCCGCTTTGCAACGGATGCGCAGGAAGGGCTGGATCCGTGCGGAGTGGCGTCGAACCGAGAACAACCGAAGGGCACGGTACTACGCGCTCACGGAAGCGGGTCGTGCACAACTCACGAGCGCCCGGGCCGAATGGCGGCGGGCGAGCGGGGCCGTCGAACGCATACTCGACACGGCATTGAGCGGAATCTGAAGGAGCGCGGGCCGGAAAATCACGCGCCGGGGAAATCGCGCGACCGATGGGTTCCGCGCCCGGCTGTCCACTAATCGGAAGGGGGGAATCGGTGAGGGAGTTCTGGACACGGGTACGGGCGCTGGTAACACTTGGCAGCGAGGAGCGCGCTCTGGATGAAGAGATCGAGTTCCACCTCGAGATGGAACAGCGCAAGCTCGAGGCGGAAGGGATGCCTGCCAAAGAGGCTCGCCGACGGGCGCGGGTCCGATTCGGCGGCGTCGATCGAATGAAGGAGCGGACGAGAGACGAGCGAGGGAGTCGTCGGCTGGAGGACCTGTCCCGCGACCTCCGCTACGCGGTTCGAACGCTCAGGCGCGCCCCGGGCTTCTTCGCCGTAGCCGTGATCACACTCTCGATCGGGATCGGCGCGACCACCGCGATGTTCACGCTCGTCGACACCGTCATGCTCCGGCCCCTGCCGTACCCTGAGAGCGACCGCCTCGTGTCCGTGTGGGAACGCGCAGACGATGGGCGCGACCTGCCGGCCTCCTACGCCAACTTCTCAGACTGGCGGTTCGCTGCCTCGAGCTTCGACGCACTGGCGGCGTACGTCCCGACGAGCGCCACGACGGTGCTCACACCCGACGGCGGGGTGCGCGCGAGCGTCGCAGCGGTGACCGCGGACTTCTTCGCAGTCGGTGCCGTCGAACCGGCGGTCGGTCGTTTGATCGCCACGCCGGAACACGCGCCCGACGGACCCCCGACCGCGGTGGTCTCCGACGCCTTCTGGAGGGGAGCGCTGGCGTCGGCTCCCCTGGAGACGCTCTCCCTTCGGATCGGGAACACCCTGTACGACGTGGTTGGTGTGATGCCCCGGGGCTTCGGGCTACCGGGTCGTCCGGACGTGTGGCGGTCCCTCGACCGCGCCGTGCCCTGGTCGGCTCGGGGGAACAACGTAGTCCACGTCCTCGGTCGTCTGGCCGAGGGCGCGACGGAGGGCGCGGCGCGGAGCGAAGTGGATGCCCTGCAGGGTCGGATCCACGAGACGTACCCGGAAGTGGAAACCGTCGGTGCCTCGCTCCGCTCGTACCGGGCGGAGATCGTCGGTGACGCAGGCAAGGGGCTCACGCTCCTGTTGTCCGCTTCCGGCCTTTTGCTCCTCATCGCGTGCACCAACCTGGCCAGCACTCTGCTCGCACGGGGGGCAGGTCGGGCCCGCGAACTCGCCGTCCGCGCGTCGCTTGGGGCGGGGAGGGCTCGGCTGGTCCGCCAACTCTTTCTGGAGAGCAGTGTGCTGGCCGGGGTCGGCGCCGTCGGTGGTGTCCTGACCGCTCAGGGGATCCTCTCGCTGACACGTTGGCTGGACCCCGGGGCCGTGCCCCGTCTTCGCGAGGTGTCGATCGAGCCGGGGGTTCTCGTGTTCGTGGTGGCCCTGGCGATCGTGACCGCGATCGCGTTCGGTCTGGCGCCGGCGTTGTCGTTGACCCGAGGTGATGTCGCGTCGGCTGTGCGGGCGGGCAGGAGCGGGCACACACGCGCGATTCAGGGTTTATGGCGTGCGATCATGGCGACGGAGGTGGCGCTCGCCTTCATCCTGCTCGTCGGTGGCGGGCTCGTCCTGCGCAGCCTCGACGCCATCCTCGATCGCGATGGCGGCTTCCGCACGGACGGCGTCGTGACGGCCCGGATCGATATTCCCACCAGCAAGTACGCGAGTAGCGCCGAAGCGGTCGACGTCTTGGACCGGATCCTCGAAGGGGCGAGGCGTGGGCCGGGGGTGGAAGACGCGGGTGTGGTCCTTCTCCTTCCCGTCCCGGGGGAAGGGGCCGTGGCGAGCCCGGTCTACCGGGCCGACGGTGAACGAAGCGAGCGCGTATTCAACTATCAGGTGGCGGACGGCGGCTACTTCGCGGCCATGGGCATCCCCCTGTTGGCTGGGCGGCTGTTCGGTCGGGCGGACGGACCCGAGGCGTCGCACGCGGCCGTGATCGACGCGGCCATGGCAGATGCGTTGTGGCCGGGTGAGGACCCGATCGGTCGCATTTTCAACCCAAGGGGGATGGACCCGTTCCCCGAGCACGACCTCACCGTGGTCGGGGTCGTGGGTGAGGCGGTGCGATGGAATTCGGAGTCCGGTGCGAACCCGTCGTACTACGTCCACTATTCCCAGCGTCCCCCGTTCTTCCTGATCTTCGGCGCTTCGGTGGTCGTGGCGGGGTCCAATCCGAGCGCCGCAGCCGCCCACATCCGTCAGGTGGTTCGCGAGGTAGATTCCGATATACCGATCACGCTCGCGACGCTACAGAGCAAGATTGCCGACTCGGCCAGCGACCGACGGCTCAACGCGTTCGTGCTGTCCGGCTTCGCGCTCGCCGCGCTCCTGCTTGCGGCCATCGGAGTCTACGGTGTCGTCTCATACTCAGTGGCACGCCGGACCCGAGAGATGGGGATTCGGATGGCGCTGGGCGCGAGCGCCGGGAGCGTGCGAGGGACCGTGCAGGCGGATGCCTTGCGGGCCGTAGCGATCGGAGCGGTCGTAGGCGCCGGCGTGGCGCTCCTCGCGACCCGCCTCCTCGAGAGCGTTCTGTTCGACGTCTCGCCCGCCGACCCGACGAGCTTCCTACTGTCTGGCGCCGTCCTCACGACCGCAGCCTGGCTGGCCAGCTGGCTCCCCGCATGGCGGGGGACGCGGCTCGACCCGGCGTCCGTCCTGAAGGAGGAGTAGAGCGGGCCGCCCCACCGGGGTGTGGAGCGGCCCCTGCGGCTAATACCGGTAGTGGTCCGGCTTGTAGGGCCCATCCTGATCAACGCCGATGTAGCTGGCCTGGTCCTCGGACAGAACCGTCAACCGGGCACCGAGCTGGTCGAGGTGCAGCCGGGCCACCTTCTCGTCCAGATGCTTCGGAAGGACGTAGACCCGGTTCTCGTAGGCGTCGTTGTTGGTCGCCAACTCGACCTGTGCGATCACCTGGTTGGTGAACGAGGCGCTCATGACGAAGCTCGGGTGGCCGGTGGCACACCCCAGATTCATCAGGCGGCCCTCGGCCAGGATCAGCACCGAGTGCCCGTCCGGGAAGACGAACTCGTCGTACTGCGGCTTGATGTTGATCCGTTCGAGGCCGTCGATCTTCTTCAGTCCGGCCATGTCGATTTCGTTGTCGAAGTGGCCGATATTGGCCACGATGGCCTTGTCCTTCATGCGACCCATGTGCTCGGCCGTGATGATGTCCTTGTTACCCGTCGCGGTCACGAACAGGTCGGCGACCTCCAGCACGTCGTCGAGGCGGAGGACCTGGTAGCCCTCCATGGCCGCCTGCAGCGCGCAGATCGGATCGATCTCGGTCACGACGACCCGGGCACCCTGGCCCTTCAGAGCCTGAGCACAACCCTTCCCGACATCCCCATAGCCACACACGACGGCCATCTTACCGGAGAGCATGACGTCCGTCGCGCGGTTCAGACCGTCGACGACCGAGTGCCGGCACCCGTAGAGGTTGTCGAACTTCGACTTGGTCACCGAGTCGTTGACGTTGATGGCCGGGAAGAGCAGGGTGCCCGCCTTTTCCATCTCGTAGAGGCGGTGGACACCAGTCGTGGTCTCCTCGGACACGCCTTCCATACCCTCTGCCATGCGATGCCAACGCGTCGGGTCGCTCTCGAGTGTGCGCCGGAGCAGACCGAGAATCACACCCCACTCCTCGGGCTCGCTGTCGGCGTCGAAGTCGGGCACGGTACCGGCGTTCTCGTACTCGAACCCCCGATGGATGAGAAGCGTCGCGTCCCCGCCGTCGTCGACGATCAGGTCGGGACCGCTTCCGTCCGGCCAGGTGAGCGCCTGGTCCGTGCACCACCAGTACTCCCCGAGCGTCTCGCCCTTCCAGGCGAACACCGCGGAGCCCTGAGGGTCGTCCACGGTGCCGTTGGGACCGACCACGGCCGCCGACGCCGCGTGGTCCTGCGTCGAGAAGATGTTGCACGACACCCAGCGCACGTCGGCACCGAGTTCCACCAGGGTCTCGATGAGCACCGCCGTCTGCACCGTCATGTGCAGGGAGCCCATCACCTTCTTCCCGGCGAGCGGCTTGTCCGGACCGTACTCCTTACGCGCGGCCATCAGCCCGGGCATCTCCTGCTCGGCCAGGCGGATCTCCTTGCGGCCCCACTCGGCCAGCGAGAGGTCCTTCACCTTGTAGGCGGGGCGGTGGTCGGCCGAGGCCGGGCTCTGGATCTGCTCGGGGGTGAGCAGGGCGGTATCACTCATGATGCGGTCGTCCTTTGTAGGGGTCGAATGTGGGGGTCGAAAACGGATGGTTCAGGATGAAGCTTTCATGGCCGTGGCCAGGAAAAGAAGCGGGCCCATGGCGTCGGGGTCGGGGGGGAGGAGTGCGGTTCGCGTACGATCGAAGCCGACAGCGGTCAACGTTGCCGACAGTGCATCGGGCTCGAAGCCGGGCCAGATGTGGCCCATCGACTCGGAGTACTCGGCGCCGCGGTCATGGGCGCGCATCTCGATGACCAGGACGCGCCCGCCTGATCGGAGGGAGCGGTGGACTTCCCGGAGCGCAACGGACGGCTCGAGAACGTAGTGGAGAACGAGGCTCAGCACCGCGACGTCCAACTCGCGGTCCTCGACCGGAAGGTGTTCGAGACTCCCCTGGCGTAGCTCGACGCCCGGCCGATCGGCGAAGCGTTCGCGGGCGCCGTCCAGCATCTCCTCGGACTGATCGACCGCGATGACCCGACGCACGAAAGGAGATAGCGCCGAGGCGAGGCCGCCCGTGCCGGTTCCGAGGTCTCCCACGGTCCACGCCGGGTCGAGCAGGCCGAAGAGCGGCAGCAGTTCGGCGCGTGCCCCGAAGAGGTCGGTCCGGAGCGAATCCCACCGGTCGGCGGACGTGGCGAAGAATTCGGCGGAGCGGCGACGTCGCTCGGACAGGACGCCTCGGGCTCGCTCCTCGTCCTGGGCGTAGACGCCGCCCGATCCGAGGCCGGCTCGAACGACTCGCCAGAGCTCCCGAGACGACTCGTCCGTGCCTTCGGCCATCCGGTAGTGGTGGTTCCGGCCTTCGGCGCGATGGGTCACCCACCCGTCCTCCGCCAGCTTCTTGAGGTGGCGACTGACCGTCGGCTGAGGAATCTGCAAGGCGGCGCACAACTCGGACACCGTGAACTCACTTCGTTCGAGCAGGACGAGGATCCGCGTGCGGGTCTCGTCTCCGAGCGAAGAGAGCTGGTCGAGGATGGGGGGCGATATTGTATTCATTGATGTGAATATGAAGATATGTTGTGGGCGCCTTCACCTCAAGGCCCACGCCCCCCCCTTTCCCCACCGGGAGCAACCTTCGATCTTTGGTGTAATCCTTGCAGACCATTGGCTCCGGCGCGGTATGTGTCGTCGAGCTATTTTTTCGATCCGGCTCGACCGTTCGCTGTGTCGGCGGGCTTCCCCGGCCGACAGAACCTTTCCGACGGAGTGTGCCCAGGTGGCTCACGACCACGATCACGACCACGCCCACGGGCATCACGACGACATCGTCTACCCGGCGGCCGTTCCCTTTGCGCTCGTCCACCTCGCCGCTCTCGGTGCG
Source organism: Gemmatimonadota bacterium (assembly GCA_029262115.1). Taxonomy (GTDB): domain Bacteria; phylum Gemmatimonadota; class Gemmatimonadetes; order Longimicrobiales; family Gaopeijiaceae; genus JAJCZZ01. Next base: position 51,391 of record JAJCZZ010000010.1, on the reverse strand, counting down.
TTCTTCACCGGGTTCCCGGCGTACGCGGTCTGGATGGCGGTCATCCTCTACGTGGTTCGGATGTTCGCTGTCACGGGCGCATACCACCGCTACTTCTCCCATCGGTCGTACAAGACGAGCCGCGCCATGCAGTTCGTTCTGGCGTTTCTGGCGCAGACGTCGGCGCAGCGCGGCGCGCTGTGGTGGGCAGCCATCCATCGCCATCACCACCTCCACTCCGATACCGAAGAGGACGTCCACTCGCCCCGGCATCACGGCTTCTTCTATTCGCACATCGGCTGGATCTTCAACCAGAGCAACTGGAAGCCGGACTACGGCACCATCCGCGATCTGGCGAAGTACCCGGAGTTGGAGTGGCTGGACAAGCACTACCTGGTGCCACCCACGCTTCTGGCTATCGGGTGTACAATTTTCGGGGGATGGCCGGGTCTGTTCGTCGGCTTCTTCCTCAGTACGGTCGTTCTGTTCCACGGCACGTTCGCCATCAACTCGCTGGCCCACGAACTCGGCGACCAGCGCTACCTGACCGGTGACGATTCCCGGAACCACTGGTTCCTGGCGCTCGTGACCCTGGGCGAGGGGTGGCATAACAACCACCATCACTACCAGAGTTCCACCCGCCAGGGCTTCAAGTGGTGGGAGATCGACATCACGTACTACATCCTGAAGGCGCTCTCCTGGACCGGGCTCGTCTGGGACCTCCGGGAACCACCGGCCGAAATCGTCCGTGGTGAGCGCCCGGTGGGTCGGAAGGTCATCGAGAAGGTTGCGCAGGATCTGGCGGCATCGATCTCGCTGGATGGTGTAGCCGCTCGTGTGCGTGAGAAGTGGGCCGAGTCGCACACGTTGGAGGACCTCGCGGAGCGCGCGCGCCGCGCGCGCGACCAGGTCGAGTCCCTTCTCGCGGAGATGTCCCTTCCGCATCTACCGACCACGCCGGAGCTGCGCGAAAAGGCCGAGGAGATGTTCCAGGAGTCGCCGTCGCTCGACATGGTCGTGAACCGCGCGCACGAGTTGCTCGCGAAGGCGGTGGCGGACCGCGTCCTCGATCAGGCGCTCAGCCGGGCCTGACGTCGGTCGCTTCCAGAGTGAAAGAGCCCTCCCTCCAGCTTGCCCCGGACGGAGGGCTCCTTCATTGTTGGCGCTTCCATCAATAGCGGATGAGCACGGCCTCCGGGCTGTGCGCATCCTCCCATAGACCCGCCCCGGACCCCGGACCCGCGCATGGATCTGCTCCAGTCGCTCGTCGACTTCCTGAACCGCTACTTCGTGGACATCGGGATTTCGGTGGGGGGAGAGAACATTCCCTTTACCGTGATCCTGCTCCTCGGCGCGGGTCTCTACCTCACGGTCCGCCTCGGCTTCGTCCAGCTCCGGAGACTCGGCCACGGTGTGGCGGTCACCACGGGCAAGTACGACGATCCGAACGAGCCCGGCGACGTCAGCCATTTCCAGGCGCTCACGACGGCGTTGTCCGCGACGGTCGGCATCGGGAACATCGCGGGCGTGGCCATCGCCATCCACTGGGGCGGTCCCGGTGCTCTGTTCTGGATGTGGGTGACGGCGTTCCTCGGAATGGCAACCAAGTTCTCCGAGGTGACGCTGGCTCAGAAGTACCGGGTGGTGCATGACAGTGGGAGCGCGATGGCCGGCACGGTTTCCGGCGGCCCGATGTACTACATCGAGCGAGGGCTGGGGCCGAAGTGGAAGCCGATGGCCGTGTTTTTCGCCGTCTGTCTCGCGTTCACCGCGTTCTTGACCGGGAACGCGGTCCAGGCCAACACGGTGTCCGACACGCTCGAGACCACCTTTGGGATTCCGGCGGCCATCACCGGCATGGTCACGGTCGTGATCGTGGGGGCCGTGATCCTGGGCGGGATCTCCAGGATCGGGAAGGTCACCGCGTTCCTGGCTCCCCTCATGGCACTGATCTATGTGACCGGCGCCATGATCATCATCGTGCTGAACATCGGCGCGGTGGGCCCCGCCTTCGGCCGCATCTTCAGCGAGGCGTTCAACCCGAGCGCCGGGGTGGCGGGGATCGGCGCGGGCGTCTTCGTCGTGACCCTGATGTGGGGTGTCCGACGCGGTCTGTTCTCGAACGAGGCAGGGCAGGGATCCGCCCCGATCGCCCACGCGGCGGCGCAGACCGACGAGCCCGTGTCCGAAGGTGTGGTGGCGCTCCTCGAGCCGCTCATCGACACGCTTATCATCTGCACGATGACGGGCCTGGTCATCACGATGACGGGGGTGGACCAGCAGCGCTTCCCGACCGCCCTGACGTTGGGTGGCGGAGATATCAGCTATACGGCCCAGTCGGACGCGAATCGCTACGCGGGCGTGGATGCGCCGGCGTCGATCCAGGTCCAGAACGGCCGGCACGTGAGCTCCGGTGTTGGCGCGCCGCTGCTTTCCTGGCACGAGGCGTCCGTCGAGCAACTGTTCATGGATGAGGCGATGACGCGCCCGTTCACCGGAGTCATCCGGGCCGACGTGGGCATGGCGGAAGCCAGCGACGGAACGACGACCGACGTGCTGTACGGAATGGCGGTCGAGTCGGCCGCGCCGCTGACCATGGCGGCGTTCCGACAGGGGCTGGCGCCGCTCGGTGACTGGGGCCACTACATCGTGCTGCTCGGCGTGCTGCTGTTCGGCGTCTCCACTGCCATCTCCTGGAGCTACTACGGAGACCGGTGCGCGATGTACCTGTTCGGTCCAGGGGCGCTCCTGCCGTACAAGGGGATTTACCTGGCTATGCACTACATGGGTGCGGTCATTCCGCTGGCGGTGGTGTGGGCGCTCGGAGATATCGCGCTTGCCATCGTCATCATTCCAAACCTGATTGCGCTCATGCTGCTGGCTCCGGTTGTTGTGTCCGAGACCAAGTCGTACTTCGAACGGAAGCCGTGGATCGAGAACGAAGCCGTGCACCGGAGGATCAAGGAGCAGGGGCGCTGACCACGAACGGACCGACCAGATGTCGGTAGCAACGACGGGGGGTGGCCCAGACGGGTCGCCCCCCCGAGTCGTATCCGGGGTCCGAGTGGGCGCCCCTCGGCCACGCAATCCAGCGATACCTCGATGGCGACGCCGCCGCTGAATTGGCGGTCCGTACGGATCTTTCGCCGGACGACGTGCTGCCCATCTCTCATCTCTTTCGAGCGCGCGACGGGCTCCATCCGGTCGAGGAAGCCGTGTTGTCGCGGGCCCGAGGGCACGTGCTCGATTACGGTGCCGGGGTGGGTGCCGTCAGCCGCCTTCTCCGGGAGGCAGGACTTCGGGTCACGGCGGTGGAGATCGTGCCCGAAGCCGTGGCGTATCTGCGTGCGATGGGCATGACCGACGCGCGCCTCGGCGGACTCGCCACGCTGGCGCCCGACGACTCCTTCGACACGATCGTGTGCGTCATGAACGGCATCGGGCTGGCCGGATCGCTGGCGCGGGCTCCGAGCTTCCTGCGGGAGTTGGCGGACCATCTATCGCCCAACGGGTCGATCCTGATCGACTCCACCGACCCTTCCGGGTGGGATGGGCCGGGAGACGGGCGCCGTCCCGGCGAGCTCCATATGCAACTCGGCTTCGACGGCGACTGGGGTGCTCCGTTTCCCTATCTATACGCTTCGCCCGAGGATCTTCTGACCGCAGCGACGGTGGCTCAGTTGCGGGGCCGACTGGTGCAGCGTGAGGACGACGACCGGTACTTGGTCGAGTTGGGCCACGACCGACCGGCCGACAGGTGATCCGCGACAAGCGTCATGGCTGAGGGGCCGCTGTTCTCACTCCTTTCCGGGTCGGGGCCGCCGGCCGGGCGTCGGCCCATCGAGGAGCCGGCCCGATTGGATCGCGTCCGTCCCGAAACGGTCTCGTAGCTCGTCGACGATGTGCGAGACCGTACGGTCTCGCTCGGTCTCCCCGGCCACCGCTTCGGTTTCGAAGAGGCCGAGCTGGTGTGGGGCGCCCCGCTCCAGCAATCCGGAAAGCCCCACGCCGAGCAAGCGCACGGGCACGCGGCGCTGTGCCCGAAGCTCCGCCAGCAGTTCCCCCGCGACCGAGCGGATGGCCTGGTCGGACTCCACTGGTTCCGGCACGGTGCGGCTATGTTGCCGCGTATGGAAGTCGTGGTCGCGGAGCTTCACGGTGATGGTCCGGGCACGAAAACCCTTTCGACGGAGGGTGGCGCCGACCGAGCCAGACAGTTCCAGCAGGCGTCGTTCCAGGTCCTCCTCACGATCGAGGTCCTCGAAGAACGTCCGCTCCGACGAGATGCTCTTTCGCCCCTCGTGCGGATCCACCTCACTGTTGTCCATCCCGCGCATCTTCCGGTAGAGCCACGCGCCGCGGCGGTGCCCGAACCAGTTCTGCAGCCACGGCTCCTGGACCCGCAGCCCGTCCTCGACACGCACGAGCCCCTTCTTGGCGAGTGCCTCGACGAGCGTGGGTCCTACGCCCGGCAGGTCACCCAACTCGAGGGTCTTGAGGAAGTCGAGCTCGCCCCCCTCCGGCACCACGAACACGCCCGCGGGTTTGGCCCGGCGGGTCGCGAGCTTGGCGATCACGCGGCGCGTGCCGCCACCGATCGACACCTGGATCTGCGTTCGCGCGAGCACCTCCTCCCGGATACGCCACGCGCTTTCTGTGAATGTCTCGCCGGCGAAAAGCCGCTCGGTGCCCGTGAGGTCGAGATAGAATTCGTCGATGGAGGCGGCCTGGACCACGGGCGCCAGCTCCTGAAGGGCCGCTCGGACGGCTCGGCTGCGCTCAGCGCAGGCGCCTATGGGCACGGGCACGAACGTGCAGTCCGGACACAGGCGGCGGGCGTGTGCCGACGGCATGGCCGAGCGGACGCCGAACGCTCGGGCCTCGTACGACGCCGAGGTTACGACACCCCGTCCTGAGGATCCTCCCACCACGAGGAGCGGGGCCCGCCCGGCCCCCTCGGGGTCTTCCAGGCGGGCCACCTGCACGTAGAACGCGTCGCAGTCGACCAGCAGAATGCGGCGAGTACGCGGGCTCTCGTTCACGACGGATCTATGGCAGTGGGTCGATGCAACTTCTGCGGGATTCGGGGTACGAGTGCGCCGGGTGCGCCCCTCAAGCTACACAGGGGCCTCCCCGGTTCGATACGCCCCACGTTCATTACCAAGGAGCTTCCATGGCCTACCCGTTCCAGCTTCCCGACCTGGGATACGAGCACGACGCACTCGAGCCCCACATCGACGCCCGCACCATGGAAATCCACCATGGAAAGCACCACGCAGGGTACACGAAGAAGCTGAACGCGGCCCTCGAGGCGCATGAAAGCCTTCACTCCCGCTCGGCCGAGGATCTTCTCCGGAACCTGGAGTCGCTTCCCGACGGCATTCGCACCGCGGTCCGGAACAACGGGGGCGGCTACGCCAACCACGCCCTGTTCTGGGATATCATGACCCCGGGGGGTGCGTCGAGCCCATCCGGGGAGCTCGCATCCGCCATCGAAGCCGCGTTCGACTCCTTCGACTCTCTCAAGGACAAGGTGAGCGACGCGGCCGGCGGCCGCTTCGGCTCCGGATGGGGATGGCTGGTGGTGGACGATTCGAAGAAGCTGGCGGTCTACTCCACGCCGAATCAGGACAGCCCGTTCATGAAGGGGCATACGCCGATCCTCGGTGTGGACGTCTGGGAGCACGCGTACTACCTGAAGTATCAGAACCGCCGCCCCGACTATCTGTCGGCATTCTGGAACGTGGTGAACTGGGACAGGGTCGCGGAGCGGTTCGCGGCCGCGCGCGGCTGACCGACTGGATGGATTGATCGTAGCGATCGGGGCCGGCCCCTCACGTAGGGGGTCCGGCCCGCGGTCTGTTCCGCCCGAAGGGCGCGGCATGGGCGGTACGGTGCTTGCTTCATTTGAGGGGTGACGATCCCCCCGAGCGGATCGTACGAACAGGGACGCGAGGACGTCGTGTTGGCGTCTCGTCGATGTGCCGTTGCGGACCCTGATGGGACCGGTGTGTGTTGTACAGGCACGCCCGGATCTTGTGGATCGACAAACCGATGTTTAGTAATTGGTTCGGGTGCAGGATCTCCACTCGCGGCTGAGGCCCGATGATACGAGCCAGAGTGAAACACACGACTTCCGGAAGAGCGGCCTTCGTCGCCGCCGTATTTGTCGTTGCTGCACCCGTTCAAGCCGAGGCGCAGAGCCTGAGGGGGTCGCCCGCCTCGATGGACCGGCAAAACCGGGTCGCTCGGTCGCACGACTTTTCGTATCTCCGCACGGGCAGCCGCGTCCTCCGCTTTGTCGAGCAGGGCTACCTGGTTCCGATCCGCGCCAACCAGGACTACGACCTCCACGCGGTTTCCTATCCGTACGCGCGACCTGAAATCGGCGTCTTCGTACGGCGGCTCGCGTCCCAGTATCGGGACGCGTGCGGAGAAAAATTGGTTGTGACCAGCCTGACCCGCCCGACCAGTCGGCAGCCACGCAACGCTTCCTCCCGATCGGTCCACCCGACGGGCATGGCCATCGATTTGCGCTACAGTTCGAACCGGAGCTGCCGGCGGTGGCTGGAGAACGTCCTGATGAGCCTCGAAAAGGCCCGGGTCCTCGAGGCGACCCGGGAGCGGTACCCTCCCCACTATCACGTGGCGGTCTTCCCGAATCAGTACTCGGCGTATGTCGCCAGGCAGGGGGGCTCGGTCGCACAGACGACCCGTGTGGCCGTTCGGCCGCAGGCGCCGGCGACCACCACGCCGGCACCGGCCCGGACGGCTCCCGCGCCGAGCAGCCGGGTGGAGTACGAGGTGCGCAGCGGCGATTCGTTGTGGACGATCGCGCGGCGGCATGGGACCACGGTCGACGAAATCCGTGCCGCGAACAATCTCCGCGGGAGCCGGATCATCCCGGGCCAGGTGCTCGAGGTGCCGCGCGCGCGGTAGGCAGCCTCTGCTCGGTGAGGAGCTTACGCGTGTGACTCGAACGAACCTCCGCGAGCCGTCGACAGGGCCAAGGCGCCGCACTTCCCTCGCAGCCGTCGGCGGTCCTCAGCCGTCGTCACTCGCGGCGGGACGCCCCCACAGCAACTCCATACCGGCTTCGTAGTCCAGGATCCCGCCGGGGACGGACCGCGTCCCTCCGATCATGACACGGGGCGTGTACCCCGGGAACCCCTCCATCAGCCGATGGTTCGCTTCCGGTCCAAGGTCGCGGGCGACGATGACTCGCGCGCCGGGCAGAGGCGGCGCGAGCCACAGGAGCGGTTCCAACTCCGCCGACCCTCCGGCCGCGTCCGATCCCGCTTCACGGGCGCACGCCGCGGTGACCGTCCGGGACGGATCGACGGACATCACGATCCCTTCGGCCAACTCCACCGACCGCAGGTGCGCCGGCATACCCGACCTCGGGGTGAGGTCGAGTGGGGGAGCCGGGCCAACCCGGATTCGACGCCACGTCGCGTATTCGTGGACGGAGCACGCGTCGTTCCGCCGCAATGCAGTTTCTACTGAATCGCGGCGCATGCCCGAGGAGACGAGGCGGGCGGCCGTTCGCGAGCCCCAACTGCCGTGAGCGAAGACCACCGTCGAGTCGTCCACTTCCCGGAGAACTCTCCCTGCCGGTCCTGGGGCCGCGAGGGGGCCCCTCAACGTCAGGGGCACTGTGACCAGTGCGGAGAGGACGGAAAGGAGGACCAGCCACGTGGCTCCGTCACGGCCCCATCGCGGAGTGGCTCGGAGGTCGAACAGCCCCCGCGCCGCGGCTACCGTCAGCACGGCGGCAAGCGGGCCGACTTCGAAAAGCAGTCTCGGTCCGAAGTGCGACCCATGATGCCAATATGGAATGACGGACAGCACTCCGAGGAGCAGCCATCCGGCCAGGATCTCGAGGCCCGAAGGAAGCACGGCTCCTGCCGCCAAGCCCAGACCGATCAGCACGAGGGCCGGGGGCGCCGTTTCGAACAGGTGTACACCGAGCTGCGAGAGGTCGGACGCGGTGTATGCGACCGCTTCGACCCACCCGTACTCGTTTCCCCAGGGATCGCGGTGAAAGCCCAGACCGTGCGAGGGACCGAACGCGGCGGAGTATCCGAGCCGAAACGGGTGGCCGAACAGATTCTGGTTCCACGCCAGGAGTGCGAGCACCGGCGCCGACCCACCCGCTCCGAATGCCATGGCACGTTTCCACGGGCGACTCCCGTTGGTGCGCCGGAGCGGCCAAACGCACGTGACCGCGGCCGCGGCGCCCAGGACGACTCCGGTCCATGGGCGCGTCGCGAGCAGAAGTCCGCTCGCCATCCCCGCGGAGCCCGCCGCCCACGTCGACCCGTTCCTCGCCCGGAGGGACGCCCAGAGTGCGAGGGCCGTGAGCGCGGCGGCCGTGCTGTGGCTGAGATGGGTGGCGCCCAACACGAGGAGGAAGGGGCTGCCCGCCATCGCGAGTCCCGACCAGCGCGCCAAAGCCGGGTCGTCCGGGACGGCAGCCTCTACCGCGTGAACGGTGGCGGTCACCGCCACCCCGACGGCGATCGGACCGATGAGCCAGGGGGCCCCGAGCGCCATCCCCACGCTCAGGAGGAGTGTGTGAAACGGCGGATAGACCGACGCCCACCCGTAGGGAGTGAAGAGGCTGTTCTGGATGGACCAGTGGGCCTCACTTCCCGGCGGGAGGGAGAGGGCGGCCTGACCTGTGACGAGGATCCGGGCGTGAAGGAGCTGAACCATTTCGTCGACGCTCGTGGGTGCCCGCCCGAAGTGGACCGACGCCACGACGCCGGACGCCAGGGCGGCGGCGACGCCCGCTCCGAGCGCGACGGCCACCAGCGGAGTGCGGTTCAGAGTCGCGGTCACCCGCGCGACCATTTCGCGCGCTCCTGCCGGGACCACGAAACGGCCCAGCGCCGTCGCCGCGAGCAGCAGAAGGATCGAACCCACGAGCGCCTGCTCCCAGGCCGCTTCAGCCGCCACCCGTGTCGCCCGACCCGCCAGCCCCGTGCGCTCGGGATCGAGCAGTCGATGGAGTGGAAGCCACGAGACGGCGAGCAGTGCGGTCGCGGCCCCGAGCAGAAGCCGAGCGCGCTCGAAGCTCGGACGGTCGCCGCCGGATGGGTCGGCGGCCCCCCTCGCACCATTGGATGGGATGTCGGACATGAGCGGAGGTTGGCCCACCAGGGTCGGTGGACGCAATGCGAGCCGCTTCCCACATTGACGGACAGTTCCCCGTGAAGCGAGACCCTATGCACACGCCGATCTATCTGGCCCTCCCGGACGGACCTCGACAGGACGAAATCATGGCCGCGCTTCCTGAAGCGCGCTCCCTCGGGGCGGATCTCCGTGGTATTTCTTTGGACGGGGTCGAGCCGGGCGTCTTGATCTTCGATGCCGCGACCACCCCCTTGGACGAGATCGCTGCCGTAGCTTCTGCCCTGCCGCCGGACGGCGGAGGGTGGAGGCTCGGATTCGTCCAGAGTTCCGAGGGAGGCCCGACGCTGCGGTCCGTCTCGCTCGGGCGCCCGCACATGCTCGCCGACCTCGTTGGACCGGACGCCTCTCCGGACGAGGCCACGTTGATCGATCTGCACGGAGCGCTTCGGCAGATCGCGCGGGCGCGCCACGATCTTAACAATCCGTTGACTTCGGCCCTGGCCGAGACCCAGCTCGGCCTTCTGGACGCTCCAGAGGGCGAGGTCAGGGAAGGACTGGAGATCATCCAGGAGCAACTTCGCCGACTCCGCGACCTCCTCGTCGAGACCAACCACCTCCGTCCCTTCACGTCATGACGTAGGTCAGTATTGCAAGCTGCAATATTTCGTCCATTGCAATTTGCGAGACGACGGGTGTAGGTTGGGTCATGCTCCTCGAACCCTCTGTACCCGACACCCCTCAGCCGCTGGGTCGCGGCGACCTCCTGCGGTGGTTGTATCTGGGGCGCCTCACACTCGTCACGGGGATTTTGGCCGGGGCCCTCCTGCGGTGGTTCCAGGCGGGTCAGGATGTGACGCTGATCGCGACCATCGTCTTCCTGTCTGCGTTGGTTCTGACGTCTGCGTCGTTCTGGTGGTCGCACCTGCTCGCGAGGGAGCCCGGAGGGAATTTTCTCTACGCCCAGGTCATCCTGGACACGCTGCTGGTCACGGCCATCGTGCATATCACCGGCGGGCCCGAGAGCAACTTCGCTCCGGTGTACATCCTCGTCATCAGTGCCGGAGCTCTACTCCTTCCGCTACCGGGTGGCGTCCTGGTCGGCGCGCTGGCGAGCATGGTGTACTTCGCCGATCTCGTCTGGGGCTTCGACACGGATCTGTCGCCGGCCATCGGTTTCCAGATCGGGCTCTTCACGCTCGTGGCGCTCATCACGGGCTTCCTGGGCGATCGACTCCGCCGGGCCGGGCTCGCTCTGGGCGTGGTCGAATCGGAGCTGCGCCAGCTCCGACTCGACACGGGCGACATTCTCGAGAACCTCGCCACCGGGGTCATGACCGTCGATAGCGGCGGACGACTGATGTACGCGAACTCGGCGGCCGAGGCGCTCCTGGGCTTCGTCCAATCGGGATGGCTGGGTCGGCCGGTCGTGGAGGAGATCGATCGGTTCGCACCGGGCATGGGAACGCTCCTTCAGCGGTCGATTGCGGAGCGAGCGCCGGTGGATCGGTTCCGCGCGGTCACCGACGCCGACCCGCCTGTGGCCCTGGGCATTTCGACGGCCGTGCTCGATCGAGGGGATGGGGTGCCCCCGTCCGTCACCGCCATCTTCCAGGACATCACCGACCTGGAGCGTCTCGAGGCGCTGAACCGTCGGGCCGCGCGCCTGGAAGCGGTCGCGGAGCTGTCGGCGTCGCTCGCACATGAAATCCGAAACCCGTTGGCTTCCATCCGAAGCGCGGTCGAGCAGATCACCCGGTCGGGGCTGACCAGGGATGACCGGGAGATCCTTGAACGGCTGGTCATCGCTGAGTCCGATCGGTTGAGTCGGTTGCTGTCCGAGTTCCTCGACTACTCCGCGCTCCGCCTCACCACCCGCGAACGGGTCGACCTGTCGTCGGTGGTCCGCGACGCGGTCACCCTGGTCCGGCAGCACCCCGACGCTCGCGGCGTCGAGATCGAGTGCACGGGAATCGACGATCCGCTCGCGGTCGTCGGCGACTCCGATCTCCTCCACCGGGCGCTCCTCAACATGCTTCTCAACGCCGTCCACTACGCGGGCCTGGACGGACGCGTGCACGTGCGGCTCCGGGACGAACGACACCGGCCCCATCCTCGGGGGACCCCCATCGAGCGCGCCGTCTCCCTGGCCGTGTCGGATTCCGGTCCCGGCGTGGACGACGCCACCGCGCAGCGGATCTTCGACCCGTTCTTCACCACCCGCGAGGGCGGGAGCGGCCTCGGTCTGGCCGTGGTCTACCGCGCAGTGGAAGCCCACAGCGGCGCGATCTTCGTCGATCGATCCCGCTTCGGAGGAGCCGAGTTCGTCATGTACTTGCCTATTGATAACGAGACCGAAGGAGAACTTGACGCATGAGTTCACCCGTGAAGATCCTCCTCGTCGATGACGAGAACGGTATCCTGGATACGCTCAAGATCCTCTTCCGCGGAGAGGGATACGACGTGTTGACGGCGAATTCCGGGAAGGCGGCCTTGAGCGCCCTGGAAGTGGAGAAGCCCGACATCGTGCTGTCGGACATCAGGATGCCCGGTGCTGGGGGGCTGGATGTGATGGCCAAGGTCCGGGAAGTGGACCCGGAGATCCCGGTGATCCTGATGACGGCTCAAGCCTCGCTTCAGACGGCGGTGCGGGCGGTGAACGAGGGTGCGTACTACTACCTCCAGAAGCCGTTCGCGAACGACGAACTCCTCGCCATCTGCCGCCGGGCGGCCGAGGCCCGGCTACTGAAGGTCGAGAACAAGCGATTGAAAAAGGAGATCAAGCGTCGAGACACTCGGGGCGCGAAACGCCCCATCGGGCGAAGCCGACCGTTCGTCGAGGTCCTCAAGCTGGCGGAGACCGTCGCTCCGACGGAGTCCACCGTGCTGATCTCGGGGGAAAGCGGAACGGGAAAGGAGGTGGTCGCCCGATACATCCACCGACTCTCCGACCGGGCCGACCGGGCGTTCAGCAGCATCAACTGTGGAGCGCTCCCGGAGAGCCTGCTGGAAAGCGAGCTCTTCGGACACATAAAGGGTTCGTTCACAGGTGCGGTGCGCGACAAGGACGGTCTGCTCGTCGCCGCGTCGGGTGGCACGTTCTTTCTCGATGAGATCGGCGAGATGAGCCCGGCCACGCAGGTGAAACTGCTCCGCGCGATTCAGGAGCGTGAGGTGACGCCCGTCGGAGCGACCGACTCGGTGCAGATCGATGTGCGCATCCTGGCTGCGACCAACCGTGACCTCGAGGAAGAGATCCGAAGGGGGGCGTTCCGCAGTGACCTGTACTATCGCCTCAATGTGATCCAGCTCCGCCTCCCGCCGCTGCGGAACCGCATGGAGGACATCGAGCTGCTTGCTCGCCATTTCCTGAAGGGGTTGGCGGAGAGGGAGGGAAGTGCCGAGCCCCGTGAACTGGAACCTGAAGCGTTGGACGTTCTCCGTCGCTACGACTGGCCCGGGAACGTCCGGGAGTTGGAGAACGCTCTGGAACGGGCCGCCGTGGTGGCTCCCGGCAATCAGATCACGGCCGCGGCCCTTCCGGACCGGGTCCGCGAGAGCCGACCTGCCAGGGTCGTCGACGAGGAGGCGCCGCCCAACCCGACCATGGAGGTCATCGAACGAGCGTACATCCTGTGGGTGCTCGAGGCGGAAGCGGGGAACAAGTCCCGCGCGGCCGAGGTGCTGGGGATCGATCCGTCGACGTTGTACAGAAAGCTCAATCGGTACGGCATCGGGGAGTGACCCGTGTGGCGAAGGTGTGGGTGCCGAGGCCGCGCCGTGCGGCAGCCGTCGTAGCCCTGGTCGCTGCCGTCGTCCATGTCGGAGCCCTGCGCAACGGCTTCGCGTACGACGACGAAGCGGTCGTGACCGCCGATCCGGCGCTCCAGTCCGTGCGGACGCTCGTGCCTCGACTCCTCGAACCCTACTGGCCGGACGCCTTCGGCGCTTCGGTCGGGAGCTGGCGTCCGCTGACGACCTTCACCTTCGGTGCGGTCTGGATTGCCTCCGATGGTCGCCCCGGAGCGTTCCATGCTCTCGCGCTGATTCTGCACGCCGGGGCGAGCGCACTCACCGTGATCCTGTTGGCGGAGTTGATGCCTCTTGGCGCGGCGCTCGCGGGCGGTCTCCTGTTCGCCGTGCATCCCGTACACGTCGAGGCGGTGGCGAACGTGGTGGGCCTGGCGGAGCCCCTGTCGGCCGTGTTCGCCCTGGCCGCGCTCGTCTGGTGGGCTCGACTCGGCGAGGTGGCCGGACCCGCCTCACTGGTGGGGATCGCCCTTCTGTACGCCTTCGCCGTTCTCGCCAAGGAGGGCGCGGTGGTGTTGCCCGGGCTGCTCTTCCTGGTGGATGCCGCACGCAGACAGATGCGGCTGTCGGAACTCGGGGGATACCTCAGGCAGCGCGGCCCCGCCTTCCTCGCCCTCGCGACCGTCCTTGCCGCGACCTTGGCGGCTCGATCGTGGGTGCTCGGAAGCGTTGCGTCGCCCACGCACCCGCCCGGGGCCGAGGTTCTTCGCGAGATCCCGCGGATCTGGACGCTCGCCTCGGTCTGGCCCCACTACGTCCGTCTCCTCGTGCTGCCCGTCGACCTTTCCTCGGACTACGCGCCCGGCGTGATCAATGTCGCATTCGGTTGGACTGCCGCGGCGGTGGTCGGGGTTGGGGTGGCCCTGGCCGCGTGGATCGGCGCACTGGTGTCGTGGCGACAGGGAGCGCCTCTGGGCCCGGAACGGTCGAGTCCTCGGGTGCTGGGCTTTGCGGTGGTCTGGGCCGGCCTCGCTCTTCTCCCGGTCTCCAACATCCTCTTCCTCGGCCCCACGATTCTTGCGGAGCGGACGCTCTATATGGCGTCGGTGGGCGCCTGCGGGGCCCTGGGCTGGCTGGCCTACCACGGAAGCCGTGAGCGCCCGCTCGGTGCGGGTGCCGTCCTGGGTGCCGCCCTCGTGGCGTTTTCCGCGCTCACGGTCACACGCGTTCCCACGTGGCGCAACTCCGAAACGGTCTTCCAGACGCTCATCGAGGATCACCCCGAGTCGGGCCCCGCCTGGTGGGGGTTGGCGCGGCGACTGGAGCAAGACGGGCGCCGTGGGGAGGCGCGCCGGGCATTTGCCGTGGCGCTGGACCTCACCGACTCGGAGTACCGGGTGGCTCTGGACGTCGGTGCCCACATGATGGCGACCGGCCACGTCGATCAGGCTCGCTTCTTCCTCCGACGTGCGTGGCGGGAGCGGCCCGACTGGTACTCGGCGCCCGGGCTGCTCGCTGCTGCGGAGCTGAATGCTGGACGGCCCGCTCCGGCAGAGGAAGCCGCGCGGGCTGCGGTTGCCCTGGCGCCCTGGAATCCAAGCATCAACCATCTTCTCGCTCAGGCACTGTCCCAGCAGGACCGCCCCGCCGAAGCCGCGGTGGCTCGGCGTGCCTCGCTCGACCATGGCTTCGCCGACCGTTGGCGGTCCTGGCTGCTACTGGCCCAGGACCTTTCCGCCTCGGGTGACACGGTGTCCGCGCTGACCGCGTTGGATTCGGCCGGCGTCCGCACGGAACTCCCCGAGCAGATCGAAGAGGTCAGGAGCGCGCAGGCGGCGCTGTCCCGGCCCATATCATGACGGTTCCACGCTCTCGACTGACATCGCCCATCAGCCCCTGACTCCATGGCCCTTCATCCTTTTGCGCTCGACCCGTCCGCCCCGTTCCAGGCTTCGTACCAGAAGCCGCTCCCATGGGACCGCGTCGTCCTTTCCGTGGTCGTACCGTGTTACAACGAGATGCGTACGGTCGAGGAACTCCTGAGGCGGGTGCGGGAGGTTCCGCTTCGGCTCGAGGTGATCGTCGTCGACGACGGCTCGACCGATGGGACCCGGGACCTGCTCCCTCGACTGAAGGAAGAGGGACTCATCGACCAACTGATCTTTCAGGAGGAGAACGGCGGGAAAGGAACGGCGCTCCGTGCGGGCTTTGCCGAGGCCACCGGCGACGTGGTCGTCGTGCAGGACGCGGATCTCGAGTACGATCCCTGGGAGTTGCCGTACCTTCTGTCTCCCATCCTCAGTGGCAAGGCGGAAGCCGTGTACGGATCTCGGTTCCTCGGCGGGCCGCACCGTGTCCTGTTCTTCTGGCACTCCATCGGAAACAGGGTCCTGACCCTTCTCTCCAACATGTTCACCGACCTGAATCTGACCGACATGGAGACCTGCTACAAAATGGTGCGCAGGGAACTCCTCCAGCAGCTGCCGCTCTCGGCCGAGCGCTTCGGGATCGAGCCCGAGTTGACGGCCCGCCTCGCGCAGTCGGGCGCCCGCATCTACGAGATGCCGATCAGCTACCACGGTCGTTCGTACGCGGAAGGGAAGAAGATCGGGTGGAAGGATGGTGTGTCGGCGCTCTGGTCGATCATCAAGTACAATGTGGCTCCTCCACGCGTGCCCATGTGGGTCTCGCCCGACGTCGAACCGTGGAATGCGGCGGACCGACTTCCGGAGGCCGATGGCACTGCCGAGGGATCCCTCGAGGGATGAGGTTCGCCTGGGGCAGGAGGGGCGCCCTGGTGTTCTTCGCCGCGCTGGCGGCGTACGCCAATTCGATGGGCAATGGATTTGCCTACGACGACACCTGGGTGCTCGAGGACAATCCGATCGTCACCGAGGGACGCTTCGACCAGGTTCTGTCCACGCCGTACTGGCCGGGCGCGGTGCCGGGCACGGGGAACTACCGCCCGTTGACGGTCGCCAGCTTCGTGGCGGGCTGGTCGGTCTGGGGCGGCGCCCCCTGGGGATTCCATCTGATGAACGTTCTGCTCCACGGCGTCGCCTCCGTGCTGGTGTTCGCGCTCGCCGCCACACTCACGGGCGTCGTCGGCGGTGTGGTGGGGGGGCTCTTCTTCGCGGTCCACCCCGTCCACGTCGAGGCCGTGGCGAATGTGGTGGGGCGCGCCGAGCTCCTTTCCGCCGTCTTCGTGGTCTTGGCCGTGCTCCTCTATCTACGGGGTGATCAAGCGAGCGTCGCCCACCGGGCCCTCGTCCTGGTCGGAGTGACCGTGTGTTACGGGTTGGCGCTCGCTTCCAAAGAGATGGGCGTCACGCTCCCCGCCCTCCTTCTGGTCGTCGCGGCGACCGGTGATTCGGCCCGGACGGACGAACGCCTTCGACGCGCCGTCCCGGTGCTGGTCGCGCTGGGGGCGGTCCTCGTCACCTACCTGGCGGTGCGGTTGAGCGTTCTCGGTGTGCTCACGGGTGAGAGCCCGGCGGCCGGTCTACGGGGCTTGAGCACGCCGGAGCGCGTGTTCACGGCACTCACGATCTGGCCGCACTACCTGAGGCTCATGCTCTTTCCCCTCGACCTCAGCATGGACTACCAGCCGGCCGTTCTCCCGGTAGCTCGGACCTTCACGGTGGATTCCGCCCTCGGGGCGGCCATTCTCGTGGGACTCGCCGTCCTCGCGTGGCGGCTGCGGGGCCGTCGTCCGGTGGTCGGGCTCGGACTGATCTGGTTCGTGATCGCCATCCTGCCGGTCTCCAACCTTCTGGTCCGGGCAGATGTGTTGCTCGCCGAGCGAACGCTCTACCTCCCGTCGGTCGGAATCTCGCTCGCGGTCGGGTCGTTGGCCGCGACGGTAGCCACGATGGGCCACGTCGCCAGGCGCCGGGCCGTCGCAGTGGGCGTTGTCCTTTTCGGTGCCCTGATGATCCGGACCATCACCCGCAACCCTGCGTGGATGGATACGTCGACCGCCTTGTCCGCTTTGGGCGGCACGCATCCGGAGTCGTACGTCGCGGTACGGGCACGGGCCGCCGGCCTCGAGCGCGTCGGCGACATCGAGGCGGCCCGCGACCTCTATGGCATCGCGCTCGAGCTTGCGCCCGGGGACTATGGATTGCGCGTGGAGGTGGGCACCTTTTACACGCGACACGACGAGAAACGGGAGGGCGAGCGGATTCTGCGAGAGGCCATCGGCATCGTTCCCAACCACCCGTACGCATACCGGCGCCTTTCCGAAGTTCTGCTGCTCGACGGTCGGGGCCGAGAGGCCCACGCGGTGGCGCTCGCGGGGCTGGGTGAAGTGGGCGCCGACGGTGAGCTGTTTGCCCTCGTCTCGGAGAGCTATGTGGCCAAGGGCGACTTCGAAGCCGCCGTGCGGGCGCGCGAGGCCGCTGCCGCGCAGCTCCCGGGCTCCCGCAACCAGTGGCGGAGACTCGCCGAGCTGTACGACCGACTCGGGCGCCGCGCCCAAGCGGATGAGGCACGGCAGCGCGCCGATGCTCTCCCGGACGAGCCGCTGCCGAAACAGGTCGTGTTTTGACCATCCGGATGCCTGGGCCACCGGCGACCCTGCTCAAGGCCGCGCTCCCGGGCATGCTCCTGGCTGTGGCCGTCTACGCGAACAGCCTCTCCAACACCTTCGCGTACGACGACGTGCACGTCGTTCTGGACGACCCGCGCATTCAGGACGTGCGCCGACTCCCGGAGACGCTGACCGAGCCGTACTGGGAGGGTGAGTACGGAAAGGAACTCGGTCTTTGGCGTCCCCTGACCACGCTCAGCTTCGGTCTGCAATACGCTCTCGTAGGCCCGCAGCCACTCCTCTACCACGTGGTCAATGTGGCCGCGCACGCCGTCGTGACAGGACTTGCGGTCGTGCTCCTGGCCCATCTCATGAGTCTCACGACCGCGGCCTTGGCCGGAATCCTGTTCGCCGTCCACCCGGTCCACGTCGAGGCGGTGGCGAATGTGGTGGGTCTGGCGGAGATGCAGTCGGCCGTGTTCTTCCTGCTGGCGTGCATCGTCGCGGTCCGTGGGGGCTCTCGGGCTTCCTGGCCACGAGCGGCGGCTATCGGCGGGCTGTACCTGCTCGCGTTCGGGACGAAGGAGAGCGCGGTCACGCTTCCCGGGATCGTTTTTCTGCTCGACGCGGCACGGAGACGGCTGACGGTCTCCGACCTTGCCGACTACGTCCGTGATCGGTGGAACGTGTACGCGCTCCTCGTCGTGGTCGCCGGCGGGATCATCGCAATGCGACTCGCCGTCCTGGGGAGCGTCGCGGCGCCGTTCGGCCCTGTTGGGGCGGACTTGCTCGCGGAGGTCCCACGCATCTACACGCTCTCCGAGATCTGGAGCCACTACGTCCGCCTGATGGTGTTTCCCCTCGATCTGTCCGCGGACTATTCGCCGAATGTCATTCCCGTGTCCCTGGGCTGGAGCCCGGCCAATCTGACCGGCCTGCTCCTGGTCCTCGCGATTCTCGGCGGGACCCTCGCCGCGTGGCGTCGACCCTCGTTACGTCCTGACACGGTCAGCGCGCGGATCGCGGCGTTCGGCGTGCTGTGGTTCCTCATCACGATTTCGCCCGTCTCGAACGTGGCATTCATTGCCGGCGTGCTGTTGGCCGAACGGACCCTCTATCTTCCTTCGGTCGGCATTGTCGCGGCGTTTGCCTGGGTCTTGGTTCGCCTGTACCGGAACCGCCCTCGCGTCGCGGCGCTCGTGGTTGCGCTGGTCGTGATCCTGGGGTCGGTGCGTACGTGGGCCCGGAACCCGTCGTGGAAGGACAACGACACCGTGTTCGGGACCCTGCTCGCCGACTACCCGTACTCGGGGCGCGCGCAATGGTCGCTCGCCGACCAGTTCTTCCGTCTTGGCGATACCAGCCAGGGTCTCCTGACCTACCGGGCGGCGGTCGGGATCCTGGGACCCCACTACATGCTCATTGCCGAGATCGCGAAGAAGCTCATCGCCGCGGACGAGCTCCGGTCGGCCGAAGTCCTCCTCGAGTACGCGTACCGTGACTTTCCGGAGTTCAGCGTGGCGCCGGGGCTGATTGCGGTCGTCCACTCGGAGCGCGGCGACGCCGTCGAGACCGAGCTGTGGGCGCGTCGCGCCCTGGCCATCGAAGATGAGGACCCGGTGCGGCAGCATCTGCTGGCGTGGGCGCTCACGGAACAGGGGCGCTGGGTCGAGGCCGGCGTAGCCCGGCGGGCCGCCATTGCGTCGGGAGAAGGGGATCACTGGCAGCAGTGGGCGTCGCTGGCGAACATCGAGGCGGAGGCGGGCGATACCGCTCGGGTCAGGGCAGCCCTCGACTCTGCCCGGGTGAAGGCCGTCGGCGAGGGTGGGATCGAGTATATCGAGGCGCTCTACACAACGCTGCTTGGCGACCCCCTCCGGGACTCGACCTTGCTGACTTCCCCCCAGCCCCCCGACACCGTCGCTCCCGGTTCCGTCCCTTCCGGCTCAGCCCCAGGCCGGTGAGGCCTTCTGTTCGGTATTTATTTGGGCTCCGATCGTCTTGCAAAGCGCGGACGCCTTGCAAAATCCCAGGGGGATGGCGTGGGTGAGCGGCGCGGTCTGGCCGCACACGATTCTCGTAAGTACAATGTTTAGTAACAAGTTAGGCCGTGTTGCTCCGTTTGTGGAACGCCCTCTGCACTTTGCCGTCCCCGGTACACCCCGTTTCACTCACACCTGGAGTTATCACCATGCGGGACAGAAAGGGCTTTACCCTGATCGAGCTCCTCATCGTGGTCGTGATCATCGGAATCCTGGCGGCCATCGCCATTCCGAAGTTCTCCGCCACGCGGGAGAAGGCGTACTTTGCCGCCATGAAGTCGGATCTCAAGAACCTGGCGAGCCAGCAGGAGATCTACTACTCCGACGCGTACAGCTATTCCACCGCCGCGACCGACCTCGCGTTCACGAACTCTCAGGGCGTCAACGTGACCATCGCCTCCACATCCACCACCGATGGTTGGGCCGCCACCGCGACCCACGCGGCGCTCGCTGCGACCGAGGGCTGTGCCATTTACTACGGCGCCCACGCCGCTGTGTCCGTGGGCACGGCAACGCCGTCGTCTCCCGGCGAGATGGCGTGCACCAGCTAAGCTCGACTGTACTGCCCGCGTCGTCGCGGGTGTGATTTGAAGCTGGAGGGGTGGCCCGCGGCGTAGCGCCCGGGTCACCCCGACCGGCCCCCGAGGCCGTCCCACTGGCCCTCTCCCCCCTGACAGCCGTTACCCCCCGGCTGAACCCCGGCAAGCCTTTGCTGAGTGAGGAGACTATGCGGACCCCGAGAGACGGCTTCACCCTGATCGAATTGCTGATTGTCGTGGTCATCATCGGCATCCTGGCCTCGATCGCGGTTCCGAAGTTCCGGGCCGTCCAGGAGAAGGCGTACGTCGCATCGCTCCGGGCCGACCTGCGGAATCTCGCGAACGTCCAGGACGTCTACTACAACGACAACTACTCCTACTCGACCGACCCCGCCGCGCTCGGCTTCGACCCGTCCGAAGGTGTCAACGTCACGATCGTGTCCGGCAACGGGACCGGGTGGTCGGCGGTCGCGACGCACTCGGCGCTCCCGGCTGAGCCGTGCGCGGTCTTCCACGGAGACGCCAGCGCGGTCTCGCCCGCCACCACGCTGAGCACGGTCCAGTGCACACCCTGACGTGCGAGGGGCTCGACCACCGAGCTTGCTAGGCCGGCCCGCCGCGGCCCACCTTCCGGGTTGCCGGCCCCGATCCCTCCGCAGTGCGTATGCGCCCACCTACCCCCCTTCGCCGAGAGCTCCTCGTCGCCTTTGGCGTGCTCTTCGCCGGAGCGGTCCTCCTGGCTACCGCCGGGCTGTCGGTGCTCCTCCCGATCCTGGAGTCTCCGGCTGAGGCCGTCCTGTTCGTGGGGACGTTGGTCGTGGCGGACCTCCTCGTTCTGTTCGTGTTCGGTGGTGCTCTGATTCGCCGGTCACTCGTTCGGCCCCTCGATCGCCTGTCCACCGACGTCCGCCGCATTGCCGAGGGAGACCTGTCGCATCGCGTGCGAGCCTTCGATATCCTCGAACTCCAGGACGTGCGGGCCAACGTCAACGCGATGGCGGATCACCTCATTGCCGATCAAATGCTCCTGGCCGAGAACGTGGAGTCGCTGGAACACACGAACATGGAGTTGGTGGAGGCCCGCGATCAGATCGTGCACACCGCGCGGTTGGCTTCCGTCGGCACGTTGGCGGCCGGAATCGCCCACGAGGTCGGCAACCCCCTCGGTGCGATCATGGCGTACGTGGATGTAGCGCGGGCCCGCGCGAGTCAGGCCGGGTCCGACACCGAGATCCTGGACTCCATCCGGGACGAGGCACGAAGGATCGACCGGATCGTGCGGGGCCTTCTCGACTACGCCCGCCCCAAGAGGGAGTCCATGGGCCCCGCGGGAACGGGGGAGGTCATCGCGCGAGTACGGGAACTGCTGGAAAGCCAGGGCAAGCTCGACGGCGTGCACGCCGAATGGGTGGTACCGGCCGCGATACCCAGGGTCGTCATGGAGCCCCATCGGCTCGAGCAGGTCCTCGTGAACCTCCTGCTGAACGCGCTGGAGGCCATGGAGAACGACCCGAACCCCCGCATCGCGGTTCGCCTGTCGACGACGGCCGCCGAGGTGGCGCGTATGCCGGTCAAGCGAGCGGAAGATCCCCCCGGGATCAACTACATGCACCGGCGCAGGGTTTCGAGAGACGAAGGCGGCCATGGGGTGGATCCGCTGTTCAACGCACGTTCCGTGGTCGTCATCGAGGTGAGCGACAACGGGCCAGGAATCCCCGTAGGGAGCCGTGAGGACGTGTTCGACCCGTTCTTTACAACGAAGGACGTGGGGAAGGGCACCGGCCTCGGGCTCTCGATCTGCGCGCGACTCGTCGAGGGGATGGGCGGACGGATCTCCATCGACGAGTCGGAGTGGGGTGGAGCGCTCTTCTTGATCCGACTTCCCGGATACCCCGAGGACGACACGTGAAGCTTCTCATCATCGATGACGACGCGGGGCTCAGGAAGTCCCTGACGTTGATCCTCACGGACTCGGGATACGAAGTCGTCCACGCGGAGGATGGCGTGTCGGGGTTGGAGGTGGCGAAGGAGGAGGAACCCGACCTGATCCTGTGTGACGTCCGGATGCCACGCCTCGACGGAATCGGCTTCCTCGAGCGGTACCGCGCCTCGGGCGGTGAGGCGCTCGTCCTCGTCATGACGGCGTACGGCGGAATGGACCTCGCCGTCGAGGCCATGAAGAACGGTGCGTACGACTACATCCCGAAGCCCTTCGGTGCGGACGAAGTGCTCCTCATCGTGAGAAAGGCCGAGGAGCGCGAGCAACTTCGCCGCGAGGTGGGCCGACTCCGACACGAAGTACGACAGGACCGCCGGTTCGGCCAGATCGTCGTCGCTTCTCCTCAGATGCGCAAAGCGGTCGAGGTCGCCGAGAAGGTGGCCCGTCACAACTCCCCGGTCCTCATCACGGGAGCGAGCGGCACCGGTAAGGAGCTGATTGCGCGCTTGCTGCACCGCGAGAGCCCGAGAGCAAAGCGCGCATTCATTGCTGTGAACTGCGGGGGGATGCCTGAGCACCTTCTCGAGTCCGAGTTCTTCGGACATGTGAAAGGGGCCTTCACCGGAGCGGATCGTGACAAGCCGGGCCTCTTCGAGGCGGCCGACGGTGGGACGCTGTTTCTGGACGAGGTGGGCGAACTCCAGGGCAGCCTGCAAGTGAAGCTTCTCCGGAGCCTTCAAGAAGGCGAGATCCGTCGGGTGGGCTCGACGGCAACCCGCGGCGTCGACGTCCGGATCATATCCGCCACGAACCTCGATCTGGAAGGCGCGGTCGAGGCGGGGGACTTCCGCACGGACCTCTTCTATCGCTTGGCGGTCGTCACCATCCATCTCCCACAGCTGCGGACCCGGCGGGAGGAGATCCCGGAGCTCTGTCGACATCTGCTCAAGCGCCATGCGGAGCGTATGCAGATCGAGACGGATGGCATCTCTCCCGAGGCCATGGAGGCACTGCTCGCGTATTCCTGGCCCGGGAACATCAGGGAGCTCGAGAACGTCCTGGAACGCGCGCTCGTCCTGACGGAGGGACCGCAGATCGAATTGGACGATCTTCCCGAGTCCGTGCGGCGGCCCGGTCCCGAGGGTCCCTCCATGACCGTCGATGGCGATGACCTTTCCGTGAAACGGCACGGCGCCCGGCTCGAGAAGCATCTCATCGAACTGGCCCTCGACCGTACCGGGGGGAACAAGACGCACGCAGCGGAACTCCTCGAGCTCTCACCAAGAGCCCTTCGGTACAAGATCCAGGAGTACGGAGTCGAGTAGCGAGAACCACCTCGCGTCACTGGGGCTCACGGCACCATGCCGGTGGCTCGGCGCGCGCGCGACCGTTGTCCATGCGCACCGGATATACACTGATGGAGCTGGCGACGGTGGTCGCCCTGCTGTCGTTCGTCGCCGCGGGCGTAGCGCCTTCGGCTCGGCGATGGTCCGAGCGGGCAGGCGCCATTGCTGCCCGCGAAGCCGTAGCCGGCCTCATCGCCGAGGCTCGGGTTGCCGGGCTGGGGCGGGGCGGCGCGCGGGTCCATCTCACGGACCGGCCCTGGCGTGCATGGTCGGAGGTTGGCGGCCAGGTCCTTCGCGAGGTTGCGGTGGAGCGGGACTTCACGACGGTGGTCGCGCTGTCGCGGGGACGGAGTCGCACCACGCTCGAGTACGACGCTTTGGGCCTTGGACGGATCGCCAACGAGACGCTCGTGTTTCGCCGCGGCAATGCGGAGACGGCGTTGGTCATCTCCGGGTACGGACGGGTGCGCCGCCGATGAGGCACCGCGACGCTGTCCGCGGATTCACCCTGGTGGAGGTGGTGGTCGCGCTGGTCGTGCTCCAGGTCGCGGTCCTCGCGACAGGTTCGACGCTCCTGCTGGCTTCTCGAACCCTGCGGGGTGCGGTCGAGCGAGAGCGTTCCGTCGCCGCACTGGCATGGGTGCACGACTCGCTCTCGGTGGCGCGGGCGGTAGGCGCCGGGCGCGCCCTGGTCGGTCGGACCGTCGTGGAGTGGAGGGTGGCCGGCGGGGGAATGATGACTCTGGAGACCGTGGTGGGCACGGACACCCTACGTCTGGAGGCTGTCGTGCGGGTCGGCGGGCAATGAAGGGGGTGGACGAAGTCGGCGGTGTCCTCGTGCCGGCGAGAGTCGCCGTGCACGGGATCACGCTGATCGAGTTGATCGTCGTAACCGTCGTGTCGGCTCTCCTCACCCAGGGCACGGTGAGCGCATTCCTTGCGCACCACCGCGCCGTCGTCCGGATGAGCACGATCTCGGAGCAGCTCGCTACGGCCCGCCTGGCGCGGCTGGTCATGGGATCCGAGTGGAGAGCGTGGACCGACTCCCTCGGCGCCTTCAGCATCGGGTCCGATTCGGCCGCGCTTCGGGTCGCTCGCGGCATTGCCACGTCGTGCGGTCCCGCCGCGCCCGGCGGCGCCTCGGTTCTGGTGCGAGCGGTCGGCCTCCGGGAGCCCGATCCTGCCAAGGACTCGGTGGTCTGGCTGTCGGCGGGGGGAGGCGTCGCGGTCGCCGCCCTCATGGCGAGTAATCCGTCGACCGAACCATGCCCCGGTAGCGGCGGGCGCGTCTACCGCTGGCGACTGGAGCCCGCTCCGGTCGACTTCCGGGTGGGTCGATACTTCGAGCGGGGCAGCTACCATCTGACCGGCGGGGCCGTAAGGTACAGGCGGGGTCGCTCGGGCAGACAACCGCTCACGCCCGAGGTGGTGAGTCCGACCGCCCGCTTTACGGCGGCCGCGCTTTCCGTGGTCCTCATGGGCGACACGGTGCCGTGGCTCGTCTGGATGGGCCGATGATCCGCGCGCGGCCCCGGCGGCTCCGGGGCGGTTTCGTCCTGGCCGGGGTGGTGATGGCCATGGTCGCGATGGCCCTCGCCGCACACGGGGCGCTTCTCCTGGCGCGGTTCGAAGTCGCGTCCAGCCATGCCTCGTTCTCGTTGCTGGAGGCCCGCGTGGCGGCGGAGTCGGGCCTGATCGAAACGGCTGCGCGGGCACTGCCTGCGGGGGACACCGGTCCGGTCGACGGGGACGGCGGGTGGTCCTGGGGCAGCGACCACCCCGGCGGTGGCTTCGAGGCCGAGGTACGTCCCCTGGACTCGGAACTCCGGCTCGCTCAGGTCGTCGGCTGGGACAGGCGCCGGCGCGTTTCGGTCCGGTCCGCGGGCCTGATGTGGCGTCTCGACCCCGTCGCGCGAGTGGAAGCCGCCGGTGGGGTGGTGGAGGTGGGTTCGGATGCGTCGGTCACCGGCATGGAGAAGATCGACGCCACGGGGTGGAACGCGCGTCCGTCCGGGGTCACGGCTTCCGTTTGCCCGCCGCTCGGCTCCATCCCGGCTCCGCTCGACCGATCGGTCGGGTCGCCGACGGGTCTCCCGGGCCTCGGTCTGATGGACGGACCGTCCCTTGGCGCGTTCCTGGAGTCGTTTGAAAGCCCACGCGTCACGCCCGCGTCGGTCCGACGGGGCGGCGTTTGTGTTCCGGGACTCACCAACTGGGGTGACCCTGCCGGTCCGCCCGCCTCTCCGTGCGGCGGTCGATTCGTCGCGCTGATGCGTCAAGGCGATCTGCGTCTGGATGCGGGGAGCGGGCAGGGCCTCCTTGTGGTGGACGGCGACCTTGAACTCTCGGGGGGCGCCCACTTCGCGGGCGTCGTCCTGCTCTCCGGTCGGCTCGTCGTCACCGAAGGCGCTATCTTCGAGGGTTACGTACGAGCGTCTGGGGGAGCGCTCGTCGAGGACGGCCAGGTGATCGGCTCCGCGTGCCGAGCGGTTCGAGCGCTGCGATTCGCGGGGAGTCGCTTTCCCTCGATTCCGGTCCCGGGGTGGGGGCGACTGGGCCCGATCCGGTGAGGTACTTTTTTCGCCTTCCGGAAAAAAGTGCGGAACGACGTCCTTTACGGGCGCCATATGTCGCGTGAATATTGGCGTTTTCGCTGGCACGGAACTTGGTCTTTCAAGAACCGTGACTACTTCGCGCACTCCCCTACGGAACCCTCATGGTTCGTGGACGCACTGGATTTACCATCATCGAGTTGGTCGTGGTGATTCTCATTGGGAGCGTCCTGACGAGCATGGCCCTGACCAGCTACGGGAGTGTGCGCGGTCGTTTCGCCGTCAGTGGGGCTCGGAATACCTATGTGGCGCTACACGCTCGGGCTCGGGCCCAGGCCATCGAGCAGGGAGAAAACGTTCGGTTGACGGCCTACCCGACCGGGGACAGCCTCGTGTTGGAGACCGAATCCGGGACGCGGCTGGAGATGATCCGGTATTCGGGCGAGTTCGGCGTCGACATCCGCGCGACGCCTGTAACGGTCCGGGTCTGTATGAACTCGCGGGGCTTCGCGGACGAGAACTGCAACAACTTCACCTCGGCGACACGGGTGGAGTTCTGGGCGGGAACGGACTCGACGTCCGTAGAGATCCTTCCCCTCGGACAGTTGGTGTACTGATGATGCCTCCGTCGGGTGCACGGTTCGATTCGACCCGGGACGGCCCCCAGCGGTCCGCTGCGGGTTTCTCCCTGGTGGAGGTCGTCGTCGCGATCATCATTCTCGCGGTGGGCGTACTGGGTCTCGGGGGTACGACGGCGTATATCGTGCGGCAGGTCACACTGGCCGATGTCATGTCGGAGAGGTCGGCCGCCCTTCAGTCGGTGATTGAGCGCGTCCAGGCCATGGCCTTCGACTCGGTGACGACCGGATCCGATTCGATCGGGGTGTTCAACGTTTCCTGGTCGGCCGGAACCGGAGCCCAGTCGAAGGTCGTTCAGATCGTCACCATGGGGCCCGGGCTTCACACGACCGCCGGGAACCCGTTCCCGATGCTCGCTCCGGCCGTACCGGACACCTTCGAGTACAGATTGTTGCGCCCATGAGCGGCCGACGGGGGTTCACACTCGTTGAACTGTTGGTCGTCGTCGTTCTCGGCACGGTCGTCGTGATGGCCAGTCTGCAGATCCTCATCACGAATCAGCGGACGTATACGGCCCAGAACGCCAAGATCCAGGGACAGCAGACCACGCGCGCCGCGCTCGATCTCCTGAGCTCCGAGCTCAGAGAGATCAGCGCGCAAGGCGGGGACCTGCTGGCCATGGGGGCCGACTCCCTGACGATCCGGACGATGCGAAAGTTCGGTGTAACCTGCGCCGTCGATTTCACGGCGCAGCCCAAGCTGACGGTGATTCGGGTCGGAGACTGGTTCACGACCAATGATTCGACCTTCGTCTTTGCGGACAACAACGTGACGATGGCCGGCGACGACGTGTGGCTGAGCACGAAGGTCACGGCGGTCGATACGACCAAGTTTTGCGCTTCCCAGAGTGCCCAGGAACTGACCTTCACGGGCCAGTCCACGCTGTTCACGAATGACACCGTCCTTGTCGGAGCTTCGATCCGGAGCTTCGAGCGGTATACCTACGGCCTCTACCAGATCAACGGAGAGTCGTACCTCGGGCGGCGCACGACCGGCTCAGCCGTTCCGGTGGTGGGCCCGGTGAAGTCGTCGAACGGGGTGGCGTTCAGCTACCTCGACGGGAACGGGGCCACCACCACGGTCGCCGCGGATGTTCGGCAGATTCTGGTGACCATCCGTACCGCTTCCGGCGTCCTTGGGGCCGGGAATCAGCCCGTCTCCGACTCGATCACCGCCCGCATCTATACACGCAATTGAACGCCACGCTGAGGATACGAACATGAGCAGTCCACGCACGAGAGGTTTTGCCCTGCCCGCCGCGATCGGTGGCCTCGTCATCGTCGGTGTTCTCGTGACGGGTGGCTTCTACATGGCTCGCCAGGAGGTGAGGATCGGGGTGGCGACCGAGCATGCCGCCATGGCCCGGAACCTCGCCCAATCGGCCATCAACAACGTGTTGGTGAACGAGACGTCGTCGCTGACAAGCCTCGCGACCTGGGACACGACAACCCTGGTCGACACCGTCACCGTGGGAATCACCAGAGTATCCGCGACACGCCTTACCGCCCGGCTTTTCTACCTCGACTCCGAGGCCGAGATCACGCAGGGGGGCGCCATGTGGGCCGGGGCGACGCGCCGCGTGGGGCTGATCACACGCCTCAATACGGCCAACATCTCGCCGCCGGCGGCCCTGACCACACAGGGGAGCCTCAAGTACGGAGGTAACTCGGAGATCCACGGGATCGACGAGATCCCCGATGGAAGCAACGGGGGGCTCGCGAACTGGGGCTCGTACTGCGACCCATCCACGCTCACGGACAAGCCAGGCCTCCTCATCAACGATACGAGCAACATCAACTGGAACGGCAACCGGAATAAGATCGAAGGGAACATGACCGGCACGCCGATCTTCGATGAGGACACGACGATCACGACGGAGTCTCTCACCACGTTCGGTGACCTGACCTGGGACGACATGATCGCGATCGCGGACATCAAGATCAACGGTTCGCCGAGTGGTGCCATAGGTCCTTCGGTGAGCGGCGGCACCTGCGACACGTCGATCGACACGAACTGGGGCGACCCCCTCGATCCCCTATCCCCGTGTTTCTTATACTTCCCGATCATCTACATCAACAACTCGAGCCAGTTCATCCTGAATTCAGGGTACGGGCAGGGAATCCTGATGATCGAGGATGACGTGAAAGTGAACGGAGGCTTCGAGTTCTACGGCCCCGTCTTCATCAAGGGGCAGCTCTGGACGAACGGATCGGGTGGTCACTTCTGGGGTGGCGTGGTCGCGGCGAACGTGTCCCTCGACGAGAACGTCGTGCTCGGGAACGCCGTGATCACCTACTCGAGCTGTGCGATCGAACGAGCTCTCCTCAATAACAGTTCGCTGACCAAGATCCGCCCGCTCGCGATGCGCAGTTGGATCGACCTGACAAACGTGGCAAACTGAGGAGTAGGGCGGTACGAGACACAAAAAATCGGCCCGGTTCCCCCACCGGCCGGCGACGGTCCCCCCACTGTCGCCGGCCGTTCTACCGCCCGGCTTTGGATCAAATGTTTACCAAAAACTGATGTTTACCCGATGTGGACAATCTTCTTGACAAGGCTTGGAATTCAGTGGTAAGGTGGTCGATGTATTCGCGGGAAAATTTGTTTCTCTTTCTTCTCTGAATCGGACGAGCGCATGGGTCTGTTTGGCCGAAGTCGGAGTTCGATCGGCCTGGACATCGGGTCCGGGTTCGTGAAGCTCGTCGAGGTGGATCACTCCGGCGACCAACCGGAGGTATCCCGAGTGGCCATGCGGCCTCTCCTTCCCGACGCGATCGTGGAAGGGGAGATCATGGACTACGGGCTCGTCTCCGACACCGTCCGAGGCCTTTTTCAGGATCTGGGAATGAAGGGAGCGGACGTCGTGACGGCCGTGGGCGGCCACGACGTCATCATCAAGAAGATCGAGATGGATCGGATGAAGGAGTCCGACGCGCGCGAGGTCATCCGCTGGGAGGCCGAGCAACACGTGCCGTTCGATATCAAGAGTGTGGAATTGGACTTCCAGATCCTGAACCCCCACGACGAAGGGCTCCAGATGGAGGTCCTGCTCGTGGCGGCGAAGCGTGAGCTGGTAGACAACAAGGTGGGGCTGCTCCAGGACGCCGGGGTCAACCCCACGATCATCGACGTCGATGCCTTTGCGCTTCACAACGCCTTCGGCTTCAACTATCCGGACGACCAGGAGGGGATCGTGGCGCTGGTCAACGTGGGCCACGAAACCACCAACGTGAACATCCTCGAGGATGGAGTCCCGATCCTGACCCGGGATATCCCCTTCGGTTCGCGGAAACTGCGAGAGGATCTCCAAAGGGAGCGTGGCCTCACGGCGGAGCAGGCCGAGGATGTGGTGCAGGCCCGGGATACGGTCGACGATCTGGAGCGCTTCGTGTCCGCTTCGGCCGATGAAGTGGCCGTCGGGATCGAGCGCGCGAGCGCCTTCCTCATGACGCGAGACGATGGCGAGACGCTCGGGAAGATCTTCCTGAGTGGGGGCGGGGCCCGGATTCCGGGCATGGTACGGGCCCTCGGCGGTCGTATGAATGTGGAGACCGCCCAGGTCAATCCATTCGAGCGGGTGCCGGTTCAGACGGAGGCGTCGAACGAGGTCTCCATCGACGAGGCAGCGCCGATGCTGCTTCTCCCCCTCGGGCTGGCATTGCGCCATTGATGCGCCAAGGACGGGACGAGACACGTGATTGAAGTCAATCTGCTACCAGGCGGGAAGAAGCGCTCCTCGGGGCGCGGTTTCTCGCTGTCCCGGCCCAGCTTCGGGGGTGGGGGCGGCGGCGGCCTGCCGACCGATCCTTACATCCTGGGTGCGGTAGCGGCCGGGATCCTGTCCCTGGGACTGATGGCGTGGCTCTTCATGGGCGTGTCCGGTGACCGCGAAGAGGTCCAGGTCGCCTTGGACAGCGCAATCCAGGACTCCCTACGGTTCGCGGATATCATCGAGCGCACCACTCAACTCACCGCTCGGCGTGATTCGATCGCCCAGCGGGTGGCCATCATTCAGGAGATCGACGCGGACCGCTACGTCTGGCCTCATGTGCTGGACGAGGTGGCCCGCGCGCTCCCCGACTTCATGTGGTTGCGCGAGATGACCTACCTGGGGGCCGATCCCCTGCAGGTCCGGATCTCGGGCCAAGCGGGGAGCACGTTCGCCATCACCAACTTCATGCGGCAACTCGAAGCGTCGTCCTTCTTCCGTGGCGTGAATCTGGAGCGGAACGAGCAAGCTACTTTGGACGGTGGCAACGCGCAGGATGTCGTTTACCAGTTCGACTTGACCGTGACCTACGTCGCGCCGCCGATCGAGCTTCTCGAGACCGTACCTCTGCTCGACAACGTGTCGACGCAGATGGCGGTGCCCGACACGGTGGAGGGCTGACCGATGGCCAAGATCATCCCGGACGATCCGAAGCAGAGGAACGCCATGCTCATTGGGGCGGTCCTCCTCCTCGCGCTCTATCCGTTTCACGCGTTCTGGTACAGCGGGCAACGTGAAGAGGTCGTGGCCAGCCAGGCGCGACTCGAGACGATCGAGACGCAGAACCGTCGTGCACAGGTGATCGCGGCTCGCGGTGGCGGAAACATGGACGAGACCACGGCTCTCTACGAGAGACATGTGGCGGCGCTCGAGCGGCTGATCCCCGCGAGCGAAGAGGTTCCTGGACTTCTCGATGACGTGGCCGAGCGCGCGCGCAGATCCGGTGTGGAACAGAACCGGTTCAATCCCGAGCCGGTCGAGCAGGGAGCGTTCTACAACAAGAGTTCGTACGAGATGGCCGTGGTCGGTGAGTACCACGATGTGGCGCGCTTCCTGACCGAGGTGGCGAGCCTGCCCCGGATCGTGACGACGGTGGAGCTCGACCTCACTCCGTTCGATCGTCCCGAGGTGTTTCCGGAGATGGAGAGTCCGGTGTTGGCGACCTTTCGAATCGAAACGTTCGTGCTGCCCGATGCGCTGCCCCCCCCGGCGCCTGGCGAAGGAGGCACCCCGTGAGTCGTCGACGGTTGCACCACTATCTGCCCTATCTCGTGCTCGGCTTCGGCCTGGCCGCGGCGCCGTCGGTCGTACGGGCTCAGGACCCGCCCGCCGGTCCGCCGATGCCGCCGACCGAACTCGTGTTCGAGCGGGAGGTCTTCGCCTATCCGTCCTTCCCACGGCGCAATCCGTTCCAGGCGTTGGCCGCATCGGGTGAGGGCGGCCCGCGCATCGAACAGGTTCGCCTCATGGGCATCATCTTTTCCGAGGAACCGGGGTCGCGGGTGGCGATCCTCGGTACCAGCACCGTGACGACGTCGGAGGATGGGTCGAGCGTGACCGTCTCTCCGGATGGGAACGCGTGGTACCTGAAGCAAGGGCAATCCATCGGAAACATCCGGATCGTCGAAATCCTCAGCGATCGGATCGTTGTGGAAGTCGCTGAATTCGGACTTACGGAGCAGAGAATCATGCAGTTGCAGACCCGCCGCACTGGAGGCCCCGAATGATTCCGATCTATGCCCTACTCACGGGCGCGGTCGTGGCTCTCGGAGGACCCGTGACGGAGCTGTCCGTCTCCTCCATGGCGTCGCAGACGAGCGTCTTCATTGCCGTCGAGGGTTCCGTGGATTACCGCGACTTTCTCATGGAGGGACCCCATCGCTTGGTGGTCGACCTCATGGGATCGCGGCACGAGTTGCCGCGAGACGAGTTCGCTGATCTGAACCGTGGTGGCATCCGCTCGATCCGTACGAGCCAGTATTCAGCCGACGTCGTACGGGTCGTCCTGGTGCTCAGCGAGAAGACGGTCTACAGCGTGGCGCCGGAGCCGAACGGGCTCCGCATCACCATGGCCAATCCGGAGGGTGCCTTCGAGGCATGGACGTCCGGCACGCCGGTGGGTACGTCGGAGCGGACCGTGGCGGCCCCACGGAGCCCGCCCAGGGCGATCGCGGGCGAGCGCACCAGCCCCGACTTCCCGAGGCGCGGCGCGCGGCCCGGCCAGGAGCAACAGAGCCAGGCGCGTCGGATTTCGATCCAGTTCACGAACACCCCCATCCAGGACGTGTTGCTCTCGTTCGCGGCGTTTTCCGGGCGCTCGATCGTACCGGGCTCGAACGTCACAGGTCTGGTGACCGCGGACATCCGGGACCAGCCGTGGGACGTGGCCATGCGTGCCATCCTGTCCCGGCACGGGCTCGTGGCGGAAGAGGACGACTACGGCATCATCGTGGTCGACAACATCGGTGACCTGAACGACCGTGAGGCGGTCGAGCCGATCCGCACGGTGGCGTACCGCATCAACTACGGGACGGCCTCCGAGCTGCAGACGGCCATCCAGCCGCTCCTCTCGGAGCGCGGCAGCGTCACGAGCGGGCAGGGCACCAACACGCTGATCGTGTCGGACATCCAGCGGGTGCAGGACGCAGTTCGTGCACTTCTGGTGGACCTTGACGTGCGCACGCCTCAGGTGAACATCCGCGCCAAGATCATCTTCGTGAACCGCACGGATCTGAACGAGCTTGGCGTGACGTACGAGTTGAAGGATTCGCGAGGCAACCAGCTCAACGAACTGTCGTCCGGCGCGTTCGACAGCAACGGCAACGGCTTCATCGACGACGATGAGGAGATCGCTCAGGGCGAGGCCCTCGTTCTCCTCGGTGGGAACTCCGTCGCGGCCCTCGGAAACGCGAACTCGCGCGTCGCGAGCCCCACCCTGTCGCTGCTCACGTCCCTGGTCATCGGACGCCATCAGCTCATCTCGTTCATCGACGCTCTGTCGTCCGTGAACCTGAGTGACATCCAGGCCGAGCCTCAGACGACGGTTCTCGACAACCAGACCGCACGCCTGAAGGTGGGTACCGACGTGCCGGTCCGGACCATCGATGCCGGGTCAGGGGGCGGTCAGGGTGGAACGTTCCCGACCGCCCAGGTGGCTCTCGAGGAGACGGGTATCATCCTTGAGGCGACGCCCCACGTCACGGCGAACGGAGACATCCTGCTGGAGCTCAGCGTGGAACGTTCAGCGGCCGATCTGGCCGACTCGGACGTTGGATTCATCAAACAGACGCAGGAGGCCACGACACGCGTCCTCATCGGTGACGGCGAGACCCATGTGATCGCGGGGCTCGTGCAGAGCGAGCGGACCGAGGTTCGCTCGGGAATTCCGCTATTGATGAATCTTCCGCTCATCGGGCGCCTCTTCCGACAGACGCGTGAACAGCAGGTCCAGCGTGATCTGATCATCCTCGTGACGCCGCACATCGTGCGCGGCCTGAACTGATCGGGTCGATCGGGAGCGATACGAAATGCACGTCATGAACCGACTACGTCTGCTGGTGACGGCGGGTGCGATGAGCGGGGTCCTGGTTGTCGCGGCCTGCGATGGTGAGAACATTTTCAGCGCACCCCGCGTAACCGTCGAAACCGAGGAAGACGCCGACGTCGAGGCACCGACCGTGGCCATCAACTCGCCACGCGGCGACTCCTTGTCCGCCAAGCCACTCGGCGACTCGGTGTTCGTGTCGGTCCAGGTCTCCGACGATGTGGGCGTACAATCCGTACGCTTCTTCGGTATTGCCCAACGCGGTGATATCGATCTGGGCACGGACGAGGTGGTTCAGCGATTCGAGGAGAAGGTCATCACCTTTGACCCGGTCGTGACGGACACGACGCTCACGCGCTACATCCTCGCGACTCCGGACTCCGTCAAAGAGACCGCTCAGATCATCGTGGAGGCGTCCGACTCCGTCGGGAACATCTCGGCCGACACGGTCGATCTGATCCTCGGCGGCCCCGATGTCCTGCTCCTCGATATCGTTGAGGGCGAGAGCATCCAGGCCGGTCTCAACCTGAGCGCGCGCGTCCTCGCCAAGGATCCGCTGGGGATCATTCAGGTGCGGCTCGACGTGACCGGTGCCTTCGAAGCGTCCGTCGTCCTGCCGGTCAATCCTCCGCAGGACTCCGTCCTGCTCGACACCATCATTCCGATCCCGGCGAACGCGATCGGGAGCATCGCGGTCACCGCCGTGGCGCGAAACAATCTGGATGTGGCCGGGCAGGCCGGACCTGTCCTGCTGGACGTCATCGCCGGTGGAGTCGGCGACACGATCGCGCCTCGGCTCCGCCATACCGAGGTGGCGCCTGCGCGGCTCGAGTTGCAGGACTCGGTCACGCTCCAGATTACGGGGACGGACGACAGCCAGGGTTCGGGCGTGGTGGTGGCCGGGTACACCGTGCTCGGGATCTCTCCATCGAGGAGCGACACCGTCGTCCGATCGGGCCAGCGGAGCTTCAGCCCGCCGAGGACGGGAACGCTCACCACGTCTTTCTCCTTCAAACCGTTCAACGTCGACTCCCTGAACCTCCCGGACACGCTCACGTTCGAACTGACGACCTTCATGGTCGACGGTGATGGCAACTGTGCCGCGTCGGTTGGACTCGACACGCTGCAGTCGCTCCCATGCTCGACGCTTCCGACGGGGGAGCGCGTGGCCTTGAACCGCACCGGGGAACGGATCACACGTTCGGTCGTGGCCGGGCGGACCGTGCTGTTGCCGCAGGGCGGTCTGATCATGGATGCCGTGGTCGACACCGTGCGTCGGAACCTGCTGCTGACCAACATCGAAGAGAATCAGATCGAGGTCTTCCGGCTCCAGGACGAGCTGTTCCTGGATCCGATCGGGGTGGGGTCGGCGCCGTGGGGGCTGACGTTGAACAACTGTCCACCGCTCAGCCCAACGCCCGGGTGCGGAGATACCGTTCAGGTCGGGAATTCCGGAGGGACGAACCTCTCGAACGTGTATCTGGGCGACGCGACAGGTATCGGAGCGATGGAGGACAACGTCCGTCGCCTCCTGACACCCGACGTCGTGCTCTTCGATGTGGAAGAGGTCGAAGACGATACGGGCACGCTCACGTACGATGTGACGCACCACCCGCAAGTGGACGCGCTCGGCTTCTCGGATCGTCCTCAGTTCGTTGCGCGCGATTCGACCGGCCGGGTGTTGTACTCGACGCGCGTGGTCGAGGTGCTCGATCAGGTCGGGACGATTCGCAAGGCGGAGGTCCGGGACGGATATCTCCAACCCGAGGTCAAGATCTTCGTCGAACATGCGGCCCTGGAGCAGAGCGAGAACTTCACCGCGATCGCGCACGTGGATGCGGCGGGCGGGGGCGGGGAACTCTTCCTCGAGGATCACGTTCCCGGAGACCTGTCGAACACGTTCAATGTGTCGAACGCGCCCCCGGACTCCGCCGTCAACGAGATCCGCGCGGCCGGTTCGGATATCTTCGCGGTCGCCGGGGGGAAGTGGAGCGTGCAGAACGTCGGCTTCTCCGACACCACCTTCGTATCCGCCTCTGGAGACGGTGGCTGGGTGGTGTTCGGGGAGGGCAGCGTGGAGCCGGTCGGTCGGATCATCATGTACGAGGCCCGCAACGACATCATCAGCAGCCACATCGAGGTCACTGACCTCATGACGAATGCGGGCGAGCAGGTGAAAGGGATCGGGCTGAACTACGACGGCACGATGGGTGTCGTGCGGGGCGTCGGCCAGGTCGCCTTCTTCACCACGGATCTCCGCCTCCAGGGGAGTCCCGATCTCGAAATCTCCGGGGGAGCCGGTGCGGTGCTCCATCCCTTGCACGCGGACGCGCAGTCTCTGACGAACACGGCCGGCACCTACCGTCCCGACACTCACCTCGCATTCATCGGCACCAGTTCCGGCACGATCGACATCTACGACACGTTCCGGTTCCGGCGGACGGGAAGGCTGTTCATCCGTGATCAGGTGGTCGGGCCCCTCCGCGCGTCACTTCCGTTCGCGGAGGACAACGTCGACGAGTCGGGTGCGCCGCTGCAGTGTGCCGCACAGGTCGTCACGGACCAGGTCGATCGGACCATCGGTGAGGCCATCCAGATCTTCCAGGGCGGAGACTTCCTGAACCCATGGCCGGAGGATGGTGGCGCCGGGGGCACGGAGGATCGCTGTGTCGTCCTCAAGCTCTACGGCACCACGTCGGTGGGTGGGGTGGTCGTCATCAACGTCCGCAAGAGTGATGTGCTTCGGAATCACCCGTCGCGTTGACGCCCGCGTCCGGGAGTCCCGGCGCCCCCGGGTCTCCGGACTCAGGGGCGCCGTGCCCATTCTGCGTGGCGGCGCCGGCACGGTGGCGGGGTTGGACGGGTTTGCGGGCTGAGATATACTCGGCGCTCACCTTCACCCGGCTCCGGTCGTGCTCCCTCCCGCTCTGTTCCACGAGATAGCTACCCGATGCACCGCCTGATCTTCCGGACGGCCGGCGAATCCCACGGTCGCGGCCTGGTGGCCCTTCTCGAGGGCCTCCCGGCGGGTCTCCCGCTGTCGATGAAGGAGGATGTCGATCCGGAGCTACGCCGGCGCCAGGGCGGATACGGGCGCGGCCGGCGCATGCAGATCGAGTCGGACCGTGCCGAGGTCATGAGTGGCGTTCGACTGGGGGAGACGCTGGGATCGCCGCTCGCGCTCCTGATCTGGAATCGCGACTGGGAGAACTGGACGACGGCCATGGGGCACGAGGCCCCACCGCCGGACGGGAATCCGAAGGCGCTTCGTCCCCACTACCTTCCCCGGCCCGGTCATGCCGATCTCGCCGGGGCGCTGAAGTACGACCGCCGCGATGTGCGGGACATCCTGGAGAGGGCTTCGGCACGGGAGACGGCGGCCAGGGTCGCGTGCGGGGCCGTGGCGAAAACGCTTCTGCGTGCGTTCGGCGTGGAAGTGGGAAGCCATGTTGTATCGATCGGATCGGTACACATCGACGACGACCACGCCGTTCCACGGGCGCTGAACGCGGCGGTTGACGAAAGCCCCGTCCGATGCCTCGACGAGGCCACCGCGACCGCCATGATGGCGAAGATCGACGCGGCCAAGGAACGAGGCGATACGCTGGGAGGCGTGTTCGAAGTGGTCGCCACCGGCGTCCCGGTCGGTCTGGGCTCACATGTCTCGTGGGATCGGAAGCTGGACGGTCGGCTGGCGGGCGCGGTGATGTCGATCCAGGCCATCAAGGGGGTCGAACTGGGGCTCGGCTTCGAGGGCGCCCGGCGCCCGGGCTCCCGCGTGCACGACCCCATCGTTCGGGACGAGGAGCACCAGCGAGGCGGCGGCATGACCCGGGCCTCGAACCGTGCCGGCGGGCTGGAGGGTGGGATCACCACCGGCGAGCCGCTGGTCGTGCGCGGCGCCATGAAGCCGATTGCGACGCTGCGTTCCCGACTTCCCAGCGTCGACCTGCGGGACGGGAGCGCGGGTGACGCGGCCGTGGAGCGCAGTGACGTCTGCGCCGTGCCCGCCGCTGCCGTGGTCGGGGAGGCCATGGTCGCCCTGGTGCTGGCCGACGCCCTCCTCGAGAAGTTCGGTGGCGACTCCCTCGACGAGATGCGCCGGAACTTCGACTCGTACGTGGAGCACCTCACCGGGCGGGGGTTCGGCGAACGGTGACGGCGGAGGTGCGCCGCGTGGTCCTCGTCGGATTCATGGGGTGCGGCAAGACCACGGTCGCTCCTCTGGTGGCTGGTGCTCTCGGCTGGTCTTCGATCGATTTCGACGAGGTCATTGTCGACCGCACCGGGAAGTCGATTGCCGACCTTTTCGAGGAGTACGGCGAGGCCCGCTTCCGCGAGATCGAGGCAGAGGTCGGATCGGAGCTGCTCGCGCGGGACGGCGTCGTACTTGCACCGGGAGGGGGGTGGGCCGTCCATGCCGGGCGCCTCGAGGCGCTCCCGACGGGAACGGCGTCGGTGTGGTTGCGCGTTGCGGTGGACGAGGCCATCCGGCGGGTAACGTCGAGTGGCCGTCTCCGTCCTCTCCTGAAGACGGAGTCACCGGCCGAAACCGCTCGAGCCCTCCTCGCCGAGAGGGAACCGCACTACGCTAGAGCGCAGCATGAGGTGGACACGACCGGACTTTCCCCGGAAGATGTGACGCGGCGGATCGTCGCGATCCTCCGCCCGACCCACGACTTGAACCCGGATAGCTGACACCGAATGGCCAAGAATCTCGTTATCGTCGAATCCCCCGCCAAAGCCCGCACGATCGGGCGCTACCTGGGGAGTGCGTACGACGTGGCCGCTTCGGTCGGGCACGTGCGAGACCTGCCCAAGAAGGAGCTGGGTGTCGACGTGGAGCACGGCTTCGAGCCGAAGTACGTGACGATCCGAGGCAAGGCCAAGGTGATCACGGAGTTGAAGGGGAAGGCCAAGAAAGCGGACCACGTGATTCTGGCCACCGACCCCGACCGTGAAGGTGAGGCCATCGCCTACCACGTGGCCGAGCAGCTCGGCTTCGAGACGACCGACGATCCCGACCGGTTCCAGCGGGTGGAGTTCAGGGAGATCACGAAGGGCGCGATTCTCGAGGCGCTGAAGCGGCCCGGCCCGATCGACATGAAGAAGGTGGAGGCACAGCAGGCGCGTCGGATCCTCGACCGACTGGTTGGCTACCAGGTCAGCCCGCTCCTGTGGAAGCCGATCCGGCCGGGCCTGTCCGCAGGGCGCGTTCAGACCGTTGCGCTCCGGCTCATCTGCGAGCGGGAAGACGAGGTCCGCGCCTTCATTGAGGAGGAGTACTGGTCGATCACGGCGCACCTCCAGCGTGACGGACAGAAGTTCGACGCACGGCTGCACAAGATCGGCGGGAAGGCCTTCACACTGGGTGACGAAGAGGCAGCGCAGGCCGTCCTGTCTGAGGTGAAGGACGTGCCGTTCCGCGTGACCGACCTGAAGCGGCGTGAGCGGCGGAAGAACCCGGCGGCGCCCTTCACGACCTCGACCCTGCAGCAGGAGGCCGCCAAGCGTCTCGGCTTCTCGGCCCGCCGGACGATGTCGGTGGCACAGCGGCTGTACGAGGGACAGGAAGTGGGAAAGAGGGGGACCGTCGGACTCATCACGTACATGCGGACCGACTCGACACGCGTATCGCCCGTGGCCGTGGGACAGGCCCGGGAATGGATCACCGGGGAGTTCGGCGACGCGTACGTGCCCGAGGCTCCCCGCCTGTGGGGCGGGAAGAAGTCCAAGGGCGCCCAGGAGGCCCACGAAGCCATCCGGCCCACCGACGCCACCCTCCACCCGTCCGAGGCCGCGCGCTACCTCGAGTCCGATCAAGCGCGCCTCTACGAGGTCATCTGGCTTCGCTTCGTCGCGAGCCAGATGTCGCCTGCGATCTACGACACGACCACGCTGGACTTCGATCTGCCGGGCGCCTCCGGACGGTCCTACCTTTTTCGTGCCACGGGATCCGTGGTCAAGTTCCAGGGCTTCACACGCCTGTACCTGGAGGCGGTCGAGGCAGGCGAGCACAAGCGACTCGACGACCTCGAACCCCTCCCCGCCATGGAGGAGGGCGACGAAAGCGACCTCGAGTCAATCGAGCCGCGCCAGCACTTCACGCAGCCGCCCCCGCGCTTCTCGGAAGCCAGCCTGGTGAAGGACCTGGAGCGACTCGGCATCGGGCGCCCTTCGACCTATGCCGCGATCCTGAGCACGATCACCGACCGTGGGTACGTCGATCTGGAACAGAAGCGGTTCCATCCGACGGACCTCGGCGAGGTCGTGGTGAAGCTGCTGGTGCGCATCTTCCCGAACATCTTCGACGTCGACTTCACCAGCCGGATGGAGGGAGAACTCGACCGGGTCGAGGAGGGCGAGGTGGGGTGGCGAGCGGTGCTGGGTGACTTCTACCCCCGCTTCAAGGCGCGTCTCGAGGAAGGGGCGGCCGTCTCCGACGACATCATCCTCGAGATCCTCCGGGCAGAGGGCGAGGAGTGCGAGAAGTGCGGTCGCCCGATGCTCGTCAAATGGAATCGCTTCGGGCGGTTCCTGGGCTGCTCGGGGTACCCGGAGTGCAAGAACACCCGGTCTCTCGATGGTCCCGCTCCGGAGGGCGAGGAGCTGGGGATGCACCCCGAGCATGGCCGGGCGGTCAAACTCAAAGTCGGACCGTACGGGCCGTATGTGGAGCTCGAGCCGGAGTCGGAAGACGAGAAACCGAAGCGCTCCAGTCTTCCAAAGGGGAAGGAGCCGTCCGACATCGACCTCTCGTATGCGGTCAAATTGCTGTCTCTGCCGCGTCCGGTCGGAACGGACCCTGAGTCCGGGAAGGTCGTGGAGGCAGGTCTCGGTCGATACGGTCCCTACGTCCGGCTGGAGAAGACCTTCGCCAGCCTGGCCGGACCGGAACAGCTCTGGACCGTCGAACTCGACGAAGCCTTGAAGCTCATTGCGGACAAGAAGGCCGGGAAACGCGCGGCGCTGAAGGAGCTTGGCGCCCACCCCAGGAGCGGCAAGGACGTCGTCGTGCTTTCGGGTCGGTACGGCCCGTACGTGACCGATGGAACGGTGAACGCCAACGTCCCGAAGGGAACCGATCCGTTGGACGTGGAGCTGGACGAGGCCGTGGAGCTACTTGCGAAAGCCGCCGCCCGGAAGGGGAAGGGCCGCGGTGGGCGGACGGCTGGGAAGAAGAAGTCGTCGTGACTCCGACTCCGGTGACCGTCGTCGGTGGTGGGTTGGCGGGGTGCGAGGCTGCCCTCCAACTCGCCCGGCTCGGTCACCGCGTTCGACTCGTCGAGATGCGCCCTGTCCGTACGACGAACGCGCACCAGACGGGGGACCTCGGAGAGTTGGTGTGCACGAACTCGTTCAAGAGTGAAGACCCCGCGAACGCACACGGCCAACTGAAGCGCGAGATGAGAGCGCTGGGTTCGCTTCTGTTGGAGGCCGCCGACCAGTCCCGCGTGGCCGCCGGAGCCGCGTTGGCCGTGGACCGTGGGCTGTTCGCAGCCGCCATGACGAAGGGCATCGAAGACGCCGGAACCGTGGAGGTCGTTCGGGAGGAGTGTGCGACGCTGCCGTCGGGCCCCGCCATCGTCGCGACCGGACCCCTCACGTCAAACGCCTTGTCGAAATCGATCGAGAAGGCTCTGGGAGATGGCGGGCTCGCCTTCTTCGACGCCATCGCTCCGATCCTTCATCGCGACAGTCTGGACGAGACAGTCGTCTTCGCGGCCGGACGGTACGACCAGGATGCGGATTACCTCAACTGTCCGATGAGCCGCGAAGAGTACGACGCGTTCATCGAGGCCGTCCGTGCTGCGGAGGCACACGAAGGGCACGACTGGGATGCGGTCCCGTACTTCGAAGGCTGCCTTCCCGTCGAGGTCATGGCGGACCGCGGGCATGATACGCTGCGCTTCGGCCCCATGAAGCCGGTCGGCCTGACCGACCCCCGTTCGGGCGAGCGACCCTGGGCGGTCGTGCAGCTTCGCCGCGAGGATCGAGCTGGACAGATGTGGAACATGGTTGGCTTCCAGACGCGTCTGCGGATCGGCGAGCAGCGCCGCGTCTTCACCATGATCCCCGGACTGGCCGACGCGGAGTTCCTCCGCTGGGGCTCGATCCACCGGAACAGCTACCTGAACTTTCCGGAGCGGCTGACGGCGCACGGAAGTCTGTCCGATCGCCAGGATCTGATTTTTGCCGGGCAGCTCACCGGGGTGGAGGGCTACACCGAGTCCGCGGCCTCGGGCATCCTGGCCGGCATCAACATGGACCGCGTTCTGCGAGGCCTTGATCCGGCTCTCCCTCCCCCGACGACCATGCTGGGTGCGTTGTATCGGTACCTGCGGGATGCGAAGCCGTCCCGGTTCCAGCCGATGAACTCGAATTGGGGCCTGGTCGAGCCGCTACCCACCCGTGTGCGGGACAAGCGCCAGAAACGTGAACTGCTGGCGGAGCGCGCGCAGTCCGACTTCCTCGGATGGATGGAGGCGCATGGGGTCGAGGCGGCGCCGCGGGTCGAGGCGGCGGAAGTCGGCTGAACGGACGGTGTCCGCCCAGGATCACGTCGACGACTTTCTGAAGCATCTGGCGGACGAACGCCAGCTCTCGCCCGCCACGCTGTCCGCGTATCGACGCGACCTACGCCAACTATCGACCTTCCTGGCGGAGTACACCGGAAGCGACGCGTGGGCGTGGGAGGACGTCGACCGGCTCGCCCTGCGCGGCTTTCTGGGGTGGTGCCACCGCCAGGGGAACGCCCGGCGGTCGGCCGCGCGGAAGCTTTCCGCGGTACGCACGTTCTTCCGTTTTCTTCATCTCGACGGTCGGGTGTCGTCGGACCCGACCCGGGCCATCCGGGCGCCGCGGGGAGAACGCCGGCTTCCCGGCCATCTCGCGAGTCCGGAGCTCGGCGTCGTGTTCGAGGCGGCGGAGTCGGCGGCGGCCGACAATGGCCTTCAGGGCGTGCGCGATCTCCTCGTCCTCGAGCTCTTGTACGGGAGCGGCCTCCGGCTGTCGGAACTCCACGCGATCAATATCGGCGGGATCGATCGATCCGAGCGGCTCGTGCGGGTTGTCGGAAAAGGCCGGAAAGAGCGGATCGTTCCCGTCACCGGGCGCGCGCTGGTGGCCCTCGGTCGATACGAGATGCGCCGCGCGGAGGTGAGGGTTCTTCCGGACGATTCAGGCGATCCATTGCTCGTCAATGCGAGGGGCGGTCGGCTGTCGCGTCGGTCGATCCAGACGGCCGTGAAGCGGTGTCTCGAAGCCTCCGCGGCAGGACAGGGGCTCTCCGCCCACGCGCTGCGGCACTCTTTCGCCACCCACCTCCTGGAGGGCGGAGCGGATCTCATGGCCGTGAAGGAGCTTCTGGGGCATGTATCGCTGAGCACAACGCAGATCTACACCCACACGACCAAGGAGCGACTGCTCCGGGTCTATCGCGAGGCGCATCCACGCTCCGGCGAGTCCTGAGGACGCACGGGCCGTCGCCGGACGTCTGCCAATACGGCAGAAATACCGTTAGACTCTGGGCCCCTACGAGCGAAATCCCTCAGACGAGTCTTGCCATGCCGCTTCCCGACGTCCGTGCCACCACCGTCCTCGCGGTACGAAAGGATGGACGCGTCGCCATGGGCGGCGACGGCCAGGTGACGGTGGGCGACACCGTCATGAAGGGCAGCGCGCGCAAGGTCAGGCTCCTGAAGGACGGGACGATCCTGGCGGGCTTCGCGGGCGCCGTCGCGGATGCGTTCACGTTGTTCGAGAAGCTCGAGGAGAAGCTGGAGCGGTACCCGGCCAATCTCACCAAGGCCGTCGTCGAGCTGGCGAAAGACTGGCGCACGGATCGGTACCTGCGCCGCCTGGACGCGCTCTTGACGGTGGCCGATCGCAACGCGCTGTTCCTCGTCAGCGGCGACGGGAACGTGATCCAGCCGGATGACGACATCCTCGCCATCGGCTCGGGTGGAGCCTACGCGTTGGCCGCGGCTCGCGCGCTCCGCCGGCACACGGAGCTCGACGCGAGGGCCGTGGCGCAGGCATCGCTCCAGATCGCCGGGGAAATCTGCATCTATACCAATCTCGATATCGAAGTTCTAGAGCTGGGAGACGCGCCGTGAGCATCGTCAAAGACAAGGGCACCGGATCGACCGATACCGTCGGTCCGTTGGGTGGGGCAGGGGACGCCGGCGTGGAGGATCCGGCCGAAGGCTCCGAGGCGGTCGAGCAGCCGTGGCTCGACGAGCTGACTCCCCGTCAGATCGTGGCCGAATTGGACAAGTACATCGTGGGGCAGGACGACGCGAAGAAGGCCGTGGCGATCGTGCTCCGGAATCGGTGGCGCCGCCAGCGTGTGGACGAGGAGCTGCGTGACGAGATCGCGCCCAGCAACCTGATCCTCATCGGACCGACGGGAGTCGGAAAGACGGAGATCGCCCGACGGTTGGCCCGCCTTGCCGGTGCCCCGTTCGTGAAGGTCGAAGCGTCCAAGTTCACGGAAGTCGGGTACGTGGGGCGCGACGTCGAGTCGATGATCCGCGACCTGGTCGACATTGCCGTGAACCTCGTCCGGGCGGACCGGGAGGACGAGGTCGCCGAAGTGGCCGAAGCCAGGGTCGAGGAGAAGCTCCTCGACCTGTTGCTCCCTCCCGTCGCACCTGTCGCTCATGCGGCCCAAGATGCGGGCGCCGATGCTTCGTCCGTGTCCTCCGTGTTCATCGCGGGTCCTTCCGGCGTCGCCGCGTCCGATGAGGGTGACGAGGCCGGCCGGACCCGTCGGGAGCGGACACGGGAGAAGCTCCGCCAGCTCCTACGAGATGGGAAGCTGGAGGAGCGGGAGATCGAGGTCGAGATCCAACAGTCCGCGTCGTTGGACGGCATGATGGTGCCGATGGGCGGTGGGGACGGCATGGACTTCAACTTCACCGAGATGTTGCAGGACATGCTCCCGAAGAAGACGAAGCGGCGCACGTTGTCGGTGG
Organism: Gemmatimonadota bacterium; assembly: GCA_029262115.1. Classification (GTDB taxonomy): domain Bacteria; phylum Gemmatimonadota; class Gemmatimonadetes; order Longimicrobiales; family Gaopeijiaceae; genus JAJCZZ01. The sequence continues at coordinate 6,647 of JAJCZZ010000010.1, read as the reverse complement.
GTGAGGCACGGCGCGTCCTGGTCCAGGACGAGTTGGACAAGCTCGTCGACATGGACGCGGTGGTGAACGAGGCGCTCTATCGGGCCGAGGAGATGGGGATCGTATTCCTCGACGAGATCGACAAGGTCGCCGGCCAAAGGGGTGGAGGTATGGGGCCGGACGTGAGTCGTGAGGGCGTCCAGCGCGACCTCCTCCCGATCGTCGAGGGGTCGACGGTGGCCACCAAGTACGGCCTCGTGCGGACCGACCACATCCTCTTCATTGCCGCGGGAGCCTTCCACGTCAGCAAGCCGTCTGACCTGATCCCGGAATTGCAGGGGCGTTTCCCGATCCGGGTCGAGCTGAGCACCCTGAACGAGAAGGACTTTGTTCGGATCCTGCGGGAGCCCCGGAACGCGCTGCTGACCCAGTACACCGCGCTCGTCGAGACCGAGGGCGCGGCTATCACGTTCACCGACGACGGTGTGGCCGAGGTCGCGCGCATCGCCACGGAACTCAACGACCGTATGGAGAACATAGGTGCACGCCGGCTGCAGACGGTCATGACCACGCTTCTCGAGGAGATCCTCTTCGAGCTTCCCGAGTCCGGAACGGACAGCGTCGAGATCGACGCTGTCTTCGTGCGGGGACGGTTGGAGAAGGTCACGAGCGACGAGGACCTCCGTCGCTACATCCTTTGATGGAGTGCGTGATGGAGTGCGCACTATGACCGCGTCGAAGCGGGACCTACTGGCGCTCTCCGATTGGGACGCGGACGCGCTGCTCTCGGTTCTGGACCGGGCCGCGCGACTCAAGTCCGGGCAGGATGGGGGGACGCCCCTCGCGGGAAAGAGTCTGGCGATGATCTTCCGGAAGAGCTCGACCCGGACGCGTGTATCCTTCGAAGTCGGGATGACGCAGTTGGGAGGGCACGCGATCTTCCTCTCCGACCGGGACTCCCAGATGGGACGTGGTGAGTCCGTTCACGACACGGCGCGGGTGCTGTCGGGGTACGTCGACGGCATCATGATCCGGACGTTCGCACACGAGGAAGCGGTCGAGATCGCGCGTCATTCGTCCGTACCGGTCATCAACGGCCTGACCGACCTCGTGCATCCGTGCCAGATCCTTGCCGATCTTCAGACGGTCCGCGAGGTGCTGGGTCCCGAGCTTCGCGAACGCACGGTCGCCTGGATCGGCGACGGCAACAACATGGCGAACTCGTGGATCAACGCCGCGGTCCGCCTGGGGTTCTCGCTCCGGATGGCCTGTCCGGAAGGCTACGAACCGGACGGGGACATCCTGTCGCGCGGTCGCTCCGAGGCCGATGTTTTGCTGGTCCGGGACCCCGCTGAGGCCGTCGAGGGCGCCGACGTCGTAACGACCGATGTGTGGGCGTCCATGGGGCAGGAGGAAGAAGCCCTTCAACGGACCGAGGCCTTTCGGGGGTTCGTGGTGGACGAAGCGCTGATGGGGCGCGCCCACGCCGAGGCGATGTTTCTTCACTGCCTGCCCGCTCACCGCGGCGAGGAAGTTACGTCCGGCGTGATCGACGGCGATCGCTCGTTCGTTTTCCAGGAGGCGGAGAACCGCCTCCACGTCCAGAAGGCCCTCATGGTGGAGTTGATGGTATGACCGAAGAACTCGCCCGCACTCCCCTCCACGAGCGACATGTGGCGGCCGGTGGAAAGATGGTCCCGTTCGCGGGCTTCGCGATGCCGGTCCAGTATCCCACGGGGATCACGGCCGAGCACGCGGCGGTGAGGGAGGCAGCCGGGCTGTTCGACGTCTCTCACATGGGCGAGTTCAACGTCGCGGGGCCGGACGCTCTCTCCCTCGTTCAGCGCCTCTCCGTGAACGACGCGTCGACCATGGACGTGGGGCAGGCGCAGTATTCCGCCATGTGCGCGGACGACGGTGGCGTGATCGACGACCTGATCGTCTACCGCTTCGACGATCGCTACATGCTGGTGGTCAACGCCTCGAACCGCGAGAAGGACCTCGAATGGGTGCGCCGTCACACCGATGGGCTCGACGTCTCGGTCGAAGACGTATCGGATCGCACGGCACTGATCGCTCTGCAGGGCCCAGCCGCCCGTGAGATCCTGCGGCCGCTGAGCACGCCGGACGTCGACGAGGTCAGGTACTACCGGTTCCGGGAAGGGACCGTTGCCGGCCGGCCCGCGGTCATCTCGGGAACCGGCTACACGGGGGAGGACGGCTTCGAGTTGTATGTGGACGCGGCGGACGCTCCCGGCATCTGGGACGCGCTTCTGGAGGGCGGGGCGGAGGCGGGTTTGATCCCGGCCGGCCTGGGCGCTCGGGACTCCCTCCGGCTGGAGATGGGGTACGCGCTCTACGGAAACGATCTCGACGAGGAGCACACCACGCTGGAGTCGGGCCTCGGTTGGGTCACCAAGCTCGACAAGGGGTCGGCGTTTGTTGGCCGGGACGCCCTCGCCGCACAGAAGGAGCGCGGCGTCGAACGACGCCTCGTGGGCCTCCGCCTGGAGGGGAAGGGATTCCCCCGGCCGGGCTATCCGGTGGTATCGGACGGCGAGCCGGTGGGGCAACTCACGAGCGGTACCGTGAGCCCGACGCTGGGTGTGGGCGTGGCCATGGGATACGTGCGCGCCGGTCTCGCCAAGCCGGGGGCGTCCCTTCAGATCGACGTGCGTGGCCGCTTGATCGACGCGGTGGTCGTGCGCCCGCCGTTCTACACCGACGGCTCGATCCGTCGGTAACCGAGGATCCTCAGCGTGTCGGGCGAGGCGATCCTCCGCGTGGGCATCCTCACCGTGAGCGATCGGTGTGCCCGAGGCGAGCGGGAGGACGTGAGCGGAGCCCGCGCACGGCAGTGGGCGGAAAAAGAGGGACATCGGGTGGTTGCGGAGGCGACGGTGCCGGACGAGGTGGAGGAGATCACGCGACCGATCGTGTCGTGGTGCGACTCCGGCTCGATCGATCTGGTGCTGACGACCGGCGGTACGGGTCTCTCCCCACGGGACGTAACGCCGGAAGCGACGCGCGCGCTCCTGCACCGGAGGGCTCCCGGTATTTCCGAGGAGATCCGTCGGCGGGGTCTTGAGAAAACACGGTATTCGGTTCTCTCCCGTGGCGTGGCGGGCGTGCGGGGCCGCACGCTCATCGTGAATCTCCCGGGGAGCCCGGGCGGCGTGTCGGATGGTCTGGCGGTACTCGGTCCGCTTGTCCGGCACGCGGTAGCGCTGCTGCGCGGGGACGACGTGACCCACGTATGAAGACCGATATCGTACTGATCTCGACGCATGATCTCGACCGAGCGGGCGCCCTGCGGAGAGCCTTCAGCGCCGCCGGCTACGGGACGGATCTCGTCACTTCGGAGGAGACCCTCGACCTGGACGATGCCGTCCTCCTCGTCCTCACGGGGGGGCAGAGCGCCGACCACGCCAACTTGCTCAGACAGGCACGCGCGACGGCGATCCCGGTGTTCGCCGTGGAGGCGGGCGCGTCTCTCGCCCGGCCGCCCTCCGCTGGCTACGACGAGCTGTTTTCGGGCGCCACCGCGGCCGCCGACATTGCCGCGGTCGGGCGCACCGCCATCGAGCGAAGGCGCCTTCAGCGGATGACTGGGATCGTCGGCGACACGGATGCCGTCCGAGAGGTCCTGGAGCGAGTGGTTCAGATCGCGCCGGTGGCCGCCACCGTCCTGATAACAGGGGAATCGGGGACGGGCAAGGAGTTGGTCGCACGCGGCATTCATCAGCTATCGCCACGGAAGCATCGGCCGTTCATCGCCGTGAATGTGGCCGCTCTGTCGGATACGCTGCTGGAGTCCGAGCTTTTCGGTCACGAAAAAGGGGCGTTCACCGGAGCGGTCGACTCCCGACGCGGACTCTTCGAGCTCGCACACAAAGGTACGATCTTCCTCGACGAAATCGGGGAGATGCCCGTCACGACGCAGACCAAGCTCCTCCGTGTGTTGGAGCAGCGGGAATTCCATCGGGTGGGAGGAGAGTCGTCCATCAAGGTCGACGTGCGTATCATCGCCGCCACCAACCAGGACCTGCGTCAACTCGTGGCTGTCGGAGGGTTTCGGCGTGATCTCTACTTTCGCCTGAACGTCCTCCACATCGCCCTGCCCCCGCTTCGGGAGCGGCGGGAAGACATCGATCTTCTCGTGGCGGCCTTCGTTGGGGAGGCGGCCGAGCGTCACGACCGTCCGTTTCCCGGTATCAGTCCGGAAGCCATGGACATCCTCCGCGCATACGCGTGGCCGGGGAACATCAGAGAGCTCAAGAACCTCGTCGAGTCGATGGTCGTGCTCTCGCCGGGGCGGGTGATCGAACCGCGGGACATACCGGAAGATGTGCGCACCGGCGGTGGGCGAGGCCTCCTGCCTGCCTTCACTCCCCGAGAGACCCGTCAGCGCAGCGGGTCCGAGGGTGCGGTATCCGACATGAGGCCGGAGCTCGAGTTCATCTTTCGGACTCTGGTCGAAATGCGGGTCGACATGGACGAGCTTCGTCGGGAGTTCGAGAGCTATCGGAGCGAGGCTGGCCTCGGCGGGAACGGATACCCCACCGGCGGGCGGCATGAAATTCCCGTTGGTTCGCTGCCGGGTCGAAGCTATCCGTCAGAGAGCGGCTCTGTGGGCGTCCCGGACGACGACGACGTGGTCCTGGCCGAGTGGACGCCGGGCGGAGATGACGTGGACGCGGGGTCGGAGGGAGAGCAGGGCGTGGTCGTGTACCGGCACGGTATGACCATGGAGGACATCGAGCGGGACGCGATCCGGGCGGCGCTCGATGCCGTCGATGGAAACCGGCGGCGCGCGGCCGAGCTTCTCGATATCGGCGAGCGGACGCTCTACCGAAAGATCTCCAAGTACGGCCTGGAGGGCTGAACCAAATCGCGGCCGCGGCCGCGGCTCAGCCCACGTTCGCCCGCGCCCGGGCGCGGGCCCGTTCCGCCCTCACCCGTGACAGGACGGTACTCCACCCGTCATTCTCGACAAGACCGTAGGTCACCAAGAGATCGGACTCGAGATCGACGGCGTCCGGAAAGACGTAGACGGCCATTTCGGGCTCCCGTTGTTCGAGGCGCCGCTGCCCGAAGCCCGGCGTAACCGAGAGGATGGCGACGGGCCGGAGACGCATCCCCAGGGAGCGCAGTTGGACCTCTTCAGGAACGAACGACGTGCCCTGTCCCTCCGAAAAGAACGACACCAGAAAGAGCGATGGCCGCTCGATACCGGACTCGACGACCGCCCGTGCGCTGTGCGCATCGACCAACCGGCGGAGGCGCCCATATGTATCGGGCGCGGTGGCCACGAGGATGGCCTCATCGAGCGGGGTCACCTTCACCTGCAAGGCACCCGACGTGAGCGTCAACGTCACGTCGTCCTGCCTGAGGGTCCCGTATCCCGGCGGTGGGAGGGGCTCGGCGGGGCCAGCGGGAGCACCGGATGGGACGAGCGTGCAGGCCGACAGGAGAAGAGCCCACGCCGCCGGCGGTACGGGGTACCTGGCCGCGCGCGGCGGCCGGTGGGGGGCTCCCTTGCTCACGTTGGCGGGGGGGGAGGGAGGAGGTCGCTCAGGGCGGCCAGGAGTTCGTCACGACCCTCGCCGGTCTTCGACGAGAACGGGACCAACTGTTCGTCGCCGAGCTGCAGCGTATCGGCTGCCCTGGCGATGGCGGGCTTTCGCTCGGACTGTTTGAGTTTGTCCATCTTGGTCAGAACCACCAGGGCCGGCAGGTCCAATCGAGCCAGATACTCGATCATCTCCCGATCATCCTTCGTGGGGACCCGCCGTGCGTCAACCAGGTGGACGACTCCGTTCACCGCTCCCGACTCGGCCAGATACCAGTCGAGTAGACGGCTCCACTCCTTGCGGACGTTGGCCGGTACCTTGGCATAGCCATACCCGGGTAGATCGACCAGAAAGAAGTGGTCGTTGACGCGGAAGAAGTTGAGCGCGCGCGTCTTTCCCGGTGTCCCGGACACGTGCGCGATCTTGTGCCGTGTCCGGCGTAGGAGCGTGTTGATGAGCGACGACTTTCCGACGTTGGAACGCCCCGAGAATGCGACTTGCGGGAGGTTTCCCGGCGATGGTCCTCGCGGCGCGGCGATCGTCCCGGCGTACTCCACGGATCGGATTTTCATGCGTGTGGAAGGCTGGCGCCCACGTCTGAAGGGTGTGTGCGTGAACGGCCCGCCCGCGCATGGAGGGCCGCATCCATGACTTCATCCATAGATCGAGCCAGGACGAAGTCCACACCGCTTCGCACTTCATCCGGGAGCAGTTCCAGGTCCGTGCTGTTCGCGGCCGGAAGCACCATCGTGCGGATGCCGCCGCGTAGCGCCGCGACCGCCTTTTCCTTGACGCCGCCCACACCGAGAACTCGACCGCGCAGCGTGATTTCACCGGTGAGCGCGACGTCGGCACGGGTGGGGGTATTCGTCAGGGCGGAAATCAGCGCCAGGGCGATCGTGATGCCCGCCGACGGGCCGTCCTTCGGAGTGGCACCCTCCGGGATATGGATGTGGACGTCGATGTGCTCGTGGAACTGCGACGTGAGGCCGAGCACGTCGGAGCGTGAGCGGGCGTACGTTACGGCGGCGTGCGCGGACTCCTTCATGACATCGCCCAGTGTGCCCGTCAGCCGCACGTTCCCGGCGCCGGGAC
>JAJCZZ010000009.1 GCA_029262115.1 Gemmatimonadota bacterium | reverse complement strand
CCGTTCCGCTGGACCTTTACTCGCAAGGACCTGATGGCCTTGCTCATCAAGATCGAGAGGGCTCCCGAGTCAACCGACCTCCCCTCCCCTCTGGCCGCCTGACTCGATACGTGCCCGTACTTACGTCTCAGAGGACTTAGCCTACCACCCCTACGATCCAGGCGAACACCACGAGCGAGGCAAGGGCCAGGATCACCCCGACCCAGATGCCGAGCTTCCGCACGGCCATCGACCCGGGATTCATCGCGCTCACGGCCGTGGGATCGAGGCGCCCGCTCCCGCGTCGGATCGAGGACAACTCCTCCACGTTTTTCAGCAGCGACCGCAGCCGGTTTTCGAGGTGGCTGGGGTCTTCCGGCTTGGTAATGAAATGGTTGCCACCCAGCCCATAGCTCCGTGCCACGTCGTCGTCCCGATCCGACGAGGTGAGGACGGCCACCGGGATTTTTCGCCACTCGTCGTCACCCTTCACGGCCTCGAGAACCTCGTGGCCCGAGCGCCCCGGCATCTTCAGGTCCAGCAGCATCAGGTCCGGGCGGAGTTCCGCCAGGAGGTCGAGCGCCTCGTCGCCGTTGCGAGCACGATGCACCTCGACGGGGATCCGGGTCGCGCGCTCGAGAGCCATCTGGATGAGAAGCGCGTGGTCGTCGTTGTCCTCCGCGAGAATGACGGACCACGATTTCCTTCCGCTCTTCTTCATCGCACGGACCGTTCCTGTGTGGCGTCCCGCACAAGCGCGGCGGTGAAACCCGCCGCACGCATGGCGCTCAATAAGTCGCCCGCATCCTGAAATGAGTCAAATCGACCCACCCGGACGTGGATCAGGCGGCTGCCCTCGACACGAACCAGTCGCGGGTCGAAGCCGGCCTCCCCGAGGCGCGCCGACAGCGCCTGGGCTCGGCTCGAGCTGATGAACGCGCCGAGTTGGACCGCATAGTCGCCCGATATCACTGCGGGGGTCTCGCTGTCGGCTTCGGGCTCGGGCTGCGAAACCGGGGGCGGTGGCGTCGGGGGAGTGGGCGCTACCGAATCGGTCCGTTCGGCCGATTCCGGGTCGCGAGAACCCGGGTCGGGCCTCACCGGATCACGGGTAGGGTGGATCATGGGTTCGGAGGTACCGTCCGCGGCGACGGGAGCGGGCGCAGGGCCCGCACCGGCCAACCACGTTCGAGCCTGCCGCCCGACAGAGCCGTCCGGGTAGTCGCGGAGGAGCTGAGCGACCAACCGCTGGGCCTGCTCCCCGTTCCCCGCGTCGTGCGCGGCCTGAGCCAGCCGCAACAGCGCTCGGTCCGAGTACGTGCCTCCTGGATAGCGAACGACGAGGCGCCTGAAGTCGAGATCCGCCTGGTCGGGATCGACCGTCAACCGACCGCGGAGCCAGAGTCCCCGCTGCACGTCCGCTCGGGACGCATCCGGGCGGACTTCATCCCACCACCGAAGCAGCAGCACGCGGGCCTCCACCGTGCGCCCAACACTCGCCAGGTCCGCAACAGCGTCCAGCGCCACCGTATCCGGTCCCGCCGTCTGCGCGCGAAGGGGGCCGCCCGAAGGCGTCAGCAAGAACACGAGAGCGCAGACCACGCTCTTCGTCGAAGTCCCCATCAGGCAGCCTGCCTCCGTGCCATCAGCGTCAGCAACCACTCCTCCAGAAGGTGCCGATCGCCGACGGGCGTCGACTTCGCCAGCCGGTCCGCCCGGAGAAGCCCTTCGAGCGCGGCGTCGAGCTCAATCGGGCGCCAGGAACGCCCCTGCCCCCCGAGGCGCCGGGCCAACCACTTCTGATGAGGTGGGAGCGACTCCTCCAGCGCGGACGTGCCCGATTCCGCGACGATGCCCAGCCGGAGGAGATGCGTCGTCAACCCGATGATGAGGCCCACCCCGGACTCGCCCTGAGCGAAGAGGACGTCCAATCCCTCGAGTGCCTGCTCGAAGCGCCCCTCCCCAACCAGATCGAACCAGCGCCAGCGGTCCTGCACGGGCAAGCTGGTGCCCGCAGCCTCCACATCGGCCAAGGTGATGGTTCTGGTTTCCGTTTGGATGAAGTCGGCGAGCTTCTTCAACTCCATGGTCAGGACGCCGAGGTTCGCCCCGATAGCCGCACCGAGGGCCTGGGCGGCGTCCACGTCCAGATCGAGTCCGTACGCGTCGCGGGCACGGGCCATCAACCACCCCGGGACATCAGCGGCGCTGACCGGGGCGAACTCCACGGACTGCGCGGCCTTCGCCAACTCCTTGTAGAACTTGGCGCGAGAGCCTTGCGGAACGCTGCAGCTGAGGATCAGCGCGAGACCCGAGGGGGGTGAGCCGGCCGCGTCCAGAAGGATCTGTCGCGTCTTGGGGCTCGAAGCCAGGGCCTCGACATCCCGGACGACCACGACACGCCACTCGGCCATCATGGGAGGCGTCGCGATGACGGACGCGAGCTGCTCTCCGTCCACGTCGCCGCCACGCAACGGGTCGAAGTTGAAGTCCGACGTGGCAGGATCCAGATGGGCGTCGACCAGGGCGCGGACGGCCTCATCCTTTCTGAACTCGTCCTCGCCGTGGAGGTAGAACACGCCCCCGCGAGCCTTGCTGAGTCCGATCTCGTCCAGGGGGTTGGTCACAGGGTGGTCGATGGGGGGTCGGTAAAGGCCCGGCGCCCACGACGCCGAAAGTCACCCCGACTCGTTACCGGGTGGATCCGAAGCCCACTTGGCGCACGACCGGTCGTGAATAGCGCTGGGACAGTTGAGAATACTGAAAGAGCAGACGGTGCGCATCACCGAACAGGTCGTTCGGCCCGGCCGTTTGCACCACCGCCTGCCCCCCATCGGCGAACGGATAGGCGGTCATCGCCCGTAACTGCTGGCGAACGGGTGGCGCCGACACGACCAGGGGCGACACTTCGACCTGCGGAACAGCCGGCCGGAGCATGGGCGACCACGCCACCGCAGTCAGAACCAGCGCGATGCTCAGGACCGCCAGCGCCGTGGCGCCGGAATGCGCGTGACTGAGCAACGTATCTTCCTCATCCACGTGGTACAGCCGATGTCGGAGTCGAGCCTCGAAATCCCCGGGAACGTCCAGGCCGTCCACCGACCGGAGGACGGACACTCCTTCGTTCATCACATGGGCGTACTTCCGGCACCGAGGACACTCCTCGACGTGCTGATCCATGCGCGCAACGGTCCCAGCGGACGCAATGCCGTCATGGTAGTCCGAGTACAACTCGACGAACTCCGTGCACTTCATTCCGGGACCGACCTCCGCAACGCGACGTGGTGCTCTCCGCCCCGACCAACCGGTGGGGACGCTTGATGATACTGCCGCACCACAGGGGGGTTCCCCGGTTCCACCCAGGATTCCCTCGTCCCGCCCGCGTCGCCACCGTTACGCCCACAAAACGACGAGGTCCCACCGCGGGTGCGGTGGGACCTCGTGGTATCTCGGGACCTAGCACTCGGCCCCCAGGACATCGGCCTACTGGATCATGGGTCCGACGATCGAGGCGAAGTTGTTCCGAGCACGGTTCAACCGACTCTTGACGGTACCCAGGTTGCACCCGGTGATGTCAGCGATCTCCTCGTAGGTCTTGCCCTCGAGTTCACGAAGGACGAAGACGATCCGATGATGCTCGGGAAGCTGTGCGACGGCCTCCTCGACCTTCTCACGGAGATGACGCTTCCGGAACAGGTCGTCGGGCTTGTACTGCGTGTCCTCCCACTCGAGCGGCCGGTGGTCGGCGTCCCAATTCTTCTTGATGGTCTGAAAGAGGACCAGTGGGTTCCGCGAGCGGTTGCGCAGCTCGTTCTTGGCCAGGTTGCTCGCGATCGTGTAGATCCACGTCGAGAACTTCTTGCTCTGGTCGAAGCGCTCCAGGTGGCGGTACACCCGCACGAACGTCTCCTGCACCAGATCCTGGGCGCGCTCCCGGTCGCCGATGGTCCGGTAGACGAAGTTCAGGAGCCGCTGATCATACCGTGTGACCAGTTCACCGAACGCGCGGGAATCACCGTCGAGGGACGACTGCACGACCTCGCTGTCCGACAGCGATTTCAGATGCTGCCGGTGCTGCCGCGCTTCACCCGTCGCCGGGCTCTGATCGAAGCGCTTCGCTGTATTGGGCCTGCTCACGTCATCACCCTCACACCTAGGAGGAGCATCGAACCGTCTGTACGAGCACGGTCTGTTCGGCTTTCAATGGTGCAGGCACCGTGCCACGGGTGCCCTCGGAGAATTACCGCATGAAATCAGGCCTATCGAGGCCAACCGTCCTCTCGTGGGGACGCTCGCCCAGGACGCCGGTGACAGAGCGCCCAGTCGCCAACGATGTTGCTCCCAGCCCTCCGGGCCGGCGTTCCAAACCGCTCTGGTGGCGGCGTTCCAAGCTGCTGGTGGCAGGTTCAGGCGCCCGCGCCAAACCCGCGCCAAAAACGAACGCGTGGGCGTACAGCAACGTCGCCACGCTTTTGCAGTCGACGATCTCACCGCGCCGAACCATGGCCACCGTTTCTGAGAAAGGCAGCTCGACGACCTCGACGAACTCGTCATCATCCAAACTCCTGGTCCCCGACTCCAGGTTCCACGCCACGAACAGATGGATGACCTCGTCGCAGAAGCCAGGGGTCGTGTAGATGTGGGTCAGTCGGCGGAGGTCTCCCGCTCGCATCCCGGTCTCCTCCTCCAACTCCCTCCGCGCGCACGCCTCCCAGGCTTCGTCCCCCGAGTCCGGGATGCCTGCCGGCACTTCGTAGATGTATCCGCCCGTCGCGTATCGGTACTGGCGGAGGAGGAGCACCTGTGGATCGTCCTCGTCGAGGCTCCCGAGAACCGGCAGGATGGCCGAAGCGCCCGGGTGCCGGATCATCTCCAGTTCACCCGTCGAGCCGTCCGGAAAGCGCACCGTGTCCACGGAGATGTCGAGAATGCGTCCCGACCGTACCGGCTTCCGTTCGATCAAGCCGGGGGCCGCGGGGCCGTCGGGTCCATCAGTCATGCTTCACTCCCCACGGGGGCGACCCGATGCACGTCGGCGATCCCCAACGCCTCCACCGGCGCACGGATGGCCGTGGCATCACCCACGATCACGATCTGCGCCTCGGACGGACGAATGTGCACAGCCGCCACATCCTCGGCGTCCGCAACCGTCACGGCCCGGATCCGCTCCCTGTACGTCGCGTGGTAGTCGTCGGGCAGACCGTAGATGACCGACTCGGTGAGCCGACCCGCAACCTGGCCCACGGTCTCCATGCGTAGCGGAAAGACGCCGGCGATATAGTCCCGCGCCGCCGCCACTTCGTCCTCGCGCACCCCGGCTTCCACCAGCTTCTCCAACTCGATGACGATCTGCTCGAGCGCCGGAGCGGTCACGTCCGTACCGACCGAGGTGCCGACCTGGAACGGACCGGGCTTTCCACGTAGCCCGAACCGGGAGCGAACCCCGTACGTGAAGCCGTGCTCCTCCCGCAGATTCAGATTCAGCCGGCTGGTGAACGCGCCTCCGAACAGTGTATTCAGCACGGTGAGGGCGGGCACCCGTGGATCGGTGCGCGAGGTCCCGACGTGCCCCACCCGGATCTCCGATTGGACCGCTCCGGGGCGGTCGACGATCCAGATCCGGCGCTCCACCGCGCGTGGCGTCACGTCGAAGTCCTGACTGAGCGCCGGTCGACCGGTCCAACCTCCGAAATGGCCGGCGACCGTGGACTCTATCTCATCCTCGTCCACATCTCCGACCACGACGACCCCACCGGTCTCAGGCCGCCAGGTAGCGTCGGCATAGCCGACCAGGTGGTTCCGGTTGAACGACTCCACCACGTCCGACATACCGACCTGCGGGCGAGCGTAAGGGACGCCCTCGGCGAAGTAGCGCCGTGCGGCCTCGTCCGAGGCGATGGACGCGGGGTCCATCGACCGTTGCCGGATGTCGGCGACCTGCTGAGCGCGGGCGCGCTCGACCTCCGCCTCGGGAAATGCCGGCTCGACAACTGCCTCGGCCAGAAGCGCCAACCCCTCGTCCAGACGCTCGGCGAGGCAAGAGAGCGACACGCTCGTCCCCTCCCAACCGGTGGAGACGTTCAGCCGGGCTCCGATGCGCTCCAGGGCGTCGGCCAGCTCTGTCCCGGACCTTCGACGCGTTCCGCCCTCGAGCGTGTCACCCGTAAGCACGGCGAGGCCGGCATGCTCGGCGTCCAGCGCGGCTTCGCCAGCACGCATGAAGAGGTTCACGCTGACGACCGGCAATCGGCCCATACGAGCGATGTGGAGATCCGCCCCGTTGTCGAGCCGTCGACGATCGACGTCCGGGAAGTCAAAGGGACGAATCCGGCCCGGCTTTGGCGCCCGGCTGCGATCGACGCTCATGATCCGTCCTCCGGGACATACGTCAGGACCGCTCGATTGTCCGGACCGAAGTGCTCCGACGCGAACGACCGAATTTGCTCGACCGTGACCGCGCGTAGACGATCCACTTCACGATTGATCCGAGCGGGATCGGCGAAGTGGAGTTCGAGCATCGACAGCACGTCGGCTCGGTGGGCAACCGTTTCAAGCGAGCGGACCACGTCGGTCTCGGTCAGGGCAATGGCCCGCTCGACCTCCGACATCTCGACATCGGCCAGGTCCGATACCCCGCGTGTAAGCGCCTCTTCCAAGGCCGCTTCATCAGAGCCGGGAAAGCCCGTAGCCCATACGAGCAGCATGGACGCTCCGCTCATGAGCGGAAACGCATAGCTCACCACGTCGTTCGCCACACGTTGCTCACGAACGAGGCGCCGGTACAGCCTGGAGGCACGACCAGCGCCGAGGACCGCTCGTGCCACTTCCACGACCGCGAAGTCGTCCGAGGAATAGGGCGGAATCCTGTACGCGACAATGACCCGAGGGAGGGGCACGTCCGCCACCACCCGATCGCGCATGGTGGACCCAATCAACGGCGGGACCTCCGACCGGCCCGGGATCGGCGGTATGGCATCGCCCTGGGCAATATCCCCGAACCACCGGTCCACCTTCTCGAGCACCGAGGCTCGGGTGAATTCGCCCGCGATCGTCAAAACCGCGTTGCTCGGGCGATAGAACGTCTCGAAAAAGGACGCCACGTCGTCGAGGCTCGCGGCGTCGAGGTCCTCCATCGAACCGATGACCGTGTGATGGTACGGATGATCTTCGGGCCACAGGAGCTTCTGCAGCCGCTCGTCCCAGTCACCGTACGGCTGGTTGTCGTACCGCTGCCTCTTCTCGTTCTTCACGACGTCGCGCTGGTTGTCCAGCTTTTCTTGCGTCATGGCCGGGACCATCCACCCCATCCGGTCCGCCTCGAGCCAGAGGGCGAGGTCGAGGTGGTGGGAAGGAACGGTCTCGAAGTAGTTCGTGCGGTCGAACCAGGTAGTGGCGTTGGACGCGCCCCCCGCCCGTTCGATGAGCTCGAAGTGGCGATTCTTGGGTACATGCTCCGATCCCTGGAACATCATGTGCTCGAAGAGATGGGCGAATCCGGTCTTTCCCGGCTGTTCGTTCCGGGAGCCCACCCCATACCACAGGTTGACCGCAACGACCGGAACCGTGTCATCGTGGGAGAGCACGACCCTGAGGCCGTTGTCGAGGCGATGTCGCTCGGAGGGAATGTCGAGACGCTTCACGGCTGTCCTGCGGAAAGGATGTGGACGGGCCCGATGCCCAGGGCACGAAGGGGCGCTTCGATGACGGACACGTCTCCGGCGATGACGATGACCATTCCCTCGGGATCCATCAGATCGGTGCCCACCCGCTGGACTTCGTCACCGCCGACTCCGATCACGTCCTCCACGTAGCCGGCGTAGAAGTCCAACGGAACATCATGGACGGCGAGCTCGGCCAGCCGCGCCACCACGTCGTCGATCGTCTCGAACCGCTGTGGGAGGCGCAGCGCGATGAAGTTGCGCGCGCGCTCCAGTTCATCCGCGGGCACCTGCTCCCGTCCCATCCGATCCAACTCGGCGAGGAACTCGACCACCGACTCCGCCGTGCTCGGCGTGGCGACCGATGCGGTGGCTTCGAAGGGCCCGGGCTCACGGCGAAGGTCGAAGAAGGAGCCGGCCCCGTACGTGTATCCCTTGTCCTCGCGCAGGTTGCTGTTGAGGCGGCTCGTGAAGGACCCACCCAGCACCGTGTTCGCCACCTGGGTGGGCACGTAGCGGTCGGTGGAGCGCGCGAGTCCGACGCGGCCCACGCGGACCTCGCTCTGCGCGGACCCTGGGCGGTCGACCAGGAAGACCACGCGGCCGTCCCGATGGCCGTCGGGCTGAGCGAGCGGAGGGGGTGCCACTCCTTCACCCTCCCATCCGTCGAACACACTCGACACCAGGCTGTCGAACTCCTCCCGGTCGATGTCGCCGACCACCACCAGCGTCGCTTGGCCAGGCGCGTACCGTTCCCGGTGGAAGGTGACGACGTCCTCTCGGGTCAGGGCGGATAAGGTCCCGGAGGAGCCCATCAGGGGCGCTCCGTACGGGTGATCCTGGCCGTAGAGGACTTCGAGGAAGGCGTCGTCCGCCAGCGCCGCGGGCTGCGCGCTGCGCTGGAGGATCCGGCCGAGGCGCTCGCGGCGGACGCGCTCGAGATCGGCCTCGGCGAACTTCGGATTCATGACCAGGTCTCCAAGTACGGCCATGGCCTCGTCAAGCTGGGGCTCGAGCGCGTTCAGGCGCACCACGCTGACGTCGTAGCCGGCCGAGGTCGAAAGCTCGGCCCCCAGGAAGTCGAGTTCCTCCGAGATTTCGAGTGCCGAGCGGGTGGCGGTGCCTTCGTCCAGCATGTCGGCCGTAAAGCCCGCGAGCCCGGCCTGGCTCGCGGGGTGGGCGGCCGCACCGCCGTTGAATTGAAGAGCCATGCTCACGAGCGGCAGCGTGTGCCGCTCGACCAGGATCACGCGAAGGCCGTTGTCCAACGTGTAGTCGGCCGCTTCGGGGGGGGCCAGCGACGGAGGCGGTCCCACGGACGGCGCCACCGTCCGGTCCAGGGGCGATGCCGAACCCGACGGCGTACCGCCGGTCGCACCCGGCCCGACCGTGACGCTCCCCCCCTCGCCATCCCCGCTGTCCGACGACACGGCGACGCCGAAGGCGCACCCGGTCAGCGACACCGCAGCCCAGCTCATGATCGTCACGACCGCGCCCCTGTTCATGGAGTGTCTCCCTCCCCGATCGGAGGGGTGCCCGTGGCCAACTCCGGACGGCCCTCCGGCACCACGCTCAGCCAGACCGCCGGACGGCCGTCGAGAAAACGGCGTGCGGCGTCCTGCACCGCGGCGGGCGTCACGCGTCGATACCGCGCGAGGTCCCTCCGGACGAAGCCGGGGTCGCCCGTCATCATCTGGTATTCGTTCAGCCGGTCCGCCTTGCCCCCGAAGCCACCGACCCGCTGGAGCGATCGGACGAAGTCGGCCTGGATTCCGTTGACGGCGCGCTCGACCTCTCGTGGCTCCACGCCTTCGCGCGCGACCCGACCGATCTCTTCACGGACCACGCCCTCGATCTGTCCCAGGGCCACGTCCGGTCGCGCGGTCGCGACGAGCCAGAACGAGCCCGCAAGCTGCTGAGAGTTCTGGAACGACCCGACATCCTGGGCGATCTGGTCGTCGAATACCAGCCGGCGGTGAAGGCGCGACGCCTTCCCGTCCGTCAGGATGGCGCCGAGCACCTCCATGACCGCGTCGTCCTCGCTGAACTCCGGAGCCGAGTGCCAGGCCGCGTACAAACGGGGGAGCGGAACCGCGTCCTCGAGCACGACCACGTCGTCGGTGGCGAGCGATACGTCCGGAGCGACGACTTCGGGCACGGGGGGCCCCGCGGGGATATCTCCGAAGTACTTCTCGACGAGGCGGATGACGGTGCGCTCGCGCACATCTCCCGCCACCGCGATGCTCGCGTTGTTCGGCGCATAGTACGTGCGGAAGAACTCCTTGACGTCGTCGAGCGTGGCCGTGCTGAGGTCGTCCATTGAGCCGATCACCGGCCACTGGTACGGGTGCCCGTCCGGATAGAGGTGCGCGTACACCGTTTCGAAGGCCCGGCCATAGGGCTGGTTGTCCACGCCCTGACGCCGCTCGTTCTTCACGACGTCTCGTTGGATGTCGAGCTTCTCCTGCGTCATCGTCTCGAGGAGGTAGCCCATCCGGTCCGCCTCCAACCAGATCGCCAATTCGAGGGCGTTGGATGGCACGGTCTCCCAGTAGTTCGTCCGATCGTTGGTGGTCGACCCGTTGTTGACTCCGCCCACCGCCTCCAACCGGGTGTCGAACTCGCCCTCCGGCACATGGGCCGAACCCTCGAACATCAGGTGCTCGAACAGGTGGGCGAAGCCGGTCCGGCCCGGAACCTCGTTCTTCGAGCCCACATGGTACCAGAGGTTCACACTGACCACCGGAATCGACGGGTCACGATGCACGAGAACCGTAAGCCCGTTGGGGAGCGTGTGTTGCGTATACGGTATGTGGACCTCCACCTGATCTCCTTGCTGAGCGTCCAACGGTGACGCTGCGCCGCCCGTGAGGGCGTGCGCGACCGTGACGACCATGGCCTGCCGGAACGATGCCCTGGTCCGGCCCCGCCTCACGGACGCTCCATCATGCGAACGCGCAGCGCCCCGGATGCCACCTCATCCACCAGGAACCGTCGAATCTCTTCCGCGTCCCCATCGATTCGATCCTCGACCCGGAGAAGCAGCGCCTGATCGGGCTCGTCCGAACGAACCCGTGCCCGCTCGACCATCTCGTACGCGGTATCGAGCTGGCCCACCCCCGCGGCGGCGAGCGCCGCGGTCAACTGTGCCTCGACGTCCTCAGGGCTCAGTCGGGCGCCTTCGGCGAGTTCTCCCGCCGCCTCCTCCCACCGCTCCCCCTCCACGAGCAGGAGGCCGAACGCGACCCGGTGCCAGGCGTCCGTGGGATCCAGAGCAACGGCATCACCGACCGCGTCGGTTGCCGCGTCGAGATCGCCCGCGAAGAAATGCGCCACACCGAGCTCGTAGGCGGTCTGGGGATCGTCGGAGTCGAGCGCGCGCGCCGCCTGGAGTTGCTCGACCGCTCGCTCGGGAAAGCCCTCCCGGGCGAGGTAGGCCCCGTAGAGCATCCGTGCCAGAGGCAGCTCCGGTGCGGTCAGGGCAGCAGTTCGTAGAGCGGCCTCGGCCTCCGGATCGTCGAACGCCGCGATACCGGACCCCGCCATGGCCAGGACGTACGGGTCCTCCGGGTCGAGCGATAGCGCGCGTTTGAAGCGCTCGTAGGCGATCCCCTCCAGGCCGAGCTCCCGCTCCGCCACTCCGAGCCAGCAGTGCACGGCCGGCTCCTCGTCCAGGGTGTCGAGGTGATCTCTCAGGAGGTCCGCGGCCGCCTCCCACTCTCCGTCGTCGGCGAACGCCAGCGTGCGTGCGAGAAGCTGCTCGAGTTCCATCAGTCCGAGCCGCCCCGCCCCGTGAGCGGCAACCCGGTCATCTCCTCGGGACAGGGAAGGCCCAGGTACTCGAGCACCGTCGGGGCCACGTCCGCGAGACGGCCGTCTCCGCGCAGGGAAGCGCCCTTTCGCTCCGGGTCGCACACTATGAAGTCGACCGGCTCGACCGTGTGCGCCGTGTGGGGGGTCCCGTCTTCCTGCAACATCTTTTCGCAGTTGCCGTGGTCGGCGGTGACCAACGCCACCCATTCCGGGCGCGATTCCACCTGGTCGATCAGCCGCCCGAGGCAGGCGTCGACCGTCTCGACCGCCTTCGCCGCCGCCGTGATCACCCCCGTGTGCCCGACCATGTCAGGGTTGGCGAAGTTGACGAGGATAAAGTCGTAGTCCCCCCCCTCGATACCTTCCTCGACCGCCGCGCACACGCCCGCCGCGCTCATCTCCGGCTGGAGGTCGTACGTGGCCACGGCCGGGGACTGAATCATGACTCGGTCCTCTCCGCTCTCCGGGTCCTCCTCGCCCCCGTTGAAGAAGTACGTCACGTGGGCGTACTTCTCCGTTTCGGCCACCCGGAGCTGCCGCTTTCCGTGGCTGGCCAACACACACCCGAGCCCATTCGCGAGCTCGAGCGGGGGGAACGCCACACGGACCTCGAAGTCGTCGTCGTACTCGGTGAAGGTCGTGACGCTGTCGATGATCGGACCTTCCCGTTCGAAACCGGAGAAGTCGGGGTCCATGAGCGCACCCACCAACTGCCGCATCCGGTCTGCCCGGAAATTGAAGAAGATGACGGCATCTCCCTCCTCGATGCCCCGCTCCCCGGCACCCTCGATGACGGTCGGAGGCAGGAACTCGTCCGAGCCGCCCGCACGGTAGTACCGACCGAGGAAGTCGGGGTTGGTGGACGTCCGCTTGCTTTCACCCATGACGATGGCACGGTAGGCCTGTTCAACACGATCCCAGCGCTTGTCGCGGTCCATGGCGAAGTACCGGCCGGTGACCGTGGCCACCCGCCACTCCGGCGCCGCGGCCGCCCGCGTGACGACCTCGCGGACCATCTTCTCACCACCGTGGGGCGACGTGTCACGCCCGTCCGTTATGCAATGGATCCGAACGTCCAACGTCGTGGGGAGCGAATCGAGAATCGCATGGAGATGGCGGATGTGGCTGTGCACACCCCCGTCGGAAACGAGGCCGATCACGTGGAGGGCTCTACCCGTGCGCTCGAGCTCCTCGACAATCGCCGGCAGTCGGAGTGCATCAGCGAGGGTCCCATCCGCCGCGGCCTTGTCGACCCTGGCGATCGACTGGTAGACGACGCGTCCCGCCCCGACGTTCAAGTGACCCACTTCAGAGTTGCCCATCTGCCCGGGGGGCAGACCGACATCGACGCCCGAGCACGCCAGGCGGCACGTCGGATACTCGTCGAGCAGCTTCCGGAACCGAGGGACGTCCGCCTGCTCGACGGCGTTGCCTGGATCGGGTGTTGGCCCGAATTCCGAGTGGCCCCATCCGTCGAGGATGATCAGGAGAACCTTCTTCATGCAGGGACGCTCTGACACGGTGTTGCGGGGGGCCGGCACGAGGGAGCGCCCCACGCGACCGGCATGTCGAAAAAGGTAACGGACGCCATGGGGGGCATGAACCGTACGACTTTGCCTCGGTAGCGTCCCGGTTCTACCCTCTGTCGGATCGTCCGCCCAGGACGGCCATCCGCCAATTTCCGTCGAGTAGGTTCCGCGCCAACGAGAGGAGCACCGTGCGCTATCAGCCGTTCGCCATGGAACGCTATCAATCGACCTACGAGCACAGGGTCGACATCAACCTGTCCGAGTCCGGAGTGCACCCGCTGACGGTGCGCGAGTTGCTCGAACTGTCGGGGCACTCCGACGTGCGCGTTGAGGACATCCGCCTCGAATACGGGCAGTCGAACGGCTCCGATGAGCTACGGGCCCGGATCGCCGCACTGTACCCGGGCGCGACGGACCGGTCCGTCCTGGTGACGGTCGGCGGGGTCGAAGCCAACTTCGCTTCGTTCTGGCACCTGTTCGAGCGCGAGAAGTCGGCGGCCGTACTCGTTCCGACGTACGGGCAGGTACCCGGCCTCCTCGAGTCCTTCGGCGCGAGAATCGCGCCCGTCGACCTCATCGAAAGCGAGGGTTGGCAGCCCGATCTGGAGGCGCTGGACCGGGCCCTGGAGGCCGGAGCCCGCTTCGTTCTGGTCACCAATCCGAACAACCCCACCGGCGCGGCGCTGACTCGAGAGAGCATGGACGCCATCGCCCACCTGACCGAACGGCACGGCGCGTGGATTCTGGCGGATGAGGTGTACGCGGGCGCCGAACGGGGGGGAGGAGAGACGGCGTCGTTCTGGGGCGTGCACGACCGGGTGCTCGTCACCAATTCGCTGTCCAAGGCGTACGGTTTGCCCGGCCTGCGGCTGGGGTGGATCGTCGCTCCGAACGACGTGGCCGAAGGGCTGTGGGGGCGTACCGACTACACGACGATCAGCCCCAACTCGATCTCGGACGTCCTGGCCACCCTCGCGCTCGAGCCCGACGTTCGGGCCCGGATCTTCGCGCGCACCAGAGGAATCGTCCGGAAGAACCTCGGCGTTCTCGTCGACTGGATGCAAGCCCAGGAGGGACGGTTCTCGTACCGGCTACCGGATGCCGGAGCCATCTGCTTCACCCGGTACGACGCTCCGATCAACTCGACCGCGTTCGCGGAGAAACTTCGGACCGAAAAGAGCCTTCTCACCGTTCCCGGCGACCACTTCGGTATGGACTCGTATCTGCGCATCGGCTTCGGAAACCCCGAGGATGAACTTCGGGAGGGACTCCGAAGGGTCCGCGAGGCGTTCGACGAGGTCACGGGGCGGAGATAGGGGCGTAGGGCGGGGGCGTAGGGAGCGAAGGGGGGCGTAGGCGGCGGCGGGGTGGTAGGGCGAGGGGGGCGTAGGGGGGCGTAGGGCGGCGTCGGGGGGGTAGGGCGGCATCTGGGGCGTAGGTTCACCGCAGCACCCGAGGGTGGTTCGGCGTCAAGCCAACAGATCGGTCGCGTCGTGCTCCCGATCCATCGCGACGACCGAGAGGGTGGCCCAGGCCCCCTGCAACGCAGGTTTCTCACCAGTCGGTGCCCTCGGGAGCACGAGTGTGCACTTCTCGCGAATAATTCCCTACAAGTCACCAGTCGTCGATCGGGTCGGGCACCGATTGGTGAGTTGTGCGTAGTAGTTCCACAAAACTGCACAGTCGATGATCTGAGCACCTCGGTTGGTAAGATATGTGTGTCGGCGGCGGCCGGCCGCCTCGTCAGCCTCGCGCAGAGCAGTCGCGACAGCCTCGCGCAGCCTCGCGAACCCCACCGCCACCGCTACCCCACCCCCCGGGTTGCACCAATCGAGGCAGTCCGTGGGGTCGCGTCCATAGCGCGATCGGTCAGCAGCCCCCAGCGGCGGCGGCCCCCATCGGTCGGCGGCCCCCATCGGTCGGCAGCCCCGATCGGTCGGCAGCCCTCATCGGTCGCCAGCTCGATCATCCGGCACCGCTCCCCCTCCCTACTCCGCCCGCAACGCCTCTCGCGGATCGACCCCGACGGCTCGCCGCGCGGGAATCCACGCGGCCAGCGTGCCAACCACACCCAGCGCCAGGGTCGAGAATACGAGGCTCACGGGGTCCCATGGGGTGACGCCGTACAGAAGCGATGAGAGCGCCCGTCCGGCCACGACTGCCCCGACCACGCCGGCGAGCAGCCCCGCTACGAGCAGACGGGTACTGTGCCCAAGCACGAGGCCCATGAGCTGCTCGGAGGTGGCCCCGAGCGCCGAGCGGATTCCGATCTCGCGGGTGCGGCTCTCGACGAGATAGCTCAGGACTCCGTAGATGCCGGCCGCCGCCACCAACAGCGCGATGACGGCAAACAGCCCGCCGATCAGAGATGCCGCGCGCGGTCGGACCACCGTTTCGTCCATCAACTCCTCGAGCATCCGCAGCTCAGCCACCGGAACGTCGGAGTCGACCCGTCCAAGCGCATCCCGCACCGCCGACGCGAACTCCGGTCCGGACGGCGCCGTCGACGCCAGGAAGATCATCCCCCGCTGTGGGCTGGCGCCCCACGGCAGGTAGAGGAGAGGCTCGGGGGTTCCCTGAAATCCATCGTCGAGGACGTTCGCGACCACGGCGGCCACCCGCATCGGCCGTGGTTCGCCCGAACCCAGAAGTTCGAGAGTCCGTCCGATCGGGCTCTCGCCGGACCAGAACATGTCTGCGGCCCGCTCGTTGACGGCGATGCTCACCTCGCCATCGGTCGCCCGCCAGGCGTTCTCAGGAAAGGCGCCGGCAACAACCGGGATGCCCATGACCTCGAAGTATTCGCCGACCACCATCCGATATTCGGACACGGTCGGATTGGTTGGGTCGAACGGGACGCCGTCAATACGCACCCCGTTCCAGCGATTCTCGGTCGTGAACGGAAGGTCGGAAGCCAGCCCGAGTCGTGTGATCCCCGGGACGGTCGCCACCTCCGCCCGGACGTCGTCCATGTAGCGCATGATGGCCTCCCCGTCGGGATAGCTCGCCCGGGGCAGTGAGACCGAGAACGTCAGTACTCCCGCGGGCTCGAAGCCTGGGGCGATACCGGTGATGGCGCTGAAGGTACGAGTGAGGAGAAGGGCCGACACCACCAGAGAGGTCGCCAACCCGACCTGTCCCACGATGAGGAGGTTCTGCGTCACGCTCGACGCCTTCCCCGCCCGCTCACCTCCCTCGACCAGGGCTCCCCTCAGGTCGGTGGACGAGGCGGTGAGAGCCAGTGGCAGCCCAAAGAGAAGTCCCGAGAGGAGCGCCATCACTGTGGTGCCGAGGAGCACTCGCACGTCCACGTCCGCATCCACGAGACCGGAGAAGAAGCGTTCCTGCACACCCTGCAGCACATCTCGCCCCAGGTACACGAGGAGCGCACCGAGGAAGGCGCCGGCCAACGCGAGAACGACCGACTCCACCAGCACCTGGCGCAGGAGCCGACTCCGCCCGGATCCGAGGGCAGTCCTCAAGGCGAACTCCCTCCGCCTCTCCTGCCCACGGGCCAGGGTTAGGTTCGCAACGTTCGCGCATACGATGGCAAGTACGGCGCCCCCCGCGAGGAGCAAGAGAAACAGCACCGGTCGGCTCTCCCCCATCAGGTAGTCGTCGAGCGTCCACACCTGGATGCGGCGACCTGTGTTGGCCTCGGGGAACTCGACGGCCATGCGATCGGCCATCCGATCCATCTCGAGGCGTGCTGACTCGATGCTCACGCCGGGAGCGAGTCGGGCGACGGTGCGGAGGTACCGTGAGCCGTACGCCTGGCGTTGGTCGTCGAGGAACTGCGGCTTCCACAGCTCAGCGGCCTGCCACGAGAGGCCCTTCTCGGGCTGCCGATACGTCGGCGGCAGGATTCCGACAACGGTGTGAGGCCTGCCGTCCACCCGGACATCGCGGCCGACGAGGTCCGGGTCGGCCCCATAGCGTCGGGTCCACAACCCGTGCGAGAGGACGACTACGTCACCGTTGGCGGCTCGGGCGGACGCTTCTTCGAAGCCGGGCCCGATGAGCGGGGACACGCCGAGCACATCGAAGAAGTGCGGCGCCACCCACGACGCGGTCACCCGTTCGGCGGCCTGTTCCCCGGAGAGCGTTGCATACGCCACGTTGAACGACGCGATATCGGAGAAGGAATTCGCTTCCTCCCGCCAGGTGAGGTAGTTCCCCGGCGAGACCGTCATGACGCCGTCAGAGTCTCGCGCCGTCTCCCACAGCAGGACGAGGTCGTCCGGGCGGTCGTACGGGAGCGGCTCGAGGAAGTGCGCCCCGACCAACGTGAACACGGCCGAATTCGCGCCGATGCCCAACGCCAGGGTGGCCAACGCAACGAGCGTGTAAGCGGGCCGTTTGGCCAGAGCCCGCACGGCCCACCGGACATCCCCGTGAAACTCTCTCATCCACCCCATGCGATCCGCCCCTCCCCTTCGTGTACCCGTCACCCGTCGAGTCGACAGGGCGCGCATCGTGAATCCCGCCGCCTGGCGGCGATACCACCACCTCGCCCGCCGCCCACCCCGAGAGGCGACGCGAAGGCGGAACAGCTCCTCCAGTTCACCGAGGACCACGTCCCTCTCGTCCCTCGGGGCCCACCGGACCAGCCACGCCCGCGCCCATCGTGGCGGCCGGTGCTCCGCCGCCTCCCCCTCCTCCCCACCGCCCGCCACCGTCAGTCGTCCAGAACCGGCTCGAGGCCGTCCCAGAGTTCGAGCAACGCCCGTCGAGCCTGGCGAAGTGGTTCGAACGCCGCCTCCGTCAGCGCGAAGTAGCGACGGGGATAGGGAGACCCACTCTGCTCGGGGGGTTCGAGGCGGGACGACAGCAGGCCCTTCTTTTCCAGACGGCGCAACGCGATGTAGACGGCGGCCGTCGCGGCCTCGCGTCCCGTTCGTGCCTCGAGTTCCGCCACGATCGACACCGAATAGCCTTCTCGACCGAGGCGGAGGATGATGAGCAGAATCTGGTGCTCGAACTCTCCGAGCCCTGCGCGTCCCATTGCCTCTCCGGTAGATAGCTTTGCTATACTATATCCTGGCTATACTAGTAGACGGGTGCTGCTGGCGGAAGGTTGGGAGGCGCTGCCGGCGGAACGTCGGGAGGTGCTCCGGCGGCCGAGCGACCGATCGCCACCTCACCATCGCTCGCCGCTCGACCCCGGCACCGAACCCGACACCTGAAGGCGGCGCCTTGATCACCACCCGCCACCCGACTCAGAAGACCCAGCGGAGCCCCAGCGTCGGCATGATGGGGAGTTGCTCCTCGCCGTCTCCCCGAGCCGCACGGAACGAACCGTCGCCGTTCGCGCGTAAGCTCCAGGCCAGTCCGCGTAGGTTCCGTCGGTTGTAGGCGTTGAACACGTCCAGGTACACCTCCAGCCGGCTGTCCGGAAGCGTGAACGCCCGCGTGCCGCGTAGATCGAGCCGGTGGTACGCCGGGAGGCGCTCGGCATTGAGGGGACCGAAGCCACGGTCGAGGAAGTTGACCCGCGTCTGGCCGTCCATGCCCTCGACGATCCGAAGATCCAGAAACTGCTCGGTGAACGGCCACCCGGTGTGGTACTGCCATGAACCCGAGAGTTGCCAGGCGTCTCCGATCCGCCAGGCGGCCCCCAGGTTCACGGTATGGCGCTGGTCCAGAGTCCTCGGCCGCCACACTCCATCGACAAGCCCATCCGTCCATGCGAGCGCATACGCCGCCGACCAGGACAGGACGCCGGTACCGTCATGTGTGAGGACCGCTTCCACACCCCGGGCCCGGCTCTCGTCCGCCTGAACCGGCCGTCGATCGGACTCCACCTCGGGGATCGGATTCACCTCTCGCGACAGGTTCACATACTCCACCAGCGGGTTGTGGACAGAGCGGTGGTACGCTTCCAGCCGAACGGCCAGGCTCGACCCGGCGCTCCACTCCGAGTGCGGCCTGGTGGGCCACCTCGGCCGATCGGAAGGTGTCCTGCCCGTCTTGCGACGCCAATTCGTGGATCCCCTGGCCCTGGACGTACCGACCCCAGCTCCCTTTCATGCTCGTACGTTCGTCCGGATCCCAGCGCCCGAGGAGCCGAGGCGACCATTCGGAGTCGTCGGTCAGTGTGTACCGGTCGAACCGCGCGCCCCCCTCCAGGGAGAACCGCCCCAAACGACCGCGCAGCGCCATCCACCCCGCACCTTCCCGTCCGGACGGTGCGACCGACACCGCCGTCTGCTGTGCCGACACGTGGAGAGCGCCACTCCCGTCCACCGCGTACCGGGTCGAGTGCGCCGCATAGTCGTAGTTCGCCGAGCTACCACGGAACTCACCCCCCGCTTTCACAAGGAGGTCGGGACCGAGATCGAGCGACACATCCTGTCGAAGGGCACCGAACTCGACCGTCGACAGGTCGCGGACAGCGCTCGTCAGCGGACTGAAGCCACCCCCGTCGGGGTTGTTGGCGTCCCCGACGCGGTCCCGGGTCAGGCGTCCGACCGACGCAACCGTCTCGGTTCGCAGGCGACCGTTCCACGACGAGGCCCAGGTCACCCACCCGTAGCCGTTGGTCCACG
Source organism: Gemmatimonadota bacterium (assembly GCA_029262115.1). Classification (GTDB taxonomy): domain Bacteria; phylum Gemmatimonadota; class Gemmatimonadetes; order Longimicrobiales; family Gaopeijiaceae; genus JAJCZZ01. The sequence continues at coordinate 13,400 of JAJCZZ010000009.1, read as the reverse complement.
CGCTGCGAACGCCCGAGCCGGTCGCGCCGTCGAGCCAGCGCATGTCGTCACCGGCGTACAGGACCTGCGCAGACAGCGCGTGTCGATCCGAAGGGAGGTAGTGCACCCGACCAAGGGCATCCCAGTATGTCGGCCTGAGATCGTCCGAGACTTCCGTGACGGCCAGGAGGTACTCGAGAAAGCCTCGCCGTGCCGAGCCCAGCCAGTGACCTCGTCCTCCCGCGAAGCTCCCCTGACTGACCGCGGACAGCGAGCTCAGGCTGAGTCCGAGCGTGGTGCGCGTACCTTCAGCGGGCGGGCGCCGACTGTGCATGTCGAAGACGGCCGACGTGCGGTCGCCGAACTCGACCGGGAAGCCGCCCGTGACGAGGTCGATTCCGCCGAGGGCCTGCACGTCGACGATGCCGAGTGCGCCGTCGAGATCCTTGAGGTGGTACGGTTCGAACAGCTCCAAGCCGTCCAGTCGGACCAGGACCTCGCGTGGCGTGCCGCCTCGCACGCTCAGTCGGGTGGACACGTCGTCCGTGCTCACCCCAGGCATGCGCTTCAGCGTGCGGAATACGTCATCTCCGATCTGGGGGATGGCTTCGATGTCCTCACGGCTCACCGATATGCCCGCCGTCGTCGGAGCCACGTCCAACACCCCGAAGCTGCCTGGGGCGATGACGAGCTCAGCCAGCGGGATCGGCGCCCGCTCGATCTCCACCCGAACGGCCGACACGCCTTCCGTCAGCGAGACCGTCGTGGGGCGATACCCGAGCGCTTCCACGCGGAGGCTCCGGACCCCCCGAGCGGCCATGCGTGCGAGGACGAACCGTCCGTCGTCTCCAGTCAAGACCACCGTTCCCGAGTCGGTGACGATCTCGGCACCCGCGACTGGCCTCCCGATACCCTCCTCCACGACGAAACCGAGGATGCGATCCGGCGGCGTCACCGCACCTCCGTCGCTCCCGCGCCCGATCAGGACCTGACGTCGACCCTCTCTGTACGTCAGCCCCGTTCCTTCCAGAATCCGGTCGAGGGCGGCCGCCACCGTGAGCGTCATACAGGGGCAGTCGACGAAGCGCCCCACGGGCAGGAGGTCCGAGCTGAACGCTAGCGCCACGCCCGAGCTCCGTTGAAGGGCCCGCAACGCGTCCGCCACCGGCTCGGCCCGAACGTCCAGGAACGCCGGACGTCGAAGTAGCGAATCCGCCTCCTGCCCAGCCGCCTGCAGCGGACCACCCATCCCGATCACCACCGCTACCCATCCCCTCATCCCGTGCCCCCCGCGGATTCTGATCATCGTCCCAGCCGAACTCCCCCGCCCCGCGTCTCGCACGACACCCCCGCCACGAGACAGATGGCCTCGGCCACCTCGTCCAACGAGTCGTCTCCAAACCACGCGGTGATGCGCCGCCCCGCCAGAGACGGGTCGGCGAGAGAAACGGGCACGCCGAACCGTCGCTGCAGCTCGGCCACCACCTGACCCAGCGGCGTCTCGCTGAACACCAACAAGCCGCCCTCCCAGTCGAGCAACGACCACACGTCCACGTTCGACTCCACCATGGGCACCCCGTCCGTACCGATCCGAGCGACCTGGCCAGCGACGATCAAGACGCTTCCTCCGTGGCCTTCGGCGGCCACCCGACCTTCGACCACGATGACCCGCAGGCCGCCCGGGTCCTCGAATAGTTCGAATCGAGTCCCGCGGACGGTCACCTCGCCGGCCGCCGTGCGGACCACGAACGGGAGCGTATCCGGTCGGACGGCGAAGAACGCCCTACCGCTGAGGTCGACCGCCCGCACGCCGGCGACAACAGGGAATTCGACCGCCGACGCGGAGGCCAAGCGGATCACGCTGCCATCGGAGAGCGACATCGTGGTCACATCGCTCGATCCCGTCGCTGTTTCGACCGCCCGAAGGCGCACGTCAGGCTCCCGGGGCGCGTCGCCCGGGGAGGCGACGACGACAACCGCCGCGGCCGCGGCGGTGCCGAGCAGCACCAGCCATGGCGAGCGGACGATCGTTCGGCGCCGCTCGGCCCCCTCGGCTTTCCGCCGGCGCCCTTCGGCCGTCGCGACGATCCAGTCCAGAGGGGGCGGCTCACCGGAGGGGCTCCCGGACCCGCCGTCCGTGCCCGTGGCGACCCAGACGGCGCGGAGTTCATCGACCCTGCGTCGGTTCTCCGCGGACTCCGCGTACCAGCGCTCCAGTCGTCGGGCTTCAAGATCGGTGGCCCGCCCCGCCAGATGGCGAAGGATCAGCTCATCCATCGGCGTGCTCCCCTTTCGGCTGTCCGTCAGCGCCGTCGATGTCCGACGGAGCGACGGGCGGAAGGAAGTCGGACAGCAGCGTTCGCAGGTCTCGCAGGGCCAGACTCATCTGATTCGCCACCGTCTGAGGTGAGAGGTCCAGCACGTGCGCCGCCTCTCGGTAGGACATGCCGTCGAATCGCACGAGCTCGAACAGTTGGCGCCTCCGAGCGGGGAGTGCGGCCAGGGCCTCGTCCACGCGGGAGCGCGCCTCCAGCAGACTGAGGTCGTCGACCGGCGTTGAAGGCCGGGAGGGCCTCGGGACGGAGTCGGCGAAGCGCGCGCGGACGTCCAACCGCCTGGTCTGGTCGAGCGCGACGTTCCGCGCGATCCGGAACAGGACTGCCCGAGCCGACCCCTCGGTCCACCGCTCCCGCCGCTCCCAGAGGCGGACAAACGCCTCCTGCGCGGCGTCCTCTGCCGCATCGTCCGACTCGGTCATCCGGGCAAGGAACTGGACGAGCGGAGCCCATGCGTCGGCAAGTAGGGCGCCCAACGCCTCCGTGTCTCCTTTCCGAATTCGTTCCAGTTCCACCGCACCCTCCTGGCGCTCCCCCCCTCGAGGCGGCGACGGCGCCACCTACCGGGTGTCCAAGGCTACAACGCACGAATCGCCGGGGTCTACCGGCCAGGCGGCTGGACAGCCGTGCCCCCGCCTCGGCAGGTTGGCGACCGCGGGCCCCTCGACTTCCCCGGAGCAACTCCCATGACCTTCCAGGAACTCACGTCTCTGCTCGATCAGATTCTCAATACGGAACTGACGGCCATATTTGGAACGCCGATCACCTTGATCAGCATTCTGACGTTCGCGCTGATCATCCTCCTCACGGTGATGGCGTCCCGCCTCCTCGAGAAAAGCGCGAATCGCGCCATGGATCGGCGGGGCATCGACGATTCAGGCACACGCGCCATCACGACCAAGCTGATCACCTTCGTGGTCCTCGGGGTCGGATTCGCCACCGCGATCACCAACATCGGCATCAACCTCGGAGCTTTGTTCGCCGCGGGTGCCGTGTTCGCGGTCGGAATCTCGTTCGCGTTCCAGAACGTCGCGCAGAACTTCCTGTCGGGGCTGATCCTCCTGTTCGAGCGGTCGATCAAGCCGATGGATATCCTCGAGGTCGAGGGACGTGTGGTCCGGGTCGAAAAGATGGGAATCCGCGCCACGGTCGCGCGGACCCGAGACGACGAACAACTCATCATCCCGAATACCGTGCTCGCGCAGGGCACGGTGAAGAACTACACGATGTCCGACTCCCACTTCCGGATCAGGGTGCCCGTCGGTGTCACATACAGCTCCGACCTGGCGCAGGTACGCCAGATCCTGGAAGGCGTCGTGAATGCCGAGTCGTGGAAGAGTCTCCGAGATCCCGTGGTCCAACTCCTGGGCTTCGGCGACTCGTCGGTCAACTATGAGGTTTCCGTCTGGACGGCTGATCCGTGGACCGCCCCGATGGTGTCATCGGACCTCCACGAGGAGGTCTGGTGGGCACTGCAGAATGCGGAAATCGTGATCGCGTTCCCGCAACTCGACATCCATCTGGCCCCACCGATCGAGGAATCGATCGCGAACGTTTCGCGGGCGTCCTGACTCGATGCCGCACGACGCGATTCGTGATCTCGAGCTCCTGATCCGGGCGCGGCACGGCCTGATCTGGCTCGACACGCCGGAGGAGGAGCGAGCCAACGCGCTCCTTCGGTATGTGGCCTCGCGTCTCCGGGTCCCGTTCTTCACCTGGACACGCTCGCAGGGTATTCGTCGCGGGAACGCGGAGGACGGGATCTACGATACGTCGGAGCCCGTGAAGGCGTTTCGCCACATCGGGGCCTCCCCCCTGGAAGGCGTCTATCATGTTCAGGGGTTGGTCGGGAGCCTTCCTCAGAAGGACTTGCTCAACGCCCATATCCGGGACGCCGCCGCACTCATGCGCGACGTTCGCGGTGCTGTCGTACTGACCGGAACCACCGACGCGCTTCCTCCCGTCCTGCGGGAAGTCACCGCCCATGTGACGCTACCCGGCCCCTCGGACCGCGAGTTCCGTCAACTGCTGGAGCGTATCGTCCGCGATCTGTCCGCACGCCAGGACATCCGGGTCACGCTCAGAAAGGAAGACGTGAGCGTGCTCGTCGGGCATCTCTCCGGGCTGACGCTGATGGAGGCGGAGAAGATCCTCACGAAGGCCATCGTCGAGGACGCGACGCTCGGACCCGACGACATCCGCCACGTCGTGGACGCGAAGCGCAGGATCGTGGAGCGGGACGGCCTGCTGGAGTACTACCCGGTGGAGACAGCCATGGCGGAGGTGGCCGACCTGGCCACGCTCAAGGACTGGCTCCGCAAACGGAAGGCGGTAGTGGAGGCGCCCGACCGCGCCCGCGACTTCGGGCTCGAGTTCCCCAAGGGGATGCTGCTCCTCGGCGTCCCCGGCTGCGGGAAGAGTCTGTGTGCGAAAGCCGTGGCGAATGAATGGGGGCTCCCTCTGCTCAAGCTGGATCCGTCGAATCTGTACAACAAGTTCATCGGCGAGAGCGAGTCCAACTTCAAGCGCGCCATGGCCGCGGCGGAACGGATGGCACCGGTAGTATTGTGGATCGACGAACTGGAAAAGGCGTTCGCGTCCGGAGGCGGAGACGACGGAGGGGTCAGCCAGCGCATCCTCGGCTCCTTCCTTTCGTGGATGCAGGACCGGCGCGGCGACGTGTTCGTGGTGGCCACGGCCAACGACATCCAGAGCCTGCCGCCGGAGTTCCTCAGAAAGGGTCGCTTCGAGGAGATCTTCTTCGTGGACCTCCCGGACTCCCGCACGCGAGCCGAGGTCTTCCGGATCCACCTCACCGGGAGGGGCAAGGACGTTTCCGGTTTCGACCTGGCGTCGCTGGCCCGCGCGACAGACGGCTTCAGCGGGTCCGAGGTGGAGCAAGTGGTCGTGTCGGGACTCTATACTGCCTTCGCCGCCGGCGTGGAGGTGGACGACAGCGTCCTCCTGAGCGAAGTGGCGGCGACCAGGCCGCTGTCCGTCACCATGGCGGAGAAGATCGACGCCATGCGGTCGTGGGCGGTCGGGCGAGCCGTCCGCGCGAACTGAGAGACGCGCCTCGCGGTCGGTCGGCGTCGCAGCGCGTGGTCTCGCTCAGCTTGGCGCCACGATCTGCTGCGGCGTCACGAGCTCGTGACGGCCGGAGAACATGGTGGCCGGCATGACTCGTCGGATCCCATCGAGTCGCCCGGATTCCACGACCGAGAGGAAGGAAGCCACGACCGCTGGATCGAAGTGCGCACCCTCGTCCTGCTGAATGCGGGCCACGGCCTTTTCTCTGCTCATTGCCTGTTTGTACGGTCGATCGCTGGTAATGACGTCGTAGACGTCGGCCACGGCCACGATCCGGCCCACCAGGGGGATGTCCTCGCCCGCCATGCCCTTGTATCCCCCGCCATCCCAACGCTCGTGATGGGTGCGCGCGATCACCTCCGCCATCCGGAGTAATTCGAAGCTCCCGCCTGACAGGATTTTCGCGCCGATGTCGACGTGGCTGCGAACCACCTCGAATTCGGACGGCGTCAGGGCGGAGCGTTTCATCAGGATCGAGTCCGGAATCCCGATCTTGCCGACATCGTGAAGAGGTGCGGCCCGTCGGATAAGAGCAATCGCGTCCTCACTCAAACCGAGTTCACCTGCGATCAGCGCCGACAAGATCCCCACGCGCTCGGCGTGCTGGCCGGTGACGTCGTCGCGATACTCGGCAGCCAGGGCAAGCCGGAACAGAATCTCGGTCTGCGCATCGTAGAGCGCGCGGGTTCGATCCATCACCCTGACTTCCAACTTTCGGTTCTGCTTCTGGAGTTCGAGGTGAAGCGACCGGGTTTCGAGTAGGGTCTTGATCCTGAGCAGGACCTCGGACGCTTCGAACGGCTTGGTGAGGAAGTCCTTGGCGCCCTCCGCCAGCGCACGGGTCCGGATGTCGTCGTCCAGGTCACCGGTCAGTACCAGGATCGGGAAATACTCACCCTCGCCGCGATGTGGCCGGACAGCGTCCATGACCCCGAACCCATCCAGATGCGGCATATGGAGGTCGAGTACCAGAAGATCCGGGCGAAACTCAGCGAACCGTTTGCTTGCTTCCCGAGGGTCCTTCTCGAACTCGACATCGCGGTATCCCGCGCGGTGAAGCAACTTGCACAGCGCTTCAGCGTTGGACTCCTCATCGTCGACGATGAGGATGCGGAAATCCTTCAGGGACTCCGTTGCAGCGCCGAGTGTCGTCATCATCTCCCAGGGATTCCAGGCGTCGGACGCCCGATCGAGCGTCCAGGGGCCTTCTAAGAACTCCTTCCACTGCACGCTTCGCGCCGCGAAGCGATCCAGATCCGCGATCAGGCCTCCCGGCCACCCTCCAGCGCGCGCCTGCGCAGCACCAGGAGGCCTCCCTCATCCTCCAGCTTCCGGAATCCGAGCAGGTGGAAGAGCTGGAGCGCGTACCAACGAGCCACCCGCCGGTCGACCACCACGGCGTGCGGGTCGTTCGGGTCCCGCGCCACTCCCGGGAGCAGGTGGGCCACCCGGTCGACCCGAAGCGTCCGCAGAGCGCCGGACATCCAGAGCCAGAACGGACGGAATTCCCGGACGAGGAAGAACCCGTCCTCTCCCTGAACCTGGTAGAGCGGCATGAGGATCCGTGACGCTTCGGGCACACGGACGACGCCGCGAACGTCCCGGGCGACGACCTCACCCTCCTCGACCTTCTGGAAGTTCAGATAGCCGGGCGACATCGTGAACCCATCGACCATGTCCACAGGGTGCCGGTACCGCATCTCCAGAACACGGGGCAGCCGTCGCGTCTCTCCGTTGAGAAGCTTCCACCCCTCGGCGGCCTGGGGCATGTCAGCGTGCGGCACGAGGCCGGCCGCGGCCACGAACACCCAGATCGCCGCGGCCGCCCGATCGCGCGCCGTGGGCTCGTCGTGCTGCCCGCTCTCGAAAACCACGGCCACCCATCCGCGCTCGCCGAAGTACGACAGAAGCGTCCCGTCGACGAGCTCCTCGAGCCCGAGGATCATGGGCACGGGAATGGTGGACGCGAATTCACGATTCGCGAGCGTGTCGCCGAACGTGGTGAACGGGCCGCCTTCGCCTGATGTCGTGTGGAGGTCGAGCAGATATACCGACCCTCTCGCGGCCCGCCTGGCCTCCTCGATCGCGTTTAGAAGTTCGACCTGCTCGTGGTCCTCCGCCAAGAAGTCGCCAGGGTCTCCCGACAGGAGCCGCTCAAGCCGCTCCTCCGTCCAGGCACGGTTCAGATCGCGATCGACGAAGCGCTGACCGAGCTCCAGCGCGCGTTGATTTCCCGCCAACGCGATGAAGTCGCCACACATGTCCGGCGCGTGCTTCGCCAGCTCTTCGAGGACTTCGGGAAGAACCTCGACGGCGGCGGTCTCGTTGCCGTGGAGGCCCGCGATGCAGATGAGGGTAGGGCCCGGCCGATGGCCGTGGACGCTCCCGATGATTCGCTCCGCCCGAATGGTGCCTACGCCTCCCTCAAACGGTCTTCGAGTAGCTCGTACGCGATCGGCATGAAGTCCCGTTCGGTCACGATACCCACCAGCTTACCGCCGTTCACCACCGGCAGACACGAGACCTTGTGTCGACGCATGAGATCGATGGCGTCGAGCGTGGGTGTCTCCGGAGCGACGGAGATGGGGTCGCGCTCCATGATCATCTTGACGGGTGGGGCGTCTTCCGCCTTCCGATTCACGCTGTCCGCCATCAAGCGGATCAACGAGCGATAGGACACGATGCCCACCAGTCGGTGCTTGCCGTCCTCGACCAGGACATGGCGGATCTGCCGACGATCCATCAGGAACGCCACCATCTCCACGGATTCATCCTCGTGCACCGTGAAGAGCGAGGTCGTCATGTACTGCTCGACCCGAAGGTAGTTGAGCCGCCACCCGCCTGCCTCGTCGATCTCGGCGAGTTTCCAGGTGTGGACCGGCGTTCCCACCCGCTGCCGGTTGACGGTCGCCGCCGTCACCGCCGCGAGCCGCTCCTCCCGGCTCCCCTGCCCCTTCATGGCCGCGATCGAGCGCATCATCCATTGGGTACCCGTCGTTCCAGACTCGACGCGCTCCCGGATCAGGCCCAGGTACCGGTCGACGTCGCCGGAGTCGACGCCCGCCGCCGACAACCCGTTCTCCGCGAGAGGTAGCAACGTGTCGAGAATCAACCGGCGCGCGGAGACCGCCTCACCGTCCAGCCAGTGGAACCCCGCCTTCAGCCCCTGGCGTGACGCGGACAAAAAGTTCGCCTTCACCTCGTCGAACTCGATCCGCTCGGTCAGGTCCGGAAACTCGGCGGCGGCACCCATGACCGCGCCGATCCAGAACGCGGCATTGGCGACCTCGTCGACAATCGACGGCCCGGACGGCAGCACCCGGCACTCGATCCTGAGGTGCGGCTTTCCTCCACCCACCCCATAGCAAGGTCGATTCCACCGATAGATCGTGGAGTTGTGTAGCTGCAGTGCCTGCAACTCGGGGATACCGCCTTCGGCCAGGACCGCGTTGGGATCCTCGTCGATCTTGGACGTGAGTAGCACGCGAAACCGGGCCACATCCTCCTGAAACAACTCCGTCACCGATTCACGGACCCACTGGTCACCGAAGCGCACCCGAGGCGCCAGTTCTCTCATGTGGACGGTCGCCGATCGTGTGTCGACCGACTGCTGGAAGAGAGCGATCCGCGTCTCATCCCAGAGTCGTTTCGAAAAAAGGACCGGCGAGTTGACCGCGGCCGAAAGGACCGGCCCCGTGATCAACTGCGCGACGTTGTAAAGGTGGGCGAACTCATCCGCCTCTACCTGGAGATGCACCTGCAGGCTGGTGTTGCAGGCTTCCAACATCACCGAGTCATGCTCGATATACAGTTCGTCCGAGCCCTCGATGCGAAGCTTGTACGGCTCTCCGCCCCGCATCTGTGACAGAGCATCGTTGAGCGCGTAGTAGCGAGCCTTCGGCGTGATGTTGTCCAGGGACAGGTCGGACTTGCTGAGCGTCGGAAGAATGCCGACCAGGGCCACGTCCGCGTCCAATTCCCGCGCCCGGAAACGCACCTGCCCGACCAGTTCGTCGAGCCGCGCCTCGAGATCGGAAAAGCACCGGTCGCTCAGAAGCCTCGGCTCGACATTCGCTTCGAGATTGAAGAGCCCGAGTTCGGTGGTAAAGGGGCCTTCCAATCCCTCCAGCACCTCCAAGGACACGGGAGCCACCCGCCAGCCGGGGTTGACCAGGAACATCTCCTGCTCAGCACCGATACGGCGGACACCCGACTCGATCATGCCGTGGGACAGCATGTGCTCGAGGGCCTGGAGGTCTCGTAGCAGGGCCTTCGTGAAAGCCCGAACGGCATCGGGACCGGTGCGCTCGCCTGAAACGTCTTGGCCCATGCATTCCTCTCGGTGGCTCGCGAACCTTCGTAACACCACCCTAGTCTAAGCGCCGGGCCTTCTCCCCACTACTCTCACTCGATGAAGTGGGCGATCTGATCGAGAGGTTTCTTGGTGATGTCCGGGACGGTCGCGTTCTCGTCGGGATATCCGACCACCAGCACGAGAAACGCACGTTCGTTGTCCGGTCGGTCGAGCACGTCGTTCAAGAACTTCATGGGAGAGGGCGTGTGTGTCAGCGTGGCCAGCCCCGAGTGATGGAGGGCCGTGATGAGCATGCCCGTCGCGATTCCGACGGACTCACTGACGTAGTAGTTCTTGGCCTTACCACCCTCGGCAGTTGGCTCCCAACTTTCCGCGAAGATCGCGATCAGCCAGGGTGCCCGCTCCAGGAACAGCTTGTTCTCGTCGGTGCCGAGGTGCGCGAGCGCCTCGATCCATTCCTTGGGTGCGCGACCGCTGTAGAAGGCACGTTCCTCCTCTTCGGCCGCCTCTCGGATACGCGCCTTGAGTGCTGGGTCGCCAACCACGACGAAGCGCCACGGCTGCCGATTGGCACCATTGGGCGCCGTACCGGCGGCGAGCAGGCAGGACTCGATGACTTCTCGTGGCACCGGTCGGTCCGAGAAGTCCCGCACGGTTCTGCGCCGGCGGAGTTCGGCATAAAAATCCTCGGCGCGCCGCTTCATCTCGTCTTCTGGATACTCTCTGTAGGACGAGAGCGGGACATAGCGGGGTCCGGTCACGGCTTCCGGAGAGGGACGAGCCGTGCGTAGAGGGCAACGAACGACGGCGTCGTCCGGTGGCCCTCCAGGATGTCCTCAGGACTCATGCGGAGCGTCTGAGCGGCCATGCGTACATTCACCAGTACGACGACGTCCTGGTCGGTGAGCTTGACCTCACGCCAACGTCTCGGTTCGAGCGAGTCGTACTGCTGATAGAGAGCAGCGAGAGCGTACGCACGCGACACGTCCGCGATGGGGAGATGCAGTTGGCCGGCGTCCAGACCATACTGCGTCACGAGTTCCGGCCACTGCTTCCCAGCACGGCGGAGCTGGGCAAGGGCCTCCGCGGAGACCCCGGCACGGCGAGACACGAACAACACCACAGGAATCTCGTCGACCGGGAGCCGCCAGTCGCGGAGGATGTCCACCTCGCTCGCGGGGAGCTCGAAGAACTCTGCGACCGCGGCATAGTAGAGGCCGTCCGGCCCCCCTGTCTGCGCCCGGATGGGTACGACCACAACCGCGAACAACGCGGTCATCAGCCCGAGCCGCTTCACAATGTCCACTGCGTACCTCCCGAACCTCTGAGTTGGTTGGTTATACACCCGACGCGCGAAAAGTCCCCCGGAAACATCCCGGGACCCCGATGACGTTACCACATTGGACGCCAGATGGTTGAGTCGCGCTGGATGCGCTCGATGAGCCCGCCGTACCTGCCTAAGTGACAGAGGTTCGGTGGCACGCATCTTGAGTTGGTGAAAAATAGCCGCACGCCGGGGCGTGTGGCCGCTCGCATCCCGATGGACCGGAGGAACCATGAGACCCGACGGACGAAACGACGGTCGAGACGACCTACGCCCGGGTCTCCAAGAAACGTCGGAGACGGGCCACGACACCGAAAAGGGAACGCACGAGCGTGTGGAAGATCTGATCTTCGACTTCACGGGACTGCGTAGACCCGAACTTCGCGATCTGTCCTTCATTCTCACGGCCCGCCTGCAATCTGAGGACGACGACCGCGTGTACGTGCGGGCGCTCCCGACAGGTACCTGGGACCTACTCCAGTCCATGGGCCTCGACCACCTCTTCTGGGCGTACCCCCGCGGGAGCGACGTCCAGAACTGACGCGGGCCGATCAGGACAGCACGAGAAACGCAGCCTCGAGTCTGTCTCGAATTCATGAATACCCTCCCCGATACGTCTTAACGCCCGACAGGACGCGCCTGGCACGGCTCAAGCCCGCCGCCCCAGCTTCACCGGAACTGCGCGAGACCCCGTTTGGATGCCTATCCACACGTCATCGTTCAGTTCTCAGTTCGCTCGATCCCCAGCACCCGCGCAGCCTCCACCACGCTCGGCGACTCGAGCGTCAGCGGGACCGGCTCCGAAAAGCGAAGCTTCGGTCTCTTCCCCTGACCATCCACGCTCCGGCGGTCCGCGAAGAGGACGGTCGTGTGCCAGTCTCCGTGGAATTGCGACCACCATCTGAGGCCCGCATGGCCCCGGTCCCAAACGGCACGAGCGATCGGTTGCGTCGTCGCGCGATGCGGTGACGCCACCCGGTCGGCACGGGTCATGGTCTCCTCGAGCCCCAGGGGAGTGCAAAGATCCACAACGGACCCCAGGACGCTCTCCGGGAGGTGAACCTCAACGGCAGCCAATCGGTGGCCAGCTCGTTCCAGGTGCCGTTCGTCGAGGGTCCGGCAACGTCGCGCATGAATGAGCTCAGCGACGGCATGATCGGCCGACCCAGCCAGGTAGAGCACGCGGGAGAGCCGCGCCGGGAGATCGAATCGCGCTTGGCCCGAGGTGCGCGGCACGAACGATGGGGAGAAGGGATGGCCCGGCGCCGCGCCGGGATCCCAGGGGAAGACTCGCCAGAGACCGGTCTGTGGGTTCACGCGTAGCTGCCCGCCTTGTCGAGCTCGATCGCGCCGATCACGTCGGCCACTTGCCCCCGCCGGAGAAGATAGGCAGGCGTGCGGTCGTTCAGATGCGCGTTCATGCCGTCGAGCCACCCTTCGACCGTATCGGGGTGGAGCCAGCGCGCCAGCATCTCCACCACGAGCGCCAGCCCGGCGAGCCTGTCGGCGTTGTCCGGATCAGGGGTCTGACCCTTCCTCCACCGTGACACCTGAGCAGGAGACACATCCAGGATCCGTGCCACGGTCCGGTCGGCCCCGAGGACGGACCGGATGGAGTCCAGGTGATGGAGGGTAGGGGAGATTGGAGTCGCAACTGAGATGGGCATGAATAAATCGTAGCGCAACATTTGTCGTTGCGCAATAAACGCCGCCGTGTGCCGGGCGCATCCCTCCGCGCGAGAGAATGGTGTCCAGCCACTCCGCCACCCCCGGAGTTCGCGTGGAGAATCCGGCCGTCGGTCAGGTTCTCGGGAAGCCACCCGAACTCAAGGCCATACTGCCCCGGCGGGAAGGCCAGCGCCCCGGGGAATGTTGCCTTCCGGTGTCTCAAGAGTGGACCAGGTAGGAGCGGAGTCCTCACCCCGGCCTATTCACGAGAGGTCGGGATTGAGAGGTGCGTGTACGATGAGGCGGTGAAAGCGTGAAAATGGTGCGGGACGGTGAGCGCAGGGTACAGGCCCCTTACCCCATGGGGGAAGAGGCTGCTGGATTCCCGGCCCGGGGGGATGCTACGCTGGAGTGGGCAGGGTATCCGGAGCGGGAGAGCCACGGGCGAGGGGGAGATCAAGCAGGCGGGCTCGGAAGCGCAGCCACAGGTGAGCGCGGGTGGCTTCGATGACGACGATTACGCGGCGGCCACCGAGCAGGACACGGGTGGCGGTCTTGAGGAGCACGGATCGAAAGCGTTGGCGGCTCATACGCACGTCGTCGTCGGAGCTCATGAGATCGGCGCCGGCGGCGAGGATGTTGGCGGCCAGGAGGGCGAGCAGAAGCTTGGCCTGGTTGGCGGCGAAGG
>JAJCZZ010000008.1 GCA_029262115.1 Gemmatimonadota bacterium | reverse complement strand
CCCCGCTCGTCGACATCCTCTTCCGACGTTCGGCCGGCCGGCTCGTCGCATCCCTGACGCGCGCATTCGGGCCGACCAACCTCGACCTGGCGGAAGAGGTCGTACAGGACGCCCTCCTGAAGGCGCTCCAGACGTGGCCCTTCGAAGGCATCCCCCGCGACCCCGAGGCCTGGATCTTCCGGGTGGCGCGCAATCGCGCTCTCGACGTACTCCGCCGCCGAGGAAAGGTCGAGGAGCCGACGGAGATGGCCCGTTTGGAGGAGATCGTGACCGTGCCGGCCGCGCGCGCCGGGGCGGACGACGACGAGCTGTCGATGATCTATATGTGTTGTCATCCAGACCTCCCCTTCGAGTCGCGTGTCGCCCTTACTTTGCGAACCGTCGGCGGCCTGTCGACGGAGGAGATCGCCGCGGCATTTCTCTCGAAGCGATCCACGATTCAGCAGCGCATCGTCCGTGCGAAGAACGCCATCCGGAAGCGAGGGGTGAGCCTGTACGTGCCCGTCGGCGTCGATCGGGCACGGCGTCTCGAGTCGGTCATGGCCGTACTCTATCTGCTCTTCAACGAGGGATACTCGGCGACCGAGGGTGAGAACCTCATCCGTAATGAACTGTGTGGGGAGGCCATTCGGCTTGCGCGTCTCCTTGCCGACAACTCCGCGTCGGCTGGCCCGGATATCGACGCCCTCCTTTCCCTTTTTCTGTTCCAGGCCAGCCGCCTTCCGGCACGCACGGACGTGGCGGGCGCCGTGGTGCTGCTTGAGAATCAGGACCGCCGCCTCTGGTCCCAACGTCTGATTGCCGAAGGCATGAGCCGGCTCACCCGGGCCATGGACTCGCCCCGGCTCACCCGGTATCACCTGGAAGCCGGAATCGCGGCCACCCACGCGGCCGCGCCGTCCTGGGAAGAGACGGCATGGGAACGCATCATCGACCAGTACGATCTGCTCTCCGACCTGGCGCCCTCGCCAGTGGTGACGGTGAATCGGGCGGTCGCGGTGGCCATGTCCGGTGACGTATCGACCGCCCTCGCCCAACTCGACGAGGTCCGACCTGGCGAACTGGAGGAGTACTACCTCCTCCCTGCGACACGGGCCCGACTACTCATGATGTCGGGCCGCGGCGCGGAAGCCGCCGTCGAGTATCGCCGCGCCCTGATGTCGTGTCGGTCAGAGCCGGTGCGACGACATTTCGAGCGTCGGCTGCGGGAGCTTGGCCAACACTGACTCACGCCTAGCCCCCGACGACCTCTGCGAGCGTGCTCATCGCATCGACCAACTGCGCGTCACTGTGGTACGGCGCGGGACCGAAGCGTAGGGCCATCCCCCGGGAATCGGTGCGCACGCCGAGCGCGGCCAACCGTTCCTGAAATTTGGCGGCGTAGGGTGCCTCCAGCGCCAGGAAGCCCCCGCGACCGCTGAGGGCGACGTCGTCGAGTCGGATCACGGCGGGGTCCAGGTCGAGGGAGCGGAAGGTCTCCGCCAGCAGCCCCACCTGGTGTTGACTCACCTCCCGAAGGAACGGAGGCGTAAGACCCTCGGCGTCGAAGAAGTCCATCACTGCGGCCCCGCGGTACTGCGACGTCCCGTCGAAGGTCGATCCAGCGAAGCGACCCGCGCCCTTCCCGTAGCGGACCTCTCCCGGAGTCTTCTCCTCGGTCAACTCGTCGAATTCACTGAACCAGCCGGTGACCACGGGACGGAGCTCACACCCCTGGGGGGTCCGCAGGAAGCAGTTGCCCTCGCCCAACTGAAGGTACTTGTACCCTCCCCCTACAGCGAACGCGCCGTCCAGGCCTTCCGCGACCAGATCGAGGGGCACCGCGCCCAGACTGTGGTAGGTGTCGAGCAGCAGTTCGGCTCCGTGCCGGCGACAAGCCTCAGCCACCTGTCGAAGTCCAGTGACCCGGTGGCCTCGCTCATAGAGCACGGTGGATACGATCACACATGCCGTCCGGTCATCCACCGCGGCCGCCAGACGCTCGGCTGCCGTACTCGCAGGATAAGCCGACACCTTGACGACTTCGACGTGCCCTGTCTCGGCCAGGCGATCGACCTGACGGCGTACCGAGTGGAACTCACCATCGGTGGTGACGATCCTTGGGCGTGAGTCGAGGGGAAGTGCGGACAGGAAGCGGACCACCAACTCGTGCGTGTTGGACCCCAGCGTGATGTGACCGCCGGGGTCACCCAGCAGTCGGGCGAAGCCTCCCGCCACCCGATCCCACCGCTGGAAGACAAGCTCCCACTTGTCGTCGACGTGTTCAGCGGCCTCCAGCCAGGCCGCCGCCTGCGCCTCCAGACCCACATCCGGCCAGGCCTGGTGTGAGTGCCCCGTCAGGTAGAGGCGCTCGGCGACTTTGAATCGACTGTAGTGCGGCGACAGCGAATTGGGTGAGGCAGCCAGGGAAGCGATCGAGTGGGGCACGGGCGGCATCTTCGTTGGACGGAGTCAGAGGCAGAGCCGGGGCGACGCCGCGGGCCTGACGGCTTCAGAGCTGCGTACGGATCTCCCAGAGATCAGGAAAGGCCGGCGTGTTCAGCGTAGTGCGGAGGTACTTTGACCCCGCGGAGCCGCCGGTTCCCATTTTGGCGCCGATGGTACGCTCGACCATCTTCACGTGCCGGTACCGCCACTCCTGGACGCCTTCGTCCAGGTCCACGAGGCGCTCGCACAACTCGCTGTTCTTCGGGCTGCTCCGATACAGTTCGATCAGGACGGCCTGCACACCCCGATTGGCCTCGATGGCCGAGACCACGTCACGGTTCAACTGGTCGGCCGGAACGGCGTAGCCCTCCCGGGCCAGATGGTGAAGGAACGCATCCCAGATCGTGGGGGCGTTCCACCTGGCCACCAGGCCCGCGTGTGCGCGCGTGCCCTCCCCGAAGCGTTCCAGCGCGGCCGGGCTCTTTCGTCCGAGCATGAACTCGAGTTGGCGAAACTGGTCCGACTGGAAGCCACTGGCCGTGTCGAGCCGCTCCCGGAAGGTGAGGAACTCCGTCGGCGTCATCGTCTCGAGAATGTCGAGTTGCGCAACGAGCACCTTCAGGATCGTCAGGATCCTCTTGAGCGTGTGCTGGGCGCGGTGTCCGTCGTCCGCATCCATCAGCCGCACGAAGTAGTCCATCTCGTGCAGGACTTCCTTGAACCAGAGCTCGTAGACCTGATGGATGATGATGAAGAGCATCTCGTCGTGCTCCATCTCGTCCCGCGGCTGCTGGAGCGAGAGAAGCTCATCGAGATTGAGGTACTTCCCGTACGATACGGCGGCATCCATTCAGCGAATCCTGGGCGAGAGGTTTCCGTGCACCCGGTACCCGGTGATCGAGCCGTCCGGCCCGCGCTCGAACACGACGTCCTCGCCCCGGTTCCCGTCCGAGCGGACGCGATAGAACACGTCGTCATGGTCGTGCTTCAGCCGGTTTCGGTTGACCGCCCGGGCCGGATTGGACGTCGGGAGCGACAGGAAGGCCAGGCTCCCCTTCCACTTCACGACTGCGGTTTCGCTCCCCCACGGCTGGCCCAAGTACGTCCCCACATAGTCGGACAGGTCGACATCGTCGGTCGTGCCACCGTCTCCCTCCGACGCTACGGGGCCTCCGCTCGCTGCGGTGGTCGCAGTCATCGCGGTAGTGTCCGCGTCAGTCGCGGCCTCGATCGCGTCCGCCACGAGGTCGTAGATGCCGTAGGCGTACATCCCCGAATTGACCATGGCGTTGGCCATGAACACCGTCGCGATCTTCTCGTCGGGCTGAATGACCAGTTGGCTCCGGTAGCCCGGACAGCTTCCCCCGTGCCCTACGAACGTCTCGTCGTTGCGGCGATTCACGCTGAAGCCCAGCCCCCAGAAGGTGTCCCAGTCGGGATCCACGTAGTGTACGCGCTGCATCTCATCGAGCGTGTGGGCGGCCAAAACCTCCTCTTTGGAGCCTTCCAGCCGGAACTGCCACGAGGCGAAGCGCGCCAGGTCGAGCGCGGTCGATGCGAAGCCCGCCGCCGGAGCGATCCCACGTGCCTGGAAGAAGGCAACCTCCTCCCGCGTGCCGTCCCGTGTCGGCGCCCCATACCCCGTGGCGAGTCTCCTTCCCCGATGTTCGGCGGGGATCTCCGAATAGGTGTCGTTCATTCCGAGAGGCTGCAGGATATTCGCCTTCACGTAGTCGTGATACGACATGCCCGAGCGCGCCGCCACGACCTCCCCGGCCAGCGTCAGCCCAAGATTCGAATACTGGAAGTACTCCCGCGCCGGATAGAGGGTCTCCTGACCCGATACCCCGTCGATGACTTCTTCGCGCGTAGGGAACGGGAAATCGGGGCCCGTCCAGTACGGGTGCGCCGACTCGCGCGGAAGACCGGCGGAGTGCGTCAGGATGCCCTCGATCGTTACCGGCGGAGAGCCCTCGTATCGCTGTGACAGAGTGAACCAGGGGAGATGCTTCGACACCGGGTCGCGCAGGTCGAGCGCCCCACGGTCCCGAAGCTGCATGACCGAAACGGCGGTGAAGAGCTTCGAGATCGAGCAGATGCTGTAGAGCGTTCGGTCAGTTGCCCGCGCCCCCGTGTCGCGGTGAGCTACGCCCAGGGCCGTGCTCCAGACGACCTCCTGGTCGTGCACCACCGCAGCCGACAGGGCCGGGATCTTCTCGTACGCCTGCTGTGCCTCGAGCCAGATGTTCACCACCTGAAGCGCATCGTCCAACTGTTCGCTGCTCGGGACGACCTGACTGACGACTGCCGTGGGTAGGGCGATGGCCGATGCGGCCGCCACGGCCAACGAGATGCTCCTGAACATGACGCTCCTCCGACTCGAGACGTGCACTGGTCCCGAGAACATGGGGTCAGGGGAGGGCGAAGGCCACGAGCTTCGCCTCTACTTCTCTCCCCCGAAGTGGAACTCGAAGCGGGGCGTGTACCGCGACACGGAAGCATATGGGTCCGGCCAGGGCAGGTCGTACCCCTGCATCGACGCCGCGTGGCGTGTCCAGTAGGGATCGAAGAGGTGTGCACGGGCGAGCAAGCAGATGTCGGCACGACCCGCCGCCACGATGGTGTTCACATCCATCCACGACGAGATGTTGCCGACGGCCATGGTCGCGATGCCGACCTCGTTCCGGATCCGGTCCGCGAACGGCGTCTGAAAGAGCCGCCCGTACACCGGACGCTGATCGGGCACCGTCTGGCCCGCCGACACGTCCACGATATCGCAGTCGTGGTCACGCAACATACGAGCGACATCGACCGCGTGGTCCGGCTGAACGCCTCCCGGCATCCAGTCGACGGCGCTGATCCGGGCCGACATTGGCAGGTGGTTGGGCCACACGGAGCGACACGCGTCGAAGACTTCGAGCGGAAAGCGCATCCGGTTCTCGATCGTGCCCCCATACGCATCATCGCGGATGTTCGTCAGGGGCGAGATGAACGACGCCAGCAGGTAGCCGTGCGCCAGATGCACCTCCAGCAGGTCGAAGCCGGCCTCCCGGGCGTACTCGGCGGCGCGCACGTAGTCGGAGACGACCCCGTCCATGTCCGTACGGGTCATCTCCTTGGGCGTGGGGCTCCTGCCCTCGAAGTACGGTAGAGGCGATGCGGACACGAGATCCCACCGGTCCGCTTCCGTGAGGGGCTCGTTGTCTCCTTCCCACAGCCGCTTCGTGGCGCCTTTCCTGCCGGCGTGGCCGAGCTGGATGGCCATCTTCGCGTCGGTCTGGCCGTGGACGAAGTCGACGATGCGCTTCCACGCGTCCACGTGCTCGGGCTTGTAGAGCCCCGCGCATCCGGGGCTGATGCGCGCGTCCACCGAGACGTCCGTCATCTCGGCATACACCAGGCCGGCGCCGCCGACGGCGCGACTCCCCAGGTGCTGCATGTGCCAATCGCCCACCGTCCCGTCAACCGCGCAGTACTGGCACATCGGCGACACGGCGACCCGATTGCTCAGGACGAGGTCCCGGAGGCGGAACGGCGTGAACATGGGGGGAGGCGCAGGTCGACGTGCCACCGGCCGTCCACTCTGCGTCTCCGCCTGGGCGGCGACGTATGCGTCCACCCGCTCCGCAAAGGCGGGGTCGCGCACTTTCAGGTCCTCGTGCGTGATGCGGAGCGAGCGCGTCAAGAGGGTGAACGCGAACGGCAGGGGATCCATGTCGACGTACCGCTCGGTGTCCTCGAACCATTCGAGGGACGCCTGGGCCGCCCGCTGGAGCGATTCCACGGCCGGGCGGCGGTCCTGCTCGTAGGCCTGAAGGGCGCGTCGGACCATGCCATCGCCCGCCCCCTTCTCCGACCCTCCCGGGTAGGGGGCCCGTGTATCGTCCCATTCAGACATCACCGCGTCCCGCAAGGCGATCGCATCGAGCATCGCCATCCGGGTCCCCGATCCCACCGAGAAGTGCGCGGTGTGCACGGCATCGCCGAGCAGGACGACGTTCCCGACGCTCCAGCGCTCACACCGGACGGTCGGGAAGCTGCGCCACACCGACCGGTTCCGAACCAGAGCGTGCCCGTCCAACTCCTCGGCGAAGAGCGCTTCGCAGTAGGCCGCCGTCTCCTCCTCGCCGGCGTCGTCCATGCCGGAGGACCGCCACGTTTCGTCGGTGCATTCGACGATGAAGGTGCTCGCGTCCGGCCCATACTGGTACGCGTGCACCCGCCACAGCCCGTGCTCGTTCTCACGGAAGTAGAAGGTGAAGGCGGGAAACGGCTTGGTGGTCCCGAGCCAGACGAACCGGTTCGGTCGCCAGTCGATTGTCGGCACGAAGTCGCCCGCGAGCAAAGCGCGCACCATGGAGTTGACGCCGTCCGCGCCCACGATCAGGTCGGCGTCCTCGAACCGGCCGAGCGAGTCGATCTCGCTCTCGTATTCGACCTCGACGCCCACGCGGGCGGCCTGCTCCTGAAGCACCTGGAGCAGCGTCTGCCGGCCCATCCCGCTGAACCCGTGGCCCGTCGACGTGACCACCTCACCGCCGAAGTGGATGTCGATGTCGTCCCAACGCACGAAGTGATCGGTGATGGCCCGGTAGGTCTCGGCGTCCGCACCCTCGACCTCGGCAATCGTCGAGTCGCTGAAGACCACACCGAAACCGAACGTGTCGTCCGCCCGGTTGCGCTCATGGACGCGGACCACCGCGTCCGGGATGGCTCGCTTCATGAGGATCGAGAAGTAGAGCCCGGCCGGGCCGCCCCCGATCACGGCCACCTTCATGTCGCGCCGTCCACGAAGTCCGCGATCATGCGACCCCCGATGATCAGGTGCTGGATCTCCGTCGTGCCTTCGTAGATCCGCAGCGCACGAATCGAGCGGTACAGGAGCTCGACGTGGTGGTCCGCCATCACCCCACGTCCTCCCAGGATCTGGACGGCGTCGTCGATGATGGTCTGGGCCGACTCGGTGGCGTGCGCCTTTGCCATCGCCGCCTCCATGGTGATGCGATCCGCGCCGGAGTCCTTGGTCCAAGCCGCCTGATAGACCAGCAGGCGGGACGCCGCCAGGTCGAGGGCCATCCGCCCCAGCCTGGCCTGGATGAGCTGGAACTCCGACAGCGCCTTGCCGAACTGCCGACGCGTCGTGGCATGCGCCAGGGCTTCATCGATTGCCCGTGCGGCCATCCCGCAGGCGGCGGCCCCCACCGTCGGTCGCAGGAAATCCAGTGTGGCCATCCCGATCTTGAAGCCGCTCCCCTCCTCGCCCAGTAGATGATCCGCCGGAACGCGGCACCCGTCGAAGGCCAGCTTGCCGAGCGGGTGGGGGGCACTCATGACCTGGGCGCCCGCGAAGGAGAGGCCCGCCGTGTCCGCGGGAACCACGAACGCGCTGATGCCCCGACTGCCCCGCTCGGGGTCGGTCGAGGCAAACACGACGTAGTAGTCCGCGATGCCCGCGTTGCTGATGAACCACTTCTCGCCCGAGAGGACATAGTCGTCGCCGTCGCGGCTGGCGCGCGTGCCCATCGACGCCACGTCCGAGCCCGCCTCCTCCTCCGTCATCGCGAAGCCGGACATGTACTCCCCGGAAATCGCCTTCCGCGCGTACCGCTCCTTCAGCATCTCGCTACCGCTGGCGAGCACCGGCGTGACTCCGAGGCCCTGGAGCGCCCAGACCGCATCGGCAAGCGGCGATGCGGCGGCCACGGCCTCGCGCGCCAGGCAACACGCCCTGAGGTCCCACTCCGCGATGGGTCGAAACAGGTCGGCGTCGCCCATCAGGGTCAGGAGGCGGCGAGCCTCGATACGTCCGGCCTCGTCCGAGTCGGGATGCGGCCGCTGACGTAGTCGATCCCCCACGAACCGACCCACCTCCGACGCCCACGCGAGGTGCTCGGAGTCGAGGAAGGCGCGGACGACCCCCGCCGCGATCTCCGTCAAAGGAAACGCGCCTCCCGCTTCCCGACGAAGGCCTCGTACGACTCCTTGAAGTCGGGATGCATCATCAGGGCGGCCTGGATCTGCGCTTCGGCTTCGAGGGCCGACGGGAGGTCCATCGCGGCTTCTCGGTTCAGCGCATCCTTGGTGATTTCGATCGCGAACGACGGACCTCGCGCCAACTTCTCGGCGAGTTCGACCGCTGCGGGGAGCGCCTGGCCGTCCTCGACCACGCGATTGTACAGCCCGATGCGCTCGGCCTCCTGCGCGCTGATGAAGTCGCCCGTCATGAGGAGCTCGCTCGCCCGGGCGGTACCGACGATCCGTGGGAGCATCCACGCCGCGCCCATATCGGCGCCGGACAGGCCGACGCGTGTGAACAGATACGCGATCTTCGCCGACTCGGCCGCCACGCGCAGATCACACGCGGTGGCGATGACAGCGCCAGCCCCCGCTACGGTGCCGTTCAGAGCCCCGATGACCGGCCGCTTGCACATGCGGATGGCCCGCACCAGGTCGCACGTCATGCGCGTAAAGTCCAACAAGCCGCGGAAGTCCCGCTCGAAGAGCGCACCAATGATGTCCTCGACGTCGCCGCCCGAGCAGAACGCTCGCCCCGCCCCGGTAATCACGATGACCCGAACGCCGTCCTCCTCGGAGAGCGCATAGAACGCGCGCCGGAGTTCGTCGTAGACCTCGAACGTCAGCGCGTTCAGTCGGTCGGGCCGGTCCAGGGTCAGGACGGCCACGCCTGTGTCCGAGTCGTGCCGATACCGAAAAGACTCAGGTGCGAACATGACCGAACCTCACGAGCCGTAGTCGTGGATGACCGCCGTCACTTCGATCTCGACCAACGCCATAGGGTCCATCAGCCCCATGACCTCGACGAGGGCCATGGCGGGGTAGTGCTTTCCCATGTGTGCTCGCCAGACGTCCTTGATCTCGCCGCGCCGGGCGCGATACGCCTCGACCGACGTCACGTAGAGGGTCATCCTCCCGATGTCTTCGGGACCGCCGCCCGCCTCACGTACGACCGTTACGCATTTTTCGAGAGCGATCCCGAACTGTTCGACGAGGTCGGCCTCTGTCACCTGGCCCTCGGGTTCCGAGGCGTCCTGGCCGGCCACAAAGAGGATCCGTCCGCCGGCCTTCGCCAGCATGCCGTTCGTCCACCCGCGGGGGGCGCCCAACTCCTCTGGATTGATCCGTTCGTATGTGCTCACAGTCCGTGCGTGACCTGGAAGTAGGTGACAGGGGTCGTAATACGTGAGGATCCTAGGGACGACTGCTCGGGAACGGCGAACTCCCGTCCAGGCGAACCGCCTGCCCATTCTCGGACAGTCCGGCCGCGACGCAAAGTGCGACGACCGCGTCGGCCACCTCCCGCGTCGTGATGAGCCGTGGCTGCCCCGCGTGTTCGAGCACCCTGGCGAGGGCGGTGTCCCGGTCGGTTCCGGTCCGGCGGGCAACGTTGTCGACCGTGGCGTCCGTCATGGGTGTGTCAACGTACCCGGGGCACACGGCGTTCACGGTGACGCCACGGCTCGCCACTTCCGCCGCGATGGCGCGTGTAAAGCCGATGACCGCGTGCTTGGCGGCCGTGTAGGCCGAGATGTAGGGAGCGCCCTCGAGCCCCGCGACGGACGCGACGTTCACGATCCGTCCGTACCCCCGCCCCACCATCTCCGGAAGCACCGCGCGCGTACACAGGAACGTGCCGGTGGCATTCACATCCATCACGCGGCGCCATTCCCCGAGCGTGACGCGGTGGAGGGGATTTGACGACGACGTACCCGCGTTGTTCACGAGGATGTCGGTCGGTCCCCACGCTTCGGTGGAGGCAGCAACCATGTCGTCAACCTGGCGCTCGTCCGTCACATCGCACGTGATAACGAGGGCCTCACCCCCCAGGTCCCGGATCGAGCGAGCGGTCTCCTCGACCTCGTCCCGACTCCGAGCGGCCACCGTCACCCGGGCGCCGGCACGCGCCAAGGCACGGGCGGTCTCGGCGCCGATTCCTCTCCCAGCACCGGTGACCAGGGCCGTCCTCCCCTCCAGCTTCACCCGGTCCCGCCCAGGGCTTCCCGCACCGCTTCGGCCAGCAAGGTGCCCAGGACCCGTACGCTGTTCCTGCCCTCCGCCCCGGTCGCGTCGGCCGGCCACCCGAAGTAGGCGTCGGGGCCCCCGGCGTCGGCGAACGTCTTCTTCCCCTCCTTGATGGCGGTCGACAGCGACGCGGGATTCGGAGGCAGCGCGCGGGCAACCCCCTCGCGGAACAATTCGGGCGCCTCCGCCCGCACGATGCTGCCCTCGAACCGGCCGGCGTGGCAGGCGCCCGTCTGGAACTCCTCGGTCAGTCGGCTGGCGGCGGCCCGGCGCGTGAGGTCCAGGAACACGATCGTCGACCCGTCCGGGGCGTGGTCCGCAGCCGAGCGAAGTGAGTACAGGTGCGCCGGGTCCAGGTGGGCATTGGCGACGGCCAGGGTGCCGATGCCATGGCGGACCAAGGAGGCGGCGATGTCCCGGATCAGGGCCGTCACGCCCGTCGGGCGAACATCGATCGTGCCGGGAAAGGCCTCGGCGAAGCCGGCCGCCGAGTACCAGATGGGGGGCATCACCAGGGCGGTCATCCCCTCGTCGGACAACTCCTCGGCACACGCCCGGGCCATGGCCTGCGCAATGATGACGTCGGTCCCGAGCGGAAGGTGCGGTCCGTGGGCCTCCACGGCGCCAACGGGAAGGAGGGCAACGGGGCGCGCGCCGGCCAGGTGCTGCACGGAATCCCACGTGAGGTGCGCAAAGGTGTGTACGGGCATGGCCCATATCTTACCGGAGCCCTATCCTGACGCACCATGCCGACCACCCTCGACGCCAACCTGCCCGAGTACCTCCTCCGCCGTCGTCTCGAGGCCGGGGACGGGGGGCGGCGCGCCCTGTTGACCGACTCGGGCGCGTTGACGTACGAAGCCGTCGATCGCCTTGCCACGGCGTGGGCATCCGTGTTGGCAGACGGCGGCCTCCGCCCCGGCGAACGGGTCATCCTCTCGCTCCCCGACGGGCCCGACTACGTGGCCGCCCTGTTCGGTGTGCTCCGGGCCGGCGGCATCGTCGTGATGGCCAACCCTCATCAGCCGCTCGATCAGATCCGGTGGCTGTACGGCTACACCAGGGCCACCATCGCGATCATCCACGCGGACACGGTCGACACGTTCGAGGCCGCGGCCAACGACGCTGGGGCAGCCCCGGCACTCCTGGTCGTGGGCCGGGAGAGCCTTGAAGACGCCGTGCGCGAGGCGGCCAACGCTCCGTTCGACGGCCACCCCGCGCGACCCGACGACGCGGCCATCTGGCTGTTCAGCGGCGGGACGACCGGGAGGCCCAAGGGGGTCGTGCAGACGCACCGCTCCTTCATCAACACGACCTGCCTCTACGGTCAGGGCATCCTGAAGCTGACACCGGACGATGTCACGCTCGCGGTTCCGAAGCTGTTTTTCGGATATGCTACAGGTTCCAACCTGTTCTTTCCGTTCTCGGTCGGCGCGACATCCGCCCTGTTCCCCGAGAGGTGCACCGCGGCCACGCTC
Source organism: Gemmatimonadota bacterium (assembly GCA_029262115.1). Classification (GTDB taxonomy): domain Bacteria; phylum Gemmatimonadota; class Gemmatimonadetes; order Longimicrobiales; family Gaopeijiaceae; genus JAJCZZ01. The sequence continues at coordinate 104,301 of JAJCZZ010000008.1, read as the reverse complement.
TTCGATAAGATCGAGGGGTTCCGTCCCACGGTCCTGGTCAACGTCCCCACGATGATCAACAACATGCTGTCGTACGAGGGGGCCGGGACGCGGGACGTATCGAGTCTTCGGCTGGCGACATCCGCCGGTGAGGCGCTGCCCGAACAGCTCCATCAACGGTGGAAGGAGATCTTCGGGGTTCCCCTCCTGGACGGACTCGGTACTGCCGAGATGTGGCACATCTTCATCTCCAACCGCCTCGACGACGTCCGCCCCGGAACGCTGGGCAAGGTCGTGCCCGGCTTCACTGTCCGGGTGTGTGACACCGACGGCTCCGAGGTCGAGACCGGCGAAGTCGGCACGATGTGGGTGAAGGGCGACTCGCTCGCGCTCGGGTACTGGGACGACCTGGAGAAGACCGCGGACGCGTTCCGCGACGGATGGTTCGTGTCGAGCGACATGATCGCCATCGACGCCGACGGGTATGTGACGTACCAGGGACGCGCCGACGACATGATCAAAGTCAGCGGGAAGTGGTTCTCGCCGGGCGAGTTGGAAAACTGCTTGCTGGCGCACGACAAGGTTCGTGAGGTGGCGGTCGTCGGGGTCACGACGGCGGACGGCCTGGTGAAGCCCAACGCCTTCGTGGTTCCCGGGGAAGGAGTTCGAGGCGATGCGGATCTGGCCGGCGAACTTCAGGACTGGGCGCGCGCCCGTCTCGAGCCGTACAAGTACCCGAGGTCGGTCACCTTCATGGACGACTTTCCCCGAACGCACCTCGGGAAGGTCGACCGGGGGCGGCTGGCCGCCCACAACGACAAATCTTCCGACGCACCCGCCAAGCCATGACGTCTCTGGCGCTCCTCGTCTGCGCCACCGTTTCTTTAAGTCTCGCCCACCCGGCGCCGGACCCGCTCGTGTGGGGCGCGGACGGCCATAGGATGGCAGCGCGTGCCGCGGTCGATGCGCTCCCGGGTGAGATCCCCGCGTTCTTTACCCGGGCGGGCGACCGTCTCGTGTATCTCAATCCCGAGCCCGACCGGTGGAGAAGCCCGCCGCTACGCGAGATGGATCAAGCCTGGTCGTACGACCACTACATCGATCTGGAGAACGTGCCGCCCGGTGCTCTGGACGCGCCCGACCGCTTCGTGTTTCTCAGGGAGCTGTACGACGCCGGCCTCGCGAAGCCAGAACGCGACGCCGGCTTCCTCCCCTTCAGAATCGTGGAGCTGTACCAGCGTCTCGTGACCGAGTGGCGGATGTGGAGGGTCGCGAGTGGGCCGGAGCGGGTGTGGATCGAGCAGCGCATCGTGAACGACGCGGGCATCCTCGGGCACTATGTCACCGACGCCTCCCAACCGCACCACACGACCATCCACTTCAACGGGTGGAACGCGGGCAGGAAGCCGGGCGTGACCAACCCGAATGGGTACACCGAGAGCAACGACTTCCATGGGCGTTTCGAGGCGGACTTCGTTCGCCGGCACGTCGATCCGGAGTGGGTCGGCCGTGCCGTTCCGCCGTCCACGCACTCGGTGGCCGGCACGGCCAGAGCCGGGGTCATCGCGTACATCATGGAGTCGCACACGCATGTGGAAGAGCTCTATCGCCTGGAGCGTGACCACGGATTCGACCCGGAAGGACCCGCCGACGAGGCGGCCGTGCGGTTCGCCGTTGACCGCCTCGCGGCGGGGGGCGCCATGCTTCGGACGCTTTGGTGGTCCGCCTGGCTGGAGAGTGCGTCGGAGGCCGAGGCCCAGGGGCGCTGAATCGTCTGGACAGCCGGGTCGGGAAAGGAAACCTTGCATTGACACGCCGCGTCTATAGCTCTTGAGTACCATCCTTGCGCGCACTCTGCCGCGCCGGGTGGGATGGCTTCACTGGGATGAGGAGTTCGTTATGGCGACCGGCCCCTTCGAGAAGGTCGATCCGAAGCTGACGATCTACGCCTTGGCCAACGGGATGGACCTCGTCAAAGAAGATCCTGAGGAGCGGATGCTGACCTGGTACCGGGACGGCCGGGAGCGGGCGATTCTCATCACGCTGCAAAGCGACTCGGTATTTACGCTCTCCGCAGCGGCGTGGGCTACCAACCGCGCCGACTCGAGAACCGCGAAGGAGATCCGGACGATCCCGGCGGACGAGCTGACCGGGGCGCTGTCCACCATCCTGGACGAGGTCATCGAAGCCGCCAACGAGTTGTAGGCCGTGGCGCTGTATGCCCCCCTGACCACACTTCTGGCGGTCGTGGCGCTCGCCGCCATACCGACGGCGCTCGGCCTGATCGTGGTCGCGCTTCGCCCCGAACCGGTAGGCGGCCTCCGAGCCGGACGGCACCTCCCGAGTGTCCGTCATCCGCTCGCGTGGGCGTGGGTGGTGGCGACGGCCGCGACCGCGTCGAGCCTCTACCTGTCCGACGTCGTCGGCCTGGTTCCGTGTCTCTTCTGTTGGTACCAGCGCATCGCCATGTATCCACTCGTCGTGATCCTGGGCGTGGGCACCCTTCGGGGCGATGCCGGGGTGTGGCGATACGCGCTCCCGGTGGCGGCTATCGGCATCCTGTTCTCCGCGTACCACGTCGCCCTCCAGTTCCAGCCCACCCTCGACGTCGGGGCGTGCACGTCCGGCGTACCGTGCTCCGCACGCTACCTGGCGGTCTTCGGCTTTGTTTCCATTCCGTTCATGGCCGGTGCGGCCTTCCTGTCGATCATCGCGCTGCTGTTGCTCGTCCGGAGGATGGCCTGACCGCCTCGGAGCCCTCGCCACTCGACGCACTCGAAGCCCGCGTCACGACGTGTCGGCGCTGTCCCCGGCTGGTGGAGTGGCGGGAACGCGTCGCGGTCGAGAAGCGGGCGGCATACGCCGACGAGGAGTACTGGGGACGCCCGGTCCCGGGCTTCGGCGACCCGAACGCCCGCATCCTTGTGGTCGGACTGGCGCCCGCCGCCCACGGCGCGAATCGCACCGGCCGGATGTTCACGGGCGACCGCTCGGGTGACTGGCTGTTCCGGGCACTCCACCGAGCCGGACTGGCCAACCAGGCCGAGTCGACCCATCGAGGTGACGGACTCCGACTGTCGGACGTGTTCATATCCGCCGGAGTGCGCTGCGCTCCGCCCGCCAACAAGCCGACGCCCGCCGAGCGTGACAACTGTCGGCCGTGGCTCGAAAAGGAGATAGCACTTCTGGAGCACGTGCGCGTGATGGTCTGCCTCGGAAGCTTCGCGCACGTCCTGACGTTGAGGCTGCTCGGCGACCTCGGATACGGCATCCCCAGGCCAAGACCCAAGTTCGGACACCTGGCCGAGGTCACCGTCAACGCGACCGGCGGCCTGCGCCCTCTCACCGTGCTCGCGTCCTACCATCCGAGCCAGCAGAACACGTTCACCGGCACGTTGACGGAGCCGATGTTAGGCGCGGTCTGGGCGCGGGCGAACGTCGTTACCGCCCAAGCGGACTGACCGATCCCCGCGCCCGTGCCGAGGGGCCAAACCGCCCGCCTCCTCTGATCGGGCGGGTCGATCCGACACCCCCCGGTTGGACCCAGTGGTGCCGACGGAAAGGCTGTGTCCTACCTTTCGCGACCCCTGACCCGGACACCAATGGCCCGCCTCGACTTCCTGACTCTGACGTTGTCCGCCGCGCTGCTCGCGTCGGCGCCCGCCCCCGCCCCGGCCCAACTCCTCGGCGAGACCCAGTTGATCGAAATGACGATCGCCGAGGCGCACCGAGCCATGCTCGAAGGCACGCTGACCGCTCGGCAGCTCACCAAGGCCTACCTGGAGCGCATCGAGGCGTACGACAAACAGGGGCCGACCCTGAACGCCATCATCATGGTGAATCCGGCGGCCCTCGATCGGGCCGACGCGCTCGACGCGGAGCTGCGGCGGACGGGCCGGCTCAGCGGAGCCCTACATGGCATCCCCTTCATCGTGAAGGACAACTATGACACGGGGGACATGCCGACGTCTGGTGGCTCCGCGACGTTGGCCGAGTCGAGGCCCGCAGATGATGCTTATCAGGTGCGGAAGATTCGGGACGCTGGAGCGATCGTTCTGGCCAAGTCCAACCTGGCCGAGTTCGCGTTCACCGCCATGGAGACCGTGGGATCTCGGATTCCCGGCTGGACCTTCAACCCGTACGCGCTGAACCGGGTGACGGCCGGCTCCTCAGGGGGTACGGCCGCTGCCGTTGCGGCGAACCTCGGGCTGGTCGGGCTGGGCACGGACACCGGCAACTCCATCCGCGGGCCGTCTGCCCACAACGCGCTTGTCGGTATCCGCTCCACACAGGGCCTGACGAGCCGGGACGGGATCATCCCCCTGTTCGCTCATCGAGACATCGGTGGGCCCATGACCCGGACGGTGGAAGACGCCGTCCGGATCTTCGACGTGATCGCCGGAAGCGACCCCGCGGACCCGGTGACCGCGGAGGCGGACGGAAGGCGCCCGTCCAGCTACCTCGACGCGCTTTCGCTCGATATCCGGGGGATGCGGATCGGCGTCGCCGGACAGATCGCCTACACCGAGAGCGCGGACCCGGAAATCCTCGAGCAGTTCGAGGAGGCCCTTACCGACCTGGAAGCCCTGGGGGCGGTGGTTGTGCGGGACTTCGAGATCGCCGACTTCGACACGCTCCGCCGCGGGCTCGGCTGCTCGCGCTTCCGGTACGACATCGAACAGTACCTCGTCACCCTCCCCGATCCGCCGTACCGGACGCTCCAGGACATCAGCGAGAGCGGTGACGTCTACCGCACGGTCATGCCGACCGTCCTGCGCTTCCTGGACTTCGAGGGGACGCCCGACACGAACGAGGACTGCATCCGCGGTCGGGCGAACGAAGAGCGCCTGCGACAGGGCGTCCGCGAGGCCATGGCCGGCCACGATGTCGTCGCGCTGGTGTACCCGACCTGGAACAATCCGCCCCGACTCGTTGGCGACATGGAAAGCCCGCACGGGAACAACAGTCCCATTCTCTCACCCCCTACCGGGTTCCCGTCGCTGACCGTTCCGATGGGCTGGGTTCGGCGCGGCACGCTACCTGCTGGATTGCAGATCTACGGAGATGCCTGGTCGGAGGAGACGCTCATTCGGATCGCGTACGCCTACGAGCAGGCCACACTACACCGGAAGCCCCCGCCCACCACGCCGCCGTTGCAGCGCTGATGACGGACGGAGTCTTCCTTCTGGAGAACTGGTAGATGGGGTCGAACATTCCCGGTGGCAGGATGCTCAACGTGGTCCTCCTGTTGCTGGTCGTGGGCTTCGTGGGCCCGGCCATGTTTCCCGAAGTCCCACAGCTTTCCTGGGCACTCTGGGTTGCCCTGGCCGTCGGGACGGTTGGCGGCCTGATCGTGGGCCTTGCCTATTGGGGTGAAGAGCGGAGGCGCGGAAAGCGGCGCGCCCTGCTCAACCAGTTGGTGGCCATGATCACCCGACCGAACACGGCGGAGGCCCGGGCGGAGGCGAACGCCATCCTGAAGGAGCTCAGCACCATGGCGGTCGGGCTTCCCGACCTCGTGGCGACAGCCGGATTTCCCGAGGCAGCCGCAACTCCTGGCCCCCATCGTGAGGTGTGCATGCGCTTGGCGCTGCGCCACGGGCTGATCGGTGGCCAGCTCTGGCAGGAGGTCCTACGACGCGGACTGGGAACGCTCCGGAAGGCCGACCTGACACAGGACGAGCGCGAGCGCCTCGTCCTGTGGGGCCAGACCGAGACCGGTCGGGTTCAGCGCGATCTGACGCGGGCGGCTGGGTAGGGGCGAGGCTGCTCCTGACCGTCAGACGGACCGGCGCTTCGGGGTTGCCGGACCCCCTGTGCTGGGACATCCTTCCGCACGCGCTCATCCAACCACGAACGACTCGCGCCCTGCTCCGTCCCTTCCATTCGATCCGCATGCGCCAGCAGTTCCAGTACCACCCTCGCGTCGGATACCACTTCGTTCCCGGATTGAAGGCTCGTATCCCGCGGGAGGGCGGCGGCGGGTACCTCGTCGCCACCAACGCACAGGGCTTCCGTTGCGAGCACGACTTCACACCGACCCGCGCGGCGGGCAGTCGCCGGATCCTTCTCTTCGGCGACTCCTTCACCGCCGGAGACGGTGTGGCCAACGCTCAACGGTACGGCGACATCGTGGAAACGATGGTCGAGGATCTGGAGGTCTACAACTTCGGAATCCCCGGTACGGGTCCAGATCAGCACTGGCTTGCGTACCAGACGTTCGCCACCGCGCTCGATAGCGATCTGCTGGTGATCGCCGTGCTGGTGGAAAACGTTCGCAGGGTGGCAGCTCGGTTCCGTTACTACAAGGACGATCTGGGAAGGCGGGTCTGCTACGCCAAGCCGTACTTTCTTCTCGGTCCAGAGGGACCGGAACTCCACAACGTACCCGCTCCGCGGGAGCCGATCGACGAGGCGTCCCTACCCCTGGAAGATCGTGACGCGATCGATCGGGTCGGACGCTTCCCCCGTCTCAATCAACTGCTGATGAAGACAGGGACGGTGGGTCTCGCACATCGTATTACCGGGCATTCGTCCTACCCTCAGTATGACCACCCGGACGACCCTGACTGGCGCCTCATGTCACGGGTGCTGGCGGAGTGGATTCGGTCACATCCGGGCCCGGTCCTCATGACGCCTCTCCCGCTCTACTACCACATCGAGGAGATTCAGGACCCTGCCCCATACCAGGCCCGCTTCCGGGAACTGGCCGAGGAGGTCGGATGTCACTTCCACGATCCCCTTCCCGATCTGCTCACCCACTCAATGGACGAGAGAAAGCGGTTCCGATTCGGCGTGGACGTCCACTACACGCCGAAGGGGCACTCGGCGTTGGCGTCGTCGCTCGCTCCTGTGGTGCGCAACCTCCTCGACGCGCCGGCCTGAGATCAGTCATGTCCTATCAAGTCCTGGGAATCTCGGCGTTCTACCACGACTCGGCCGCCGCCCTCGTCCGCGACGGCGAGATCGTGGCGGCGGCGCAGGAGGAACGATTCACTCGGAAAAAGCACGACCCCGCCTTCCCGGAGCGGGCGGTCAACTACTGTCTCGAAGAGGGCTTCATCGACCCCTCCGATCTCGACGCGGTCGTCTTCTACGATCGGCCGCTTCTCACATACGACCGCGCCCTCAAGAACGCCCTTCAGATGGGTGACGCCGGGCGGGACCAGTTCCTGCGCTCCACCCGGTCCCTGCTCGGGCAAAAAGTGCACGTGGAAGACATCGTCCGTCGCTGCCTTGGCTCCCTCGGGCGGGCGAACGAACTCCTTCTTTGCGAACATCATGTGGCGCACGCGGCGTCCGCGTTCTTCCCGTCTCCGTTCGAAGAAAGTGCGATCCTGACGATCGACGGAGTCGGGGAGTGGGCAGCACTCACGGTCGGGCGGGGAGACGCTTCAGGTATCGAAATCCTTCGGGAGATCGACTACCCCCACTCGCTGGGGCTCCTCTATTCGGCTGCCACGCACCACTGCGGCTTCAAGGTCAACTCCGGGGAGTACAAGCTGATGGGGCTGGCGCCCTACGGCGAACCCCGCTTCGTCCAGGAAATTCGGGAGAATCTCATCGACCTGAAGGACGACGGCTCGTTTCGGCTGAATACCGACTACTTCGGTTTCCTGACCGGCGACGCGATGACCAACACCCGATTTGAAGAGCTTTTCGGGACCCGTCGTCGTCCGCCCCATGAACCGATCTCTCGGCATCAGATGGACGTAGCGGCGTCCTTCCAGGTCGTGATCGAGGAGGCGGTCCTTGCAGTTGCCCGCTTCGCGAAAGCAGAGACCGGATCGCGACACCTGGTGCTTGCCGGTGGGGTCGCTCTGAATTGTGTGGCGAACGGAAGGCTTCTGCGCGCCGGCGTCTTCGCCGACCTATGGATCCAGCCGGCAGCCGGGGACGCTGGCGGGGCGCTCGGGGCGGCGCTGCAGGCGTCACACATCAACGACGGGGCGCGGCCCCGTCCCGCACGTCCTGGTGGAGACGGCCAGCTCGGGTCCTACCTGGGACCTGCCTTTTCTGACCGAGAGATCCGCGCGTTTCTGGATCGGCGGGCGCTTCCCTTCGAGCACATCCCGGAGCTCGACGAACGCTCCGAACGCATCGCCAGAACGCTCGCTGAGGGAAAGGTCGTCGGGTTCTTCTCGGGACGGATGGAATTCGGTCCGCGCGCATTGGGTGCCCGCTCGATCCTCGGAGATCCGCGTCGGGCGGACACGCAGTCGAAGATGAACCTCCAGATCAAGTTCCGAGAGTCATTCCGACCCTTTGCGCCCTCCGTCCTCGAAGAGGAAGCCGGCGATCACTTCGAGCTCGACCGCGCGAGCCCCTACATGCTCCTCGTGGCGGACGTCCGAAAGGAACACCGTCTTCCGCGCGACAGGTCGAAGTGGCGGAGCGAAGGAGAGGACATGATGCCGATCATCAACGAGATCCGTTCTCACCTTCCGGCAATCACCCACGTCGACTTCAGTGCACGCGTCCAGACCGTCCGCGGCGACACGAACCCGGCGTTCCATCGACTCCTGGAGGCGTTCGGGGAGCAGACCGGGGTGGGGGTGGTGGTGAACACCTCGTTCAACGTCAGGGGTGAACCCATCGTCTGCACACCGGCTGACGCCTTCCGCTGCTTCATGCGCACCGAAATCGACCTGCTCGTGCTCGAGGACTACCTGCTCTGGAAGGACGCCCAGTCGCCATCCGACGAGGATGAAGCCTGGAAGGCGCGATTGATCGCGGACGACGAGGGCGAAAGTGCGGTGAGGGCCCCCTCGGGATCGGGACCAGTTCCAGTATTTGGCGACCCCGCAATCGCAGTTGAAGCCGGTCGGATCTGGCGGGAGGAACTGGCGGGTGCTGTAGGCGGCCGGTACTTCGCCGCACGGCCCGACGCCGGTCTCCCGACCTACTACCTGTCGAGAGAGGGTGCGGGCGTGGAGGGTCTCCGTACCGCCCGACTTGGATCGGCAAACGCGATCGAAGAGGCACTGCTCGAACTCTGGAGCGACGCACGCGACGAGGGGCTCCGGGCCGCTGCTCCGGCACTCGCGGCGTTGGCGATGCGCTTGAAGTCCCTGGACACGCAGGACGGTGAACTCCCTGAGTTCGTCTACACCCTGTTCTGATGGAACCCCATCCCGGGTATCCACCCGGCCGTGTCGCGACGGTATTGGGCGTCTTGAAGCGGTCTCTCGAGGTCACCGGTCTGACGCCGGTCATGCTGCGTGCACTGCAGATCATGCACAGGCGCGGGTACGTACGGGCAGTGAATTATCACGCGACCCCTCTCCGCCACGGCGAACGGCTGCGCACTCACTTCGAGTTCTTCCAGAAACACTTTTCGTCGGTCTCGCACAGCGACCTGGCCGAGTTCCTCGTCGACGGGCGTTGGGAGAAGAAAAAACCCGGACTCATCGTCTCGTTCGACGATGGCCTGCGGTCCAACTTCGAGGTGGCGGTCCCCCTCCTGGAGGAGTTCGGTCTTACCGGGTGGTTTTTTCCGCCCACGGACTTCGTTTCCTGTCCGGTCGACGAACAGGCGGACTTCGCGGAGCGCCATTGGATCGACGTAGATCCCGAAGCTCCGCGCGGGGAGCGTATCGCAATGACGTGGAAGGAGATCCAGGTTCTGGCCGACCGCCATGTAGTCGGATGCCACACACAGTCGCACTGCCGCCTGAGCGACGCCCTTTCCGACGACCGCATGGAGCATGAGATCGTCGATGCGAAGACGACGCTGGAAGACGGCTCAGGGCAGTCTATCGATGTCTTCTGCTGGGTAGGCGGCGAGGAGTCCTCCTATTCGTCCCGGGCAGCGGCCTGCATTCGGCGAGCGGGCTACCGGTTCTCGTTCATGACGAACAGCGCTCCGATTCTTTCAGGTACGGACCCTCTCCAACTCCAGAGGATCAACGTGGATTCGCGCTGGTCGGCCGACTGGGTGGCGTTCCAGGTGTGCGGGATTCTAGATGCGCTCTATACGCGGAAGCGGCAGCTGGTCGTGCGCACCACCCGGAGCTGACGGGGCGCCGTCACTCCACCGGGGTGCTGACGGACACCCTGAGACTCCCTTTGCCCGCCCCTCAACTCCCTCCCCCGATCCGGTAGCGTACGACGTACGACTCGTCGTACTCCCCTTTCTCCACTGTCCACAGTTGACGGCCGTGGGCAGCCACGGGCCTCGATTGGGAAGACGGGAGGACCACGGTGCCAAGAAAGCGGCCGTTGGGCTCGAAGAGGTCCAGCGTGACCGGCTCCCACCACTCCATCTTCGGCGGCACCGTTCCTCGAAGCTCTCCGAGGCGCTCCCGCTCCGCACGCTCCGCCTCCGTCTCGGGACGGTGGTGCGCCTCGACGTGGCGGGCGACCCAGATGCGAGCGTCGTCATCGATCCAGAAGGTCCAAAATGGCGGCTTCGTGTCGGGGATATTCGTGGAGAAGTCGTACCGGCCCGCCCACAGTTCCGTGACATGCTCTGCACTGGACTCGAATTGGCTCCGCTCGTCCCGTTCGACCAGGATCGGTGACCACGAGCGCTCGATCCGAACGACGCGGCCGTCGCGCAGGGGGCGAGTGATCGCATAACGGTCGTTGCGGGCGACAACGAGGTAGCCCGCAGGACTCGGAAGCGTTTGCGTCCAAACTCCGAACGGCCGCAGCAGACCCAGGCCGTAGCGCTGGCCACCCATGTACGGACCGTCGATTCGGTACTGGGCCTGGGGAAGCGTATCCAGAGCGCCCCCCTCCGCGGGGGTCCGCCCCCAGATCCAGGGGGTCTCTGCATTGCGGACATCACTTCGCTTGTCCAAGTCGACGCCCTTGACCCAGAAGGCGCCCTCCGTGTCCGTGACAAACTGCTCCCCCCCTCCCAGGATCGAGCCGGGAAAGCCTGCCGATACGGTGCGCCCCAGTACGCCGTCCCGGTCGAAGAGCGAAACTCTCCACGCGTGAGCATCCCACACCGCCACGCTGTCCCCGCGGTAGGGCGCCAGATCCATGATGCTCTTGAATTCACCGGGGCCGTCTCCGGGTCCACCGATGTCTTCGAGGTGGGCGCCGCTCTCGTCGTATCGGCGGACGATCTGGGCCTGCCCATCCGCCACCCAGACGGAGCCCTCAGCCGCCGGAACCACGCCGGCCACCCGGCCAAAGACGTACCGCTCGTCGCCATCGACCACCCCGATCCGCACTTCCTCGACGAGTTGGAGGCGCTCACCCCAGGTATGTGGGCCGTCAGCCCGAACGACGAGCGTGTCCTGCGCGGCAGCGGGTGGGGCTACGAGAAGAGAGGAACCGGTAAGGGTGAGCCCGAACATGCCGACCAGCGCGCTTCTCATACCTCCGGCCTCCTCGAGAGCCAGCCTATCGGGCAACGAGTGCGCCCTCTCGCAGGCTACGCTCTGGTCACCGGTAGATCAAGGACTTCCAGGTTGTGGATCGCTCTCCGCGGCGTCGACGGTCACGATTCCGTCGCTCGACCCTGACAAGACCGGCGTCCGGGGGGTGCGGATGCCATCCTTCACCGATCGAAGAAGACGTCAGCGCCCGGTGCTCCACTGCAAAATGTGACTCACCACGCTGTGGAACGGCACACGTGCGAACACCTCACCACCCTCGCCGCCACCGCTTCCACTGTCCTCGGCCGAGAAAAGGCGCCACGCGCCGAAGACGGCACCCAACCCCACGCCGACACCGAGCACGGTTCGACTCGTGGAGAACTCTCGAACCTGCACGTCACGCATCTCAGCGCTGTTCAACTGAAGCGTATCCAGGTACATCCCGGACCCGAAGCCGAGTTGGGCGCTGGACAGTTCAACCTGGACCGTAAGAGACGTGCTCCCGGCATCGAGTGCTCGCCCCCGGACCTCGTCCAGAAGCAGCCCGTTCTCTTCCCGAAGCCGATCCTGCGCCGCACCCGTCAGCACCACCCGCACGGCGTCGCCGCGCATCGGCGGCCGATCCGACGTGGACCGGTACGAGAAGCAGGGCCTCCATCCATCGATCCCATACACGAAGTTCTGAGTCGGGTCGTCGGAGCGTCGCGTGCTCACATTGTTGTCGTGGCGAGAGCAAACGGGACGGAAGCGCCTTCGAGGCACCTCGAAATCACAGGACGGCGAGGGCGTCGGCCGAGTCACCCCAGGCAGGCTCGACCCCTCGGCCGGACGTGATGCCTCCCGAAACCGCGGGCCTATCTGGCACATGACTTGCTCGATCGAGCTATATCGGGGTAGGCTCAAGCGGCGTGTCCCATCCTTGAACAGGACGCATCTCGATGTCCAAATTTGCTGCCTTCATGACCGGCTTCGTGATCTTCACGATAGGCCTGGCCGCAGCGATGTTCCTGCTCGGCCTTCCCCCGCTATGGATCGGCGTGGCCGTGCTCATTCTGATCGGAATAGGAACGTTCTCCGGGGCCGCGAAGGCGAAAAGGGACGACCCGCCCGCGTAGGGCGGCCCTACCCGTCCCGGGAGAAGGCGGCGTCGAACGCGCCGTCCGTCGGCGGAAAATCCAGCGCACGCACGTAGGCGCACGCCTCGGCGGCCCCATGCTCACGCTCCATGCCCGCGTCCTCCCATTCGACGGACAGCGGGCCCGTGTACCCGATCCGATTGAGGGCACGGATCACTTCCTCGAACGGCACCCTGCCTCGTCCGAGCGAGCGGAAGTCCCAGTATCGGTCCGGGTGTCCGAACAGCAGGTGCCCTCCGAACACACCGGACGGCATCGGTCGGTCCGCCCACCACACGTCCTTCATATGAACGTGGTGGACGTGCTCGGCAAACTCCATCACGAACGCCGTGCAGTCGACCCCCTGGTACGCGAGGTGACTCGGGTCGTAGTTGAAGCCGAACGCGCTCCGGCCTCCCACCGCGTCGATCGCCCGCCGGGCGGACGCCGTATCGAAGGCGATCTCGGTCGGGTGAACCTCCAGCGCGAAGCGCACCCCGACCTCGTCGAACACGTCCAGGACCGGATCCCAACGATCGGCGAAGTCCCGGAATCCCTCATCGATCATGGCTTCGCTCACCGGTGGGAAGCCGTAGAGAAGGTGCCAGATCGAGCTGCCGGTGAAGCCGTTCACCACGGAAACGCCCAGACGGGCAGCCGCTCGTGCGGTGGTCTTCATCTCCTCGGCAGCCCGACGCCGTACGCCCTCGGCGTCACCGTCTCCCCAGACGCGGTCGGGTAGGATCTCCCGGTGGCGGGCGTCGATCCGATCGCACACCGCCTGGCCCACCAGGTGGTTGCTGACGGCCCAGACGCCGAGACCGTGCCTTTCGAGGAGGGCTCGACGCTCGTCGCAGTAGTGCGGATCTTCCGTGGCCTGGACCACGTCGAAGTGGTCGCCCCAGCACGCGAGTTCGAGCCCGTCGTACCCCCATCTCGCCGCCTTCTCGGCCAAGACCTCCAGAGGAAGGTCGGCCCACTGGCCGGTGAAAAGCGTGACGGGCCGGCTCACGGTTCGTAACTCGCGTCCACCCAGGCACCCTCCTCGGCGCTCCGCAGGGCCGACTGGATGAAGTGAACCCCCCTCGCGCCGTCCGTTACGGTCGGGAAGTCATCGGCGAAGGGTTCAGCGCCCCCACCCTCGCGCGCGAGCACCGTGTCCGCCACGTTCCGGTAGAGGTTGGCGAACGCCTCGATGAAGCCCTCGGGGTGTCCCCCCGGCAGGCGCGTGTGAGCGCGAGCTCGATCCGTGAGGTTGGCGCTGCCCCGGTACAGGACCGTCACGTCCCCAGGAGGCGAGAGCAGCCGGAGCCGGTTGGGTCGCTCCTGGACCCAGTCGAGCCCCCCGCTGCTCCCGTAGACGCGAAGCCTCAGATGATTGCGCTCGCCGGTGCTCATCTGCGAGACGTGGAGCAGTCCACGGGCTCCGCCCACGTAGCGGAGCAACACCGTGGCGTCGTCCTCCATCTGCCGTCCTTCCACCATGGTACCGAGGTCGGCAAAGAGCTGCTCGACATCGAGACCGGTCACGTACGCGGCCAGGTTGTGCGCGTGGCTGCCGATATCGCCGAGAGCGGACGAAAGGCCTGCCCGCTCGGGGTCGGCGCGCCACTCGGCCTGCTTCTGCCCGGTGGACTCCAGCAGAGTCGCCAGCCATCCCTGTGAGTACTCGACGACCACCTTGCGTATGACTCCCAGCGCGCCGCAACGGACCCGCTCCCGCGCCTCCTTCACCATGGGATACCCGGTGTAGTTGTGCGTCACACAGAAGACGAGGTCACGCTCCTCGCTCAGGCGGCACAGCTCCTCGGCATCGGGCAGCGTAGTAGTCAAGGGCTTGTCGCACATCACATGGATACCGGCCTCGAGAAAGGCCTTGGCCACGGCGTGGTGGAGGTGGTTGGGCGTCACGATCGACACGGCTTCGATGCCGTCGGGTCGGGGCCCCTCCCGGGCCGCCATGGTTCGAAAGTCATCGTACACGCGCTCCGGGCCGAGTCCGAGCTCCTCTCCCATGGCCCGGCACATCGTTGGATCGGAGGAGAAGGCGCCGGCTACCAGCTCGTAGCGACCGTCCAGGGCCGCGGCCATCCGGTGGACCGGGCCGATGAACGCCCCCGGTCCGCCGCCCACCATTCCGTAGCGGATCGGCCTGGGACTCACGCCGCCTCCGGGGCCGCGTCCCCGTGGATGTCCTCGACGCGGTAGCCTCCCGCCGCTCGGTCTCGCGCATACATCGCGCCAAAGATCACGACCAGGACCAGGCAGAGCGGTGTCACGTAGCGGAAGGAGACGCGACCACCGTAGTTGTCCGCCGGCCCCAGAATCGCCTGCGCGTCCGACCCGATGTCGGGCCGGACGTCGGTCGCCAACAGGGCTCGGAGGGCGTTGGCGGTCGCGGGGGTGGGAAGCCGGCCCGTCGACTCGAAGGTGCGTACCACCGCCAGGGCCGCCGACGCCGACGCCATCGCGTCCGGGTCGGCCCTGGCCGAAAGGTCGGTGGCCCCCCGGCTCAGCACCGCCACGGTCTCGACCGCGGGCAGACGGTCGTGCGCGTACCGATCGGCGATCTCCCCCATCATCGGCGAGGTGACGAGGCCCACGGTGGCCATTCCCACGGTGCCCATCAGTCCGAGACCCAACGCCCCCGTGCGGGGCATCCGCTCCGAAACGACGCCCAGCATGGTCGGCCAGAAGTAGCATACGCCGACCGCGAAGATCGTCGCCGCCGCGAATGTCATCGCCCCGAGCGGTGCGTAGCTGAGCGCGAGAAGACCGACGCCCGCCACTGACGCCGAGACCATCAACACGCCGGTCGGAGAGAACCGATGGACTACGGCACCCGCGCGGTACCGGAGTAGCGCCATCAGCCCGTTGATCCAGACGAGCACCAGGATACCCGCCATGCCGCCGGCTTCGAGAACGGCGGGGACCCACCGGTTGGGCCCGAGCTCGACCGAGGCCGTCATGGCCATCGCAATGAGCATGACCCACATGAGCGGCGTGGACAGGACGGCACGGAACGCCTCCTCGACCCCGAGGCCCGCCTGCACGCCTTCCGTTTCCGGGAACGGCTGCGTAAGGAGGAGCACGCCGTACGCCAGGGTCGGCAGCAAAATCAGCGACAACTTCACCTGCCAGGCACCAATGCCGACTTGATCGAGCGCAAAGGCCGCGAGGCCGCCGATGACCACGCCGCCCGGGAACCACACGTGGAACTGGTTGAGCCTGACCGTCTTGTCAGCGGGATAGAGCGTGGCCACGAGTGGGTTACACGCCGCCTCCACGAGGCCGTTGGCCATCGCGATGATCAGGGCGCCCGCGAACAGGGTCCAGAACCCGCCGGCCGTGACCATCACGAGGGTACCGATAAGGTGTCCGAGAAACGACATCCGCAGGAGAAAGCGCATTCCCAACGTGTCGCATAGCGGGCTGAACACGACCTGGGAGACCGCGAAGCCCCACAACGCCGCACCACCGATCCAGCCGACCTCGGCGTTCGTGAGGACGAAGTCGCGCTTGAGGGCCAGCATCACCGCGCCGACGGTCGCAAAGGCGACGGACGTGGCCACCAGCGCCACACAACTGCCCAGGAAGAGCCGTCGGGGGTCGATGGTGGCGGATGGTGTCACGCGATCTCCTTGGCTCATGCGAGCCCCAGGTGACGAAGGACTTCGGGGGGCGGTAGCTCCCACGACGCCAATGGCACGTTGCCGACGTACTGAATATCCGCCATGCCCTCGTCCGTCGTGTAGAACGCCGTCGCCGTGAGGTCACGGACGCGATCGAAGAAGCGGGCGGCCATCTCGTGCTCGGGCGCCGCCGTCGGCCGATGGCAGATGTCGTCACAGATCATGCGCTGCTGGCCGGCATTCAGATCGCGGAACCGCCGACCGGCACCGAAGCGGCGGGCGGCCTCGCGGTCGAGCCACGCCGTCCCGCCGCGGATGAGGACGAGGTCCCGCTCCGACCCTTCGTACGGAGCGCTCACCCACTCGTCGATGAAGTCCGGGCATCCCAGGCTGCTGGCCGAAGGGGAGCGTTCGTCCGCCGGGATGATGACGTCGCACAGGGCGGCCAGACCCTCCAGTTCGTCGTCGGTCAGGAGCCGATTCCACGGCACCACCGGGTCGAGGAGGTCCGGGTCCCAGGCGTCGCCCCGTGCCTTCGGGTTACCGGTCGGCCCGCCCGGAAGACTCGTCGCCGCCCGCCCCGAGGCGGCCGAGGCGTCGGCGCCAGGGTCATCGGTACAGGCGCTGAACGCCGTGGGTGCCGCCGCGGCCAGCGCCATGATCTTCAGCGCGTGCCGCCGGTCCATTCCGGCCGCCTCTCCGTCGGGCGTCGGGGCGGAGGCGCACGGACGCCTCGAATCGCCATCTCCCTGGGTCACCGGCCCCTGGATCACCGGAAGCTTGCGTGTCATCCGATGCTCCCGGTCGCGAGTTGATCGACGATGTACTCCGAGGCGCGCCACGCCACGGCCATGATGCTGAGCGTCGGGTTCTTATCCGCGTTGCTCACGAAGCAGGCGCCGTCCGTCACGAAGAGGTTGTCCACCTCCCACGACTGACAGTACTGGTTCAGCACCGAGTCCCTTGGATTCGCCCCCATCCGGGCGCCCCCCACCTCGTGGATGATCTGCCCGGGGGCCGCGATGGCGTCCGCACCGTCATCGTGCACGGTGGAGGTTACGGTGCCACCCATGGCCTCGATGATGTCGCGGAATGTGTGCTGCATGTGGCGCGCCTGGTTCAGCTCGTGGTCCGACCACTTCCAGTGGAAGCGGAGCGTCGGGATGCCCCACTGGTCCACGCCTTCCGGGTCGATCTCGCAGTAGCAGTCGTCGTTGGGAATCATCTCACCGCGGCCGTCAAAGTACATGAAGGAGCCGTAGTACCGCCGGCAGTCTTCCTTGAATTGCTGCCCGTAGGACCCGTTCGTGAAGTCGTCGAGCCCGCCCATGAATCCGTAGCCGGGCATGCGGCGCCCGCCGCCGAACTCGATGTGGTAGCCCCGGGCGAAGTCGAGGCGGCCCCGGGTCTGCGGGCCGTAGAGCCACCACGGCATATACATGTGCCCGCCCGATGCCCCATCCGTGTTGTGGGGGGGTGTGTTCTCGAGCGCGGGAATCTGCCCGCCGACGCCCGCGCCCACGGTGTCCATGACGTACTTCCCGACGAGTCCCGAACCGTTGGCCAGGCCGTCCGGGAACTGGCCGCTCTTACTGTTGAGCAAAATACGCGCGGACTCACAGGCGCTGGCTGCGACGATAACCACCCGGGCGGTGGCGTGCTCATCGAGACGGGTGGTCTTGTCGATGTAGTGGACGCCGGTGGCGCGCCCCCGGTCGTCGAGGGTGACCTCACGCACCATCGCGTTGGTCACGATGGTGAGGTTGCCCGTGGCGAGCGCGGGCGGCAGGCATACGGTGGGTGACTGGAAGTTCGCCTTGATCGAGCAGCCCCGGCCGCACGGCGTCGCGTAGAAACACGCCGCGCGCGATCGCATCGATTCGGCCGTGACGCGCTGCCCGAGCGAATTGTTCGGCCACAGGAACCGGCTCAGACGGTCCGCCTCCTGGGGCCGGGTCAGGATGGCCAGGTGTTGGGGGACGACCGGAATGTCGAGCGACTGGCAATGCTTCTGCGCCAGAAGTTCGACCGCTCGCGGGGCCGGCGCCGGCTGGAGGATTCCGTCGGACGAATTCGGCGTGTTCTCCAGCCCTTCGTTGGAGCCGTAGACCCCCACGAACGCCTCGGTCTTGTCGTACCAGGGCTCCATGTCCTGGTACGTCATCGGCCAGTCGGCACCCAGCCCGTCGCGGGAACGCGGCTTGAAGTCGTACTCGCCCATGCGGAGCGAAATGCGCCCCCAGTGGTTCGTACGCCCGCCGAGCATCCGCGCCCGCCACCACAGGAAGTTGGCATCCTCCGCGCTCGAGTACGGTTCCCCCGGAACGCGCCATCCTCCGTCCACCGTCGCGTCGTAGAAGCCGAACGGCTTCTCGGGCGAACTCGCGCCCCGACGCGGCGCCTCCCGCGGCAAGTTGAACATGGGGGTCTCGGTGACCGGATCGTAATCGCGACCCGCCTCCAGCATCAGGACCTTCAGCCCCGAGCAGGCGAGCACATAGGCGCACATCCCGCCAGCCGCTCCGGAGCCTACGATCACTGCGTCGTACGGTTCCTGTCCCCTGACCCCCATGATCACCTCGTGTCGAGCCCGGGCATCGACGCCCAGGCGTATGGTTTACGCGCTTTCTCGTACCGTCATGACCATCCTATTCAGCGCCTGGTAACTCGTCGGCCACCGCCCGGAGAGTGGCCTCGGGCGCGGCCATCAGGGGCTCACGGACCGTGTACAGTTGGAGGCCGAGGGCCGCCGGGAGGGAGGCCGATGCGGGCATGGCGGGGCCCACCGAGTCGGCCGAGCTTTCTTGAAGGGGGGGAACCCCGTCCGCGCTACGCTCCTGAGCTTCCTCTCCGAGCTCCCTGCACGCCCCCGCCCAGACGCCAAACGCGGCCGTCGAAACGCCCACGAGAAACGAGCGGCGCTTCACACCGAACCCCGACGTCGAGGCGAGTCCAAACGCACGGGCGAACGCCCGCCCCCGCAGCGCCGCCGGGCGTCTGTCGGTCCCCCACGGAAGTCGCACGACTACCCGATCGGCCGGATCTTGAGGTTGCGATACTCTACCCTGTCGCCGTGGTCCTGAAGCCCGATGTGGCCTTCCCTTAACGTCCCGAAGCGAGGCCACTGCGCAAACTTGCTCTCCGCAACGAGGCGGTCCCACTCCTCGGAGCCTTGTTCGTACTCGGCGACCTTCTCGCCGTTGAGCCAATGCTCCACATGGGCGCCGTCAGCCACGATCCGGGCGTGGTTCCACTCGCCGGCGGGCTGCACGACACCCCGCGGCGCCGGGTAGAGACCATAGACCGCGCCAGCCGAGGTAAGCGGCGAACCACCGTCTGTGTGTCCGGCGTCGTCGAGGACCTGCATCTCCGGGGCTGTCTTATAGATGTAGTCCGCCAATTCGTCACCCCGATACAGGATCCCCGAATTCCCGCCGGACTCCACCCTCCATTCGGCCACGAGCTCGAAGTCGTCGAAGGTCTCGCGGGTGATAATGTCCCCACCCGGACCCACCCGCGTGAGCATCCCATCGCGGGCGGCCCAACCGTCCGGTAGGTCGTCCCGTCCAAATCCACGCCAGTGCTCGAGGGATTCACCGTCGAACAGCAGTCGCCACCCGTCCGCCCGCTCCTGATCGGTCAGTCGATTCATGGTCGCGTCCACGTCTGGCACCTCCTGCAACCGAGCGTCGCCCGTCCCGTCAACTTCAATGGCCGCTCCGCCCCCTCCGCACCCGAGCAGCACCGCCAGCGCCGGCGCGGCCAGACATCCGCCGATCAAGCGCCGGAGCCCCTCGCCGGCGGGCGTGTCCCGCCCACCCCGACTCATCATGCCACGCCGACGCATCAGACCTCCCACCCGGCACGGTACTCCCGTGTCAGGAACGCATTGGCTTCCGGTACATTGGTTATACGCATGTTGTGTCCGTCGTAGTGGATTTTGCGGCCCTGCCCCGCGCGCAGGGCGACAAACCCAAGGAGCATGACCTCCGTGAGGGGCGCCGCGTAGGAGAACGGTGATGTGGCCACGACGTCACCCCGGCACGCCTCGGCCCAGTTCATTTCGTGGATCCCCTCCGCCGTTTCCTCTTCGTCCGGATCGGCTTCTCCGGCGGGACGGAGCGACTCTGGGAAGAGGCGCGGCTTCCGTCCGTACGTGCCGTGCATGAGCAGGCCGCGCTCGCCCACGAAGATGACCCCACCCTCCCGGTTCAACTCCACGTCGTCGGGAAGCCCGACGGGACGCTTGGGCATCAGACCGCCGTCGTACCAGTGCACCGATACCGGTGGCAACGCCCCGCGCGCGGGGAACTCGTAGTGAACGGTCATGGCCTGGGGATAGCTGACGGGATCTTCGGACGGGCCGCCTCACGGCGTCGAGGTGGCCTCGACCGAATCCGGCATCCCCAGATCCAGCGCCCAGAACGGATGGTCCAGTAGATGAGCCCCCATGTCACCCAGGGCGCCCACCCCGAAGTCCGTCCAACCACGCCAGTGAAAGGGGTGGTAGATCGGGTGATACTCGACCTCGTGCGCCACCGGGCCGACGTACAGGTCCCAGTCGAGGTGGTCCGGGACCGTAAAGTCACCCCATAGCGCGGTGGCGTGCGCCGCGGCCACCGAGCCGGGCCACCACGACCGGTCGTTTGCATTGGGGTCGAAGTCGGTGGGCGGCACGGTCGGGCGGAGGAGGCCCTGTGCCCAGATCGGTCGGTTCGTCCAGACGTGGACTTCGCGCACGGCACCGAGCACGCCGTTCTCGTGACGACGCCGGTGCGGGAAGCGACCTCGGCAAGGACGCGCGATTCGTGTACCGACCACGTCAGCGGCTTCTGCACGTACACGTGCTTGCCCGCCTCCATGCACGCTTTGGCGATCACGGTGTGGGTGTGATCCGGCGTGGCGATGATCACGCCGTCCAGGTCGGGCGTCTCGGCCAGCATGGCTCGGAAGTCCGTGAACTTCCGCGCCGCTTCGTACTGCTCCTTCCAGCGAATACCTTCGGAGCGCTCCCGCCCCTGGCCGTCGCGGGTCCGCTCCAGGATTTTGCGGGCCACCAGCGCGTGGTCGACGTCACACACGGCGGCGATGTGCTCTCCGCCCAGCGCCTGGGCGTTCTCCCCGCCCATCCCGCCAGCGCCGACGATGGCCACGTTCAGCGTGTCCGACGGGGCGCGGTAGCGGGGACCGCCGAGCACGTGGGCCGGCACGATCATGGCGCCAAAGGCGGCCCGGGAACTACCGGCGACGAAGTCGCGTCGAGACAGATCTCGTGGCGTCATGGCAGTCCGGTGTCCGGGTGCGGGGGCCGACCCGGCTTGTTCGTCGGATCAACGACAACTTAGGCTTCGAGCATGGAATCGCCACAAATTGCCTTGGTGACCCCTGGCTCGCCTCTGACCCGACCCGATTCGATCTACTCGAGCGGGCTACTCCGGAATCGACGTGCGCGCTCGGCGCCCATTGCGAGGATCACCGGCATCTGCCTCGTGATGGGCCTGACCGCAGTGCCCATCGCCGCTCAAGGCGACGAACGGTTTCGGTCCATGGCGAGCGACCCGTTCACCGAGACGGTCGGCGGTCTTTGGCACGGTGTCGGAGACTATCAGGGTGCGCGCCTCACCCTTTCCCGGGGATGGGAGTTGATCCTCGGGGGCGCGGTACTTCGCGCAGAGATGGGCGTGACCATGGCCAATGGGGCCTCGTTCGACGCGCTGACGCTCTGGCGGGCCACCGGGCCCGACCGCTACTCGGTCATCTGGATGGACGCTGCGGGTCGATCGCAGACCCTGGAAGCACGACGAGAACCCGATGGACAGGTGACCAGCGTGTTCCTCGACGAGATGGCCGAGGGCGGCCCCGCGTGGCGGCGGTGGACGTTCGCACCGGTGGGGAAAGACGCGTACACGGAGACGTTGTCGCGTCTTACCGGCGATCACGAGGAAGTGGAGACGGTGTTTCGATTCGAGCGGTCGGTAACGATTCGCTAGGTGGATCCCCGCAGCAATCGCCTTGCGCAAGCTGTCTCTTGAACAAACGCTGAGCGCTACGCCGCACCTGCGCCGGCGCCGCACCCGAGCGTCCCCACGAATACGGCCCACTCGCCGAGAGACTCCCATGGTCCGCTCCGCACTCCGCACGCTGCTCCTGACCGCGCTGCTCGTCAGCCCCACGTTCGCCTCCGCCCAACAGGCCATCGACGAGGAGTACACGCGCCTGATTGCCGAGCACCTCCAGGACGAGCGGATCACCACGGAGTTGGTCGATCATCTGCCGGCCTCCGAGACCGTGCCGACCCCGCTCGACTTCCACGGGCGCATCATCGGCACACCGGGGGTGCTCACCTATTCGGCGGATATCAACCGGTACATGCGGGCCATCGCCGAAGCATCGCCACGGGTGAGTGTCTGGTCCATCGGCGAAACCGAGGAAGGTAGGGAGATGATCCTCGTGGCCATCTCCGACGAACAGACGATTGCCGATCTGGAGCGCTACAAAGGCTACATGCACGAGCTGACCGACCCTCGTGCGACCGGTGAGGACCGGGCCCGCCAGCTCATCGAGGGCATGGCCAAGCCGATCTACTGGCTGACCAGCGGGATGCACTCCACGGAGACCGGCGGCCCCGAGATGCTTCAGGAGTTGGCCTACCGGCTGGCGGTGCAGGAGTCCGACTTCGTGCGGACGATTCGAGACAACGTGATCACTTTCATCACGCCGGTCATCGAGCCCGACGGCCGCGAGAAGCAGGTCGATACGTACAACTTCAATAAGGACCGCGACGACGGAGAAGCGCGTTTGCCGCTGATGTATTGGGGCAAGTACGTGGCCCACGACAACAACCGCGACGGGATGGGTCAGTTCCTGGCGCTGACCAAGAACGTGAACGCGGTGCAGCTCGAGTGGGCGCCGATTGTCATGCACGACCTCCACGAGGCACAGAACTACCTCTACACGTCGACGGGCACCGGGCCGTACAACGAGGCCTTCGACGCCATCACCATCGGGGAATGGTGGGTCCTGGCGGAGAACGATGTCCTGGAGATGACGAAACGGAATGTCCCCGGGGTGTGGACCTACAACTTCTACGACGGGTGGACGCCGAACTACATGTTCACGATCGCTCATTCGAAGAACGCGATCGGGCGCTTCTACGAGGTGGCGAGTTACGGTCCGGACAACCGCACCCTGCGCGTCGGCAATAGCGGTACGAGCCGTGAGTGGTTCCGGCCGAACCCGCCGCTGTCGGAGATCGAGTGGGGGCCCCGGAATAACACGAACATCCAGCAGTCCGGTGTCCTGATGAGCCTGAAGTACGTGGCGGATCACCCGCAGTGGTTCCTGGAGAACTACTGGTTGAAGAACCAGCGCTCCGTGGAGAAGGGCCTCACCGGCGAGGTCAACGCCTGGGTCCTGCCCGCCAACCAGCGCCGGAGGGCCGACGCCGCCGAGGCGGTCAACGACCTGATGCGGCAGGGGCTGGAGTTCCACCGGGCCGACGACGACTTCGAGTTCGACGGCGTCGAGGTGGAGGAAGGCGACTACATCGTCCGGGCGGACCAGCCCTTCCGCACGATTGCGGATATGTACTTCTCACTGCAGCGGTTCAGCCTGGACAACCCGCGCCCCTACGACGACACAGGGTGGACGTTCCAGCTCATGCGGAATCTCGAGCTGCACGCCGTAGGTGACCCGGAGATCCTCGAGGAGGACATGACACGCGTCACCGGACCGGTTCGGATCGAGGGCGAAATCGACGGACGCGGGCGGATCATCGTGGTCGATCACACCACCGACAACAACCTGATGGCGTTCCGCTTCCGGCATCCCGGCGTACGGATGCTGGCGGCCGAGCAGGACTTCGAGATGGACGACCACCAGTTCCGGGCGGGTGCGTTCATCATTCCGGACGCGGATCGCGCCACGCTGGGAGCCTCGATCGCGGAGTTGGGGCTGTCGGCGTGGGGCACGAACGACATGCCCGACGTGAGCACACACGACCTGGACGTCCCCCGCATCGGCTACATCCACGCCTGGCAGCGGACGCAGGACGAGGGCTGGGTACGGGCGGCGCTCGACACGTACGGGGTCCCGTACGACTACTTCGCCGACCAGAAGCTGCGGGACGGCAATCTACGCGCCAAATACGACGTGCTCGTGTTTCCACACGTCGGCGGAGACGCGCAGGCGCAAGTGAACGGGATTGCCATGACGGGCGACCTTCCGCTCCCCTACCGCCGCTCGGACGCCACGCCGAACCTCGGCTACATGGACGAGTCGGACGACATCCGCGGGGGCATGGGCTTCGACGGTCTGGTGGAGCTCGCCAACTTCGTGAAAGCGGGCGGTACGCTCATCGTGGAAGGCTCGACCTCGGCCATCTTCCCCGAGTACGGCCTGACCAGCGGCGTCAGCGTGGAGAACCCTGAGAACGTGGTCGCGCCCGGCTCGATCCACCGCGGAATTTTCAGCGACAAGACCAGCCCGATCACGTACGGATACACCGGTGATCAGCTCCCCGTGTACTTCAAGAACGACCTGGTCTTGAGCGCGGGCGGAGACGGCGGCCTCGGAGCACTGGCCCGCCGCTTCCTCGGCGGGGGCAACAGCCCTTGGCAGAACACGACGCCGATGGCGAACAAGCCAGAGCTGTCTCCGTACGAGCAGGGCGCGTCCTCTGGCGACGAAGAGCCCGAGGTCGACGAAATGGCGGAGTTCCGCCGCATGGCCCGGGCCTTCGGCTTCGGAGGGGATGATGGAGATGGCCCCCGGGTCATCCTCCGCTTCCCGCAGCAGCCGGACCGGATCCTGTTGTCCGGAACGCTCGGCGGCGCGGCGGCGCTGGCCGGCAAGGCCCAGGTGGTGGACGCACCCGTGGGCGAGGGTCACGTGGTCATGTTCGCCATCCGTCCGTTCTGGCGCTGGCAGACGCAAGGCACACACTTCCTGGGCTTCAACGCGATTCTCAACTGGAACGATCTCGACGCGGGGCAAGAGGAAGAGCCGGTGGCCACGGACTCGGGGGCGGGGCGGTAAGGGAGGAAGAAGGCGGGGCATCATTATTGCTTTGTGTCGCTCTATTGGTACCCGATGACCACCTCGGTTTCTTTATCCCATGAAACTCCCCATAAAACTCAACCGGGACGGGTGGCCTCGGTGGGTGGGTCATCTTCTGGGCCGCCACGCCAAGCGTGACCCTCGGCTACTGGCTGAGCCGGAGCGTGGCGACGAAGACGGAGACGTCTCCGCAGCGATCTCAGCCTTCAAGTTCGGAGACACGTTCAAGACGACTCGACCCGGGCGACACCTTAGATCCGACCGACTTCTTCTGGATCGCGCGGACCCCGACTCGACCGTCATCCTGGACATCGGGGCATCAGACGGGAGCACCTCGCTGGACCTCGTCCGGTGTCTCGGGGCGTCGTTCCGCCGGTACTACGTCACCGACCACAACCTCGACGTGAGCTACGTAGCGGATGGAGGGGGGGTCAGCTTTTTCGACACGTCCGGGCGTTGCATTTTGATCGCCGGGCCTCGGTTTGTCAGCTATCCCGAAGAATCCCGGCTTGTACAGCGGCTCCACGCTGACCGGATCGGGCGCGCCAAGAAGCGACTGGACGGCGCAGTGTCAGTGCCGTTGATCCACCCGAGCCTGAGTGACCTGACCACGGCGGACGACCGAGTGGTCATTCGCCAGTACGATATGTTCGATCCGTGGGACGGTGAGCCCATAACCGTCGTGAAGGTTGGTAACGTCCTGAACCGTGCCTACTTCACCGCCTCGCAGATCCAAGCGGTACTGGACAATCTCCTCAACATGCTCCCGGAAGGCGGACTCCTCCTCCTGGTCGAGAACCGGCCGGGTGAGCAGGCCGGGCTCTTTCGACGGGATGGGGGTCGTTTCGTGACGGAAGCAGCCGTCGGCCCAGGGGTGGAGATCACCGATCTGGTGCTGGAGGCCGGCGGGCCCTGAGGCCACCGGCCGCGTTCGTCCACGCGCTTCCCGCCCACGCCGCCGGGCTGAGTGGCGAGAGCGAAGTACACCGCTGGAATGAAAGATAAGTATAGTTATATTAGGATTACAAGTAAAATAACCATACTAAATATCATTACATCGGACGGTCCGATGCGTCCAGCCGAAATCGACGATGAGCTGATTGCCACCAATCCGTGGTGGTCGGATCCGCACGATTGGGACGCGGCAGACGTTCAGATGCGTGCGATGCGCGAGTCTCCCCTGTCGTACGCTCCGCGCCCGCTCGCCGGCCACACGGTAGGTGGGTTGTACATCCTCCGCGGGCCACGCCGTGTCGGGAAATCGACCGCGCTGAAGCAGTTGATTTCGGATCAGCTCCGAGGTGGAGCCCCGCCACGAACGATTCTTCACGTCTCGGTGGAGGGGCGGAGCGCTCAGGACCTCGCCGACATCGTACGCAGGGGGGCGGATTACTGGCTCTCGGGTGGTCCCGGTGAGCGACTGTGGGTCCTCGACGAAGTCACCGGGGTGGTCGGCCCATGGCCGGAACAGATCAAGCGGCTGAGAGACAGCCACCCATCGTTTTCCGTCGATACGGTGGTCCTGACCGGCTCATCCTCCGCCTCCTTCGACGATGCACAGAAGCTGTTGGCAGGTCGACGGAACGCCGAACGAAGCGATCGCACGCTGTTCCAGATGGACTTCGTCGACGTTGCCCGGGCGCTCGGGACGAAGCTGCCCGATCCACCCGGTCTCGACGTTGCCCAGTTGGGACACCCAGACGCCCTTCAGGACATGGCCTCCCAATACAGGCCGTGGCTGCCGAAAATGGTCGACGCGTGGGACCTGTACCTCCGCGTCGGCGGATATCCGCAGGCGGTCGCGGCCCAACTGAAAGATCCTGCGGCACCCGCCCTGAAGACCGTCCTCATGGACGCACTATGGGATGTCGTTCATGGCGACGCTTTCGGAGGCTCGGGACTCACCCACACCCAGACGGAATCCATCCTCCGCTCACTGACGTCCTCTCTTGGATCGCTGCTGTCCGTCCACGCCGTCGCGGGCAAGGCCGGCCTTCACGACAGCACGACCAATAGCCGACTGGACGCCCTTCGCCGCACGTTCATCGCCTTCCCCGTGAACCGTGAGGAGGGACTCGCGCCTAAGGCCCGATCGCAGTCGAAGTGGTATTTTACGGATCCGCTGCTGACACGGCTGGCGTCGGAACTCGGGGCCGGGACGCCGCCGGATCCGACCGTGCTCTCGGAGCAACAGGTCGGGCTCGCCCTCCTGCGCGCTCTGGAGGACGAAGCGCCGGGAGCGGCGATACGGCATGACCGCCTGCTTTACTATCGATCGACCACCGGGGCGGAAATCGACTTCGTCTCGGGCGCGTTCGCCGAGACCTGTGTGGAGTCGAAATTCGTCGATCGGGCGTGGGGACGAGCCTTTCAGACGATCGCCGCGTCGGGCCGGTCGGTGGGTGTCGTGGCGACCCGGTCGGGCCTCAAACGTCACACTGGCGGGTGGGCGCTTCCGGCGGGATTGGTAGCGTTTCTGTTGAGTCGGGTGTAGCGGCCCTCGCCTCCGACAGCCAGACACTGGGGCCCATGCAACACTGGCCCCACGCAGGACCCGCACGGCTATCCTCGCGACGCCAGTGTGAGAATCGCCTGGGGTGTTCCGATCACGGTCAGGTGGTCACCGTGCTGGAGCACAGTGCCTCCATTCGGCACGATTCCCCGTCCCCCCCTACGCACCAGCGCAATCAGCGCGTCGTCGGGGAGCGCGATGGTATGGAGCGCCCGTCCGGCCCATCCTTCCGTCGAGGGATGCGTGCCGATACCGAGTGTGAGCGAGCGCTCCTCACGAAGAAGAGTCGCTCGCAGGGCGTCCTCGCCCTCGGCGGATAGCCAATCATCCAGGAAGGCCGGGTCATCGACATGGGTCGCTAGATGGCCGAGGAGTCTCAGATGCTGACCCGGCTCTTCCTGGGGGCTGAGAAGGAACAGGACGGCGTGCACCGGTTGTTCTGGCCCCGATCCGGACGCCTGTAGCTTCAGGGCGTGCCGGCAGCGGACGAGCAGCATCATGGGCCTGGCGAGCCCGATGACCCTCAAATGGGGTAGCGCCGCTCCGTTGGCCACCGGTACAAAGCCGGCCTCGATCTCTTCGCGGAAACCCGCCTCCACGACCTCTCCGTCCAGTCCAGCCGCCTCGGCCAAGGCTCGCGACGCCCGGGAGGTGAGCCTCGAGAAGCCGATCGGCCCGTTCAGGTCGAGCACGACAGCCCGTGCCACCACCTCGTCGAACGGATCCTCCTCCCGCAGGCCCTTCTCCTTCACAATGCCTCGAAGCTCGAGGTCCAGGCCCCCGTACTGCCGCTCTCCGAAGCGGGCGAAGGTGTGGAAGATGGCGCCGCTACGTTCCACACGAGGCTTCGCATACCTGAAGTACCACACCACGGTCGCCGCAACCAGCGCGAGGGTGAACAGAATGGCCATCTGGCCCATCTCCGCGATGAGCCACACGGGTGCAAGGACCCCAACGATCTGAAGCCAGGGATAGAGGGGCGACCGAAAGCCCGGGTCGTATCCCGCAATCTTGCTCTCGCGCATGATCAGGACGGCGAGACACAGGAGTGAGAAGAGCAGGAGTTGGAACGCGGACGCGAGCTTCGCGATGGCCGCGATATCCAGAAGCAGAATCGCACCCACCATCGCGACGGCAGTGACCGCGATCGCCGCCGTCGGCGTGTGGAAGCGACCCAACTGAGCGAATCGGGACGGGACCAGTCGGTCGCGCGCCATGGCCATCGGGTAGCGTGACGCGGACAGGATCCCGGCGTTTCCGGTCGACGCGAATGCCGCGATTGCCGCAACGACCATCAGGGCAACACCACTGCCTCCGGGAAGCCAGTCAAAGAACGCCGCGGCGGCGGAAGCCACCGGGGTCAAATCGGCCCGCAATTCATCCGCGGGCAGGACCGCGACCATGATGAAGACGCCCACTGCGTAGACGAAGGAGGCCGTCAGGAGCGACAGCATCATGCCCAAGGGGATGTTCCGGTCCGGGTTGCGCACCTCCTCCGAGACCGACGCGACCTTGGTGAGACCCGCGTACGAAACGAACACCAGCCCCACAGTGGACAAAAAGCCCGACAGACCGAAGGCGAAAAAGGGCGTGAAGCGATCGTCCACCACCGCGGTGGGCCCGGCCGACACCACCTCCGCCACCCCCTGCACGATAAAGAACGCCATGATGACGACGAGAGCCGTCACCAGGACCCGCTGAAGACCACTCGTTTCCTTCGCGCCGACCACGTTGATGACGGCGAACAGGATCGTCAGGCCGACCGCCACCGGCCCAATCGGCACGTCCACGTAGATGGCGACATAAGCGCCCATCCCCACGAGGGCAAACGCGCTCTTGAGCACGAGCGCGATCCAGGTCCCCAGACCTCCGACCGTTCCGACCAAGGGGCCCATACTGCGGTCCAGGAAGTAATACGCACCGCCGGCTCGGGGCATCGCGGTCGAAAGCTCGGCAACCGCGAACATGGCAGGGAGGATGAACAGCGCCGCCACCAGATACGCCAGGGCCACGGACGGACCCGTCTGAGCCGCCGCCAGACCGGGGAGAAGAAAAAAGCCCGAACTGAACATCGCCCCCGTGCTGATGGCGTAGACGTCGTAGAGCCCCAACTCCTTGCGGAGCTTCTGGCCACCCGTGGTACCGCTCAAACGCGCAGCCCCGTGTCGCCATCCTCGTGCATGATCGAGACGTCGCGAGGCACCAGCAGAACGGAATAGGGACCACCGCTGAGCGCCTCCCGGGCGCGTCCTCGGAAACTCCCCATGAGTGACGAACTCTCCGGCTGCCCCATCACCACAACGGAGGCGCGCAGCTTCCGCGCCAGCCTGCGGACGCTCCGTCCAGGCCTTCCATGGACCACGTGTAGATCCGCCTCGCCCGGGCGGACCAGACATTCGAGGCGCTCCAGCCTCGCACGGGCCCATCTCCGCCGTAGCTGCTTGAGGCGTTCGCGACCGATCCCTCGCGTTCCACACGCCAGGACCGATTCGCCCACGACGTGGCACACGTTGACCACATGCAACTTGTTCAGGCTCACCGCGCGCGCTGTCTCGACAATCCTCCTCGCAAGGGACATGTCGGCGCTGTCGGATACGTCAACGGCAGCCAAGACGACGGCCTCATCCACGGAGGGGCCCGCGCCGCCGTGCAAGCCAGCACGGCGGTCCGGGGCGCCCCACTCCTTCAATAGCGTACCCATGCGGTCCTCCCGAAGAGCTACGGACTCACTCTCTCGATCCATACGAATATCGCCCTGGTGTCGTCATAGCTCCAATATATATTTACACACATATCTATAATTTTATTCTAACAACATCGACCGGTGTCCCAGCTCAACTTCAAGCACTTGCGCTACTTCCACGCGGTGTCGACCCACGGCAGCGTCACCGCGGCCGCTGAGTTCCTCCACGTGAGCCAGCCTGCGGTGAGTACCCAGATACGGAAGCTCGAGGACAGTCTCGGTCACCTGCTCTTCGATCGATCTGGCCGCGGCATGGAACTGACCCCCGAGGGCCGTGTCGTCCTCGAGTACGCTCGTGACATCTTCCGTCTCGGTCAGGAACTGATGGACACGGTGACCAGCGGCGTGGACGTTCGTCCGACCCGCCTGGTGATCGGGGTCGCCGCGAACATTCCCAACATGGTGGTCTTCCACTTCCTCGAGTCTGCGATGGCTACGGACGATCCGGTCCGACTCGTGATTCGTCAGAACACGACGGAACGGCTCCTTGCCGATCTGGCTACACATGACCTGGACGTGGTGTTGGCGGACATGCCGATCCCCGCGGACGTCAACGTTCGAGCCTACAACCACCCGCTCGGCTCGAGCCCGATCGACATCCTGGCGCCACCGCTCCTTGCCCACCGCCTGCGACCGGGCTTTCCACGGTCGCTCACCGGACAACCGATGTTCCTGCCGGTCGAGGGGTATGTGCTGCGCCGGTCCCTGGAAGAGTGGTTCGCCGTTGAGGGCGTCCGCCCGCGCGTGACCGCCGAGATCGAAGCCAGCGACCTGATCAACGCGTTCGCCGAAGCGGGCGCGGGGATGTTCGCGGCACCCGCGATCATCTCGGACGACCTGCGCCTCCGGTACGCGGTCGAGGTCGTGGGGCGTGCGGAGGGGGTGTCGGAGCGGTTTTTCGCGATCACCGCGGAGCGGAGGATCCGGCATCCCGCTGTTGTCGCGATACGAGAAGCGGCCCGGGCCGAACTGGGGATTACGGTGCCGGGGTGACCTCCACCCGGACCCCGTCCTCCACCAGTTCCGACGGGAAGAGCACCAACTGGTCGCCCTCGTCGAGGCCGGAAACGACCTCAATGCGCTCCAGGCCGCGGTGGCCCATTTCGACCCGGCGCAGACGGGCCCGTCCGTCCTCGACGACGAACGTTTGCCAGGCACCACCGCGCCGGAACAGCGCGCCCGCCGGAGCCACCAGGACGTCCTGCCCTCTCCAGGTCACGATCGTGGCTTCGACGCGGTAACCTTCGCCGAGGGAGCGCGCAGGCTCCGCGAGATTGCCGATGACATTCACGCGCTGCTCTTCGACGCCAAGCGCCGAGACCTTCGTGAAGGCGGCCGGTTCGACGTGCCGGACGGCTCCCCTCAGAACGTGATCGCCGCCCCACCCCGTCACCACCATCGGAGAGCCTGCTTCCACACGGACGGCATCCTCCGTCAGCAGGTCCACCACGATTTCGAGACCCCCGGGCGCCGCGATCTCGAACAGGGGAGCGCCCGCCGGGACCACGCGCTCGCTCTCTTCGATCACCCTCAGGACGATGCCATCGGCGGGGGCACGTACGTCGACAGCAGCCCCAACCCGTCCCGTGGCACTCGCTCCAAGCATCCTGGCGCGAGCCGCGCGGACGTCCGCCTCGGCGGCGCTACCGGCAGATCGCGCAGTCTGAACCCGGGCTGCGGCCGCTTCGGCGGCCTGCTCGAAGCGCTCGACCGTCTCCCTGCTGAGCGCACCCTGTTCCAGCAAAGGGAGCCGACGGTCGACCTCGCGGCGGGCCTGAGCATACGCGGTCTCGGCTTCCTCGACCGCGGCATGCGCCTGCGGTACGCGGGCTTCCGCGGCCTCAACAGCCGCTTGGGCTACGGTCTGATCTCTGAGGTCCTGAGGTGCGGGCGCCAACGTCGTCAGGATCTGGCCCGTCGACACGGCATCTCCCTCTTCAATCGCGGTGCGCGAGAGCCGACCCGAGATCGGCGCCCCGACCACGAAGCGCTCGCGAGACCGGGTCCGACCCTCTTCGGACACGGTCACGGACAGCGTATCCCGGACCACCTGAGCGACCCGCACCGGCACGCCACCTCCGCCGCGTGTCAGCAAGCCGACCACGATCAACAACCCAACTACGGCACCGATCAGCCACCCTATCCGGCGGTTCTTCAGCATGGCCCTACTCTCGTGTCTTGAGGACCGCAATGAGGTCCAGTTGATCGACTCTTCGTCGGACGATCCAACCGCTCGCTGCGGCGGCGACGAGGGTGATGACCGCGGCCAACGCGTACGTCCGAACGCTCACGACGAGCGGGATACGGTAGGCGTCGGTCTGCAGTGACGTGACGACAGCGAACGACATCAGGTAGCCGAGAACCCAACCGCACGGGATGGCCAAAAGCGTGACCAGTGCTTGCTCGCCGAGCAGGAGCGTCGCCACTTCACCTCTGCGGAAGCCCATGACCCGCAAACTGGCCAGTTCGCGGCTACGTTCGGACAGGGCGATCCGGGCGCCGTTGTAGAGGACGGCCACGGAGATGATGCTCGCGAAGCCGAGGAGGAAGCCCACACCCACGAAGAGGCTCTCAGCCATCTGCGTACGGAAGGACTCCAGCATCCGCGCCGGAGACGCGACTCCCGCAACCGCCGGCATCGACTTCACACTCCTGTAGAGGTCAGCACGGCGATCCTCTCGCACGGACAGCCAAGCACCGGAGACCACGGGGGCACCGCCCGCCAAGTCGTGTAGGGCGTCCAGACTCATCGTGGCCGAGAGCCCGAGAAAGTCATCCACGACCCCCGCCACCCGGAGGGAGCCACTGGACCGACGGCCGTCCAGGACTTCGACCTCGAGTTCATCGCCCGGTCGAACACGGAGTTTATTCGCCAACCGTTCGCTGAGTACCACTCCCTGAGCAGGCACCGGGTGGACGGCACCCGACGAAGCGATGACGCGCCGTAGTCGGGCGTCGGCGGGCACACCTTGCAGCCCGACCTCTCGCTCTCGGTGGCCGGCGCGCAGTCGGGCCGGCGCCGTCCGGAAGAGCTCGACCCGAGTCACACCATCGAGTCGTTCGAGTTGGTGAGAGACCGACGCGCGCACCGGCTCCTGAAACGTCAGGGCCAGATCCTCCCGTTGGATCACCTCGAACTGCAGGTTCATCATGAACCCGACGCCATCGAACATGAACATGCCGATCACGAGGATGGCTACTGAGAAGGCGACCCCGATCGACGAAATGAGGGCTCGAAACGGGCGCCGTTCGATGTTTCGCAGGATCATCCGGCCGGCCGGAGGCAGAGAGCGACCCACACCCCTACGTTCGAGGATCCCCGCCTCGAAACGAGCCGGTCGTTCCGGTCGCATGGCCTCGGCCGGGGGGAGCCTCGATGCCTGACGGACGGCAGTGAGCGCCCCCGCCGCGGCCGCGATCGCACTCACAGATGAGGCGATCAAGAGGAGCGCCGGGCTCAATGCATATCGGAGGTCTGGAAAGTGGAAGTACTCCCCGTACAGGTCGACATACGCTCGACCGAGCCGGGCGCCCAGAACGGCGCCAGCGAGAGTGCCAACGGCAACGGCCACCATGGCGAAGCGGAGATAGTGCCGGCCGACCTCGCGATCGGTGTACCCGAACGCCTTGAGCACCCCCACCTCGGTACGTTGCGTGGCAACCAGCCGTCCCAGAACCAGATTGAGCAGAAAGGCCGCGACCCCGACGAAGACCACGGGAATCGCGGTACCCATGACGCGGTTCTGATCGAGCTCGCCCTGGATGGTTTGATGCGAGAACTGATCAGAGCGCGGATACGCTCCCCGGCCTCCGTACGGCTCCAGCAGGCGGTCGACCTCCGCCATCACCGCGGCCGTGTCGGCCTCGGGCGCCAGCTTCAAAAGCGCTTCGTTGAAGGCTCCATCCATGTCGTATGCCGGCCCGACGGCATCCTGTCGCATCCAGAAGATCCCATAGCGGTCGTCTTCCGGGAATAGCGCGCCCGGTGGAACGGCGTACGTATGCTCTGGTGAAATCGCGGTGCCTGCCACGTGCAGGCGCCACGCCCGACCGTTGACGATCGCGCGCACGGAGTCTCCCGGGACAAGGCCGCGCGCCGTCGCGAAGTTCTCGCTGACGACCACTTCGTCACGGGCCCCGGGAGCAGGCAAGCGCCCGCTCCGTAGGACGATATCGCTGAGACCCGGCCGCCCGCGCTCGGGAAGCGAGACGATCAGCGCCAGGCCCGGCGCCTCCATTTCAGGGAGGTCCAGTCGAGCCGCCAGCGAGATCCGCGTTTCGACCCGAGCCACATCCGGGATCGTCTCGAGCTTTGCCCTCACGGCCTCCGGCGCCCGCTCCAGGCTCACCCAGAGGTCCGGGAAGCGGGCGAGCCGGTAGTACGCGGCCTGTGCCTCCACCAGCGTCTCGTACCCGCCCCTCATGGTCACGAGTGTCATCACACCCGTGGCCACGACCAGGGCGATCGAAGCCATCTGCCCGCGAAGCTGCCACAGTTCCCGCAGTAGTTTCCGGTTCAGGGCCGACATCACCAATGCACCTCTGCAGCGGAAGCACGCTCGGCATTGACCGTCGTCTCCACGATCTCGCCACTGCTCATGTGCACCACCCGATCGCCAAGCAGCCCGATGGCCACGTTGTGGGTGATCACAGCCGTGGTGGCGCCTGTGGCCCGGTTGACCTGATCGAGCACCTCCAGAACGAGGCGGCCTGTCTCCACATCGAGCGCGCCAGTGGGTTCGTCACAGAGCAGGATATCCGGCTGCTTGGCGACGGCCCGCGCAATCGCCACCCGCTGTTGCTCGCCGCCCGAAAGTTGGGACGGGAAGTGATCGAGCCGGGCCTCCAGACCGACCAACTCAAGAGCCTCCGACGCCGACATC
This sequence comes from Gemmatimonadota bacterium, assembly GCA_029262115.1. GTDB lineage: Bacteria > Gemmatimonadota > Gemmatimonadetes > Longimicrobiales > Gaopeijiaceae > JAJCZZ01. The sequence continues at coordinate 69,047 of JAJCZZ010000008.1, read as the reverse complement.
GGGTCGGTAGCGATATCCGTGACCAGGGCCACGTTCTCACGGGCCGTCAGACTCGGAATGAGGTTGTAGAACTGGAACACGAAACCGACATGCCGCCGCCGGTAGTTCGTGAGCTCGTCCCCGTCCATGCCAGTCAGGTCGAGGTCACGGAAGCGAAGCGAGCCGGCCGTCGGCACGTCCAGGCCGCCGAGGATGTTCAGCAGTGTCGACTTCCCGCTACCGGACGGCCCGAGGATCACAACGAACTCCCCGGCAGCCAGGGTAAAGTCGACGTGGCGGAGGGCGTGCACCTCCACATCACCCGCGCCGTACGTCTTGGTCAGCCCCCGCGCCTCGATGATGGGCGGGGCCGCCGGAGAACCAACTTCCTGACCCGGGCCGACCGGAATGGACATGTCCTCCCTTCGACCAGTCCTTCAGCCATCCGGCGCCCGCGCGGCGCCGGACGGTCGTGAGCGCGCCGAGCGCGGCGTCCCCAGACAGCCGTAAGATACCCCGAATCCAGAACGCCGTCACTTGCCGCCTGCCCCCTCCCCGCCGCACTTTGCCGGCTGGTTCACGACCCTGGAACGATGATGAGGTGATGATGCTCTCGAAGCGTGTACTGACCGCCCTGGTGGCGGGCTCCTTAGCGGCCGCCGCCGCGCCGCTCTCCGCCCAGAACGCCCCATGGTCCGCTCTCAAGCGTGGGAGCGACAACATGGAGGTGCTCGGCCACCTGCCCCTCGGCCCCCGGCTGTCGGTGGCGGACATGGACGTGGAGCAGGAGATGCACCGCCCGTACGCATACGTCGCGCGGATGGTGTATGGGACGGAGGGACCCAAGGGCACCGACATCATCTCCATCGAGAACCCGGACAAGCCGGAGCTTCTCTATCAGTGGAGGATCGAGAATCAAGACCTCCACCAGCGCACCGGCGGGATGGACGTCAAGCACTTCAAGTGGAACGACCGGTACTATCTGGTCCAGTCCCTCCAGTTCGGACAAGGCGGACCGGATCCGGATCTCGGGGCGGTTGTCCTCGACGTCACCGGGCTGCCGGATGCGTCCACGGTACGCGAGGTCGCTCGGATCCGGGAGCCGGAGATGCCGGGTGGCTTCCACAACATCTTCATCTACAAGCACTCGAACGGCCGGGTCTATCTCTTTACCACGGCCAACGCGCCGGGCGCGCTGATCTATGACCTCGGCCGCGTCGTCGATGGCGATCTTGCCAACGCCCGCGTGGGCATGGTGCCCGTGCCGGAAACCGCGCTGGGCTCCGGCGGCGGTCGTGGATACCACGACTTCTATGTCGGCTACCACCCGGACACGGGTGAGGATCGGTTCTACGGCGGTGGCACCGGGGGATACTACGTCTACGACGTCTCCAGCCTTCAGAACCCTCAGCTCCGCGTGACGCTGACGGGCGTGAGCGGCGTGTCGTACGGGCACACCTTCACCCCGGACCCGACCGGCCGGTACGTCATTGCCGAGACCGAGTACCAGTACGCCCCGATCCGCGTCTTCGACATGCAGCCCGCGCTGGACGGCGACGTCACCAACATCCGGAACCCGATCTCGGCCTTCACCGCCGACTGGCAGCACCTCGTTCACAACCACGAGGTCCGCTGGCCGTACGTGTTCGCCTCGGGCTACCTCGACGGGCTTCAGGTCTTCAACCTCCAGGATCCCGCGAACCCGGTCACGGTCGGCTACTACGACACGTACCTCGGGCCCGCCAACACGGACCGCTACTCGCAGTTCAACGGTGCGTTCGGCATCGACGTCCGCAACGCCGACGGCCTGATCGTCATCAGCGACATGTCGACCGGCCTGTGGACCTTCAAGATGGAAGGCTTCCAGGGCTGGAACGGCGAGCAGTGGGGCCTGCCGAACATCTCGTCCGCGCAGGACTGGGACGCGCCGGCGCGGAGGCCGATCAGCTAAGGCGAGTGGTCGGAGCGCGTGATGCTCCGGCGGTCGGTCAGCGTTGGTGGAGTGAGTGAGAAGGCCCCGTCCGGGAGAACCGGGCGGGGCCTTCTTTTTGCCTACGGCCAATCGAAAGGTACGGCCTCGGCCAATTGAAAGGCTTGGCGACCGCGGGTGGCCCTCCCAGGCCTTCCACTGCCATCGAACCGGCACTATTTCTGGGCTGGCCGGATGAAGTCGCGGATGTGGCGGACGAGTGCTGCCGAACCGACACTATTTCCGAGCTGGCCGGATGAAGTCGGGGATGCTGTCGCCGGCTGCGACCAAACCGGTACAGACCCGGGATCCATCGACCGAAACGTATCGTGGCCAAAGCGTGCCGAGCGCAACCCGACCTACTAGATTAATAGTTATATTCGCCCACCGTCGCCTCGAACCACCCCCCGCCGTGTCTGCGATCCGCCCGCGTCTCCGCTTCGCCCTTCCTATTGTCCTGGCCCCCGTCTGCGCTCTGGTCGCATGCGCGCCGGAGGCGACCGAGCCCGAGCCTCCGGACCTTCTCGTGCTGGTCGTCGTCGACCAGCTCCGAGCTGACCTCCTCGAGGCCCACGCCGACCTCCTCGACGGTGGCCTTGGCCGGATGCTCCGCCGAGGGGCCCGGTTCACTCCCACGCGAGCGGGTCACGCGGTGACCAACTCGAGCCCTGGCCATGCCACTCTGGCCACCGGCTCGTACCCATCGGCCCACGGCATCGTCGACAACGGTCTGTGGCTCCGGACCGGTGACGGGTGGCGTTACGGCCCCGGAGTCTTGGACACAACAGCCTCTCTGGTCGGCGATCCGGAGGCTCCGGCCTTCTCGTCAGCGCAGCGCCTCGTGCCGGCCATCGGTGACTGGGCCAGGGCAGCCGACCCCTCCGCCATCTCCGTATCCATCGGCCAGGGGGCTCACTCTGCCAATGCGATGGCAGCCCACCAAGGCGGCCATTCGTACTGGTTCAGCGCGGACCACGGCGGCTACGTCACATCCGACCGGTACGTGGCCGCCCTCCCCGACTGGGTGCGTACGTTCAACGACGACGCGTTGCGCACGATGATGGCGGAGGGCACTTGGCGCTCGACAGTACCGCCGGGGGTCCAGGATCGGGCGGTCTCCGACGACAACGCGTGGGAAGCACGGGGGGGCCGGGCGGTCTTCCCCCACGACTTCGCGGACGAGACCCCCGAAGCCGACCGCTCGGACCCCGCCGCCCTTCCCGCCTGGTTCGAAACCACACCCGGCATCGACCGGTCGGCGCTGGGCCTCGCGCGCTCCGCCGTAGGCGCTCTGCAACTCGGCACCCGCGGCCCCGTGGACGTTCTCACGATCAACCTCTCCAGCCTCGACGAGGCTGGTCACCGATTCGGGCCGTGGAGCCAGGAACAACTCGACGCCCTGCTCCGTCTGGATGACGAACTCGGGGCCTTCATGGACTTTCTCGATCGCTCGGTAGGACCGGACGCGTGGGCCATGGCGGTCTCAGCCGACCACGGCGTGGCCACGCCCCCCATGCAGCGGGTGGCCGACGGCGACAGCACGGCCGTTCTGGTGTCTCCCGACTCGGTGGCCGCAGCGTACGAGCGGATCGCGGCCGCGCTACCGGCTGACGGGACCGTCGAGGACCGCTTCGCGATCGCCCGGGACCACCTGGAGGCACAGCCATGGGTCGCCCGGGTCTACTCGGTGGTCGAGTTGGGTGGCGACGGGGCGCAGGGCCCGACGAACGGCGCCCCCGTGGCAACGTCGGACGATCCGTATCTGGAGGCGTACCGGCGGTCGTTCCACTCGGATCGCCGTGTCGACTTCCCCGTTTACGACCGGACCCGCCGGACCGCGCCGATGGATCTCGGCATCGGTGCCGTGCGCATGACCGAGAACGCGATGATGGACTACGCCACCGCCATCCACGGGTCGCCCTACGACCACGACGTGCTCGTCCCCTTCCTACTGCTGGGACCGGGCGTATTGGCGGGAGCCCGGGGGCCGGCGGTCACGGTGGACGTGGCCCCGACGCTGGCCGGCTTGGCCAGCTTGCCGGTTCCGCCCACTGTAGACGGGCGCGACTTGCTGGGGTCCTGAGCCGGCCAGCGAGACAGGTCGTCGGGACCCCGCGGCCGTCCTTCGAGTATGTCCATGACCGCGCCGACCATCTGCTTGCCGCCGCCTGAGGCCCTCCCTACCGTCAGCCCATGAAGCTCATCGCGTCCGCCACCTTTGTGGCCGTCTTGGCCGTCGGCCCCATTGCGGACACGCCTAGGGCCGAGGCACACACCGGCGCCACGAGGTCTGCCCCTACCGTTTGCGGAGTCGACGCGGACCCACCGATCTACTACGCCATCCAACTGGTCACCACAAAGAACGTGCCCGGCACGGGGTACACCCGTGGCACGGCCGACGTGACCTTCGCCCCCGCCCCCTTCGGTGTGTCGGTCGCGGCGGATGGTAGCTACCGGTACGACCTCCACGTCTCCTTTACGGGCCTCAAGGCGCCTGTGCGTGGCCGGTACGTGGCATGGGCCACCACCTCGCAGGTGGACGAGATCGTTCGACTCGGCGTGCTCGACGAGAACTTCACGGCGTCGGGGACTGTGGCCTGGAACAAGTTCCTGGTGGTGATCACGCTCGAGGAGGACGACGATCCGTCCGCCACGATGTGGTCCGGCCCCATCGCGTTCCGGGGGATGTCACGGAGTGGTAAGATGCACACGATGATCGGCCACGGGCCCCTGCAGGAAGAGAAGTGCGCGGCGTACGGCTATGCGAACTGAACGAGCGTCCATGATGAGCCCCTCCAACGCGGACGCACGGCCCATTTCAATCGCCTCAGCTCCCTCGGTCGCACCCGTCACGTCCACGGCGGGTGCCACGTCCACCGCACGCACCGCGTCCACCGCACCGGTCACGTCCACCGACCGCACCACCCGCACCTCACCCTCTCCGGTCGGCCCCACCTTAGTCGCCATCGTCTTACTCTGTGCCCTGACCGCACCAGCCGCGGCCCAGATGGATCACTCCATGCACGGCGCGGACATGACCATGGAAGGCGGTTGGCGCATGCCGCCGATGGATATGAGCATGCCGATGCTCCCCGGACTGGAGGGGATCGTCCCGGTCGTGGGGCCCTTCCTTCCCGGCCAGGGGATGGACCCGGCCATGGTGCCGGAGGCGCGCCCTTCCGAGGTCGTGGCGCTCACCGACGGCGACACCCTCGACATTTCGGTGAGTATGGTCCGCCGCACAATCGCGGGGCACGAGACCATCATGTTCGGCTACAACGGTCAGTATCCGGGGCCGCTCATCCAGGGGCCTCAGGGGTCGACGCTGGTTATCCGTGTCACCAACGAGATCCAGATGCCGACCACCATCCACTGGCACGGTATCCGCTTGGAGAACGCGTTCGACGGGGTGCCCGGCGTGACGCAGGACCCGATTGAGCGCGGCGAGAGCTTCACCTACGAGGTCCACGTGCCCGACGCGGGTATGTTCTGGTACCATCCCCACATGCGTGAGGACGTCCAGCAGGATCTGGGGCTCTTTGGCAATCTCCTGGTCACGTCGCCGGAGCCCGACTACTACGGGCCCGCGAACCGCGAGGAGGTCTTCGTCCTCGACGACATGCTGTTCGACGCCCAGGGGCTTCTTCCCTATGGAGATAGCGCGCCGACCCATGCGCTCATGGGGCGCTTCGGGAACGTCCTGATGGTCAACGGCGCCACCGACTACCGGCTCAGCGCCCAGCGCGGTGAGGTCGTCCGGTTCTACCTGACCAACGTGGCAAACACGCGGACCTTCAACGTGACGTTCGGAGGGGCGCGCGTGAAGGTGGTGGCCTCCGACGTGGGCCGGTACGAACGGGAGCAGTGGGTCGAGAGCGTAGTCATCGCTCCGGCCGAACGATATGTGGTGGACGTCCGCTTCGCGGAAGCCGGCACCATCGCCATCGCCAATACGATTCAGGCAGTGAACCACGTGCGCGGCGAATTCTATCCGCAGGTCGATACGCTGGCCTTGGTATCCGTGGCCGACGAGCCCGTGGCCAACGATCTGGTGGGGGCGTTTGCCACCCTCCGTACGCACGCCGCTGTCGTGGAGGACATCGACGCCTTCCGGCCGTACTTCGACCGGGCGCCCGACAAGGAGTTGGTGACGACGGTACGCATCCAGGATCTGCCCGTACCGATCATCCAATCCATGGAGATGGACACGCTGTACGTGCCGCCCATGGAGTGGAACGACGCCATGCCGATGATGAATTGGCTGTCGACGGGCGAGCAGGTGGAGTGGATCCTTCGTGACGTCGCCACGGGGAAGGAAAACGGCGATATCGACTGGAGGTTCCGGGTCGGAGACGTGGTCAAGATCCGCGTGTTCAACACGCCCCGGTCGTTCCACCCGATGAGCCATCCGTTCCACGTTCACGGACAGCGCTTCCTCGTCGTGGCGATGGACGGGGTGGAGAACCCCAACCTCGTCTGGAAAGACACCGCCATCGTGCCCGTCGGCTCCACCATGGACATCCTCGTCGACATGTCGAATCCGGGCACCTGGATGGCGCACTGCCACATCGCCGAGCACCTGCACTCGGGCATGATGTTCAGCTTCGTGGTGGAGGAGTAGCCGCATCGCGTCATTGCCCGGCTCTCCGCTCGCGCGGGTGGCCGTCCTGGTCGTGCTCGCGGTCGTCACCGCGGTCACGGTTCTGGCGCTCCGGTCCTACCGGGAGGAGCGTCGGCTGATCGACGAGATCACCACGCTCCGGGCCGAGGTCTACGATGCGCGTGTCTCGGCCGACGCGTGCCGGAACGAGCTGGCCTACGAGGAGATGCGCTTTCGGCGCTTCAACTCGATCGTCGACTCCCTCGGCGTGGATGTCCGGAGCTACGAGGAAGCGGAGCAGGGCGGCGTGCCCGAGGAGGTCTACGACGAGTACCTCGACCGCTTTGCGGGATACAACGACTCGGTCGCTTCCTGGGAAGGTCGGGCAGAGGCGCTGCGGACCATGGAGCAGCGCTGCCGAAACCTCGTGATCGGCCACAATACGCTGGCTGACTCGCTGCGGAGCCGCCTGAGGGACTTCGCGCCGGAGGGCTGAAGGGAGGGCCGGGACGGTCCGTCAGTCGACGTATCCCGGTGGCACAATGCTTTTCAGCCGGAGATAGATGATGCACTGACCGCGATGGTGCGCGGTATGGTGCCACGCCGTCAGCGCGACACCGCGCAAGGAATGCGACTTCTGGACGCCGAGGCGCCGGCCCCACTGGACTCGTCGGTCGAGTTCCGCATCCGACCGGGCGAGGACCGCACGCAAGAGGACGTCGAACGAGCGGTCGAGCACCGACCGGATGGCGACCGCGTCGACCGCCGACAAGGTGGTGAAGTCGGGCGGGTCCGGAACCGGCGCGCCGTCGATCGTGCCGGCCCAGTTGAAGTGCCCCTGGGCGATGTGCGCGAGCTGTTCTCCGAACGATCGGATCTCCGGAACCGGCCGAAAGCCGTACTCCTCGGGCGGCATCGCGTCGGCCACCTCGAGGGTGTACGTCCACGTTCGGTTCCAGAACAGCTCGAAGTCCTCCGCGAAATCGCGGGTGCCCGTGCGAAGCACCGGGACGGCCGTGGACATGCCCGCCGCAACGAACGCCCGCCGATCGATCGATCCCATCGTCCCCCCTCCCCATCCGCGGAAATCGAAGACACCGACTACTAGTACCATAGTAGTTCTTGGCCCGCAATCGTCCCGGAGGCTGGGAACGGTCCCCCTACCGCACCCCTTCCACACCGGGTAACAGGGCCGCGATCCGGGGCCGAAGCTTGATGGGCAGGTGTCGGAGGTGGGCCTCGAGTATGCGGCGGGGGGTCAACTCCGCATCGATGATGCGCGCCAGCTCCTCCTCTTTCTTCCAGAGGAATTCCAGGGCGCGTACCTCGAGGTCGAGCATCCGGCGCTCGACGCTCTCGTTGAGCGCGATCTCCAGGGCGATCGTGCTCGTCGCACCCATCTTCCACAGGGAGCTTCGGGACGTCGTCGCGGTCAGCGTGAATTCGCCCGCCGACCCGGCGTGCTCGATCGCCTGGGCCGCGTCGGTGATCTTCCGCTCGCTGGCACCCGTGATGTTCTGGTAGGCGAGAACACGGCGGAGGGTATTCTCCGCGACATCGCCTTGAAGCTCGTACACCTTGTCCGGCGTCCAGGGATCGCACCGCTGGCACGGAATCCCGACTCCCAGTCGTCCGTCGGCACCACGCAATGGGTAGACCCACCAGGACATGTCGTAGCGGAGCGCGACCAGGGTGCTGTTGCAGTAGGGACACGTCTCTCGACCGCGCCAGGCCGCATAGCCGAACCGCCGCCAGCGGAGGACGTCCGCCACGGGCGTGTCCTCCCAATCGATGGACACGTCACCGTCGTTGAACCCGACGATGTCGCCCAGGAAGGCGAGCGCTCCAAACGTGTACGCCGTCGCCCGCGAGCGACGGCTCTCGAAGGAGTCCTTACGCTTCCTCAACTCCCGGCCGTAGCGCCACCAGGCCTGCTCCACGAGGCTGGCTCGGCCTACACGGATGAGCGTGAGCGTACCCGCCTGGAAGAGCTGGATGTTGGCGGTGTGCGCCATGGGCTTGGCGTGATCCCGGACCACCCGCTCCAGTTCGTACAACGCGGCCTCGCGGGACTCCATCGGGCATAGGTTCCACCGATGGCACCCGTCGCAAACCGTCCACAGCCGTCCCTCGACCGGATCGAAGGCGATCCGATGGCCACGGCTCATGTAGGCCAGTTGACCGTTCTCAGGGAACGGTTTGTGGCAAAAGAGACAGCGAGTGAACAAAGCAGCATCCTGCCAGAGTCTTCCCAACACCACCCCGCGATCCAACGGCACACCGAAGCGGCTCCTCGAAAGTACCCGGAAGCAGCCCGATGGACTCCGATAATCCTACTCGGCCACGGCGTCGAGGTACAGGATCCTTGACGGGAGTCGTATATCTACAATATAGATTTAATAGATTCAGCGGCAGAGACTTCGGGGGGATGGCGAATGGGTGGAAGTGGAATTCTCGGAGCGTTCGAAGAACTCGTTCTCCTGTCGGTCACGAGGCAGGCCGGGGACGGATACGGGACCAGCGTACGTCGTGAGCTTGCGGAGGTGACCGGCACCGATGTGTCGATCGGGGCCGTACACGCGACGCTGGAGCGGCTCGTGGAGAAGGGTATGGTCGAATCGGGATCGGGGACGCGCCCTCGCTCCACTCCAGGCAGGCCCCGCCGCTACTTCCGCGTGACCGAAGCCGGAACCCGGGCCCTCGGGCATACCTGGACCGTCAGGGACAGGATGTGGAAGACCGTCGACATTCGGGGTCTCCGGTCTGGGGTGTCCGATGCCTAGCCCGCGGCATTTCCTACGAGCCCTTCTCAGGAGCGTGTCCGGCTCCCGAGAGTCGGCCGACGCCGTCCTGGCGGATCTCGAACACGAATACGAGGACTTTCAACGCGCCGCCCGGGGCCGCACGAGGGCGACCATTTGGCTGTGGCTTCAAGTGATACGCGCGTTGCCACATCTGGCGGCACGACGAAGGGAACGAGCGCGCGGCCGGGACGGATGGACGGGCACCCGGGGCCGTGACTCCGGGTGGGGATCGGATCTGGCCAACGCGGTCAGGCAGATCCCACGCCACCCGATGCACTCCCTCGTCGTGGTGGTCACCCTCGCCGTGGCGATCGGCGCCAACTCCGCGCTTTTCTCGGTCCTGCACAGCGTGGTCCTGTCCGAGCTTCCCTACCCGGAGGCCGATCGGATCTTCCGTGCGTGGACACACCGGGACGAAGGGGACGTGCGCGACTTCTCGTTCCGAGTGGCCGAACTGGAGGTTCTGGCCGGTCGGACCGGCACGTTCTCGGCCGTCGGAGCGGAGTTCCCCTTCACGGTGACCGTCGTGACGCCGAGCGGCGAGCCCACGCAGATCGGGGCGCGCATGATCACGGCCGGGTTCTTTGACGTGTTCGGGGTCCAACCCGCGCTGGGTCGGCTGATGTCCGCGTCCGAGATCGCGAGCGGCGACGCGCTCGTCACCGTCGTCTCGCACGAGTTCTGGACGAATCGCCTGACCGCCGACCCCACCGTGGTGGGATCGACCATCAAGGTCGGAGGAGACCCGTTCGAGGTGATCGGAGTTCTGCCCAGGCGGTACCGGCACGTGTCAGGCTCCAGCGCCGCGCTGTTCGTCCCGTTCACGCTCGGTACGTCGGGTTGGATCGGGCGGTGGCTGGACGTCTTCGTGAAGACGCGGCCCAACGTAACGGAGGACCGAGCGGCCGAGGAGGTGGGGCGCGCCGTGCAGGTGGTGGCGGACCGACCGGGCGATCGGCGGAGCTCGGGCTGGACCACGACCATCGAGCCGCTGCAGGACATGGTCATCGGCGAAGTCGATCGACTTCTCTGGCTGATCTTCGGGGCGGTCGTCGTTCTTCTGGGCATCGCCTCGGTGAACGTCGCCAACCTCAGCCTCGTTCGGGGGGTCACCCGCCTTCGGGAACTGAGGGTGCGTGTGGCCCTCGGCGCCGGGCGCTCCCGGCTGACGCGACAGCTGATCCTGGAGTCGCTCGTCCTAGCCGGCCTCGGAGGCCTGGCTGGACTCGTCATCGGAAGCGCCGGGGTCCGCGCTCTCGTGGCAATGGCACCCCCGGAGATCCCCAGACTGGACGAGGTCGCGCTTGATCCCATCGTGACGGCCTTTACCGCGGCGGTCACCCTCGCCGCCGGGATCGTCTTCGGCGTCATGCCGGCCCTCCACGCCTCACGGCTGGGAGGCGCGGCCCAACGCACGGCGCGCGGAGTGGGCGCTGGGGCGGGATCGCAGCCTCTCATCCGGGGACTCGTGGTGACGGAGGTCGCCCTGGCCCTGACGCTCACGCTCGGGGCCGCGCTCCTCGTCCGGACGGTCGAGACTCTCCGTGAGCGCGATGCCGGCTTCGATCCCACCGGCTTGCTCACGTTCCGCATTTCGATCCCATCGGCACGATATCCGAGCGGTCCCGAGGTCAACGCCTTTCTCGATCGATACGTCATCGAGTTGGAGGGGCTCCCCGGTGTACGCGTGGTGGGGGCGGGAGGCGACTTGCCGTTCAGCGGGCGAGGTTCCGTTGCTACGCTCCGGTCCGAGCAGCAGGTACGCGCTGGCGACACCGAGGGATTCGGCTCTCTCCAGCTCACCGCTACACCCGGGCTCTTCTCCGCGCTCCAGCTCGCCCCGATCGAGGGACGGGTGTTCGACGGGACGGAGGACCCGGATGGTCCGGGCCTCCTCGTCGTCTCCGAAAGCCTCGCACGCCGTCTCTTTCCGACCGGGCCCGGCGCGGGCCAGCGCGTGACATTTCGGCGCGAGCCGTCCGAGGACGACTGGTTGACCGTGATCGGGGTCGTGCCCGACGTACAGTACCTCGACGCGGACGCGGACATGGAGCCGCAGCTCTACCAAGCGCATCTACAGTCCCCGCTCCGGGAAGCGGCTCTCATCGCGCGCACGGCTGGTGATCCAGATGCGCTGATCGAACCGGCCCGCGCCGTGCTCGGCCGACTCGATTCAACGATACCGACTCACGACATCGCGACGATGACGAGCCGGAGGGCACGGACGCTCGCTCGCCGCACGTTCGCCCTCACGCTCTTCACCATCTTCGCGAGCGTGGCAACTCTGCTGGCCGCCGGGGGAATCTACGCGACCCTCGCGTTCGGAGTCTCTCGGCGTTCCGGGGAAATCGGAGTCCGAATGGCCCTCGGAGCCGCCCCGGCCCAGGTCATAAGGCAGGTGGTCCGTGAGAGTCTGGCGATGGTGGCCACCGCGATTCCGTTGGCGCTCGTCGGAGCATTCCTGACCCAACGAGCCATGGCCGCAGTGCTGTTCGGAGCGGAGAGCTTCGCGCTCGATCTGTTCTTCATAGTGTCCGCCGGCGCTCTGATCGTCGCTGGGGTAGCCAGTTGGTGGCCGGCCCGCCAAGCGGCGACGATCGACCCGGGCGAGTCGTTCCGGTCGACCTGAGATCCGGCGACAGCCTGGCCGCCCTACTGCACTTTGTGCGCCTTCCGGTACGCCCCTGGTGGCAATCCCCACCGCCTCCGGAAGTGCCGGGTCATGTGCGCCTGGTCGTAGAACCCGGCTCGAAGCGCCACCTTGCTGAGATCGATGTCCGTCTCCACGAGTTGTCGGGCAACCCACTGCAGCCGCAGGCTTCGTTGATAGGTGCCGAGCGGTACGCCGAAGTGGGTCCGGAACGAGCGGGCCAGAGTCGAGGCGTCGACGCCCACCGTCTCCGCGATGTCGTGAATGCTCATCCGCTCGCGGAAGCGGTCGTTGATGAGGTCCCGCGCCGTGCGCAGCCAAGGCGTGACCCCTTCGAGCCTCCCCCCGATCGGGGCGGTCCGAAGGCCTAACGCCAGCCCCTCCAGGGCCAACCCATGCAGGGCGAGCTGACCCGCGTCGTCGGGTTCACGCAACTCGATGGCCATCCGCTCCGCGAGGTCCCGCACGCCGCCATGCTTGAACTGGTGAACCTCGTCGAGCAGTGGTCCACACGACCTCGCCTGGGGATCGGCGCTCTGATCGGGCAAAACCACCATGATACGCGCACCGTCCGGACCGACCCGATTCTCGTGCCCCTCTCCCGCGGGCTCCGTCCACACCGAGTCCCGTTCGCACTCGAGCCGACGACCTACGATACGTGAATCGATCGCGCCCCCCAGGGCCACCGCGAACACGGGTCGGGCATGGATGTGATGGGGGATGAGCGAATTGGGCGGGAACCAAACGTCAGTGATCTCGATCCCCGGAAGCGCTACGGTGGTGAAGCGAGGGCTACCGAGGGAGATGGGTTCTGCCTTCTGCGCCATGACGGCTCGTCTCCGACGTAGGGGACAACCCTACGGATCGTGTGGCGGGGGATTGCACCCCCCGATAGGTGCCGGGATCAACCCGCCCCGCGATGTCGCCGTCGCACGTCTCGTACAAACGACGAAGCGACGTCCAAGACCATGGTGGGAACGGCACTCACTTTGTCGGCCCATCCATCATTCTACCCCATGTGAAGAGGACCCACCCATGAATGCTCGAACGTCCGCATGCCTCACCCTGATGGCCATCGTCGCGTCCGGTTGTGACTCGACCGTTGTCGAGACTCCCCTCGAGCCGCAGGTCACGCTCTCTCAAGCGGCCGGCCTATCCCAAACCTCCGGTGGTGGTCAGTACACCGTCACGCTCGGTGGGGACGCCATGCCGGGAGGCTTCTCATTCGCCGCCAACGACCTGCCCAACGGCAACGTCACCGGCCAACTCCGCTACACACTGGAGCTGTTCGGGGAGCACGTCGAGTTCCATGGATCGGTCACCTGCGTGGCCGTCGATGAGGCGAACGGTCGGGCCTGGATCGGCGGCGTCATCACCAAGAACAAGTCCGTCCGTGAGCCCTACGCGAGCGGAGACATCTTCCAAGTGGGCAAGGACATCTGGTTCAGAGTCCTTGACGATGGAGAGGGTCAGGGCACCGAGGACCGCACAACCTTTGTCGGATTCGAGGGCGGCGGCGGCATCATCACGTCTCAGGAGTACTGCGACGCTGCCATCTGGCCGGACGGGAATGCCCGCACGTGGCCGGTCAGCGCCGGTAACATCCAGGTGAAGTAGGGACCGACGCCGACGGTGCGGTAGGCCCGAACACGGACATCAGCCAGCGAACACAGGAAGGATGTCGCGAACGTAGCGGGCCACCCCTCGTGAGGGGGGCGGCCCGCTCTTCGCAGAGTACCCTATCGCCCCTCCGGATACGCGGCGATGCACTCGATCTCGACCAGTGCGCCAAGCGCCAGCCCACTCCCGGCCATGGCCGAACGAGCGGGAGGGTCGCTCGGGAAGTAGCGCAGGTAGACTTCGTTCACGGCCGCGTAGTCCGCGATATCCGCAAGGAAGACCGTGCATTTCACCAGGTCCTGGAGCGTGAGTCCCTCGGAGGCCAGCACCGCATTGATGTTCTGGATCGTCCGCCGGGTCTCAGGCTCGATGCCCCCCGCGATCAACTGCGGGGGATCAACACCGGGGCGGGTACCGATCTGACCAGACAGAAACAGTAGGTTGCCGGAGCGAACGGCCGTCGAAAAGACGGGGAGCGCGGCAACCCCTTCCGGCTGCACGATCCGCTTTCGAGACGACACCACCGGCGTGGTACGATCGGACAGCACCGCGCTGTCCGTCCGCGTCTCGATCGAACATCCCCCGGTACCCAGCGCGACGAGGGCTGCGGGCACGCAAAACGTGGCGCGGCGAAACATTCGGGTCCTGACAGCGGACATCATCTCTCCGGTGGTGTGGGTATTCATCGCGGACGCTCGAAGCGCACTTCCCCGCCCACGAGCGTCATGTCGACCCGGGTCTGGAGAAGGTCGTCATCTCCGACGGTCATGATGTCGCGATCGAGGACGACCAGATCGGCCAACTTCCCCGGCGTGACGCTTCCCTTCAGGCTCTCTTCGAACGCGGCATACGCGTTGTTGATCGTGTAACTCTTCAAGGCTTCTTCCCGGGTCATCCGCTGACCAGGGAAGAAGTCGTTCCCGTCCCGGTCCTTCCGAACCACGGACGAGTAGAACGATGCCATCGGCGAGATGTCCTCCACCGGCACGTCCGTTCCGTTGGTCACCAGGACCCCGGCGTCCATAAACGTGCGCCAGAGGTAGGCGCCGCTCTCCGCTCGCTGAGGCCCCAGGCGACGGAAGACCCACGGCGCGTCGGATGTCGCGTGGACGCCCTGCATGGAAGCAATGATGCCCATGTCCGCGAACTGCTCCACGTCGTCGGGGTGGACATGCTGCGCATGCTCGATCCGCCAGCGCAGTCGGCCCGGATCCTGCTCGCTGGCCAGGTCGAACGTCTGACGGTAGATGCTCAAGACCTCACGGTTCGCTCGGTCGCCGATCGCGTGCGTGTTCAACTGGAAGTCGTGCCGCAGCGCGATGGCAGCGGTCTCGGCAATGTCGGCCGGCGGCTCGACGGCCAACCCCGTCGTGTTCATATCCGCATACGGATCGAGCATCCACGCCCCGTGCGACCCGAGCGCGCCGTCGATCTGACGTTTGATCGACCGAACGGTCAGATGATTGTCGCCGAAGCCGACCATCCGATAGTCGGGAAGCCGCTCCCGCATGGCGTCGTTGGTCTCGAACCTCACCATGACGTACAGGCGCACCGGAAGATAGCCTGCCGCCGCCATCTCCCTCAGCCCCTCGATCGTTGCGAAGTCCGAGCCGGCGTCATGGAACGTCGTGACGCCCTTCGAGAGCGCCTCCTGACCGGCCAACTGGACCACCAGGCGAAAGCGGGTCTGCCGGTCCGCTTCGGACCGGCCCGCTCGTGCCTCGGCCAGCACACTCCCCACCAACGCATCCGCATTCTCGCGTAACAGACCCGTCGCGGCGCCGCTCGCGTCGCGAACGATCGTGCCACCCTCCGGATCCGCGGTGCTACGACCGATTCCCGCCAACTCCATCGCGCGCGCGTTCGCGAACGCCGCGTGCCCACTCGCGTGGGTAAGGAACACAGGATTGTTCGGTGACACCGCAGACAGGCTCGTGTGGAGCGGCACACCATCCACCGCGGGCTGGGGCACATCGCGCCAGCGCTCCTGGTGCCAGCCGTGCCCTTCGATCCACGAGCCGGGTTCCGCCTGTAGTACGGCGTCGGCCACAATGTCCACCATCTCCCGCCACGTCTCAGTGGCGCTCAGATCGAGAATCAGCTTCGACTCCCCGAGGCGTATATAGTGTCCGTGGCCCTCGATGAAGCCCGGCGCGACGACGCGGTCACCGAGCTCCACCACCCGCGTATCGGGACCGGCGTGGCGGAGGATCTCCTCGGTGGAGCCGACCGCGAGAATACGCTGGCCACGAACCGCAACGGCCTCCGCCTCCGGAATCGCATCGTCCGCGGTGAGCACCTTGCCGTCGATGAACACGATGTCCGCAGGGTCGTCCGGGCCGCTCCCGTCCGTCACACACGAGGAGAGTACGAGTACGGCGACCGCGACGAGCGCGGACAGGGGGAACCGATTCACGGGTGCTTCTCCTGGAGATGACGGGGGTTGGTCGAACTTCGTGATGCCCACCACGCCCACGCAATGAACACCGCCTGCAAGGGGAGACGCAGGTAGAGTGCCCACGCCGGGAAATCGAAGTCGTCCGGGTTGAGCGCCATATGGAGATTGGCGGGAAAGACCGCCAGCAACAGCAGGATCACCCCCCACCCCGCGGCGGAGCGCCACCGGTCGACCAGGAGACCCGCGCCCGCAAGGATCTCGAACACGCCACTGATCCACACGAGCTCCCGGTGAAACGGCAGATACGGCGGCATGATCCGGACGTAGAAGTCCGGATTCAGGAAGTGGTTCATCCCGGCCAGGATGAACAGGAGGGCCAATGCCCAGCGCCCGACGCGACGGGCGAGCGGCTCGTCGCTCGGGTCCCGGATCGCGGGCGAGGTGGGGTTCATCGTGTCGTCACTGGGGCGTTCGGAAGAGGCGTGCTCTGGCGGAGGTACCCGTGACCCCGGGATAATGAGCCCGTTCAGACTCAACTCTCGGAGGTGCTCGCTTTGCACGACCCCACACGACGCGGTTTCTTCGGCGGCAGCGCGGCGGCGGCCGCCGCGCTTCTGCTTCCACGCAGGCTCACGGCCGCCCGATCCGCTTTCTGGAATCGACAGGTCAGCCCCGAGGCCCGCCTGCGCGAGTTGGGCATCGAACTGGCCACCCCGGTCGCGCCGGTGGCGACGTATGTCCCGGCGGTTCGGGTCGGATCGATCCTCTACGTGGCCGGCCACACCCCCCGCCTGCCGGACGGCTCCCCCTCCCACCTCGGGAAGGTGGGGCAGAACCTCTCGGTCGACGAAGGTCGGGCGGCGGCCCGCCAGGTGGGCCTGAACATTCTCGCGACGGTGCGCAGCACCCTCGGGAGCCTGGACGACGTCGTCCGTCTTGTTCGCACATTGGGAATGGTCAACGCCGCGCCCCACTTCTCCAGCCATCCCCAGGTGATCAACGGCTTCAGCGACCTGATGGTCGACGTCTTCGGACAGGATGCCGGCAAGGGAACGCGAGCCGCGGTCGGGATGTCGTCGCTGCCCGGCGGCATGGCCGTCGAGGTGGAGACCTTCTGGGAGGTGCGCGGATGAGAGGGAGGGGCGGGGCGCCGATCTCACGCCGACACGTTGCTCTCGCCGCACTTGTGATGGGCGCACTCGTGGCTCCACGGCCGGCCACGACACAGGCGTTCGACGATCTGTCTCCGCAGGTACGTGAGTTCGTCGCGAGCGAGGCCGACCACTTTGTCATCACCAACGTGGTGTTGGTCGACGGAACCGGCGCTCCCGCACGACACGACATGACAGTCGAGATCCGGGCCGGACGGATCGTGGCCGTGACTCCCGCCGGAGCGACCCGCCCGGCGAGCGGGGCCGAGGTCGTGGACGGACGCGGGCACACGCTCATCCCGGGCCTCGTCATGCTGCACGAGCATATGTTCTATCCGTCCGGTCAGGCCCGGTACAACACGAACGAGCAGTCGTTTCCGCCTCTCTACCTGGCAGGCGGGGTCACCACCATGCGGACCGGGGGTAGCGTCGATCCGTACTCCGACCTCAGCACACGGCGGCTCATCGAGGCGGGACGGATCGTCGGCCCGCACATGGACGTGACCGGTCCCTACCTGGAGGGCCCGGGCGGCTTCATCCGCTCCTTCCCCCAACTGGCCACTCCGGAGCAGGCGCGAGCCCACGTGAACTTCTGGATGGACCAGGGAGTGACGTCCTTCAAGGCGTACAACCTGATCGACCGGTCCACCCTGAAGGCCGCCATCGACGCCGCCCACGCGAGGGGCGCCAAAGTCACGGGCCACCTGTGCTCGATCACATACGCCGAGGCCGCCGATCTCGGGATCGACAATCTAGAACACGGCTTCTTCGCTGCGACCGACTGGGTGGAGGGCAAACAGCCGGATCAGTGCGTGCGTGGCGGAGACGCTTCCTACATGGCGCTCGATCTGGCCGGCCGCCCCTTCCTGGACGTCGTCGACAGGTTGATCGAACGGGGCGTCGCTCTGACCTCGACCCTCACGGTGGTCGAGCGGGGCGCACCGGACCGTCCGCCGCCCCCTGCCGGGGCCCAGGCCGCCATGTTGCCGCAACTCCGGGAATCGGTCATGGGCGCGGTCGCTCGCGGGGCGGCCGGCCAACGCCGCCCAGCCGAGCTCCTCCGCCGGTATATGGACATGGAGAAAGTGTTCTACGACCGCGGCGGCCACCTGGTGGTCGGCACCGATCCGACGGGCGCGGGCGACGCCGTGCCGGGTTACGCCAACCAGCGCGTCGTCCAACTCCTGATGGAAATCGGTCTGACGACGGAGCAGGCCATCGAGGTCGCGACGAAGAACGGCGCGGAGTATCTGGAGATGGCGGAGGAGATCGGCACCATCGAAGTCGGAAAGCGAGCCGACCTCGTGATGATGCGCGGCGACCTGACGCAGGACGAGTCGGCACTGCGGACCATGACGATCGTCTGGAAGGACGGGGTCGCATACGACTCCCCGGGCCTGTTCGACTCGGTACGCGGTTGGGTGGGCGTGCGTTGACCGCGTGGGCGGGCTGCCGCCGGTCCACGCCACCGCTACCCCACCCCCCGGGTTGGACGAAACAAGGCCCCGCCAAGGGTCGCGTCCATAGCGCGATCGGTCGGCCGAACTCTGCAGTTCCAACGCCCACCCCTTCCATCCCGCTGGATCTCCTCCCTCGCGCCCTCCTCCCGCTCTGCCTCCTCGCCGTCCTTGCCGCCGGCTGCACGCAGCCGGAGTCCTCCCGAGGTTGGGAGTGCATCGCTCCGGCGAACGCCGGCGGAGGATGGGACATGACGTGCCGCTCGGTGGGGCGCGTCCTCCGGGAGCTCGATCTCTCGCCGGGACTGGTCCGGACCACCAACATGCCAGGGGCGGGTGGGGGCGTGGCCTACGCGCACGCCGTGACACGTCGAGCCAGCGATCCGAACGTGCTCATCGCGGCGAGCCCCGGCACCACCCTCCTGCTCGCGCAGAACATCTACGGGGGCCTTACCGAGGACGACGTGCGCTGGCTCGGGGCCATCGGCGCCGAGTACGGCGTGCTGGCCGTGGCCGAGGACGCGCCGTGGAGCAACCTGGGCGAGCTCATGGACGACTGGCGGGCAGACCCGGGGGTCATCGTGGTGAGCGGTGGCAGCGCGGCGGCGGGCCAGGACCACATGAAGGTGCTCCTCCTCGTCCAGAGAGCAGGCATCGATCCACGGCGGATCCGCTACGTGCCCTTCGACGGGGGTGGCGAGGCCATGACCGCCCTGCTCGGCGGCTTCGTCCAGATCTTCTCGGGAGAGGCGTCCGAAGTCGAGGGACAGGTGCGCGCGGGCCGCATGCGGGTCCTCACGGTCCTCGCCCCTCAGAGGTTGGAGGGCTTCCTGGCCGAGGTTCCGACCGCCCGGGAGTCGGGCATCGACGTCGACTGGATCACGTGGCGGGGCTTCTTCGTGCCGAGCGACATCAGCGACGAGCGCTACGACGAGTGGGTGGAGACGCTGCGCCGCGTCGGGCAGTCCCCCGAGTGGGCGGAAGCCCGGCAGCGCAATCGCCTCCAGCCGTTTTTCCTGGTGGGTGAGGAGTTCGACGCGTTCGTGCGCCAGCAGGTTCTCGACTTCCGTACAATGGCACGCGAGATCGGACTGTCGCGGTGAAGGACCGACGCTCCGAACGCTCCGAACGCATCGCGGGCGTGGTTATCGTCGTCGCCGGCCTGGCCGCCGGCGCCGAAGCCATGACCTTCGATGTGTTCTTCATGGTCGACCCGATCGGACCCAAGGCGCTCCCGCTCCTTGCGGCCGCCATCTTCGTCCTGGCCGGCACCATCCTGGCGCTCCGGCCACAGCACGGCGTGATCTGGCCCGAGCGTCGGATCCTGCTGCGCATGGCGGGCTCCGTCGCCGCGTTCCTCGCGTATGCCGGTGCCCTCGCGCCCCTTGGTTTCTTCACGGCCACAACAGCCGTCGTGGGCACACTGTCCACGCTCTTCGGCGCCCGCCCGCGGTACGCGTTCGGAGCCGCCGCCGCTCTGGCGACCGCCATGTGGTTCGGCTTCGTGTACGGACTCGGACTCCCTCTGCCGATCGGGGACCTGTGGACGCGCTGAGCCACCTGATGGGCGGCTTTGCCGTCGCGCTCCAGCCCATCAATCTGGGCCTCGCCTTCGTGGGCGTGCTGGTCGGGACGTTCGTGGGAATGCTGCCGGGCATCGGGCCCATCAACGCCATCGCCATCCTGATCCCGATCACCTTCGCGGCCGGCATTCCGCCGGAGTCGGCGTTGATCCTTCTGTCGGGCATCTACTACGGTAGTCAGTACGGCAACTCGATCAGCACGATCCTGCTGAACGTGCCCGGCACCGCGTCGGCGGTGGTCACCGCGCTCGACGGTCACGAGATGACGAAGCAGGGGCGCGGCGGCCCGGCCCTCGCGACCGCCGCGATCGCCTCGTTCTTCGGGGGGACGATCTCCATCTTCGGGCTCGTCCTCTTCGCGCCGTTACTGGCGCAGTGGGCCGTCCGCTTCGGCCCGGCCGAGTACTTCGCGCTCATGATCTTCGCGTTCTCGGCCCTGTCCAGTCTGGCGGGAGACAGCTTGCTCCGCGGACTGGCGAGCACGGCGCTCGGACTCCTTCTGGCTACGGTTGGCCTCGACCCCAACAGTGCCATCCCCCGGTACACCTTCGGGCAGCTCAAGCTTCTGGACGGCATGGACTTCGTGGTCGTGACGATCGGGCTCTTCGCGGTGAGCGAGGTGCTTCAATTGCTCGAGCGCACCGGTGCCGGCTCCGCGGCCCTGCAAGGCTACGGGCGCGTGATGATCAGCGCGCGCGAGTTCGCCCACATGTTCTGGACCATGTTGCGCGGGAGCGTCCTCGGCTTCTTCGTGGGGGTGCTCCCGGGAGCGGGCGGGACGATCGCGTCGTTCCTCGCCTACTCGACGGAGCAGCGGATCGTCGACCGGGAGGGGACCTTCGGGACGGGAGACATCCGTGGGGTCGCGGCGCCGGAGGCAGCCAACAACGCAGCCGCCACGGGCGCCATGATCCCGCTCCTGACGTTGGGCGTCCCGGGAAGCGGCACCACGGCCGTGTTGCTCGGGGCGCTTCTGGGACTCGGCATCACGCCCGGGCCCCTGCTCATCACGGAGGAACCCGATCTCTTCTGGGGGCTGGCGGCGTCGATGTATGTCGGCAACGTCTTCCTGCTGCTCCTCAACCTGCCGCTCGTCGGCGTCTTCGTGCGGGCACTCCGCCTGCCGCAGTGGTTCCTGATCCCGGGCGTGGCGGCGCTCTCGTTTGTAGCCGTGTACGCGGTCAACCAGAGCGGCTTCGACCTGGTCCTGATGACGGCGTTCGGAGTGCTCGGTTACCTGATGCGCAAACTGCGTTTCCCGCTGGCGCCGGTCATCCTGGGGCTCGTGCTCGGCCCGCTGATGGAGAAGAATCTCCGCCGGGCCATGGCGCTTTCCGGGGGCGAGTGGGCCGTTCTGTTCGACAGCCCGGTGGCCATCACGCTCTGGATCATGGCAATCGCGAGCCTGACCATCCCCCCCATCCTGGCGCGCCGAGGGGCGCGTGGATCGGCCACGCGGTAGTGCGCCGTCCAGTTCCGCCGCGGTTCCACCGCATTCCAACTGCGGCCAAAGGGAACGCGAAGTGCAATCGTGGGGTTCGCGCAGGCGTAGGATAGGGACGCTACGGGAGCGTCGTCCGTGAACCTGAGTGGGGGAGGGTGCAGAATGTCGGCAGCAGAAGTGGGACAGCGTCTGTGTGATCTTTGTTCGGAAGGCAAGCACCTCGACGCCATCGATGAGCTCTACGGAGAGGATGTCGTCTCGGTGGAGGCTGCCGAGGCCGATGGCCCGATGCCGCGAACGATGTCCGGGAAGCAGGCGGTTCGCGGGAAGACGGAGTGGTGGGGGAACAGTCACGAGGTGCACAGCAACTCGGTGAAGGGCCCGTTCCCGCATGGCGACGACCGATTCGCGGTGCTCTTCGAGCTCGACGCGACGAACAAGGAAGCCGGCCAGAGGTTCCAGATGACCGAAGTCGCCGTCTATACGGTCGACGACGGTAAGATCACGCGCGAGGAGTTCTTCTACGCGATGTAGGGTGGGTGTGGCGGCCCGCGGGCATCCGTCTTGCTGCCTCCGTGTACGGCTCGTCTCGCCAGACTCTCCGAGGATAGCATCGTGAACTACGCGCTCAGGGCCGTCACCCCCTTTTTCGCCACTCTAGCGATCGGGTGCGGGGCCGACCGGGTCGACGTCGACGAGGTGGGCGGAGATCCTGCGCTCACGGATTCGGTGGGTGCGCCCTCGGCGAACCCCCTCTTCTTGACGCCAGCGGACGTACAGCTTCGGTGTGGCTCTCCGGAAACGGCAGGAAATGGGGCTCCCGTGACCGACGTCCACCTCGACGTGAACGGTTGGCCGGAGCCGGTTTTCCTCGTGCAGGCTGGCGGATGCGAGGTCCTTGCCGCGGAGACCCGGGCGGATCTCGGCATTCCAACGGACGCGGCCTTCGCGATCGCGTCCTCACGGGCCGGCCCCGGCACGATGTACTACGGCACCATCGACGGAAACGAGATCACGGTCTTCGAAGCCGAGTTCCCGGCGGGGCAGCCGGACGAAGAGGCGTTCGTCCCGACCTTCTCCCTCCTCGGTGAACTCCGGTTCTACTCGGATCGGGTCGAGCGGCGGCCGTGAGCCTGGGGGCTCGAAAGCTCGCCCTGTCGGCATGCGGCTTCGTGTTCGCCGTCGCCGGCTGCGGGCCCACGGGCGGAGAAGCGCCCGAGCGAAATGAAGACGCCTCCGACTCACGCCTCGCGTCGGAGTCCCCACGGGCCGCGTTCATCGAATCGCTACGGACGCTGTGCGGACAGGCATTCGAGGGCAGCGTTACCGAGAGCGTGCCACCTGACCCGGCGTTCGAAGCGGCCCGGCTGGTCATGCACGTGCGGTCCTGCGAGGGCAGTGAAATCCGGATCCCCTTCCACGTCGGCGACGACCGATCGCGGACATGGGTCATCGGAATCGAGGAGGACGGCCTGCACCTGGCGCACGACCATCGCCACGATGACGGCACCCATGACGCGGTGACTCTGTACGGCGGCGGGACCCAAGGCGAGGGGTCGGCCGACCGTCAGGAGTTCCCAGCCGATGCATACACGGCGGGCCTGGTCCCAGCCGCCTCCACGAACGTGTGGACTCTGGCATTCGTGCCCGGAGGGTCGTTCGTGTACGCACTCCGCCGTGAGGGGACGGAGCGGTCGTTCCGGGCGGAGTTCGACCTGGCGAACCCGATTTCTCCGCCGCCCTTACCTTGGGGCGCGGAGGTCCAACCCTCCGAGAGCCGGGCGGCGAGCGGCCAGGGCCCGACCGCCATCGATCTTCCCGCCCCTCTGGCTCGCGTCCTGCGCGCCTACGAGGTCGCGTGGGCGGCCGGTGACCCGGACGCGCTGACCGCCCTGTTCACGGAGGACGGCTTCGTCCTGCGGCCGAGGCACGAGCCCGTTCGAGGGCATGGCCGGATCCGTGAATCCTACGCGTCGACCGGTGGGAATCTGAGGCTTTTCGCGTACGGCGTCGAACGCTCCGGTGACCTGGCTACGATCGTCGGCGGATACGCCTACGGGACGAACGATCCCGTCGGAAAATTCGTGCTCACGCTCCGCCGGGGGTCCGAGGGAACCTGGCGGATTTCCGCCGATATCGACAATGGGAATCGGTAGCCGGACCCAACTGGAGCGCTGAGCGTGACCCTGCGTCGGTGGCGGCCGACGAGCAGCAAGCGAATTCCGATTTCATGGCACCGGACTTGCTTTGTAGTAGAGGTATGAAGACTTCCGTGCTCGCCGCCGCTCTTTCGCTCCTCACCCTGACGTCGCTCCCGTACCTGGCGGTGGGTGCCCCCGACGCGCTCGTCGCCGACGGCCTGGACCGATTCGAGGCCGATCAGGAGTTCTGGGTGGCGGGGGAAGCGTACGAGTTATCCGGGTCGATGTTGGACCATCCTTTCGACCGGATCTGGTACCGGGCCCGGAGGGTCGAAGCCGTTGAGCTGGCACCCGGGCACTGCCCCGATCAGGCAATGGACGGCCGCGAGCCGATTCAGCAATACCGCGCTGAAGTCCAGCTTTTCGGCTGGTTCGGAGTGCCATCCGGGACGATGTACATGGAGTGCGGCGGCATGAGCGCCAGCTTCGAACCGTTCGAAGGCGCGTAGCGAATCCCAACGGTGGGGGGGCGTGTGGGGAGAGGGACGATTTCGAGGTCTGCTGCACTGTCTGCGCTCCTGCTCTCCGTCGCTTGTGCCCAGCCGGCTGATGACCCCGAAGACGTAGGGAGCGAGGCGGATCGCGACCCACCCTCCGTCAACTCGCCCGACGCGCTTCCCAACTCACGGTTCATGCTTCAGACGGATACGGACAGCTTCACCCTCTCGTTGGCGGACGGCCCATACTATCGCGCCGACATCCCGTACCGGTTCACCAACCGGACCGGCGCCCCCGTGTACGTCGTGAACTGCAATGGGGACGTGTCTCCGTCGCTGGATCGGTACGACGACGACCGGTGGAGCCTGGCTTGGTCGCCCGAGATGAACGGATGTCTCTCTCTCCCGATCGTGATCGAGAGCGGCGCGAGCTACGCGGACACCCTTCGCTTCGCGGCGGGAATCGACGGGAACCTCTCGTTCAATCAGATCGAGTGGTCGCGCGACTCGGCAACGTTCCGCCTCAACTGGGTACAGGCGCTCTCCTCCTTCGCCGACACGCTTCCATTCGGGCCGCAGATTCCGTTGGAGCACCGGGTGTCGAACCCGTTCACACTAAGGATTCCTTAGGGAGCTTTTAAGCTGGGCTCTTGGAACGTCGACGACCACCGGTCGTCTTCATCGGCCCATCCTCCCGAGGATCTGTGCCCGTCGGGCCTCCATCCTGGCTGGCCGGTACCCGGGATTCGACGTCCTCGGATGGGGCAGCGTCGCAGCGAGTGAAGCCGCTTGGACCCTGGTTAGCTTCGCGGCTGAAACACCGAAATAGTGCTGAGCCGCAGCCTCGACTCCGAAGACGCCCGTCCCGAGCTCCGCACTGTTCAAATAGATCTCCAGGATCCGGTCCTTCGACAGCCAGAACTCCAACTGCCACGCCGCGGGCAACTCCATCGCTTTGCGGACGAGGCTCCGCTCGGGCGTGAAGAAGAGGTTGCGAGCCAACTGCTGGGTGATCGTACTGCGGCCCCGGATCTTGTCGCGGTTCTCGATCCCGTACCGTATGGCGGCCATCAGCGCCGTGCGATCGACGGCGTCGGACCACGAGAACGAGTTGTCACCCCGGTACCGTACCTCCTCTCCCATCGCCTTCCAGTCGACCCCCCGATGGGTCCGGAAACGATCGTCTTCCGCAACCAGGACCGCCCGGACCAGCGCGGGTGCCACGGCTTCGAGCGGCACCCACGTGTGCTCGACTTCGAGGGCCTCGCCGGCGCGGCGTGCCTCGCGTTTCCGATACAGCATGAACGAGGTCGAGCCGGGTCGCGCCCAGCGCAGCACCCAGGGAGACGGCTGCGACAGCAAAAGGAGCACGGGCGCAACGAGCACGAGAAGCACAACTGCCAGAATGAGGCGGCGGATGACTGGCTTTCCCTCGAAAGTAGGGCGAATCTAGGGCATGCAACGACGACATTTTACCCGGCTCACGGGCGCGGGATTCTTCGGAGCGGCCCTCTCCGGGTGCGCCGTCGCACCCGCGGCGTCCGCCAGAGTAATTTCGGGAGGCACGAGGCCATCGGGCCCGACATCGACCCTACGCATCGACGGGCGTCGCCTCGAAGCCCGCATGCGTGAACTCGCGCGCTTCGGGGCCAACGCGGCCGGTGGGATCGACCGGGTGGCCTTCAGCCAGGCGGATCTCGATGCTCGCGCGTGGGTGCGCGGCCTGTGGACCGAAGCGGGTCTGGACACCTCGACCGACGTCGCGGGGAATCTGTGGGGGCGCCGGCCGGGTACCGACGCGACCGCGCCGCCGTTGATGCTGGGCTCGCATATCGACTCGGTACCGGGCGGGGGCAACTTCGACGGCCAGGTCGGCTCGATGGGCGCCACTGAGGTGGCGGCGACTCTGCACGCGCACGAGGTGCAGACCCGCCATCCCCTGGACTTCGTGATCTTCCCCAACGAAGAGGGCGGAAAGACGGGCAGCCGGGCGCTGGCCGGGCAGGTCGAGCGCATGGAGTTGGACATCGTGACGGCGTCCGGTCATACCATCGGCGAGGGTTTGCGGCGCTTGGGCGGTGATCCCGCTCGCCTGGCTGAGGCACGACGCAACGTGGGATCAGTGGCGGCCTTCTTGGAACTCCACGTGGAGCAGGGCGGCGTCCTGGACACGGATGGCGTGGACATCGGCGTCGTCGAAGGAATCGTGGGTATCAAGCGTTGGACGGTGGACGTCGTGGGGACGACGAATCACGCGGGCACGA
The DNA here is from genome assembly GCA_029262115.1 of Gemmatimonadota bacterium. GTDB lineage: Bacteria > Gemmatimonadota > Gemmatimonadetes > Longimicrobiales > Gaopeijiaceae > JAJCZZ01. Next base: position 42,490 of record JAJCZZ010000008.1, on the reverse strand, counting down.
CGCCAATGGATCGGCGCTCGGACGCGCTCCTCGCCGCCGCGCGTCTCGTGGACGCCATCCACACCACGGCCCGCTCCATCCCGGGTCGCCAGGTCGCCACCGTCGGCCGGATCGCGGTGGAGCCCGGCGCGCCGAACGTCATTCCGGGCAGGGCCACCCTCAGCCTGGAGATCCGCGACCTGTCGATGGAGGGGATCGATACGGTCTTTGCGGCCATCGCTCGACGGGCGGAGGCAATCGGACAGGAGACTCGCACTACGCTCTCTTTCGAACGCTTCTACACGAGCGGCGCCGCCCCTACCCATCCCCACATCCGTGACGTGGTCGAGATGGCCGCCACGGAGTTGGGGCTGTCGAACCGGCGGATGCCGTCGGGGGCAGGGCACGACGCCCAGTCGATTGCCGTCTTCGGGCCGGTCGGGATGATCTTCGTGCCCAGCCGCGACGGCGTGAGTCATGCTCCGGAAGAGTTCACCGAACCCTCCGACATCGAAAACGGTGCGAACGTCTTGCTCCAGACCCTGCTCACGCTCGACCGATCGCCACCCGGGGGCGACTGACTGTTGCTTATGCTAGCCATCATGTCGGTCGCGGTCGGCGTGGCACTTCTCACATTCGGTGCGGATCTTCTGGTGCGGGGGGCCACGACCCTCGCGCTGCGCCTCGGCATCTCCCCGCTGGTGATCGGACTCACCGTCGTAGCCCTCGGCACCAGCCTGCCGGAGGTCGCCGTCTCCGCGAACGCGGCCGTCGCGGGCCAGGGCTCGGTCGCGCTCGGCAATGTGATCGGGTCGAACATCTTCAACGTCCTGATCGTGCTCGGCGTCGCGGCCCTGGTCCGACCGCTGGTCGTCGATCGCCAACTGATTCGATTCGACGTTCCGGTCATGATCGCGGCCTCGGCCCTCGTCCCGATCGTCGCCTACGACCAACTGATTGGAATGGCGGACGGATTCGCTCTGGCTGCGCTCGGCGGCCTGTACGCCGGAGTGCTGTTCGTGCTCGTGAAGCGCCCCGGCGCCCGATGGGGCCATGACCCCGTCGGTGGAAAGGGCGGCACGCTTCGGAACCTCGTCCTCGTGGCGGCCGGGGCGGCCCTTCTGGTCGTTGGCGCCCGCCTCCTGGTCAGCGGCGCGACCGCGATCGCGACCGCGTTGGGAGCCACCCAACTGGTCATAGGCCTCACGGTCGTAGCCGCCGGCACGTCGCTTCCGGAACTCGCGACATCGCTCGCGGCACTTCGCCGTGGCCAGCGCGAGTTGGCCGTGGGCAACGTCATCGGGAGCAACGTCTTCAACGTATTCTTCGTCCTCGGGCTCGCCGGCGTACTCGCCCCGGACGGGATTCCCGTACCGTCGGGCGTGATGACCTTCGACCTCCCGATCATGATCGGCGCAACGCTCGCGTGCCTCCCGATCTTCTTCACGGGCTGGTCCGTGTCCCGAGCGGAGGGCGCCGTGTTCGTCCTCTTCTACGTGGCGTACGTGACCTACCTGTTCTTCCACCTGTCGAATCACGCGGCCGAGCACGCGATCCGCTCGGCCATTCTGTACTTTGCAGGACCTCTGACCCTGACTACACTCGTCCTGTCGGCCGGACGGGAATGGAGCGCGAAGAGGCGGTCAGACCCGGCTGCGTGAGGACGGGAGATCCTCGGAAGACCCTTCGAACCGGTGAGGCTCCCTACGCCTGCTCGGCCGTGCTTTTCGGGCCTGAGACGCGTTGCAGCAGGACGAGACCGATCAGCATGAGCAGGCCCAGGGCAGCCGCGCTCATCCGCTGATCGCCCCCCGTGGCGGCCGCGATCAGGCCGAACAGCGCCGGGCCTATGATGGAGCTCGACTTCCCGCAGAATGCGTAGAAGCCGAACATCTCGGCCTCTTTGCCATCGGGCACCAGAGACGCCATGAGGGCCCGACTGGCCGCCTGCGTCGATCCGAGACCGAAGCCCGCGACGACTGCCAGCCCGAAGAAGACCGCAGGGCTCCGCACGAGGGCGACCGCGAAGGCCAGCACGATCCACAGGGATATGGTCGCGGTCAGGACCCGCTTCGGACCGAAACGGTCGGTCGGCTTCGCCAAAGCGAATGCGCCCGCCAGGGCGCTGAACTGGACGACCAGGAAGAGCTGAATGGCTTCCCGCGGCCCGAAGCCGAACTCGGCCTCCGCGAAGGGCCCCGCCATGACGATGACGGTGAGGATACCGTCGATATAGAAGAAGAACGCGAGCAGGAAGCGCGTGAGCTCACGTTCGGCCAGAACCTCACCGACGATGGTCCGGAAGTTCGATACGCCCCAGGCCGCCGCCGACCCGAGGGTCACCCCCGTGGCGCGATCGGCCGGGAGAAACAAGAAGGTGGGAATCGAGAACAGGGCGAAGAAGGCGGCGGTGCTCAGCCAGACGAGATCCATCCGGTCCGGGACGAACACGAGGGCCATGAGCAACCCCACCACCGATCCCAGATACCCGATTCCGAAGCCGAGTCCCGACACCCATCCCTGCTTGTCACGCGGCACGAGGTCAGGGAGATACGCGTTGTAGAAGACCAGGGCGCCCTCGAACCCGACATTGGCGACGATGTAGAAGAGCATGCCCGCCAGGGCCATGCCCGGTTCGAGCAGCGTGAACAGGCTGAGGCCGACGAGGCACATGGCGGTGAACGCCAGCATGAACTTCTTGCGAACCCCGCTCCGATCCGCGATGGCCCCCAGGAGCGGCGCCGACACAGCCACGATCAGGACCGAGATGGAAACGGCCCGACCCCACCACCACGTCCCCTGCCCGGTCTCGTTCCCAACGATGACCGACGTGTAGTACACGGAGAACACAGCCGTCTGGATGACGGCCGGATACACCGAGTTGGCGAAGTCGAAGAGCGCCCAGGCGCCGACCTGTTTACGATCCATCGGGAAGGGCCTGGAGGAGAGGGAGCGTCAGAAGACCCTCGGTAGGGAGGCGTCCGGCGTTCGTCGTGGGCGCCGTTTCAGCGGAGACGGTAGGTGGTCGTGGATGCTCTCGCCAGGCCGCGGAACGGCGCACCGCACTCGACGGTTGCGTGCCCCCTCCCCTCTGGCGATGCTGCACGCGCTCCACGTTCTCCCCACAACGCGGCCTCTCATGAATCGACTGTTCGGTGCTCGAGTCGTCATCACCGGAGCCTCCGCCGGCATCGGAATGGAGTGCGCCCGGGCCTTTGCCGCTCAGGGCGCGCACCTGGCCATCTCCGCCCGTCGTGTGGAGCGGGTGGAGTCGCTCGCGGCCGAACTTTCCGAGGCCCACGGGGTGGAGGTCCGTGCGGACGGACTCGACGTGACGGATCGCGCAGCCGTGGAGGGCTACGTCCAGTCGCTCGGGGAAGGCGGCTTCCCCGTCGACGTTCTGGTCAACAACGCCGGTAAGGCGCGCGGACTGGCTACCCTCCATGAGGGCGACCCCGACGACTGGGACGAGATGATCGACACGAACGTCAAAGGCCTGCTGTACATGACCCGCGCGGTCGTCCCCCACATGGTCGAACGGAACCGGGGCCACGTCATCAACATCGGGTCGATCGCGGGACGTTGGGTGTATCCCAAGGGCGCTGTGTACAACGCGACGAAGTTCGCCGTCTGGGCGCTCAACGAGGGCATGAACATGGACCTTCTCCATACGCAGGTACGCGTGTCCAGTGTGGATCCCGGGCTCACCGAGACGGAGTTCAGCGAAGTGCGGTTCCATGGGGATACCGAGAGGGCGGAGTCGGTCTACTCCGACACGACGCCCCTGACCGGGGCGGACGTGGCCGACGCCGTTCTCTACGTGGCCAACACGCCCCCCCACGTCGACGTCATCAACCTCGTGCTCATGCCCACCGACCAGCGCCACGCCATGCTCCTGCACCGGGCCGGCGGTTGAAGCCGAACGACCGAACGTCGTTCGTCGTTCTCCTGACGCTCTGGCTGCTCGTCTTCAGTTCGGCCAGCCAGATCATGATCATCTCCCCGATCCTTCCGCGGATCGGCGAGGAACTCGGAATCGCGGACTCGGTTCTCGGCACCTTGATCTCCGCCTACTCGCTCATGGTAGGCTTCTTCGCGATCATCGCGGGTCCCATCTCGGACAAGATCGGTCGGCGGCGGATTCTCCTGCTGGGCACCGTCCTCATGACGGTGGCGTTGACCCTTCACGGCTTCGTGACGGGGTACGCTTCGTTCCTGGCGGTTCGAGTGGCCGCCGGCATCGCGGGCGGCGTGCTCAGCGGCGCGGCCGTCTCCTACATCGGTGACTACTTCCCCTACAATCGGCGGGGTTGGGCCACCGGGTGGGTTATGAGCGGCGCCGCCTTCGGCCAGATCATCGGAATTCCGATGGGGATCTTCATGGCCGAACGGTGGGGTTTCCGGTCTCCGTTCTACCTCTTCGCCGCCACCATGACGGTGACCGTCTTCATGCTCTGGTTCGGCGTGCCGCAGCCCGACGTCCAGCGGACCAAGGGGCCGCTGACGGTCCGGAAGGCCGCGGCGGACTATCGAGCCATGCTGGGGCGACCCGAAGTCGCGTGGGCGGCGTCGGCCTTCTTCATGATGTTCCTCGGCGTCTCGCTGTTCGTCGTCTACCTGCCGACCTGGCTGGAGCGCAGCCTCGGCGCCACCGGCGATCAGATCGCGCTCATGTTCCTGGTCGGTGGTATCGCGAACGTCGTCACCGGCCCGCAGGCCGGAAAGCTGTCCGACCGGATCGGACGAAAGGCCATCATCCTGCTGGCGTGCGTCGGGCTCTCCATCGTGATGGTCGCCACGCCGTTGCTCGTGACGAGCCTCTGGGTCGCCTACCCGATGTTCTTCCTCACGATGGTGCTGGTGGCCATGCGCATCAGCCCCTTCTCAGCTCTGCTGACCGCGCTCGTGACGGACGAGCGCCGTGGCTCCCTCATGAGCCTGACAGTGGCGCTCGGCCAGGTGGGATTCGCCGCGGGAGCTGCGGTGGCCGGCCTCTTGTTCGCCCGCGTGGGCTACTTGTCGAACGCGATCTTTGGCGCCGCGTCCGTTCTGGCCATGGGCCTCATCGTATGGTTCCTGATTCCGGAACCGAAGGTCGACGGGGGCGGACCCGCCGCCCCGAGGACACCAGATGTCCTTGTCGAGACCGACCCGGTCGGCGCCCCTGCGGCCTGAACAGCGGAGGGCGGGCCCGTTGCCGAGCCCGCCCCCCGCGCCATAATCGGGCGCGTCACCACCCCACCACCCATCCCTATCGCAGCACGCTTCGCCGCTCGATCTTCACACCGCCGTTCGTCGTTGTGGCCCGGATCGTCGGTCCGCCCGCCCCCAGAGTGGTTTCGAGGCGCCGCCCGATCCGGCCTTGCACCGTGATCGGGAAGTCGATGTCGAAGCCTCCGTTGACGGTTCCCGTAATCAAATCCGCGGAATATCCTTCCGGGACCATCAACCTCACCCCACCGTTCGTGGTTTCCACATCCAGCCCGGCTCCGGCCCATCGGTCGCCGTCCAGCTCGATCCGCAGGCCGCCGTTGGTCGTCTCGCCACGGACGTCACCGCCCACCGAGGCGAGGTCTACACCTCCGTTCACCGCGTCGAAACGGATATCCCCCGAAACCTCTTCGACCGAGATTCCGCCATTGTGCGTCCGCAGGTCCAGATCCATGGACCGCGGCACCTGGACGTAGTAGCTGACGCCCCAGTTCTCCCGCCGGCCGGTCTGTGGACCGTCCGCGGAAATCCGGCCCCCGACGACGCTGATCCGCACCTGTCCGACGAGCTCCTCCGCGCGTGACTCGGAGCCGGCGTTGGCCCACACGCGGGCTTCCACCCCAACGGTGCTGCGGTCCCATCCCACGACCGAGACGCCGCCATTCATCCCGCCATCCACTTCGATTCGAGCGGGGGCTTCGACCGACGCGGTGCGGACCTCGCAGAACCGGTCGCGGTCCGACGACGCCCACTGCTCATCGCACCACCCTTCCCCTCCCCGCGTCCAATCCGCCTGCGCCGCCCCATGCACCCCCGACCCAGCCGTAGCCAACAGGCCGATTCCCGCCACCGCGATCCATCGTCTCATGGTCCCCCCGTATTGGTCTCCCGTCGTACAAGGCCTTGGACAGAGGGTCGGGCACCATGGTTGCAACCACGTCGCGAAGGATCGACGCGGTCGGTACGTTGGAGGCCGCAGAACTCCCACGCCCGCTACTTGGGCCGCCTCCACAACTTCACCGAAGTCGAAGCCTTCGAGACCCTCCGGGGAACCCTATGAGAAAGCCAACCACTCCATGGCTCCGATCCACCCCGTCGGGGACCGCGATCTTGCTCGCCCTGAGTGCATGCGGCGGCGCTGGCGGCGGACCCGCCCCGACCGCTCCCGTGAACGCGCCCGACACGCCCGTTTCGTACCCCGAGCCGGCCCCGATCGAGCGAGGGCTGGCTCCCACGGGGATCGGGCCGTATGCGCAGGGCGTCGACGTGAGGCGCTACGACGTCGAACTCGGCCTATCGGATCGGTCGGCCTCGTTCGCAGGACGCTCCGTCATCCGGCTGCAGGTCACGGGCGCGGACGTCTGGCTCCCCCTCGACTTCACCGGCCTCGCGGTCGACGGCGTCTGGGTCGAAGGCGTCCCGGCCCGCACGACGTATGAGAACGGCGTGTTGGGCGTGGATCTCGCGCATATTGGTGGGGGCTCCAACGTCTCGGTCCGCGTCGACTACCATGGGACGCCGGACGACGGTCTGTTCATCGGTCCGAACATTCACGGCGCCCCGTCGGCGTTCGTCGACAACTGGCCCAACCGGACCCGCTTCTGGATGCCCACCGTCGACCACCCCTCGGACAAAGCGCTGGTGCGCTTCACGATCCACGCCCCGGAAGACTGGCACGTCATCGCGAACGGATACATGACCGCGCAGCCGCGACCGGCGAGCCGGGAGGCCCTCGGACCCGCGTCGGGCCCACGGCAGACCTGGGTGTGGGATACGGTCGAGCCGATCCCGACCTACACGATGGTCGTGGGCGCGGCCCGTATGGACCACGCGTCCGTTGGCCGGGCCGCGTGTGGCAAGGCGCCGGCCTCTCAGGACGATGACGGGTGCGTCGCGGTGTCGTGGATGGCCTTTCCGCAGGACACCGCCCAGGCGCGCAGGATCTTCGCCCGCGCTGCGGACATGGTGGACTACTACGCCGACCTGATCGGTCCCTTCCCCTACGAGAAGCTGGCCAACGTGCAGTCCGCAACGCAATTCGGCGGAATGGAGAACAGTTCGGCCATCTTCTATACCGGCCAGGGCATCTCGGCCGGCACGCTTGGCGAAGGCACGGTCGCGCACGAAATCGCGCACCAGTGGTTCGGCGATTCGGTCACGGAAGGCCTCTGGAGTCACATCTGGCTGTCCGAGGGCTTCGCGACCTACTTCGGTGCCCTCTTCTTCGAGCATGCCGAAGGGGTGGAGGACTTCCGTGAGCGCCTCGAGCTGGCGCGCCAAGCGTACATCACCTCGGACGACGTCGACCGCCCGGTCGTCGCGGACTACGATCAGCTCTTCGACCTCCTCAATCGCAACAGCTACCAGAAGGGGGGACTCGTCCTCCACATGCTGCGCGGGGTCATGGGTGACGACGCGTTCTTCGAAGGCATCCGGCGCTACTACGGGAGGTACGCGCACGGGAACGCCCTGACCGGGGATCTGCAAGCCGTGATGACGGCCGCCCACGGGAGCGATCTCGACTGGTTCTTCGACCAGTGGATCCGGAAGCCCGGGCACCCGACCTTCGAGGTCAGCCACCGGTGGTTGCCCTCCGGGTCGGGATCCGCCGGTCAGGTCGAGCTGACGATCCGGCAGACGCAGCGGGCCGCGTGGCCGCGCTTTCGCATGCCGGCAACGGTCGCGCTGGTCACGCGGGGCGCGGACGTGCGCAGGGACATCGAGCTGTCCGGCGCCGTTACCACCGTCCGAGTCGACGCGGACCGCGAACCCGAGCGGGTGGTTCTCGACCCCGATGGATGGATCCTGAAGGGCGACGTCACCTACCGGTGAGGTGGAGGCACCTCGCCTTGCCAACGATCCGCGTAGGCGGCGACGTTACCCATCGATCCACATCAGACGGACTACAACGTGGCCAGTGCCCCCCATTTGGAATTCGAACGCGACATCGTCGAGATCCAGAACCAGATCGACAAGCTTCTGGACCTGGCTGACCGTAAGCAGATCGACGTGTCCGGTGAACTGAGCGGGCTCCGTGACAAACTGCATACACTGAAGGAACGGACGTACGACAACCTGAGGCCGATCGAGCAAGTGCTGGTCGCACGGCATCCCCAGCGGCCGTACACCCTCGACTACATCACCCGGATCTTCACCGACTGGATCGAGCTACACGGCGATCGGGCGTTCCGGGAAGACGAGGCCATCGTGGGTGGTTGGGCCCACCTGGAGAACCACTCGGTCATGGTCATCGGCCATCAGAAGGGCCGGGACATGAAGGAGAACCTGCGCCGGAATTTCGGAATGCCCCACCCCGAAGGGTACCGCAAGGCGCTCCGCCTCATGCGCCAAGCGGAAAAGTTCAGACGCCCGATCATCACCTTCATCGATACGCCCGGTGCCTATCCAGGCCTCGGGGCGGAGGAGCGGGGTCAAGGCGAGGCCATCGCCATGAATCTCAGGGAGATGGCACGCTTGAAGGTGCCCCTCGTGAGCGTGGTCATCGGCGAGGGGGGCTCGGGAGGCGCGCTCGCGCTCGGTGTGACGGACCGCATCCTCATGCTCGAGCATGCCGTCTACTCCGTCATCTCACCGGAGGGGTGCGCTGCCATCCTGTGGCGCTCGGCCGAACACCGGGAAGCTGCCGCCGACGCGTTGAAGATGACCTCGGCCAACCTGACGGCCCTCGGCGTCTGCGACGAGATCGTCCGTGAGCCAGCGGGTGGAGCCCATTCCGATTGGGATCAGACGGCGCGGGCGCTCAAGGAAGCACTCGTGCGGAACCTCGAGACGCTGAGTGAGCTTCCGGTGGACGAGCTGCGCCAAGCACGGTGGGCCAAATTCGAGGCGATGGGGGCGTGGAGGGAGCAGGCCTGATGGGGGGCTTCGCGGAGGTCCGCTTCAAGGGGACGAGAAAGGAGTACTTCACGTACGGCGGAGATCTCGACCTGCGTCCGGGCCAGCCCGTAGTGGTCGAGGCCGACCGCGGGGAAGATCTGGGGACGGTCTCCGCAGTAGGGGTCGTCGCGGAACGGAAGTGCTCTTCGTCGGGCGGGTGTGCCACCCCGACGCCCGAGCAGAGGGTGCTGAGGATCGCAACAGAGTCCGAAACCGGGGCACTCGACGAGCTGCGCTCGGACGAAGAGCGGGTTCGGACCGAGGCACGCGCACTCGTCGAACGGCACAAGCTCAAGATGAAGGTGACCGCGACCGAGTGGCAGTTCGACCGCAACAAGCTGCTGATCTACTTCACCGCGGACCGTCGGGTCGACTTCCGACAGCTCGTCCGCGATCTGGCGCGCACCTTCCGCACCCGGATCGAACTTCGTCAGATCGGCGTGCGCGACGAGGCCGCCCTCCTGGGTGGTGTAGGAAGGTGCGGGCGGGAACTGTGCTGTTCCACCTGGCTCCCGGAGCTACGCCCGGTCAGCTTACAACTCGCCAAGGACCAACGCCTTTCGCTCAATCCGGCACAGATCTCCGGGTGCTGCGGGCGCCTCATGTGTTGCCTGATGTACGAGCATCGAACCTACGTGGAGGCGCGGCGTCGCTTCCCACGTGAAGGGAAGACGTTGCGGGCGGGCAATGGCGAGGAGAGGGTGACGGGGGTGGACATCTGGCGGGACACGGTGACGCTCCGCGACGAAAACGGGCAGCACCGCACGATCGGTCTGGACGCCCTGAAGGCCGAAGTCGACGCCCAACGGGGGTCTCCAGCGTGACGCCCCGACGTACCTACTTGACCACGCCCATCTATTATGCCTCGGGCGACCCACACATCGGCCACGCCTACACGACCGTCCTGGCGGACGTGCTCGCCCGGTTCCATCGGCAGGACGGGGCCGAGGTCCTCTTCCTGACCGGCACGGACGAGCACGGACCGAAGATCCAGGAGGAAGCCGAGCGGCGGGGCCTCGCGCCCATTGAGCTATGCGACCTCATGGCGGAGCGCTTCCAAGCAGCGTGGGAGCGGCTGGACATTTCGCACGACCGCTTCATCCGTACCACCGAGGCGGAGCACATCGCGGTGGTCACCGCGTTCGTCCAACGCCTGGCCGACCTGGGTCACATATACCAGGGGGAATACTCGGGCTGGTACTGCATCCACGAAGAGCGCTACTGGACGGAGAAAGATCTGGGTCCAGACAACACGTGTCCCGATTGTGGGCGGCCGGTCCGGTACGTGGAGGAATCCAACTACTTCTTCCGCATGAGCGCCTTCCAGGATGACCTCCTCCGCCACATCGAGGAGAACCCTGACTGGATCGTCCCCGAAATGAGGCGCAACGAGATCATCGGGTTCCTCCAGCAGCCTCTCGGCGACCTGTCGATCTCGCGCCCGAGGGCACGTGTGTCCTGGGGGATTCCGCTGCCGTTCGACGATCAGCACGTCGCCTACGTCTGGGTCGACGCCCTGATCAACTATCTGACCGCATCCGGAGCGATCCGACCTGACGCGCCGGTAGGCCAGCAGGGCTTCGAGGATACGACCGGTTCGTGGTGGCCCGCAGATTTGCACATCATGGGCAAGGACATCATCACCACCCACGCCGTGTATTGGCCCACGCTGCTCATGGCCGTCGGCCTCCCGGTGCAGAGGCAGATCTTGGCGCACGGATGGTGGGTCGTCGGTGACACCAAGATGTCGAAGTCGCTCGGCAACGTGATCGATCCCATGGCGCTGCGGGAGACGTTCGGGACCGACGCGGTACGGTGGTATCTCATGCGGGAGATGCCAACGGGTGGAGACGCTTCGTTCACCCCGGAACGGTTCCTCACACGGTACGACGAGCTCGCGAACGTCCTCGGCAACCTCGCGAGTCGGGTGATGTCGATGGTCGGGAAGTACCGGGGCGGCGTCGTTCCGGCCGCCCCGGGCATCGGACTGGACGCCTCCATCCAGACCGCCTTCGCCGACGCACGGACCGCCATGGGGGCGTACAAGGTCCATGATGCGATGGCCGCGGCCATGGACCTCGCCCGTGCCGCCAACGGGTATGTGGAAGAGCGGCAACCCTGGAGTCAGGCGAAGTCGTCGGAGGACCAGGAAGGATTGGACGAGACGCTCGCCAGCCTGTGCCGGTCACTCGTGGCGCTGTGCGCCCTCTTTCAACCTGTCGCGCCGAAGAAAATGGAAGAACTGGTGAGCCGACTCGGCTTGGGTGAAGTGCCAACACTGGACCAAGCCGTGGCCCTGCCCGTCGCCGGCCTCTCCGCCACGAAAGGGGACCCCCTCTTCCCCCGTATCGATTCGCCCTGGTCGAGCACCGACACCGGCGCCGATTGACGCCCGGCGCGGGGAACATGCTTGCACCCTTCTTCACGAACGGGTTGACGGCCACTCCGTTTCCGACGTACTTTGGTCCGGTTCCCAGCAGTAGTCATATGTTTACCCCCCCTCCCAGACGGCAACGACGCCATGTCTCGGAGGGCTCCTTGTGTACCGGTACCCCGGGCTCTGAATGAGTGGAGACAGGTGGACCATTCTCGTGGTTGGAGACGAGGATGTGCCGGTCAAGCAGTATTCGCTCTCCTTGCGGATGCTGCGGCGGACGGCGGGGTTGGCTGCGACCGCGGGAGTAGGACTATTCGGGGTGATCGCCTTTTTGATGTTGGGCGGTGCGTCCGGCGTGCACACGCAGCGGCTGGAGCAGCGGAATCAGGCTCTCCGGTTGGAACTCGAGTCTTTCCAGCAACGCGTGGACGGTCTCGAAGGCCTCGTGGATGGTCTCGCATCGCGGGATGCACGGATTCGGAACCTCGCGGGCCTAGAATCACTCGACCCCGAGGTTCTGGAGGTCGGGATCGGTGGACCGGGACTCGGCGCGCCTGAGGAGTACCCTCTGTACGGAGTCGATCCCCAGGCGTCCAGCGAGGCGTACGCGCTGACGTACGATCTGGGTGCGCTCGAGCGGCGGGCTCGCTTGTTGTCCGAGAGTCTCGACGAGGCTACCGACTCTCTCGAAGCGCACCGGGACCTTCTGGAGTCCACGCCCTCCATTCTTCCGACTGTGGGATGGCTGTCCAGCGCCTTTTCCAAGTCACGGATGCACCCGGTGCATAACCGGCCCCTCCCGCACGAAGGGGTCGACATCGCGGCGAACAAGGGAACTCCGATCCACGCTGCCGCAAAGGGCCGTATCATTCGGGCGGGTTGGATCGTGGGGTATGGGATGACGGTTGAGATCGATCACGGCTTCGGATATACGACCCTCTACGGTCACGCATCGAAGCTCCTCGTGCGCCAGGGCCAGGAAGTTGCCCGTGGCGACGTGATCGCACAGGTGGGCAGCACCGGAATCACGACGTCGACCAATCTGCACTACGAGGTCCGTGTGAACGGTATTCCTCAGAACCCGGCGAACTTCATCCTGCCGGAAGCGGTACCATAGGCTCACGTCGTCCCTGACGACTCAGTGCTCCGCTCAACCACCGAAGGCGCCGTCTGGCGCCTTTATCCTATGGTCCCACTCCGTACCCCCTCGCGTGCTCGATCCTGCCGGGTGACACCGGTGGTGCTGGCGGCATTCGTCATCTGCACGGGGTCCTCCCATGAACTTCGGGCACAACCGACCCCGGCGAGCGTGTTCCTGGCGGATACCGTCATCAGCCCGCCGGGGGGACCGATGATCGTCATGCTCACGCCTTCGTCGAGCGGGGTGGCGGCCCTGCGGCTTTCGGTGCCACTGACGGAGGGGCCGTCCGAGGGGGGCGCGGGAGAACTCCTCCGGAACCTGGCCCAGAGCCGGATGGAGGGCCTCGCCCGGCCCATCGGCGCCCGCACGTCGGTGACTCGTACACCAAGAGGACTGGCCTACGCGGTCGAAGGCGCCGTCGCCGACCTCGAGTATCTCGCCTACCTGCTGCGTGAAGGCGCAGGGGAGCCGAATCTCAGCCCGATCAGCCTGGGGGCGGCCCGTCAACGAGCACAGGCCGACATCGCGCGTGTGAGAGAGGCGCCCGGCCCGCGTATCCTGGACCTCCTTCGCCGACGGGTGGCCCCGAATCAGACGGCTGCGAGGGGGACACCCTCCTCCGTGGCGACCCTCGATGCCGGGAGGATCCGCGATGTCTGGGCCAGGAGCCACCAGGCCGATGTGATGTACATCGTGGTCGCGGCCGCGGTACCGCTCGAGGTGGTCCTGGCGAGCACCCGGGGGCTCGGTGCGCCTGCACAGGCCGGATCGAAGCCCTCCGCCGCGCCCGCGCCGAGGGACGGCGACCCGCGAATCGACACCCTTCGGAGGTGGTACGGTCGCGCCTGGTGGGCAGGATCGCCGTCGGACCCCGTGGGCCCGGTAGCGGCGCTCCTGATTGCCGAGACGGTGGCGGCACAGGCCGACGGCTTCGAAGCGGGCGTTGAGCTCTGGGAGTTGCAGGACCGGTGGTCGGTCGCCGTCCTGGGAGCCGCGTACCGGGCCGACATCAGTCGCCTGCGCGCTTCGGTTGCGAACGCCGTGATCGCCACCAAGGACGGTCTCACGGAGGCGGAAGTGACGCACGCCGTCGCCCGTGTCCGGCGTGACGTCCTGCTCGGGGCGCGGACGCCGGGTGGCCGGGTCGCGATGGTCGGGCGGGGACTGGATAGCACCGGGCGCCCGGAAACTGCCGCCCGGTACGTCGACGCACTCGACCGCATCGATTCGGCCGCGGTCGAACGCTTTCTCAGCGACATGGTCGCGGGCGGCTTCGTCGAAGCGGAGGTCCGACCATGAGGCGCCCCGGTCAGGCGACCGGTTCCCCACGGGTCCGCACCGCCGTCGGCCACGCGGTGCTCTGGGGTGGGCTCCTGGCCATGACGGGCGCTCCGATTCTGTCACAAACCGCTCCCGCCCCGGTCGCGCCAACGATGAGCGCGTTCGGGTTGGAGGGATTCGCCGACGCCGCCGTGCGGAGCCACAACGACGGCACCATGGTGGCGCTCTCGGTTCGGTTCCCCACCGGTTCAGCGGACGACCCCGTCGGTGCCGAGGGTACGGCCTGGCTCCTGGCTCGCACCCTGATCGCGCAGGCGGACGAACTTCTCGATCCCGCGGACGCCGTCCTCACGGTCGAGGTCGACCGAGGACATACGACCTTCTCCCTCCTTGCGGTGCCCAACGCCTGGCACTCCGCCTGGGACCGCGTCGCCGATCTCTTGTTCAGAGGCCAGATCCAGCCTGACGCCCTCGAGCGCCAGCGAGCCCGCCTTCAGGGGCGACTGGTCTTTGAGGCCGGTTCTCCCGCCATGGACTTCCGGCGAGAGGCTGCCTCCGTGCTCGGCGACCCGGGGAGCGAGTGGGCCCGTCCGGTCCGGGGCACCCTCGCATCGGTTGATTCCCTCGACATCGAGGGCCTGAGCGCCTGGAAAGGACGGCATCTTCGACGTGATCAGGCGGTAGCCGCCCTGGTGGGCCCGGTCCCCGACGGTCCAGTCCGCCCCAACGACATCCCCCGGGGCACGGTCGCCCAGGCTTGGTACCTGGGCGACCGCACTCTCCTCGATCGGGAGGTGACGAGTACGTGGATCACGGTCGCCTACCCGGTGCCCGCAGGCACATCGCAGACCGCTGTCGAGATGGTGGCGCACCTGATCGACGAAGAGCTGGATCCGGTTCCACCGTCGCCCGACCGCTTCAACGTCGACGTGCGTCTGGAGCAGGTCCCCCGGGGCGTGGTTCTCGTCGTGGATGTCTCGGTGCTGCCCGAGGCGGCCGACCGGTGGGAGGAACGGATTCAGGACGTGGTATCTGGCCTCGCCGAGGAACCCATACCCAACGACTTCTTCCAGTGGCGACGTCGACGCTTTCGTACGTCCCTCCTCCTCGGGGAATCGAGACCGGAGGTCGAGGCCGCTCGGACGGCCGCCGATCTGGCGCGTGGCGTCGGGCCCAGGGATCTATTGAAGGACATCTGGGAGTTGAACGCGCACACGGTACAGGAGACCGCCGGCGCACTCGGCGAACCGAGGGTGCTTCGGCTCGGCCCCGATCTCGTGCCCCGCTGACGCGGCCACCTCGCCAGAGTGGGGCGTGCCCCGTTACGTTGCGCGCTTCCAGAAAAACTTGATGCCCCCCGGGGGCCATACTACCTTCGGGCGTTTCGCACCTTTTTGATCAAAGACGGAGCTTCGAATGCGGCTTTTACGTCCGTTTGCAGTAGCCCTTTTGACGGCTGCCGGTGCCTGCGGTCCGGCCGAGCTCATCGTGAACATGGAGCTCACCGGCGATCCCGCTGAAGGCGAGGCCGGCGCGATCATCCTGGGTGACATGGAAGTCCAGTTGCTCCCGTACGATCGGGACCAGGTCTTCGATTCGCTCGAGGCAGCGTTCGGGAGGCCTGAGCCGACCCCTCCGGCCGACCTGATCCAGGCGCGGGCCGAGGTCCAGCGCGCCCAGCAGGCGTGGCGGGCGGCCGAGGACCAGTGGAACACTCTCCGTGACACGCTTCAAACGATCACCGCCGCGATGGAGCAGTTCAATCGCGGGGAGGCCCGCTACCGCCTTCTCTTCCGGGAGTTCCAGGATCTGGAGTCCCAGTACGGGCGCGTCGAGAGGGAGATGAACCGGGCGTTTGCGGCGTTCACGGAGGTTCAGAACGCCACGATCCAGCGATCCGACTCGATGCGCATCCAGATCGACAACTGGGCGGACGAGGCGTTCTCCGATGCCTTCGACGTCTTCACGGTCAAAGCACAGGAGGTAGGGCTCCAGGCGGTGGTAGACACCACCGATTCGACGGGCATGGTCCGGATCCAGGCCCCGCCCGGGAACTACTGGGTGCACGCCCGGTACGAACTGCCCTACTCGGAGTTGTACTGGAACGTGCCGGTGACGCTCGATCGCGGTGATCCTGAGCAGGTGCGGCTCACTCGAGAAAACGCCGAGGAACGCATCAAGTTCTGAGGCCGCTGGTCGGTTCTCGGTCGGTCGACGCCGCCCCGGCACGCTGTGCCGGGGCGGCGTTCGCATTTCCCGGCTGGCCGTTCGGTGTGAGCTTCGGGTGTACCCTCACTTCCACCCTCTGATCGAGTCGCACATGGACGGGTCCCCTTCGGCCAGCCCCACTTTCGAGGTCGATCCCCGAGGCATCGGCTGGATCACGTTCGACGACCCCGACCGGCGCGCGAACGTCCTCACGGAGCCGGTGATGGAGCGGCTCGCCCTGGCGCTTACGGAAGCCCGATCCGCCGCCGCCGACGATCGGATCGAAGTGGTCGTGGTACGTAGCGGAAAGTCCGGGTCGTTCATCGTCGGGGCGGACGTCGACGCCATCGCCGAAATCACGGACGCCCAGGTCGCCGAGGCCCGCATCCGGGAAGGCCAGGCGATCTACATGGAGCTGGAAACCCTCCCGGTCCCGACCGTCGCCGCGATCCACGGCACGTGCATGGGTGGCGGAACGGAGCTGTCGCTGGCCTGCACACACCGGGTCGTCTCCGATGACGACCGCACGAAGATCGGCCTACCCGAGGTGCAACTCGGCATCCTCCCGGCTTGGGGCGGCACCACCCGCCTCCCGCGCCTCATCGGCCTCCGCCCCGCGCTCGACCTGCTCCTCACGGGTAAGCCGATGAACGCCCGTAAAGCCGAACGGGTGGGTTTCGCGGGTCAGGTCGTCCCCGCGGATCTGTTCGAAGAGGCGGTGGCCGACTTCGCGTTGGGCGCGAAGGACCTGCCGGCGGGCTCGTCGCTGAAGAAGCGGGGCTTTCTGGCGAGAATGGTCGACGATACTTCGCTCGGACGCCGGGTGGTCCTGGCCACAGCTCGAAAGAAGGTGAAGGCGACGACGGGCGGACACTACCCGGCGCCCATGACGATCCTCGACCTCCTGTCGGATCACCTCGGGTCGAGCGTCCAACGCAGCCTGGACGCCGAGGCCCGCCTTGCGGCGGAGCTGGTCACCTCCGACGTCTCCAAGAACCTCATCCATGTCTTCCACATGAGGGAGGCGGCGCGGAAAGGGCTCGGCGTCGCAACCGACGTGAGGGAGAGAGACATCGACACGCTCGGCGTGGTGGGCGCCGGCGTGATGGGTGGCGGGATCGCGCAGTTGGCCGCCTTCAATGGAATCCGCGTGCGGATAAAGGATATCCGCCACGAAGCGGTGGCCAGTGGGCTTCAGCATGCTCGACAACTGTTCGACAAGGCGGTCGAGCGACACAAGCTCCGGCACCGTGACGCCGCCCAGATGATGGAGCGGATCTCGGGCGGAGTGGACTACTCCGGCTTCTCTGCCTGCGACCTCGTCGTGGAGGCCGTGGTCGAACGGATGGACGTGAAGCGCGCGGTGCTCGCCGAACTCGAGGAGCAGGTGGCGGAGACGTGCGTGCTCGCCACCAACACGTCGTCGCTGTCCGTCGACCTCATGGCGGGCGCGCTCGGGGATCCAACCCGTTTTTGCGGCATGCACTTCTTCAATCCAGTGCACAAGATGCCGCTGATCGAGGTGGTACGCGGCGCCGCGACCGACGACACGACAATCGCCACCACCTACGCGCTGGCGCTTCGCTTCGGAAAGGTGCCGGTGGTCGTGAAGGACGGGCCGGGCTTCCTTGTGAACAGGATCCTCGGTCCGTATTTGAACGAGGCCGGCTTCCTCCTGGACGGCGGGGCATCGATCGAGGACGTCGACCGAGCAGCGAAGCGTTTCGGTATGCCGATGGGACCGTTGCGGCTCGTGGACGAGGTCGGCATCGACGTGTCTCGCCATGCCGGTACGGCGCTCCACGACGGGCTCGGCGACCGCTTCGAGCCGTCCCGCGCGCTGTCCGCTCTCGGAGAAACCGACCGCCTCGGCCGGAAGGGGGGGCGGGGCTTCTACGTCTACGAGAACGGTAAGGAGCAGAGGGTCGACGACTCGGTCTACTCCGATATCGGAGGCGAGAAGCCCGACCGGGCAGGCGCCGTCAGCAACGACGAGATCGAGCGTCGTCTCGTCTACCAGATGATCAACGAAGCCGCGCGTATTCTGGACGATGGCATCGTTCGGACGGCGGCCGACGTCGATCTCGGCATGATCATGGGAACGGGCTTCCCTCCGTTCCTTGGCGGCCTCCTCCGGTATGCCGACGCTCTCGGCGTGGAGGTCGTTCTCGGCGGACTCCGTGACCTGGCGGAAGCGCACGGACTGCGCTTCCAGCCCGCACCCGCGCTCGAGCGCCTCGCGAAGCGCGGGGAGACGTTCTACGAAGCGTTTGCGGGGTAGGCGGCGTCATGGCGTTGTGGCCGTTCATGAAGAAGAAACGTGAGGTCCCGCCGCCGCCCAATGTGGTGGCAGCGGTGGTACCCTGCGCCGGAGATTCGAGGCGGATGGGAACACCCAAGGCGCTCCTCGATGCGGGTGGACGCTCCTTCCTGGCCGCCGTCGTCGGCTCACTCGTGGCCGGTGGGTGCGACCCGGTCGTCGTCGTCCTGCGAGAGGGCATGGACGACGAAGAGCGACGCGCCAAGGCCGCGGGTGCGATCCCGGTGGTCAATCCCGAACCAGGCGACGGACCCATCGCCTCGCTCCGGCTCGGCCTCGCCCTGTTGGAGGGGGCGGCCGAAGGGGTGGCGTATCTGCCGGTCGACCACCCGCGTGTTCGACCCGAAACGGTTCAACGGCTGGTGAGCACCTTCTTGGCGGGCTCCGCTCCTCTCGTCCTGCCCGTTCACGACGGCTCGCGCGGGCACCCGGTCATCTTTCGCCGCACCGTGTTTTCGGAACTCCGCGACACCGGTCTGGAGGGGGGCGCCCGCACCGTGGTTCACGCCCACCTCGACGAGGCGGAACTGGTGGAGGTCGACGACGCGGGCGTGCTGCTCGACGTCGACACGCCCGAAGAGTACCGGGCGGCGTTTCCAGCCTCCACTGCCCGGCCGTGAACGGAGTGGAACTCGGCGCGGAGGCCGCGGCTCGGCGTGTGCTCGGCGCCGTCGAAGCGGGCGCGTCCACGGCACTGGTCATGGTGGTCGAATCGGCGGATCGTGAAGCCGTGGGGCGTAGACTCCTTCTCATCCGGGAGCCCGACGGCAGCGAGGAGGTAGTCGGCACCCTGCCGCTCGGGCAGGACCGCGCCACCGAGGCGGCACGCGCGGCGCTCGACGATCCGCGCCGAGGCGACGCGACCACGCAGCTCAGCCTGGCGGACGACGACCACCCCGACGGTGACGGCAACGACGGCCCCGAAGTGTACATCGAGGTGCGCCGGCCGATCCGCGACCTGGTCATCGTCGGTGCCGGGCACGTCGCCCGCCCGCTCTCGACCCTCGGTGCCCTTCTCGGCTACCGGGTGGTCGTGGTCGACGACCGTCCCGCGTTCGCGACCCGCGAACGCTTCCCCGACGCCGACCGCCTGGTTCGCACCGATTTCTCGGATCCGTTCGCAGACGTGCAGATTCACGACCGGTCACACGTGCTGCTCGTTACCCGAGGGCACAAGTACGACTACGAATGCCTCGTCCGGCTCCTGAAGACGACACCGGCGCCAATGTACGTCGGTATGATCGGAAGCCGAAGGAGAGTGCGCGCTACGTATGCACAGTTGATCGAGGAAGGTATTCCCCGTGAAGCGCTCGACGCGATCCACGCACCGGTCGGGCTGGACATCCGGGCGGAGACGCCCGAGGAGATCGCCGTGGCCGTCGCAGCGGAGTTGGTGATGCTCCACAGAGGGGGAACAGGCGTGCCGTTACGGGACGTGGAGCGCGTCGCCGAACGGTTTTTCCCGGAGGCCGTGCCGTGACCCATCAGGACGACCGTGTCATCACGGAAGCTCTCTCAGCCGCCGTACAGGCGGGCCGGTCCTGCGTACTTGCTACGGTCGTATCCACGCGCGGATCCACGCCCCGGAAGGTTGGAGCCCGAATGGTAGTCGACCCGGCCGCCGGGCTGACAGGAACAATCGGCGGTGGCTGCGGCGAAGCGGAAGTGATCGAGGCCGCCCACCGGGTGCTGGAGAGCGGAGCTCCCGAGCGCGTCCGAGTCGACCTGACCGAGGACTTCCTCTCGTGGAGCCCGGCAGTGTGTGGCGGCACGATGGACGTCTTCGTGGAGGCGGTCCGCCCGGAACGACGCAACCGGTGAGCGGCCGATCCGCCCGCGCCGGACGAACGAGCGTCGGAGCCGAGGTCCGGATCCGATATCATCGCCCACCGAATCGCACGCAGACGTTTCGGCAACGGGTCGTCCACACCGACGAGCGGGTCGTGGTCACGCTCGCGGCGGGCGTGCATCTGGAAGAGCCGGTGAGGGTCGACGGGAGAACGGTACTCGAGCCCGGGGCGGACGCCGTGTGGTTCACATTCCCGGATGTGTGGCACGACATCGGTCGCTTCCACCTGCTCGACGGCACGTTCACTGGCCTCTACGCCAACGTTCTCACGCCCGTCCGGGGCGTGGAGACGCTCGAATGGGACACCACCGACCTCTTCCTCGACGTCTGGCTGGACGATGGCGGTGCCCCCCCACGGGTGCTTGACGAAGACGAGTTCGACGAGGCTGTGGCGTCGGGGGCCCTGGACGATATGACCGCGACCCGCGCCCGCAACGAAGTCGATTCTCTCGTCGCGAAGGCGGGAGAGGATGGATGGCCGCCCGCGCTCGTCCATGAGTGGACGGTGAAGCGATGCCGGGATGTGCTGGAGCCTACCCCACCACCGCGCTGAAAACGGCGATGAAGAGCCCGACGATCACACCCGTCCCGGCGATCCAGCGGACGGGACCCGGAACCCGCTTTCCCCCGCGGGGGCGGCGCGTCCAGTAGAGGACCACCCCACACCCCATGTTGCGTTGGTACTCGACCGGGGCCTCCGTAGCACGCGCATAAACTTCAACGCCGCCAATCAGACTCTGATCCAGCATGTCGTCGATCGTGCTCGACTCGCTCTGTGACACCGGCGAACCATCGACGTAGACGCTGGCCCGGCACCCTCCACCGATCCCGCCGGGGAACCGAATGATGCTCCGGTCCAACGAGAAGGCGGCCGAGTTGTTGACGCGTTGCAGGGTTACACCCGGAACGGTGAGGAGAAGTTGCGTAGGGGTTGCGTTCGGACGGGACGCGACCTCGTCACGGGTCAGGAAGTGCCCCCCGACGCGGCCCGGGTTGAGGCGCCTTCGATTGAACGCGCCCAGGTGCGCCTCCTCGGGCGTCATGCGCGCCAGAACGACCAGCGGTTCCAGGGGGATGGCGTTCACGCCGAGTCGCACGCGGATGTCCACCGTCTCGCCAGCGGGCACCCACATGTCCCTGGACAGGAAGGCTTCGTACCCGATATGGGTCACACGCAGCTTGTAGTCGCCTTCCTGATGGACGTCGATGACGAAACCGCCCGACGTGTCGCTGAACCCGCGAACTCGCGGCTCGTCGCGATGGTTGAGGACGATGATCTCCGCCCCGACCATCGGGTGCCCCGTCTCGTCGTCGAACACGTAACCCTGTATAACCTGTGCCCGCAGCGGAGCGGCGCTGGCTGCCACGAGTAGACACGTAATCAGTAGGTGACGACGCTGGGGCAAGTGCAGACCTCGGGGCGGAAGGGCCGGTCAGACACTATACGGGAGCGGCGGCCGATCCGTACACCGTCGTCCGAACTCACGCGGACCCTGAACCCTCCCACCGCCCCCACCACGTGCGCGGGGAAGTAGGGTCGGCGGCGGCGTGCCCACTCCCCTTAATCGTCGTCTACCACACGTGCGACGACCCCCTCGGAGTCCTCGCTCGGAGTCATCGCTCGGAGTCCTCGCTCCTCCTACTCGTCGTCCACCACATGCGCGGAGTCCACCACGTGCGCGGAGCAGAGGCGTTCGACATCCACATACGTCCGCTTGAGCACGGCCGGATCCTCCCGGACGCAATCGATCAGACGATCATACCCGTCGACCGATGCGGCGGGGACGGACACATTCTCATGATGGTACGCCCCCTCGTCCACGAAGAGGAGGCGAACGGTTACCGTGTCGCTCAATTACCGGTTCCGGCAGGCGCAGCCTCGGCGGCCTCGGCCTCGAGCGACTCGACGACCCCGAGAATCGTGCGAAAGTCATTGGACGGAAGACGACGTGCCATCCCCCTCCCCTGACTCACCATGACCGTCGGTGTCCCGCTCACGCCCAACTCGTACGCGAGGCGCATGTTGGCCGTGACCACCTCGGCGTGCTCCTGGCTCCGGACGCACGACTCGAACTGATCGCCGTCGAGGCCCACAGCTTCGGCGTAGTTCACGAAGGAGTTGATCGGCGACGGCTGCGACGTCCAGTTCGTCTGGTTCCGAAAGATCTCGGAGTGGTACTCCCAGTACTTACCCTGATCACCCGCGCAGCGAGCGGAGCGGGCCGCCACGAACGCATGGGGGTGGATTGCCGAGAGGGGCAGGTCGTAGAAAACGAAGTTTGCCCGGCCGCTCTGGATCAGGTTCAGGTCGATCTGAGGCTTGACGCTCATGGCGAACGCGCCGCAGCCGGGGCACTGGTAGTCACCGAATTCCACCACGGTGATCGGGGCATCGGGATCACCCGTCGTGACCCCCTGCGCCATCTCGACCAGCGTCTCCATGTCATCGAGACCTTCGATCTCGAGCGGCTCGAGCGCCGTCGACCCGGTGCTGGCCGAGCCCACCGAATAGCCGACGGCCGCGATTGCCACAATGGCAACCACTCCGAGGACAATGTACAGCTTCTTCATCTCGGATCCGCCGGAATCGCGGCTCTCTCTACGCTTCTGGGCTCTATTGGACACCTGGTCCTCCATGTTGCCGGCCGCGAAAAACGACCTCTGGACAATGTTACAGGAAGATGCTTCCGGTCGGAGTCTGGATCAAGCGAAATCCGGGTCGACCGTATGATGATCCGCGCCATCGTATTCTGGTACTCCGCGAGGCGCCCCACGATTTCACCGGGTGGCCCGGCCGGGAAACGACCCAACCTCAACCCGTGTTCTCTACCCCGCCAGCAACTCCACGACCCGCGCGGTTTCCCGGAAGTCCTGGAGCACGTGGTCCGCTCCCGCCTGCCCGAGCTGCCGGGCGTCGAAACGGCCGGTGGCGACGGCAAGTGTGCGCGCGCCGTGGGCTTGCCCGCAGGACACATCGCGCGGGGTGTCTCCGATCACGAAGATCTCGTCGGGTGGGAACGAAACCCCCCACGTGCTCCGCGCCCTGGACACTGCGACGGCGGGCAGATCGTCCCGGAACTCGCTGTCGGAGCCGTAGCTGCCGACGGCGAACCGGTCGTAAAGTCCCGACGCCGACAACTTCAGGCGGGCCCCGCCCTCTACGTTCCCGGTCAGGAGACCCAGAGCCAGGTCGTCTCGCTCTCGCAACGCATCGACCAGCGCATGGACCCCGGGAAGAACGGTCATCGGATTCGAGTCGAGCTGTCGCTCCAGGACGCTCAGATAGCGCTCGATCATCGTGGGGAGCCCTCGATCGATGTCCGCGTCGCTCATGCCCACCGCGCGCAGTAGCTCTCGGGCGATCTGACAGTCCGTCTTCCCGGAGTAGTCGGTGGACCCCTCGGGTCCCGTCGTGCCGAAGGTCTCTGCCAGTGCGTCCTCGAAGGCCGACTTGGCGGGGCCGCCGGACACGAGCGTGCCGTCGATGTCGAACAGCAGGAGCCGCTTCATCAGAGCGTGGCCAGAAGCGCCGGGTCGAGGTTGCCCCCACTGACGACTGCAGCCACACGGCCCCCGACGGGGGAGACAGCACCGGACAGGAGCGCCGCCGTCGTGGCGGCACCGCTGAACTCGACCACCAGCTTCTGGTGGCCGACCAGCAGAGACGTGGCCTCCCGGATCCAGCGATCGTCCACGGTGACCACGTCGTCGAAAAGCGCGTCCGCGTGACGGAAGGTCAACTCACCCGCGATGACCGGCTTCAGTCCGTCGGCGATCGTGTTCACGGACTCCAACATCGTCGGACCGCCTGCGTCGAGCGCCGCACGCATCGACGCCGCCCCTTCGGGCTCAACTCCCACGACCCGCGCGGACGGAAGGATTCGCTTGATCGCGGCGGCGACGCCGCTCGACAGCCCGCCTCCCCCGATCGGAGCGAGAACCAGATCGACATCGCTCCACTCTCGGGCGATCTCGAGGCCAACCGTCCCCTGGCCGGCAATGATGTGGCGATGATCGAACGGCGGCACCATGGCCAGCCCTTCCGCCTCCGCCAGCTCCTCGGCGCGTGCCTTACGCTCCACCGATGTCGTGCCGGCGAAGTGGATCTCGGCGCCGAGCGCCTCCGCACCCGCTCTCTTCACGCGGGGAGCGTCCGTGGGCATCACCACGACCGATCGAATATTCCGCAGCTTGCCAGCCAACGCCACTGCCTGGGCGTGATTTCCGGACGAATACGTAATGATCCCACCCCGGACCTGATCGTCGGAGAGCTGCGAGACGTAGTTGAACGCACCCCGAATCTTGAACGAGCCCGTGCGCTGCACGTTCTCACACTTGAGCCTGACTTCGGCGTCCACGCGCTCGGACACCGCATCCGAAGGGAGCAGGGGCGTACGCACCGCCACACCGGCGAGCCGGCGAGCCGCGGCCTCGATTTCCGGGAGACCGACCAGCCCCTCTCCCTCGATCCAACTCATGTATCCTCGTCCTCTCCTTCGGGCTCGGCATCATCCTCGACCACGCCGTCGTGCGCCGTCGCCACCTCGGTATCGCCTCCCGCTTCGGCCGCGGCCTCGCTCACCACCGCGCCGTCGACAGGCTCGATGGGGTTGCCGTCTTCGTCGTATTCCACCGGATCGATCGGGTTGCCGTCTTCGTCGTACTCGATGTCGTCGTCGTCGACGATCACGCGCGCCACGTCCATCACGACATCGCCCTTGTCGAGATTCACGAGTTTCACACCCTGGGTCGCCCGTCCGATCAGCGAGATGTCCGACACCCGCTGGCGGTTCACGACACCCTTCTTCGTGATGACCATCAACTGCTCGTCGTCGGACACGGCCTTGATGGCGACGACCTTCCCGGTCCGCTCCGAGAGCTTCTGGTTGATGACGCCTTTCCCGCCGCGGCCCTGGAGACGGTAGGCTTCCGGGTCCGTCCGCTTGCCCATGCCCTTCTCGGTCACGACCAGCAGGTTCGACTCCGGGCGGGAAACGACCATGCCGACCACGACGTCATCCGTCGACAGCCGAATGCCCCGTACGCCCTCGGTCGCGCGACCCATGGAACGCGCGTCCGCCTCCGGGAAGCGGATGGCCATACCTCCTGACGTCGCCAGGATGATTTCGTCGCCCTCCGACGTGATCTGAACGTCGATGAGCGAGTCACCCTCGCGGACGTTCATGGCATTGAGCCCGACCTGCCGGACGTTCCCGTACGCCGCCAGGCTCGTCTTCTTGACGGTCCCCTTCCGGGTACAGAACAGCAGGTGCTTGTCCTCGGCGAATTCGCGAACCGGCACGACCGAGGCGATCTCCTCCTTGCCCTCGAGGTTCAGGACGTTGACGATCGGCTTACCACGGGAATTCCGTCCACCCGTCGGGATCTCCCACACCTTCAGCCAATAGCACTGGCCCGCGCGCGTGAAGATCATGAGGTAGTCGTGCGTCGACGCGACGAAGAGGTGCTCGACCCAGTCCTCTTCCTTGGTGTCCATGCCTCGCAGGCCGCGACCGCCACGCCGCTGTGCCTTGTACGTGTCCACGGCGAGCCGCTTCACGTAGCCCTGGTGTGAGATCGTGACCACCATGTCTTCTTCGACGATGAGATCCTCGACGTTGAAGGCGCCGACAGATCCGATGATCTCGGTGCGCCGTTCGTCGCCGTACTTCGCGGCGATCTCGTCCAACTCCTCCTTCATGATCTCGCGACGGCGCTCCTCCGAACCGAGGATCTCGAGCAGTTCGCTGATCTGAGCCCGGATCTGGCCCAACTCCTCCTCGAGCTTGTCGATCTCGAGCCCCGTGAGCCGCGCCAGACGCATGTCCAGAATGGCTTTGGCCTGGCGCTCCGACAGCTCGAACGTCTCCTGGAGCTGGTTCGAGGCGGACTCCGTGTCGCTCGAGCCCCGGATGATCTTGATGACCTCGTCGATACGGTCGACGGCGATCTTCAATCCCTCGAGGATGTGCTCCCGATCCTGAGCCTTCGCGAGATCGTACTCCGACCGCTTCACGATGACCACGAGCCTGTGGTCGATGAAGTGGAGCAGCATCTCCCGGAGCGACATCACCTTCGGAACGCCGTCCACCAGCGCCAGCAGAATCGTCCCGAAGGTCGACTGCATCTGGGTGTGCTTGTAGAGGCGGTTCAGGACGATGTGCGGAACGGCGTCTCGCTTGAGTTCGATGACGATGCGCATGCCGTCCCGGTCCGATTCGTCCCGCATGTCCCGGATGTCGGTGAGCTTCTTGTCACGAACCAGTTGGGCGATCTGCTCGATCAGGCGGGACTTGTTGACCATGAACGGGATCTCGTTGACGACGATCCGCTCCGAGTTGGCGTCCACCTGTTCGATCTCCGCACGGGCGCGCATGACGACCCTGCCGCGGCCCGTACGATAGGCGTCGAGAATCCCCTCCGTGCCGCAGACGTATCCCCCGGTCGGGAAGTCCGGACCCGTGACCGTCGCCTCCAGCAATTCCTGCGGAACCGTGGGATCGTCCGCGAGCATCTGCACGGCGGCCACGATCTCGCGGAGGTTGTGCGGGGGGATGTTGGTGGCCATCCCGACCGCGATGCCCGACGAACCGTTGATCAGCAGATTTGGAACCTTGGACGGCAGCACCGTCGGCTCCATGATCCGGCCGTCGAAGTTCGGGGTGAAGCGGACGGTCTCCTTCTCGATGTCCGCGATCATTTCCGCGGCCAACGGCATGAGCCGCGCTTCCGTGTACCGGTAGGCAGCGGCAGAATCCCCGTCGATCGACCCGAAGTTGCCCTGGCCGTCCACGAGCGGATATCGGAGCGAGAAGTCCTGCGCCATCCGGACCATGGAGTCGTAGACCGCGCTGTCTCCGTGTGGGTGGTACTTACCCAGCACATCACCGACCACGGTGGCCGACTTCTTGTAGCCACGACCTGGGCCGAGGCCAGCCTCGCTCATCGCGTACAGAATGCGCCTGTGTACAGGCTTCAGGCCGTCCCGCACGTCGGGAAGCGCTCGCTGCACGATGACGCTCATCGAGTAATCGATGAACGATTCCTTCATCTCGTCTTCGATCAGACGGGCGAGGACACGTTGCCCCCCTGCGCCACCGGTCAGGTCGAGTTCTTCGTCTGCCATGCAAACTTCCCTCTAGTTGGGTCCGACCGCCCTGGAGCGCCGGAGGAACGTCGTTTCTGGTATCAGGCCGGGATCAGTGCCGTAGCGAGAGACCGGTCCAGTGGCACGTCTCGCAGCGACGACGCGTCAGCCGCTCGCCCCAAACGAACGAGAGGAGCCGCTGCCAGTCCCTTCGTTTCACACGCCTCGTGTCATTTCCACACTGGGGGCACGCCGCGCCCACGACGGCCACTTTTGCCTGCGCGTGCGCGGACCAGATCCCGAGGGCCCACAGCACCAGGCCGAGCAGCAGGAAGGTCAACCCGACCAGAAAACGAGCAGCCCCGACATGGAACTCCACGCCGGCGAAGACGGCCGAGACGCCAGCGCTTATGCGGGCCAACACGAGCGAAACCCCCTGCGTGGACAGCTCCAGACCGAACACCACGAGCAGGAACGTGATCACACCCATTCCACGACGTATCAAATCAGCGTTGACCTTTCATGGAGTGGATCGAAGCCACGCCGCTGCCGCAGGCGGCGCCCGTCTCGTGCAAGAGGGGCGGAGAAGAGTCTCCGGACTCTGGAGAAACTAACCGTTTCGACGCTGTTCTGCTACCCGGAAACCCGAAGTGGGACAACGATTTCCGCCCTCCCACGAGGTGACCCACTCAGGCCACGTGCACGAAGTCCCGTCCGCTCACCAAGCCGGCGCCCGAGAGCAGAGCACCAAGGTGCTCCCGAACGCCCGGTTGGCCGACCGACGTCAGATGCAGGGCGCGGGTCATCCCAAGGGCCGCGGTCGTGTCCAGCACGGGCGCGCCGTGGATGTGCTGGCCGATCTTCCGCGGGTCCACTTCGGCAAAGGCCCGTACACGGTGTCCGCGCGCCTGGAGTTCGCGTGAGAACGCCTTCCCGACCGGACCCGCGCCCCAGAGAACGACACCGTCATGGTCCATCAGGAGGCTTCGGTCGAGGTAGTGGACCTTGCACCGGCGAAAGGCGGCCGGTGAATAACGATCATCCGTCCTCGACAGACGATCGGGGCGCTCCCGCCAGTCGAGCAGCACGTCCGGGACCTTCGCGAAGCGTCCTCCGGCCTCCCAGAGCCTGAGAATCAGGTCGTAGTCCTCCGGCCACCCCTCGTCACGGTACCCGCCGACCGACTCGACCGCGGCGGCGTTCAGGAAGAACGTGGGGTGCGCGAGGGGGCACTCGACGAACATGGCGCGATCGATGTCGTCCGGGGTGACGATCGAGTTGATCCACGTCTGGTAGCGCTGGGCTCCTCCCGCCACGTCCGACTCCGGGACGTAGCGGACCCCGCACCCGCATCCGACGAGCGAACCCCCAGCCCCCAGATCGCCCACCCCTGAGCGGCCAGCATACGGCTCGCTGCCCGCGCGCATTTTGGCGAGTTGCCGCTCCAGGCGCTCCGGGTGCGCCCGGTCGTCCGCGTCCATGCGGGCCAGGTACGGAGCGCGGGCGCGCTCGCGAGCGGTTTCGAGGGCCGGAACGATCCCCCGCGGCGGGGTGGACACCACGCGCACGCGGGCATCGCGGTCAGCCCAGTCCGAAAGGATCGTCGGCGTGGCGTCTCGCGAGCCGTCGTCCACGACAATGATCTCGAAGTCGCCAAACGTCTGGGCCTGCAGAGAGGCCATCGCCTCGTCGAGCCAGCGAGCGCCGTCCCGCACGGGGAGCAGCACGGACACCTCGGGGGCGGAGGCGGTCATGGAGTCACGAGGGCCTGCCGAGAATCAGGTTGAACCGCTTTGGACGCTGCGAGGACACGAGACGATGACGGCGCCGTGACGGCCAGTCTCCACCTAACAGGACGCTGGTTGTTGCCGGAAGCAACGTCGCCAAAGATAGGTGATGTGGCTACAATAACCACATGAAGAAGTCGTCAGTGGTCGGATCGAGAGAGCTCAAGACGAGGCTCGGGACGTACCTTGCGCGTGTCCGCCAGGGAGAGACGATCCTTGTAACCGACCGGGGGACACCCGTGGCCGAGTTGCGGCCCGTTGGCCAGCCTGAGGATGACACCCAGGCCGCGTTGTTGAAGTTGGCCGCCGACGGCGTCGTCTCGTTGCCGTCCGACGGCCACACGCTGACCTCGTTCCGACCGATCCGAACCGCGGACGGACGCTCCGCCGCCGACGCCGTTTCCCTGGACCGAGACGAACGCGGGTGACGGGATTCTTCGACGCCAGCGCGATCGTCGGTGCATACATCCAGCAAGAGGAGTCGGCGGCCCTTCGTCGGATGATGGTGGACTACCGGATCATCGTCAGCCGACTATCGGAGGTCGAGGTCGTGTCCGCGTTCTCCCGCCTCCGAAGGGAGGAGGCGATCACTGGGCCGCAGTGCGACCGGGTGACCGACGCGTTTCTGGTGGACTTCGGCGGCTGGGTCGTCGTGGAAGTCACATCGTCAGTCACAGCCACCGCGCGCGGTCTACTTCGGCGGCACCCGCTCCGGGCAGGCGATGCACTTCAACTCGCCTCCGCCCTGACCCTCGACGGACGGCTCGGACGGGCCTCTAATCCGTTCGTGGCAGGAGACCGGCGACTCCTCGACGCCGCCGGTGCCGAGGGCCTGCCGGTCATCGTGGCCTGACGCCTACAGCACTTCCGCCAGATACCTTCCGGTCGCGCTCTCGGGCACCCGGGCTACGTCTTCCGGCCGGCCCATCGCCACGACCTCACCCCCGCGCATGCCCGCACCGGGCCCCATGTCCACGACCCAGTCGGCGACTTTGATCACGTCCAGATTGTGCTCGATGACGAGCACCGTGTTGCCGGCGTCCACGAGGCGATGAAGCACGGACACCAGCTTCTCGACGTCCTCGCCCGACAGACCCGTGGTCGGCTCGTCCAGGATGTAGAGCTTTCGACCCTTCTTGCCCGCGGCCCCGGCCAACTCGCGCGCCACCTTCAAACGTTGCGCCTCGCCGCCCGAAAGCGTCGGCGCGGGTTGGCCCAGCCGCAGATACCCGAGGCCGACCTGCTGGAGGTGCCAGAGCGTCTTTCCGAGCTTCCGCTGGCGGATGAAGAAGCGGATGGCTTCGTCGACGGTCAGTTCGAGGACGTCGGAGATGGTCATCCCCTTGTACTTCACGTCCAGAATCTCGCGCCCGTAGCGGCGACCCCCGCACGCTTCACACGAAACGTAGACGTCCGCCATGAAGATCATCTCGATCTCGACCTGGCCGGCTCCGGTACACTCCTCGCAGCGCCCGCCCTTCGTGTTGAAGGAGAAGTGGCCGGCGGTATAGCCGCGCTCCCGCGCGAGCGGCTGATCCGCGAAGATCTTCCGCACCTCATCCCACGCTTTGATGTACGTCACCGGATTCGAGCGGGGGGTCCGGCCAATCGGCGACTGGTCCACCAGGATCACCGCCTCCAGGTGTGACAGCCCAGCGAGCGACTCGTACTCGCCGACGACCTCGCCCAGGTGCTCCTTGGCGGTCGTTTCGCCCGCCAACTCACGCTCCGCGGCGCGGTACAGCACATCGTGAACGAGCGTGGACTTCCCGGATCCGGACACACCGGTGACCGCCGTCATCGTCCCCAGGGGGATCTCCACGTCCACGCCCTTCAGGTTGTGCTGGCGAGCCCCCTTGAGGATGAGAAACGGCCCGCGCACCTTGCGCCGCTCGTCGGGCACCTCGGTTCCGCTGTCTCCGGCGAGGTATCGCCCGGTGGCCGTATCCCGACCAGCCAAGTCGGCCGGTGGACCTTCGTAGACGACCTGCCCGCCCTGTTCGCCGGAAGCTGGGCCCAACTCCACGATGTGGTCCGCAGCGGAAATCGCCTGTGAGTCGTGCTCGACCACGACCACCGTATTCCCCGCGCTCCGCAGCTTGACCAGGAGATCGAGCAAGGCGCCGGTGTCACGAGGGTGAAGGCCGATGGTCGGTTCGTCGAGGACGTACAGCGTGTCGACCAGCCGTGAGCCGAGGGAGTTGGCCAGGTTGATCCGCTGTGCCTCGCCTCCGGACAGCGTTCGGGTCTGCCGGCTCAGCGTCAGGTAGCCGAGTCCCACATCCACGAGGAACGCGACCCGCGCGAGGATCTCACGGAGGATCGTCTCGGCTATGTGCGCCTCCATCTCCGAGAGCTCAAGCGCGTGCACCCACTCCTGCAGTTCGTCGAGGGGACGCTCACTCACGTCCGCGATCGTGTCGCTGCCGAGCCGCACGTTCAGCGCACGCGCCTGAATACGCGCACCCCCGCATTCACCACAAAGTCGCGGACTCTGGTACTGGCGCAAGAAGACTCGGATATACTGCTTGTAGCGCTTCTTCTCGCGGGACCTCAGAAAGGGGATGATGCCTTTGAATGCCTTCACGCCCTTACCGCCTTTGACGCCATCGAGCACTTCCCGCCGGAATGGCTCAGGAAGCTCCGCCCAGGAGTTGTAGAGGGACACGCCCCGATCGGTCGCGAACGCCCGAAGCTTGTCCCGCTCCTTGCGGTACCGCGGCTTGGACCATGGATCGACGGCGCCGTCGGACAGCGTCCGCTGCGGGTTCGGAATGATCAGCCCTTCGTCGTACTCGAGCGTGGCACCGAACCCGGTGCACTCCGGGCACGTGCCGTACGGGTTGTTGAAGGAAAAGAGCTGGGGTGTGGGCTCCAGAAACTCGACGTCCGGGTGGTCCGGACAGCGGAAGTGCTCGGTGAACAGAAGTCGCTCCGGGACATCCTTCGGGGGGTCCGCGACCACGATCACCGCTTCGCCTTCTCCTTCCGTGAAGCATGTCCCCATGGAGTCGGCCAGCCGCTCGGCGTCGTCCACGGAAACCTTCAGCCGGTCCACCACCACCAGAACCTCAGACTGCGCGGAGAGGTCGAGCCCGAAGGTCGCCGGCTCGTCCGCATCCGGACCCGAGATGTCCATCGATTCGCCGTCGACCAGGACGCGCACGAAGCCCATGGTCCGAAGGTTCGACACGACGAGTGGGTGGTTGACCTCCTCGCTCATGGGCAGGGGAAACGTCACCTGGATGCGCGTGCCGGCTGGCAGCGTGAGAACCGCGTCCACCGCGCCGCTGACCGTGTCCGGTTGCACCCGCAGATCACACACCGGGCAGTAGGTCCTGCCCACACGCGCCCAGAGAAGGCGCAGGTAGTCGTACACCTCGGTCGACGTGCCCACGGTCGACCGGCTCGACTTGGTGGGATTCTTCTGTTCGATGGCCACGGCCGGCGAAATCCCTTCGACCGCGTCGACCAGGGGCTTCTCCATCCGCTCCAGAAACTGCTTCGCGTACGTCGACAGCGACTCGACATACCGTCTCTGCCCCTCGGCAAAGAGCGTGTCGAGCGCGAGCGAGCTCTTCCCCGAACCCGACGGCCCCGTGACCACCGTGAGACGGCGGCGCGGAATATCCACGTCGATGTTCTTGAGGTTGTGCTGGCGCGCGCCGCGGATGCGGATGGGGTCGTACGTCATGGGGCGGAATCTACCCATCGCGGGAAGGGGGTTCCACGTGGTGCGGCAGGTGCGGGCGCCCACTACCTTGCCGCCGTCTCGACCCCGGAGGAGTGATGACACCGACCATGATGAGATTCCGCACCGGCGCCGCCGCGGCGGCGGTCGGGGCCGCGCGCTTTTTCGAGCGGCGGGACGCGGCCGAAGTCGAGATCCCGACGTGAGCCTCAAGATCGTGCTGGTCGGAGCGGGCAGCCGGGAGTTCGGGCCCGCCACCCTTCGTGACATCTACCTCAGTGCGCCGCTCGGCCGGGAACCGCACGACATCTGGCTGATGGATCTGGACGAGAGAGAGCTGGAGCGCACGGCGGCGTACGCCGCCGTGCTTTCGGAGCGATCGAGCCGCGGACATCGGGTTCATCAGACCACGGAGCTGGAGCGCGCGCTCGAGGGCGCCGACTTCGTGGTCATGGCCATCGAAATCCAGCGCTACTTCTACTGGGCGCAGGACTTCCACATTCCCAGGATGCACGGCTTTCAACAGATCTATGGAGAGAACGGCGGACCGGGCGGCCTCTTCCACGCGCTCCGCAACATGGGCCCAAGCGTCGAGATCGCTCGAACGATGGAGCGTGTGTGCCCCGACGCGTGGCTGCTCAACTACACCAACCCGCTGACCAAACTGTGCGAGGCCCAAACTCGACTGACGTCGACGCACGTGGTCGGCCTGTGCCACGGTGTGTTCCACGGGAAGGAGCAGGTATGTCGCCTTCTCGGCATCTCCCTGGATGACCTGGAAGGGTACGCCAGCGGGCTGAACCACTTCACCTGGTTCCAGAGCCTGCGCAGCCGGAGCACGGGCGCGGATCTGTATCCCCGGCTGCGCGAGCGTGAGGCCGAGGCGCATTGGCTGTCGGACTGGGATGAGATCGCGCTCAGCCGGACACTGTTCCGCGTCTTCGGTCTATACCCGTCGCCGGGAGCCAACCACATCGGCGAGTATGTGCGGTGGGCCCCGGAGTTCCTGGCCAGTAGCGCGTTGCAATTTTTCTACGATCCGCGCGAGGGGCACCCCTGGGAGACCGGTCGGGTCCCGACCTGGCTGTACAACTTGAACGACGATCCGACCCACGCGACGCTGTTTCCCGGCGCGGTGCCGGAGCGCCTGAAGCCCCCTCGAGAGGTGCGGGAAGGACAGGAACAGGCGCTCCGGCCGTCCGGCGAGTTGGCCATTCCCATCATCGAAGGCGTCGCGTGCGGCGAAGAGCGCGCCTTGGCCGCCGTCAACGTGCCGAATGCGGATTGGGTGCCAGGCCTTCCGGAGGGCAGCGTCGTGGAGGTCCCGGCCGTCGCGGACTCGTCGGGGCTCCACCCCATGCGGATGGAGCCGCTCCCGGAAGGAGTCCTGGCCCTGCTGCGCACGCAGTGCAGCATCAACCGGCTGCTGGTAAACACGTTCGAGGCCGGCTCGCGTGACCTCCTTCTCCAGGCCGTGCTCCTGGACCCGACGTGCGCCTCCTACCGGCAAGCGGTTCAGATGATCGACCGGATGTGCGAGGTCCAGGGGAGTGCCCTTCCGAAGCTGGAGTGGGGAGGGCGCTGACCCGCGTCCACCGTCCTCCATAACACTTTCCGAACACCTTCGATTCGTCTCGTCCACCAATCTCGTGGGGCGGTCCCGTACCGTTGATGCAACGAGAGGACCCCAATCGGGAGGACGACAGATGTTCGGGTGGTGGAAAGAGGGCGGGAGGCAGGAGCGGGTGCTGGAGGCGGTTCTTCGAGTGGGCGCGGCCGGTTGCTTCATCGGCCACGGGGCGTTCGGCATCATAGGAAAGGAGGCATGGCTTCCCTATTTCGCGGTGGCGGGAATCCCGGAGTCGTGGGCGTGGGTCCTGATGCCGCTCGTCGGAACGGTCGACATTCTGATGGGCATTGCCGTGCTGCTGTCGCCGCGACCGTTCATGCTCGCGTACATGGTCGTCTGGGCCGTCTGGACCGCCCTTCTCCGGCCCCTTGCCGGCGAGAGCTTCTTCGAGACGCTCGAACGGGGGGGCAACTATGGTGTGCCGCTCGCCCTTCTGGTGGCGGTCGGTTTCACGCTGAGGGGCAGTCGACTGCGTGGCTGGTTCGCTCCCGTTCGGATCGGCCGGCTGACCCCGGAGACCCGAGAGCGCGTGGCCTGGGTGCTGCGCGGGACAATCGGGCTGCTGTTGGTCGGGCACGGCGGTCTGGCCATCGTCGGAAAGCCCATGCTGGCGGAGCACATGGCGACGGTCGGCATGAGTGCGTCTTTGCTCG
The DNA here is from genome assembly GCA_029262115.1 of Gemmatimonadota bacterium. Classification (GTDB taxonomy): domain Bacteria; phylum Gemmatimonadota; class Gemmatimonadetes; order Longimicrobiales; family Gaopeijiaceae; genus JAJCZZ01. Next base: position 7,379 of record JAJCZZ010000008.1, on the reverse strand, counting down.
GGGCGATGGGCTGGGGGGAGGTCCTGCTCGGCCTGGCGATTGTCGCGCGCCCGGCACCTGCCCTGTTGGTGACCGCGCTCGTGTGGAAGGTATTCACCGAAGCCCTCTTCCCCGTGACGGGCGCCCCGATCTGGGAGTTCGTCGAGAGAGCGGGGAGCTATGCCGCGCCTCTCGCACTCTTGGCAATGACACCGGCCGTGGCCGCCCGCCTGGCCCGTCCGCGCGCCCTGGCGGGGCCGGCCGCCGTCGCCGCTCTCGTTGGCGTATTGGCGGTGGCGGTCGTCGTCGGATCGAGCGCGTCGCGTGGTGTGGCCCTGGTAGAGGCCGTGCCAGCCCCGGCGTATGTGGACGGCCTTCTCGATGCCCCCGCCCCGACACGGGCGGATGAGGTCGAAGCCCTTCATGCCGTGACCACCACCCCCGGCTCCCGGGCCGTGTTGGACCGGCTCCGTGAGGGTGGGCTCGTGTTGGCATGCCGGCACGCGATCACGGACCGGAGCCGTGGCGACGCCCGCCGAGTGGACTACGACGATCCGTCCACTCAGCGCGTCCTTTCCGACAGGGGGCGTGCCCAGGCGCGCCGCCTCGGTCAGGTCCTCAGCGCGCTGGATGTCCCCATAGGCGAGGTCTTCACGAGCCCGTACGCACGTACGAAGAACAGTGCCGAGCTCGGCTTCGGCAGGAGCCAGGTGAGTGACGCGCTGGTGTACGGGAACCGCCCGGAACAGAAGGCCGAGCGCCGCAGGCTTCTGACGAATCCGACGGATGGCGCCAACCGCGTTCTCATGACCCACCAAGGAATCCTCTATAGCTCGCTCGACGTCGAGCGTGGCTCGATCGGAGAGGGCGACTGTGTGGTCGTGGCCCCACGAGGCGCCGGAAAGATGGATATCCTGGGGCGGTACGGACCCGATGAATTCGAGGCGCTGGGAGGCTCTTCCGAGGTCTCCCTCCACACTTCCCGAACACTTTTCCCTTCCCGTAGCACCACTACCCAAGCCATCATCAATGGATGAACGGACGGGGCGGACGTAGATCGGGCGGTCGAGGACCGGGGTGGCGGCGTGGAATACCCGTCGCCTTCCTCGGGCTGAGCTTGGCGGTGGCTGGCTTCGGCGCCCTGGAGGCGTACCGGGCGGAGCGCTCGCACCGGGCCGCAGCCACCGGCGTGCTCCGCGACTACGGCGAATTCGCTGCCCTGAGCTTCGAGCAGCGGGTGACCGAACTGCTCCAGCAGCGGTTCAACAACACGTTTGCCGTGTCCCGGAACAACCGCCTCTTCGCACAGGGACATGCGACACAGGAATGCCTCTCCCTGCTTCTGGGGCCGACCGGGCCGAAGCAGTGCGATTGTGCACCCACCCGGCTCGCCGGCGCGTGGTCGTTCTTCACGCGCCTCGGGCCGACCGACGACGGTGGGGAGTGGGGAGGGCGCCCAGCGGCGGACCTTCCAAAAGCGGCTGTCCTGGAGGCCACGAGGAACCACGCCCGGGAGCGCTACGAGAACGGGTGGAACTTCGCCCTCATGCAGGTCGAAGACGGCCCGCTGATCGCCTACACGCGGCTGGTGTCCTCGACCAGGCTCACGAGCGGGCTCGAGGCAGCCGCGGACACGCTGTTGTACGGCGTAGAGGTGAATCGAACCCAACTCAACGCCCTCTACCAGTGGGCACTCAACAAAGGGGGCCTCCTTCCCGGATCGTTGACCGAAGGCCTCGACAATTCGCAGGTCGTCCGGGTTGACGTGCTCGACGACTTCGGCGACTTCGCTTTCCGATCTCGCCCCGATGAAGACCACTCCTTCGCGGCCGAAGTGGAGGGCCGCGCGTCCCTCGGCGGGGGCGTCATCCGGGCTTCGGTCGTTCCGGAGATGGCGGATCGGCTCGTCATCGGTGGTCTGCCCAGCGATCGCACGCCGGTACTTTTGCTCATCGTGCTCCTGGCCACAGCCCTGGCGGGGGCAGCGCTCGTTCAGCTCCGCCGCGAGAACCACCTCGCCCGCCTGCGTCAGGACTTCGTCGCGAACGTGTCGCACGAGCTCCGCACGCCGCTCGCCCAGGTGCGCCTGTTCACCGAAACCCTGCGGCTTGGACGCACTCGAACGGAGGAACAGCGGAACTGGGCGCTCGAGAGCATCGACCGCGAGACCGTACGCCTCACCCATCTCGTCGAGAACATTCTCCACTTCTCTCGCTCGGAGCGCGGGGTCGCCTCCACCGAGAGGGAGATCGTCGAACTCGGCGACGAGATCCGTCAGGCCGTGGACGCGTTCGCGCCACTCGTGCCTGAGAGCAAGGGGACGCTCACGGTCGACGTGGGCCGACCTCTGTTGGCCGAGGTCCATCGGGACTCGATCCGACAGGTCCTTCTCAACTTCATGGACAACGCGGTGCGCTACGGCAGCCCAGGCCAAACGGTTGTGGTGGGTGCCGAAGCGTTCGGGGACAGTATCCGGATCTACGTCGACGATGACGGTCCCGGCGTGTCCCAGGGAGAGCGTCAGCGGGTCTTCGAGCCATTTCATCGGGGCGGCCAGCAGGGCGGAACGGCCGTGGCCGGCAGCGGCATCGGGTTGTCCGTCGTCCGCGAGATCGCGGAGGCGCACAGAGGGCGGACCTGGGTGGAGGACGCGCCGAACGGGGGCGCTCGCTTCGTGCTGGAGATTCCCGGAGCGCGAACGGCCTCCCCGCTCCATTTCGCGCGGGATGATCATGCGGGGAGCACGTCCGCGTCAGCCACCGGTGTGGCATGAGGCGGCGACGTAGGGGGCTGCGCCGGCCACGGTCGCGGCACGAGTGCTTCGATGTCGCCGAGGGCCGCATTGTGAGCGCGCGGCGTCCGCAGGGCCGCGGCCTGAGCTCCCGATCTCCTTGAGGGCCGGGGTATGACCGCCCGAATCCTGCTGGTCGAGGACAACGAAGACCTGGCGGCCGGTATCCGTCACAACCTCGAGCTCGAGGGCTACGAGGTCCGCTGGGCGGGGGACGGGCCGTCCGGACTGGCGGCCGCGCGCGCGGAAGCGCCCGATCTTCTGATTCTGGACGTCATGATGCCGGGCCTGGACGGCTTCCAGGTCCTCCACGCCCTGCGCCAGGAGGGCTTCGACCGGCCGGTGCTGTTCCTCACGGCCCGAGGTGAAGAAGCGGACAAAGTGCGCGGCTTCCGGCTGGATGCGAACCAGTACGTGACGAAGCCGTTCGGACTTCTCGAACTGCTCGAGCGCATCCGATCAATCCTGCGTGCCAGCACGAACGGGGCGGGAGAGTCGAACCGGGCGTCGAAGTTCGGAGTGATCGAGGTGGATCCCGCCGCTAGAACTGTCCACAGGGCGGGCTCCGAGGTCTCCCTCACTCCCAAGGCCTTCGATCTCCTGCTCGCCCTGATCGCCAACGAGGGTAGGGTGATGTCACGCCAGGATCTCCTCATGGACGTATGGGGACACCGCGCGGCGGTGGTTACCCGCACGGTCGACTCGCACGTGTCGGAGCTTCGCCAGAAGCTGGAGAACGACCCCGCACGGCCCGAACATATCCACACGGTCTGGAAGATCGGCTACCGGTTCGAGTCATAGATCGGGCGGGGGGCCCGAGCCGACGGGCCGCCGGACATCTCTGTTCGTGCCTACCTACCGCACCGGGCGTCGCGCCCACTTGACCCTGGCCCCTGGGGTTTCTCCCGCCGAACCGTCACTCATTTCGCTCCAGGTAGGTAGATGGCGGAAGGGTCGGCATCAAGCGCAGGCTTCAATGGTGCGACCCCAAGCCCCCAGGGGCCCCAGGCCACCCACGGTTTGCCGCGATCGCGTTCAAGATCTCCACCGCGCTGGGCTCAGACACCGCCCCCGTGCGGTATAGGCGTCGGAGGGCGTCCACACCGCCGGGCAAGTCTTCCGCGGCGAGCAAACGAACGGCTTCGGCGGCCGAGGCCCGGTCGGGCGGAGCCGGATCGGTGGCCACGTTCACCAAAAACGCCGTCACCCTACCTATGGAGATCCGGGCGACCGAACTCAGGATGGCTCCGCGCACGGCAACGTCGCCGGCACTGTGATAGATCCGTTCCAGAGCATCAAACGCGCCTGAGAAGACGACCGGATGCACATCCACACCGCGTTGTGAAAGGAACGCCGCCCGAGATGCCACGTGGCCATCCAGCGCCGAGGTGGCCAACGCAGCCACAGCTGCACGGGCGGCCAGCCGATCCGATTCGGCTCCATCCTTCTGGGACTTGACCGCTACCACCACCAAGCTGTCCACCAACGCGCTCAATTCCCGCGGCGTACGGGCGATACCCTCTTGCGTGAGATATCCGATAGCCGCGCTGGCAACGCCACCCCGGACTCCTGCCAACGCCGACTCCACCGTTGGGATCTCGCGTATGTCGGATGGAACCTTCTGAGCCTGCAACCCCATTGGAAGAAGAGCCATTGCGGCCGTCCATAGCACCTTCATCACATCCTCCTTGCCGAGGTGATTCATGTCAGTTTGCCGGCTGGAGTGTCTGGGCCTGCCAGACGCCCGAGCCTACGTGACGATAGAAGGTCCAATAGATAGGCGGGGGTCCATTGTGGATAGAATTGGCGGTGTCTGTCACGGTCAAATGCATTCCGTTTTGTGTCGTATTTGCCAGGGTAAAGGCGGCATTTTGAGACGTCTCCACTATCCCCTCCCACTGGCTGTATATATCATTACCCGATTTCTGAGCCTCTCCCTGAGCCAAGCTCAAGTGCTGACCTTCGTGATTCCATGTGTAGGTGGACATGGAAGAGAAATCTGCTATCTGGAAACAAGTAGTATTTACAGAGTGAGTATTCTGCGTCGGTATCGAGGACGGTGCATAGGCAGACTGGCATGCTGACAGCGCGTTACTGTCACCGGTGAGCAAACGCTTTGTGCCATCCTGCCGATACTTCGGATTCATTTGTGCCCGAAGATCCATCCGCGTCGTCGGGTTGGTCACATACCATAGCCCGGCATTTGGCCCCGAGGCTGGGGAGATCGTGAAACCTTGGTTCATCCCAGGGTTGATAAGTACACCCACGCCCTGCCCCGCGCTACAGCCGATGTAGTCCGCTGTGAGACCGAATCCCCCGGTGATGCAGTTGTCGACCTGGCCCGGTGCAGCAGTGGCGAAACTGCGTCGGGAACCGTCCCATGACCACGATCGCGGCACTACCTCAATGTAACTCACGGCTCGCGCCTCGGCCCCCCCCGCGACGAAATGGAACGCCACCTTTCCTGATTCCACCACTATACCCGACCAAGTGGTCTCATAGTAGCCAGATGGACTAGTTATCGAATGATTCCCTTGGAAGGTCCAACCCAGGCCTTGAACCGCGGATCCGGCTAGATCAATCGAAAACACGCAAGTGACATAACTCCCCCGCGCCACGCCTGTCGGGCAGGACACCGTCGCTGCCCACTCGCAACCACCATAGAAAGCATTGGGATCGCAAGCACTGCCATTCGGCGGAGTTGAGTACCCGCCAGCGTAATACACATCCCGTTCCGGCCAGGTCCACCCAGCTGGCTCCGGCCAGTCGGGCGGTGGGGGCGGCGGATCGCCGCCAGCGGCGCTAACGTCCAGACCCTTGAGTTCGCAAACGCACCTTTCCTGCCCGCTCTCGAACTGGACGGAACAATTTGAGACTGCGGGGCACGACGGGCCCCCTGACTGGTAGACCGGAAGTTCGGTAATCAACCAGCGCGACGAGTCGTACGCCCCGTCCGTCTCTAGCTCAAGCGGATCAGCGCACCCGCCCAAGATGAGAGCGATAGCAGCAACCGCGCGTGACGCGGCAGGCGCTTTGAGGGAAAAGCGTATCGTCTTGATACCAAGAGGCATGAGACCTCCCCAGAAGGTATGCGTTAGATGGTCTTGAGAAACTGGAGGGGCGCCGGTGGCTTCGGCCAGCACCGGTACGATCAAATCCGCACTCTCTCATGCAAGAGGGTTCAGCTCGCGTCCTCCGCCTTCCCGCCCACCGACCAATCGCCGTCCAGCAGGCGTCGCATGAACTCGCGGTTGACACTCTCAGCGCCGGAAGCCCGGATGTCCGTCGTGGCGACACCGACATAGCGCTTCAACTGGTTTCGGAGACTCGCTGCTGAGCGGAAACCAAGGAATGAAGCAGTCGCCTCGACGGTCGCGTGAGCGGAGCCGATCAGCGTGGCAGCATGGATCAACCTTCCCCATACTATCAACTTGCCTATCGGAGGGAGGCCGGCGCCCGCGAGGTGCCGCCCCAGGGTTGATTGACTCCACTTATAACTCTGCGCGGCGTGCTCAGGGCTTATCGGCCTACGACACCTGACCCACAGCTCCTCAACAAACTGACCCAGAATGTCGGGCAACTCTTGGCGGACCGCTTCAAACCCCATGACGGTGCTCCTCCTCGCGATCCCCTCTCGAAGTACGACGGCTAGTGTCTTCTGAGCTTCTGAGGGGGTGGCCGGCTCCTCGTACACCCCGTCGTAGCCAACTCGGACGAGGCGGGCCGCCTTGGCCACGTCCCCCAGGTCCGAATCGCTCCATAGCACCAACGTGGTTGTGGGTGCCGCCCGACGTAGGGCTACCGCCGGTTCAGAGCCCGGCAGTCGCGAGATAGCGACAACTGCCAGCCATGGCCTTGACGACTGAGTCTGACCGAAAAAGTCCTCCCAGTCGCTCGCCGCCACAGTTCGGAGACCGAACCCGGGAGACAACGTGTGTCTGACGGTACGATCCAATAAGGAGGTCTGGGATCTCGTGCTCAGTAGGGAGATCGTGTACATGAGATGAGACCTCAGCTCCGGCCTTCAAGGCCCTAGAATACGCGACGCCGGGCCGGACCACAGTCCACATTTTATCCCTGCCCACAGCCTATTATCTGCTAGAGCCGTGCCAGGGTAGTCGAACCTACCAAGTCGTCGTCCACGGGTCAGAGGTGTGAGCAGCTGGGCCCTGATGGGAAACTGGCCGCCTTTTCCCTGTCGACCTGTGGGTCGGGCGGAGTCCACATTGTCTCGCAGTGTTCGTCCGAAGTGTATCTGGCGAGCGGCGGATGCGCACTCTCAACTTGGTACGGATAGGGAGTTTAGACGCTCAGAAGACGCCGGGAAGGGCAAAGGGGCTGAAGGCAGGCGTAAACAAAGTGTTCGGGGGCCAGGCCCTGATTCAGAGATGTCAGCCCGGCCTATTCACGAGAGGTCGGGATCGAAAGGCGCGCGTACGATGAGGCTGTGAAAGCGTGAAAATGGTGCCGGACGGTGAGCGCAGGGTACAGGCCCCTTACCCCATGGGGGAAGAGGCTGCTGGATTCCCGGCCCGGGGGGATGCTACGCTGGAGTGGGCAGGGTATCCGGAGCGGGAGAGCCACGGGCGAGGGGGAGATCAAGCAGGCG
>JAJCZZ010000007.1 GCA_029262115.1 Gemmatimonadota bacterium | reverse complement strand
GTGGACGCTCCAACCCGCGTGCCGTCAAACGGAAGATGAGCAACTATCCCACCATATCCAGGAACCCTCGGCGCAGCAGCTCCGCCCGCTACACTCCTACCGTCCTCATCCTTTCGAAGTGACTCTAAAGCAAGAGTATTGGTGCTAGCCGCCCCAGAGTCGCGGGAACAGGCGGAACGTGAAGTCCGTCCGGGTCGCACGCGGGGCACGGCCGCCGCTGCCGTGGATCGTGCGGACCACCCGGAGGCCCGCCTCGATCGGTGGCGAAACGGTTCCGCGGCGCCAGCCGCCCATGGTGCTGTAGCGAAGGCCAAAGGCGATCTGCCCCAGCGTAACCTCGGTCTCCGCGGCGAGTACCGACGTGTCGAGCGTGCCGGCCGGGTCGGCCGGATCCGCCAAGAGGTACTCGTCGGCTCCCTTCGCGTACCGGCGGTAGTCGATTGCCAGCGAAACGGCATCGGCCAGGCGATACCGCGGAGACAGGGTGATGTCCGTGTAGGAGCCCGGGCTCCAGCGCACGGAACGGGTCAGCGCGGAGCGGGCGAAGATCTCGCCGGCGGGCGCGACCCGACGAAGGAGGGTGGTGGAGCCCTGCACCCCGTAGCGGATCTCCGTGCGGACGGCGAGCCGGCGACCCACATCGAGCGCCCCGTGGACGAAGCCCTCTACGTCCATCTGGCCGTCTCCCGTCCCGATGTCGAGCAAGACGTCCGGATCGTCCTGGGTGCCCGTCCCCATCCGCACGAGGGCACCGCCCGTGAGGGCCCACGCCAGCCGCGGGTAGGGCGCCGCGGAGTCGCGCTGCTCGCCCTGGAGAATGCGCGCCGCCGCCGTCAATTCGACATCTCCCAAAGACCAGAGCGCGTTGATGTTGCCCAGGCCCGCCGTCCCGATTCCCAAGCCTCCGTTCCCGGGGAGCCCCAGGAAGCCGGCCTCGTCGAGCGGAGCGGAGGCGAAGCGCGGGTCGGGCACGCGATCGAGGCCGGCCTCCTCCAGCCCGTCCGAGAGGTCCGAACCGACCGCCGTCAGGGCATCGGCGGTCGTTGTGCCACCCACGGGGAAGAACGCGGAGGCCTGATACGCCATGCGGGTTCGCGCGGCGAACGCCTCGGCCCGGACGGCCAGATCCTGGGCCCGCTGGCACGCATCGCCAGCGCCGGCCGCGCACACCGACGTCGCCTGCGCGCGGGCGTCCGCCGCCGCTCGGTCGAGTGTCCCGAGGTAGGCGGAGACCGCCGCGTTTTGCTCCAGGATCGGGTTGAGGCCGAGGTCGGTGTCCTCGCCCGCCCTGAACGCGACCCCCAGGGCCGTCCGCGTCTTCACGAAGGGGACGCGCGCGCCGACGGTCAGCCAATCGAAAACGCCGACCTCGGCGCCGAAATCGACCCGGGTCACATCGTGCTCGATGTAGCCGGACGTCTGCCCGAGGGAAGGGACGTAGCCCGGGGCCTCCAGCAGCTGCCGAAGCTGATCCTGAAGCATTGTGACGGCGGGAAAGAGCAGGGCGCCCGTCGGATCCGTCAGGTCATCGCCCAGAGGGATCTGCGTGCCGTCGACCGAGTAGCGCGTATCCCACTGTGAGAAGGATGGGGTGATTGCCAGCCGGAGCCGGCCCGCGGGAACGAGCGGATCGAACAGGTACTGCCCGGATGCGTCGGAAGCGCCCGCCCCGAGAACCACCACCACGATCAGGAGGGCGCGAGAGAGGGCAGTGGAGCCGGAGCGGTGGAAAGCCATGGACCGTGGGCTTGGGAGTGCGTCGGGGCCAAAGATAGAAGCACGCGGGGAACGGAGGAAACTCGTCGCAAAGCATCGTCAGAGGCCCAAGAATACTGTAATATTCATGGGAATATGATGAATGGACCGATCGGTCGCACATTCTCATTCGGAGACGCACACGTGACTCAGAACCTTGCACGTCTTTCGCTTGCACGTCTTTCGCTCGGCGTCCTGGCCTCGATCGCTCTGACAGGATGCGACGCCGACATGCCGGCGACGCGATGGCGGACCGCCCCGGATTCCGATGTCGTGGAGTTCGCTCGCGGTGACGCGGAGGTCGTTCAGCAGGCGATGGTCCCGCCCCCCTTCCTTCCCGAACACGAGCAAGTCGCCACCACGCCGCCGCGCGTCGTGCAGATCCGGTTCGAGATCGTCGAGCGCGAAGTCGAGATCGCCCCGCGGGTGTTCGTTTGGCAGATGGCGTTCAACAACAGCGTGCCGGGTCCGGTGCCCGTGGTGTTTCAGTGGGACTGGGTCGAGTTGACGCTCGTGAACGGAACGGACATGGAGGTCGATTTCCGTCGAACCGAGGACGGGACCAACCAGATGGCCCACAACATCGACTTCCATGCCTCGACGGGAGCCCTCGGGGGAGGCGCGCTCACCACGGTTGCGCCCGGCCAGGAGGTGGTCTTGACGTGGCGGGCGCAAAAGGCCGGCTTCTTCGTCTATCACTGCGCACCTGGCGGCGAGATGGTGCCCTACCATGTCGTGACCGGGGGCAACGGCGCGATCCTCGTGCTGCCACGTGAGGGGCTGCGCGACGGGTACGGGGACCGCGTGGAGTACGACCGGGCGTTCTACTTCGGGGAGCAGGACTACTACGTGCCGATGAACGCGGACGGCGGCTCCCGTCGTTTCAGCGGCTTCATCGAGCAGATGGCGCCGATGATCGAAGTGATGCGTGGACTGAAGCCTACGCACATCGCTTTCAACGGCCAGTACGGTGCCCTTACGACCGATATCCGGCTCGAAGCCGAGGTTGGAGAAACGGTCCTGTTGCTCCACTCGCAGGCCAACAACTACTCGGCCCCGCATCTCATCGGAGGGCACGGCGACTGGGTGTGGCCGTACGGCAAGTTCAACAATCCCCCGCTGGAAGGTCTGGAGTCATGGAACGTGGTGCCCGGTGGTACCGCCGCGGCGGTCTACACGTTCGAGCAGGAGGGCGTCTACGCGTATCTGAATCACAACCTCATCAAGGCCTTCCTCTATGACGCGAAAGCGTTCATCCACGTGACCGGTGGGTGGGATGGCGACATCATGGAGCAGAGCGTCGCACCGCGACCGATGAGCACGAGGTAACCGGCCGAGAGGGGGTCATCGGTGCTGGGTATCGAGGGTGCAGGCGGGCGAAGCAGTGCACCGAACGGAGCGTGGGAACACACGTTCCGAAGCGGTCGGAGCCAGCTTGACCCTCCCGCACGCTCTTTCTACCTTCCGACCTCGACAGATGCGGGAGTAGCTCAGTTGGTAGAGCACGACCTTGCCAAGGTCGGGGTCGCCGGTTCGAGTCCGGTCTCCCGCTCTTGCGAAGGGGGGCGACAGGTCGGTCAACCGACGCTGCGCTCCCCTTCGCATATGGCGCCGTAGCCAAGCTGGTAAGGCAGAGGACTGCAAATCCTCGATCCCCGGTTCGAGTCCGGGCGGCGCCTCTGAAACGTCCTTCTCTCCCATGGTATTTCGGGGGGGAGGGCGTTTTTTTATTCGCCCAGTCGCCCCATCAACAGGGTCAACGGCCACCGAATGGTCCGCACCTCGTCCAGGGGCCAGACGGCCTCCAGTTCCTCCGCGAAGGCGCTCCATGCCGCGTCTCCGCCGCTGGCCTGGAGCGCCTGCACCCCGGACCACGACGAGACGTACCCGAGGAAGTCCCGGCCCGGCCACTGCGCTTCGATGGCCAGATCGGGAGCCGGGATCCGGGCGAAGGGAAGGGGCAGCGTCGAGTACCCGGCCCAAACGTGCCTCCGCTCCGGAGGCCAGTGCGGGCCCAGCGTCTCGTACTGAAAGCGGGCCACCACCGGGTCCACTGCTGCGTCCACCTCGGTGGGCGCGTAGGTGATCAGGGCAATAACTCCGCCAGGTCGTCCCACGCGCCTGGCCTC
>JAJCZZ010000006.1 GCA_029262115.1 Gemmatimonadota bacterium | reverse complement strand
ACTTCCCCCGCTAGTCCTTTTCCAGAAAGCCGTCACACTTTCACTTCTCTGGCTTCAGCTCAAGCTGCCCGGACAAATACTAGGCGCTCAAGCCTCTACCTAAGGCTCTCACTTCCCTCTCAACCTCTGTTTTCAAAAAGCTTGTCGGCCGGAATCGTTACCGGTTCCGGCTCAGCAAGGAAAGATAGGGTAAACAACGGGGCGGGTCAACGCGGATTCAGGGCAGATTCTGGGTTGGCCTGGCATCGAAAACGGGCCGCCCCCGCGATGGTGCGAAAACGGCCCGTTTCCTATGCCAGGCCTGAACTTCAGGCTACTTCTACCCTGTCGCTACGGGGTGATCTGACCTGTCCGCGACGCGGTCTGGATGTCCGAGTTGAAGCTACCGCACTCCGGCTACGAGCCCGGGAGGTCCGCGACCCGTAGGGTCAGGCGTCGCCCGCCGCCATCAACCGAGAGACCTGCCCGCCCGTGACGTAGAAGTCGCCGAGGGTATGACCCGCGTCGGGGCTGTGCCAGTCCGACCCCCCACTGGGAAGAAGCCCGTGCTGTCGGCAGAGCCCGGCGAGCCTCTTCGTGACCGAGTTGCGATGCCCGGGGCGATGCACTTCCAGACCGCCCAGGCCGTCCGTCACGAGACCGTCCAGGAGAGGCTCGACCAGGTCGGCGGGAGGATGCGCCCAGACGGCGATTCCCCCCGCGTCGTGGATCACAGCGATCGCCTCGGTCGGGGTTTGGAGCATCGTCGGGACGAACGCCTCATGGTTGTCCCCGATCAGGCGGTCGAACGCATCGTATACGGAGGACGCATGACCCCCGTCCACGAGAACGCGGGCCAGATGCGGACGCGACAGCGACGACGCTGCTGCCCCCGCCGTCCGAAGGACCTCGTCGAAGTCGACATCGATCCCCTGGAGGGCCAACCGCGCGACCATCTCCTCCAACCGTGCCCGGCGAAGCGTGCGGGCCCGAGCGCCGTGGCGGATCAGGACCTCCGATGCCGGGTCGACGAAGTACCCGAGCACATGGATCTCCCTGCCCTCCCACGTGGAACTCACCTCGATAGCTGGAATCACCCGGACGCCGACCACCCGCCCCCGCTCTACCGCCGACTCGACGGCCGCGGTCGTGTCATGATCGGCGATCGCGATCACGTCGAGTCGTCCGGCTGCCGCACCGTCCACGACGGCCGCCGGTGTCCACGCGCCGTCGGAGGCCGTCGTGTGAATGTGGAGGTCCAGCCTCATGCGATCTCCCAGGAAGAAAAAGAGGTGGAGGGACCGAACGATCCCCCCACCCCGAACTCGTCGGCGTGCCGTGGTGTGGTGTGGTACTCCGAACGTCTCTCGACCCTTCGGGAACCGTCGAGCACCACATTCGATCAGACCAGCGGATTCCCCGGGCTGGCGACGATATCGTCCTCGGGATGAGCATCGTACACGTCCGGGGGTGGAGGTGCCGATCCCGCATATTCAGTCAACACGGTCACCTCATCGTTCTCGACCTTCAAGACGCCCATAGCGACGTGAAACGCTTCGCTTCCACCTCCAGGCAGGTCGATGTTCAGCTGGCCCACACCCAGCAACGCCAACATCGGCGCATGCCGTGGCAGCACGCCCACCAGACCGTCCCACGCAGGCGCGACCAACGACGAAGCGTCGCCCTCGAAGACGATCTTCTCGGGCGAAACCACCCGCACGCTCAGCATGCGGTCGGCCACCCTCAGCCTTCCTTCGCCAGCGCTTCGCCGGCCGCGATGACGTCGTCGATCCCGCCCTTCATGTAGAAAGCCTGCTCGGGTAGATGGTCGAACTCACCGCCCGCCACGCGCTCGAACGACTCGATCGTGTCATCGAGCTTGACGTATTTTCCGTCGATGCCCGTGAACTGTGTGGCCACGAAGAACGGCTGCGACAAGAACTTCTGGATGCGGCGCGCGCGGGCCACGATGATCTTGTCCTCTTCCGAGAGTTCATCCATTCCGAGAATGGCGATGATGTCCTGAAGATCCTTGTACCGCTGGAGGATCTCCTGCACCTGCGTCGCGACCTCGTAGTGGCGCTCACCCACGAACTGCGGGTCGAGGATGCGGGAGGTCGAGTCGAGCGGGTCCACCGCAGGGTAGATCCCGAGTTCCGAGATCGCGCGGGACAGAACCGTGGTTGCGTCCAGGTGGGTGAACGCGGTTGCGGGCGCCGGGTCGGTCAGGTCGTCGGCGGGCACGTAGATGGCCTGTACCGAGGTGATCGAACCGCTGCTCGTCGACGTGATCCGCTCCTGCAACTCACCCATCTCGGTACCGAGCGTCGGCTGGTATCCCACGGCGGACGGCATGCGGCCAAGAAGCGCCGAGACCTCGGAGCCCGCTTGCGTGAACCGGAAGATGTTGTCGATGAAGAGCAGCACGTCCTGACCTTCGACGTCACGGAAGTACTCGGCAATCGTCAGGCCGGAGAGTCCGACACGAAGGCGCGCTCCCGGAGGCTCGTTCATCTGGCCGTACACGAGCGCTGTCGACTCCAGCACGCCGGCCTCTTTGAACTCCAGCCAGAGGTCGTTGCCCTCACGCGTGCGCTCACCCACGCCACAGAATACGGACCGACCGCCGTGCTCCATTGCGATGTTGTTGATGAGTTCCTGAATGATGACCGTCTTGCCGACACCCGCCCCGCCGAACAGGCCGGTCTTTCCGCCCTTCACGTACGGAGCGAGCAGGTCCACGACCTTGATGCCGGTCTCGAAGATCTCGGTCTTCGGCTCGAGCGTGTCGTATGGGGGGGCGTCACGGTGGATGGGCCACCGCTCGACCGACGCGGCGTCGGCCCCGCCCACCGGCCCCTGCTCATCCACAGGGTTTCCGAGCACGTTGAGGATCCGCCCCAGCGGGGCTTCGCCGACCGGGACCGTGATGGCGCTCCCCGTGTCGACCGCGTCCATGCCCCGGCTGACGCCGTCGGTGGACGACATCGAAACGGCCCGGACCTGTCCGCGTCCGATGTGCTGCTGCACCTCGGCCACCACATCAATGTCCTGGCCCCCATCCGTCGTGCCCTTGAGATGCAGGGCGTTATAGATGTCCGGGAGGTGCTCCGGGTCGAACTCCACGTCCAGCACCGGTCCGATGACCTGGACGACTCTTCCGATCTTCTGCTCAGCCATGGTTCCCTATCGTTGAACGGCGGGGTGCGAAGGGCCTCACTCGAGAGCCGCGGCACCACCGACGATCTCGGCGATTTCCTGTGTGATCTGCCCCTGGCGGGCGCGATTGTAGCTGCGGGTCAGCGTTTCCAGCATGTCGCCCGCGTTGTCCGTCGCATTCTTCATGGCCGTCCGCCGGGCGCCCTGCTCCGCGGCGGCGTTCTCCACAAGCGACGTGTAGACTGCGTTCCGTACGTACAGCGGTAGCATCCGCTCGAGAATCACGTCTCCGGAAGGAGACAGGATGAAGTTGTCGGCGTCGCTCGAGCCTTCCGACGGCTCGATCGGAAGGAGACGGCGGTGCCCCGGCGGGGTCGACATGGCCGACTTGAAGTGCGAGCTGACCACATACACCGCGTCGAGCTCGCCCTTCTCGAACCGATCCGTCAGACCGTCCACGAGCGAGGCCGCTTCTTCGGCCGAAGGCGCGTCGGACATATCCATCCGCATCGTCTTCATCTCCTCACCGCGGAAGCGGAAGAAGGCGATGCCTTTTCGTCCAGACACGTGCAACTCCGTCTCAATCCCCTGAGAGCGAAGCTCCCCGAGCAGCGCCCGGGCCTCCTTGATCAGATTCGCGTTGAAGGCGCCCGCGAGCCCCCTGTTGGCGGTCAGGAGCAGCACGGCCGCGCGACGAACCTTTTCCGGCTGTCGAAGGAGGGGGTACTTCTCACTGAGTCCAGGCGCGTAGAGGCTCGCCACGATCTCGGCCAGGGCCTCTGAATACGGACGTGCCGCATAGACCCGATCCGTCGCTCGCTTGAGCTTCGACGTCGCGACCAGCTCCATCGTGCGCGTGATCTGTCGGGTATTGTCGACCGTCTTGATCCGCCGTTTGACGTCCCTTGCGCCTGCCACGTTTCGTTACGTCCGGGTCAGGGGAGCGATCAGGCCGACGCCGCCGCGAGGTCCGCGACGAACGAGTCGTTGTAATCCGCGGCGGCCTTCTTGAGACCCTCGACCACCTCGTCCGTCAATTGCTTTCCTTCGCGGATAACGTCGAGGACGCTCTGGTGGTGATTCCGCATGTGCTCGTGGAAGCCTCGCTCCCACTCACGGACCTTCTCCACGGGGATGTCGTCGATGAGGCCGTTGGTCACCGCGTAGATGACGGCCACCTGATTCTCGACAGGCATCGGCTGGTACTGCGGCTGCTTCAGCATCTCGACCGTGCGCGCCCCGCGGGCGAGCTGGCGCTGCGTGGTGGCGTCCAGATCGGAGCCGAACTGGGCGAACGCTTCGAGCTCCCGGTACTGCGCAAGGTCGAGGCGCAGAGAACCAGCCACCTTCTTCATGGCCTTGATCTGCGCCGCGCCACCCACCCGCGACACCGAGATGCCGACGTTGACAGCGGGCCGGACTCCCGAGAAGAAGAGGTCCGGCTCGAGGAAGATCTGACCGTCCGTGATCGAGATGACGTTCGTCGGGATGTACGCCGATACGTCCCCGCCCTGGGTCTCAATGATGGGAAGCGCGGTCAGCGATCCGCCCCCGTTTTCGTCGGACAGCTTGGCCGCCCGCTCAAGGAGGCGGGAGTGCAAGTAGAAGACGTCGCCGGGATACGCTTCTCGACCGGGAGGCCGGCGAAGCACCAGCGAGAGCTGGCGGTACGCGGTGGCCTGCTTGGAGAGGTCGTCGTACACCACCAAGGTGTGCTTGCCCTGCCACATGAAGTACTCGGCCAACGCGGTCGCCGCATACGGGGCCACGTACTGCATAGGCGCCGGATCGGACGCGTTCGACGCGACGATAATGGTGTAATCCAACGCGCCCCGCTCCCGCAGCGTCTCCACCACGCTACGCACCTTGCCCGCGCGCTGACCGATCGCGCAGTAGATGCAGATGACGTCGGTGTCTTTCTGGTTGATGATGGCGTCGACCGCTACCGCAGTCTTACCCGTTCCACGGTCGCCAATAATGAGCTCACGCTGCCCACGCCCGATCGGGATCATCGAGTCGATGGCTTTGATACCCGTCTGGAGCGGTTCGCTCACAGGCTGCCGCTTGACGATGCCAGGCGCGACGATGTCGATCTGACGCTGACCGTCGATGCCGTCGATCGGCCCGAAACCGTCCACCGGAGTGCCGAGTGGATCGACCACTCGGCCGAGGTAGCCCGGTCCGACCGGAACCTCCAGCACGCGACCCGTGCGGCGCACCTGGTCGCCTTCGTGAAGCCCGGTCCAGTCACCCATGATGACTGCGCCGATGTTGTCCTCTTCGAGATTGAGGGCCAACGCCGTGACCGTGTCGCCACCGCGGCTGGACGTGATCTCGAGCATCTCGGAGGCCATAGCCTTGTTCAGACCATAGATGCGGGCGATGCCGTCTTTGACCTCCAGGACTTCGCCGACTTCCTCGGCATGGAGATCCTCTTCGTAGCGCTCGATCTCGGAGAGCAGAACGCCCTTGATCTCACCGGCGCGTAACTGGGAATCGTTGGCCATCGTGTTCCTGGTCGTCCTCTGGTGTCAGTCGGTCAGGCTGGGCTTCCGGCAGGAAGCTCAGCGCGGAGGAGTTGGCGGCGCATATCATCCAACTGCCGCCGCACCGTTCCGTCGTAGATCGTGTCGCCCGCTCGCACCAGGATGCCGCCCACGATCGCGGGCTTCACCTCGACGTGCGGAATTACCTTCTTGCCCAGAATGTCACTGAGGCGCTGGGCCACCATGCTCTTCGTGTCCTCGTCCATCGGGCGAGCCACCGTGACGGAGACGTGCTCACGTCCCAGGTGCTCGTCGACCAACGCACTGAACTCCCGAGCAATTGCGCGGAGAAGACGTTGCCGGCGCTTGTCGATCGTAATCAGGATGAAGCTGATCAGCCGCTTCGGTAGTGCGCCCCCGAAAGCCCGCCGGACGACGTCCTTCTTGTCTTCGGCGGAGATCCGGGGCGTCTCGAGAAACAAACGCATCCGCGGATTGGAGTCGAGGAGGTCGGCGATCATCTGGATGCCGTCCCCATACACGTCCAAACCCTCGTTGGACTGAGCCAGTTCGAAGAGCGTCTCCGCGTAGTTCCGAGCGATGGTCGTGTCCCTCACGTGCCAGCCTCAGTCGAGACGTCGGCGAGAAACTTCTCCACCAACTCTCGATCTTTCTGCTGGTCGACCTTTTCGTGGAGGAGGCGGGCAGCGGCCGAAAGGGCCAGATCGACGGACTCCTTGCGCAGCATGTCCAGGGCCGCATCCCGCTCGCGCTGGATCTCGGCTCGGGCGCGCTCCACGATGCCGTTCCCCTCGATTCGCGCCTTCTCTTCGATCTCTTTGCGCACCCGCTCGCCTGCGGCCTTACCCTCGGCAATAACCTCGTTGGCCTGTTTACGAGCCTCGGCCAGCTGTCGCCGATGCTCCTCGAGAAGTTTGGCGGCCTCTTCCTGACGGGCCTTCGCCTCGTCCAGAGCGGCCTGAATGCCCTTCTCACGCTCGTCGGCCGCCTTGAGAATCGGGCCCCAGGCGAACTTCCACAGAATGGCGAGCAGCGCCAAGAAGACGAGCGTCGTCCAGACGGTCGTGCCGAAGTTCACAGTGAACAGAGGCGTCGTAAACTCCTCCCCCCCCTGCGCCCACGCGGCCGAAGGCAGCAGAGCGACCAGTAGCGCCACCTGCACCCCCACTCGGTTCATCCTCATTCCGTTCTCCATTTCGGTTCCGACCTCACCCGCCACTTCTTCGGATCTGCAGCAGGAGGCGAAGGAATCAGGTGAAGATCAGGAGGACGAGGCCGAGACCGAAGAGGGCAGCACCCTCGATGAGGGCCGCCAGAATGATGGAGGCCGTCTGGATGTTACCGGTCGCCTCAGGCTGGCGGGCGATTCCCGCCGCCATCTGCGCACCGATCTGACCGATGCCGATGCCGGCACCGATGACGGTGAGGCCGATGGCCAGACCGGCGCCCACGAGGCCCAAACCGCCCGTGGCAGCCGTGTCCTGTGCAGCCTGAAAAAGAGCAAACATTGTCAGTGTCCTCGAACGTTGAGGGGGTGATATCCGCTACGCGGACGATTGATTGACACGAAACCGGCGGCGCCTCAGTGCGCGTGCCGGATGAGACCGATGAAGACCGAGGTCAGCATCGCGAAGATGTACGCCTGGAGGAACGCGACGAAAAGCTCCAGGATCATGAGCGCGCTCATAATCAGCACGGCGACGCCGCCGACCAGAAGACTCTGCGTGACCAGAATCATTCCCACGAGCGCGAGAATCAGGATGTGGCCGGCCATCATGTTGGCGAATAACCGGATGGCGAGAGCGAACGGCTTGGTGAGCTTACCCAGCGCCTCCACGATGGTCATGATCACGAGCATGACCGGCTTCATCAGCGTCGGAAGACCCGCCGGCAAATAGAAAATCGTGCGGGCGTATCCGGCCGGCCCGAGCTCCCGAAAGCCCGCGATCTCCACGACGACGAAGGCAATGATCGCCAGGGCCGCCGTCACCGAGAGATTCGCCGTCGCCGTAATCCCGAGCGGCGTGAGGCCGAAAACGTTCATGAAGAGGATGAAGAAAAACAGGGTCAGGATGAACGGCGCGAACACGTCCGCGCCGTGTCCGATGTTCGCCCGCACGATGTTGTCCCTGAAGTAGAGGACGAGCGCCTCCATCCCGTTGGCGAAACCGCGTGGGCCGTGATCTTTGTCCCGCGCCATGGTCGCACGGGCCAGCGGCACGAAGATGGCGATACAGAGGAACGCGGCCATGAAGATGAGGAGGAGCTGGCGCGTGGGGGACAGGTCCAAGACCAGTGGCCCCAGATGAAGCGGCTCCATCGCGAACACGTTCAGATCGAAGTGAAGACCAGCGAACTCAAACACCCGCGAGTCTTCCAGGTGGTGCGTGATGAAGTCGGGGATGTCGGCGATCGACCCGAGTCCATGAGACTCCGCGCCGTCCTGGCCGCCCTGTACCGAAGCGAAGACACTCATTGAGCGAACTGTACCGATCCGTTCCGTCGAGACATGAACACCGGCTCCAGAAGGAGCAGGGCGAACAAGAACCCACATACCGAAAGCAGGAAGACCGTGGGGTCGATCCCCTCGACCGCACCCCTCCCCAACCCGGCCCCTGCGACCACCAGCAGTCGAGCGAACATCCCCAGTCCCCAGACCATCAGGAAGCGATTCGGCTCGTTACCCCAGTGGATCAGGGCTGCGAAGGCGAGGATCTGGAAGGGTAGCGCAATGGCCGCTGCAGCCAGAACGCCGGATCGGCCCGGATCGTCGAGAAAGGGCCACAAGGCCCCGCCGGCCATTATGATCAAAACGGCGGCCATTGCCGCGTACCACCCAAGCACCTTCATTGCGACTCTTCTTCTTCGCCCTTCTCGCGTGGCCGAACGACCAGATGTACGTAGAGGCTGTAGAAGCCTGCCGCGGCTCCCATCAGCCCACCGACGAGCGTGAGAACCTCTTCTCCCCCGACCCGTCTCCCGATCAATCGACCCAGGAACCCGAAAAATAACGCCGCCACAACGATGTTGAGTCCGAGTCCGAGCGCGTGGCCCGGGAGCTGACCCGCCTTCTTGTCCGGCTGTTCAGCCACGACTCCTCGACTCGGTCGGAGCGACTCTCGGCCTGTCTGAGCCTGCATACGATACAAGCTTGTGAAAAAAAGCGCAAGCAAATGTGACGCGTCTTCCGGAGCCGTGGTCGACACGCTCTTCCCGCTTGACGGACCCTCTCGATGTGCGGTCTATTCGTACCTTCGCCCGACCGTCTCCCCACCCCGAAATCGATCAAATGAACGCACCGACAGACATGGCTGTCGCCGAAGACAACGACGTCGCGCTTCTAGAGCGCGTGGCGGAGGTGGCGGTGGAGCTCCGTCGAGAAGTGGAGAAGCGGGTGGTGGGGCAGCACGAGGTCGTGGAAGGACTCCTGACCGCCCTCCTGGCGAATGGTCACGCGCTCTTGGTGGGTGTTCCAGGGCTCGCCAAGACGCTTCTCGTCCAGACGCTAGCGGAGGCGCTCGACCTCGAGTTCAGCCGAATCCAGTTCACTCCGGATCTGATGCCCACAGACATCACGGGCACGGAGGTGATCGAAGAGGATCGGACCACCGGGCGGCGGGTGTTCCGATTCGTCAAAGGGCCGATCTTCGCCAACATCGTGCTGGCGGACGAAATCAACCGGACGCCACCGAAGACGCAGGCGGCGCTTCTCCAGGCGATGCAGGAACGAGAGGTGACCGCCGCGGGAGAGACGTTGGCCCTCGACCCTCCGTTCTTCGTGCTGGCCACGCAGAACCCGATCGAGCAGGAAGGCACCTACCCTCTTCCCGAGGCGCAGTTGGATCGGTTCATGCTCGAGTTACCGATCTACTATCCGTCGCGCGACGAGGAAGTCGAGGTCGCAACACGCACGACCGGCGCCGGGGTCACGCATGTCAATCCGATCGTCGACGCGGAGGAGTTGATCCGCCTGCAGGCACTGGTCCGGAGAATTCCCGCGCCACCGTCCCTCGTGGAATTTGCCGTGCGTCTGGCTCGTGCGACCCGACCGGGCGATGAAGCGGCGGGCGTCACGACCCGCTACGTTTCCTGGGGCGCGGGCCCGCGGGCTTCGCAGTATCTCGTGTTGGGTGCCAAAGCTCGAGCGGCGTCGCGAGGCGCAGCGATCCCCACGATCGACGATGTCCGCGCCGTGGCACCCGCGGTCCTGGCGCATCGGGTCGTGTTGAACTTCGAGGCGGAAGCCGACGGCCGGGGAACCCGGGACGTCGTCCGTGAGCTCCTGGAGGAGTCGCAGGGTTGGACCTGAGTCGAAGTCCCGACAATAGCGCGTCACCCCGAAGTACCGCGGCCTCACGCGCCGCGGGGGAGACAAGCGCGTGACCGGGGTCGTGGTCAGCGTCGTCGTTCTCCTTCTCTCCATCGCGGTGACGGTGACGGCCGCCACCCAAGCCGTCTTCCGGCTGGGAGCCTCCAGGGTACGCACGCTCGCCGACGAAGGATTTTCCGGCTCCACCGCCCTGGTGCAGATCCGGTCGAATCCCGGATCGCTTCGCTACGGCTTGAGGTTGATCTCGGCGCTGCTGGTCCTCGCCGCGATGGGTATCGGTGTTCTGGGCGCGACGGAGGCCTGGGGCGCCATGTCCGCTACGGTCGTGGTTCTCATCTCGGCGGTTGTGGTCTTCATCGTAGCCGACGCCCTGCCCCGAGGCCTGGCGTCAAGACACCCGGTGAGGATCGCGTTGGCGGCCGCACCCATCATCCTGAGCGTGTCACGCCTTGTGGCCGCGCTCGGCGTGCCTTTTCAGTTGCTCGAGAACTCCAGCGGCTGGGGAGGCGAACACTCGGCCGAGGAACGCGAACTCCGAGAGATTCAGGAGCTGGGGCGTCAGGAAGGCATGCTGGACGCGGAAGAGAACCTCCTCGTGGAGAGGGCGTTCCGGCTGGACGAGGCCACGGCCTGGGACGTCATGACACCACGGGTCGAGATCTTTGCATGGAGGGAGTCGACCACCATCGGAGAGATCCTTGGCGACCTCCCCTCCGTGCCATACTCCCGGGTGCCGGTCTACGCCGAGTCGGTCGACGACATCACCGGGATCGTCTACGTCCGGGAAGCCTACCGCGCGTTCATCGCGTCCGGCGGAGAGCAAACCCTGCTGTCCATCGCCCGCGACCCCTTCTTCGTGCCCGGGTCGCTTTCTCTAGCCCAACTCCTTCAGGACTTTCAGACGCGGCGTATCCACATGGGGATCGTCGCCGACGAGTTCGGCGGGACCGACGGGCTGATCACACTCGAAGACGTTCTCGAGGAGTTGGTGGGAGAAATCGTCGACGAGACCGACCTGGAAGAGCAGCTGATCGTCCACGTCTCCGCCGATCAAGTGATCGTGGATGCCGGAAAGGACCTGCGGGATATCAACCTGGCTCTGGGTGTGGCGCTGCCCAATTCCGACCATCGCTCCCTCAACGGTTTCATCCTCGACGAGCTCGGTCACGTGCCGGCCAAAGGTGAGCGGATGGAACGATCGGGCGTCCAGATCGAGATCGTCGAGTCGAGCGACACGCAGGTCACGCGCGCCAAGCTGACCCGGCTTTCGGACATCACGATCGACACATCCAACCCCGACTGAGGGACCCCGTGGCGCACCTGATCACGTTCGGAGGCCACACCCCCACGGTCCACCCCAGCGCCTTTCTCGCGCCGACTGCGGTGCTCATCGGAAACGTCACGATCGGCCCCGAGTCGAGTGTGTGGTTCGGCGCGGTTCTCCGTGGCGACGACCCGGACAACGGCATCGTGGTCGGGGCGCGGACGAGCGTTCAGGACAACTGCGTGGTCCACGTCGGCGCCTGGGCACCCACCGTCATCGGTGAGGATTGTACGATCGGGCACGGTGCCGCGTTCGAGAGCTGCGCGATCGGCGACCGGACGGTGGTCGGAATGAACGCCGTCATCCTCCAACGAGCGAGGATCGGGCACGAGTGCGTCCTCGCCGCCGGCACCGTGGTCCTGGAGGAGGCCGAAATCCCCGACCGCTCCGTGGTGGCCGGAGTGCCCGGGCGGATCAAGAAGACGCTGGACGGATCTGCCGCGAAGTGGATCGAAGGCGGAGGCTCGCACTATGTGGAGTTGTCACGGAGTTATCTGGACGAGGGTTTCGGGCGGGTACCAGGGCATGGGGATAGGGATGGGGATGGCGGATAGATCACGGGTGCGGATCGAGGGCGCACGCGATGGGCCGGGCGGGAGCGACCGCCCTCCGGCCGTCAGGAGCCCGCAAAGCACGTGGTCGCCGGAGCGCACGGCCGCCCTGTGCGACCTCTGCGGCGCCGCAATGCTGGGTCGCCACTGCAAGCTGGTTTGTGGAGGTTGTGGATACACCAGAGACTGCTCAGATCCCTAGACGGGGGGGCGCCTGAAATTTGGCGCGAATGCGGGGTGGGATGATGGTGCGGTCCTGGGCCTGGCGAGGGGCGCTGGGGATCAAGCGGGGGACCCACGGTATGGCCACCGGGAACGCAGCCGCTGCGGCCCAAGAGCAATGCAGGACGTGGACGCCCCGCGCGCTCCTGCGCAGGGACGCGGAGCATCAGCCCCTCACCGTCCGCGCGCTCGCCCAGCACCTTCCGAGTTCCGCGTGGGAAACGATCCGGTGGCGCGAGGGCACGAAGGGCATGATGCAGTCGCGCTTCGCAACGGCCAGGGTGCGACCCGCCCAGCGAGACCACCCAGGGCCCAGCGCAGCGAAGGCCCGACCACCCGCCGAGGAAACCGACCTGATCGGGGGGATGCTATTTCGGATGCCAGACAAGGCGGGCGAGCATCGGATTCCGAGGCGTACCGAAAGGTACGTCGCAGGAAACGAAGCGGAGCCCAACGCCGTATGGCGCCGATAGAGCGCCCCCCCTCCTAAACCTAAAGGAGGATCTTGGTGAGATACCACCCCCAAATAACATCCCCCCACATGTAGGCCACCGCAGCCGCGGCCGCCAAGAACACCCCAAAGGGGATCAGGCGCCGATACACCATCGAGATCGGCCCGTGGATGATCAGCGCCAGCACCGAGCCCAGAAAGATCGTCAGACCCACGCCCCACATTCCCACGAACGCACCGACCATCGTCATCATGTTGATGTCGCCGCCGCCCATCGCGGAGTCCACCCCGTGTTCCTCCAGTCGCTCCGGTGAGACCTTCCGGATGAGCCAGGTCCCTCCGACCGCTACGAGCCATAGCACGCCGTAGCCGAACGCCGCCCCAAGCACCGCGGATACGGCAGTGATCCCCCCGGGCAGGAACGCCATCGCAAGACCCAGTGCGGCGCCCCCCCACGACATCTCGTGCGGGATGATGTAGAAGCGGGCGTCGCTCAAGGCGATCCCGAACAGGATGGTGAGGAAAATCGATCCGCGGACGGCCTCCCAGGAGGGACCGTGGGCGGCGAAGACGCCGGCCCACATCAAGCCGGTCGCCAACTCGACCAGCGGATACTGGATCGAAATGGGTTCTTCGCACTGTCTGCACCGGCCTCGCAGGACGAGCCAGCTCAGCACCGGCCCATTGTCGAACCAGCGGATCGGCATGTCACATCCGGGGCAGTGCGATGGGGGGCTCACGACCGACTGGTCCTGAGGCCATCGCAACGAGCAGACGTTGAGAAACGATCCGAACAGGAGCCCGAAAAGCCCGGCGATGGCCGGGAGCAACCAAGGGACAGAAAACAGCGCCGTCATGTCCGCACCCTTCTCGTCATGGAGTAGAGGAGGATCGAGCCGGCCACTCCGGCGTTGAGGGATTCGGCCGATCCGGGCATCGGCACCTCGACCCGAGCGTGGGCGGCCTCGCGGAGCGCTGGCCTGGAACCTCGGCCTTCGTTTCCTACCACGAGCGCCCAACCGGACGTCCGTTCCCATTCGGCAACGTCCTGTCCGCCGGCCTCCGCGAGCACCAACGGGAGCCCGACCTGCAGGCACCGATCCATCAGGTCGCCCGCACTCATGCGCGTGATCGGCACGCGAAACGACATCCCGACCGCGGAGCGGACGGCTTTGGCACCCCAGAGATCGACCGTTCCGTCCAGCGCGACGATCCCATTGATACCGAACGCGACGGAGGCGCGCACCAACGTGCCTGCATTCCCCGGGTCCTGAACCGTATCCAACACCAGGTATCGACCACCCTGCTGGACCAGGTCGCCCACCCCACCCGGTTCCCCACACACGAGAAGAACGCCCTGAGGCGTCTTCGTGTCGGCCATGTCCGCGAAGGCGCGCTCGGACGCCTCGCCTACGTCGATGCCGGCCGCCAGGAAACAGGTGAGCAGTGCGGACCCGTCCGGCGTGTCACGCAGCCTGGGCGCGGCGGCGGCAAAGCGGACCGAAGCACCGGACTCCAGCGCCTCGGCGCAGGCCCGCACGCCCTCGACCAACACCAGTCCATGCTTTTGGCGCCCTTTGCGAGTTCGGAGCGCCTCGACCAAACGAGTCCGACGCTGGCTCAACACGGCGAACCTCGCGAGCTTGCGAGGATCCAACCCACCTCGAGTCGACGATGCCGATGGCGCCCCCACTCCCCGTGGCCCTCACCGTGGCCGGAAGCGATTCCGGAGGCGGGGCGGGTATTCAAGCCGACCTGAAGACATTCCACCAGTTCGGAGTCTTCGGTACGAGCGTCGTGACGGCCATCACGGCGCAAAATACGTGCGGGGTGACCGATGTCTGTATCGTCCCCGACCAGACCGTCACGGCCCAATTCGACGCCGTGGCTTCCGATCTCCGTCCGACGGCCTTCAAGACGGGCATGCTCGCAACGGACGACTCGGTCCACGCAGTTGCCGAAGCCGTCCTCGACCACGAGATGACCGGCTTCGTGATGGATCCGGTCATGGTGTCCACGAGCGGTCATCGGCTGCTCGACCCCGAGGCCGAAATCACCCTCATCCGGGAACTCCTGCCGCTGTGTGACCTGGTCACCCCGAATCTTCATGAGGCGAGCATCATGGTCCGCCGAACGGTCAAGACCGTTTCGGACATGCGAGTGGCGGCCCGCGCATTGGTCGACGCGGGCGCGGGCGCCGCGCTGGTGAAGGGCGGGCACCTCGATGGGGCCGCCGTCGACCTCTTCTGGGACGGATCGACTGAGCAGGTTTGGACCCACGCGCGCATCGACACGCCCCACACGCACGGGACTGGGTGCACGCTCTCGGCCGCCATAACGGCCGGACTCGCCGCGGGGCAGGGGCTCCAGGCATCCGTCGAGCGCGCTGTGCACTACGTGGCCGCCGCCATCGCTACGGCCCCCGGACTGGGTCGATGCAACGGCCCCATCAATCACTTCGCGGACCCGGACCAGGGGTAGCCAAGCGGCCGAAGACGCCCTCGATGAGCGACGCGAGGCTGGCGCCGGCGCGACGGCCGACCTCGATGACCTCGTCGTGGCCCAGTGACTGATCTGTGTACCCTGCCCCCTTATTGGTCACCATCGAGAAGCCCAGGCAGCGGAGACCGGCGGAGCGAGCGGCGATCACCTCCGGCACGGTCGACATCCCGATCATGTCGGCGCCGAGAGTCCGGAGCATCCGCACCTCGGCCGGCGTCTCGTACGAGGGTCCCGTGAGCGCGGCGTAGACGCCCTCGCTCAGCGGAATCCCGAGTTCAGACGCGACCTCCGCGGCGAGCCGTCGCAGCTCGGGGTCGTAGGCGGACGTCATGTCGGGAAAGCGAGGTTCCCCAGGTCGGACCTTGCCGATCAACGGACTGCGAAACATCAGATTCAGGTGATCGCGAATCAGGACCACCGTCCCCGGGGCGAGATCGGGGTCCGCGCCGCCAGCCGCGTTCGTGACCACCAGAGTGCCCACGCCGAGGGCGGCCGCGACCCGGACCGGCGCGACCACGACGTCCATGGGGTGACCTTCATAGACGTGGTATCGCCCCGACTGCAACAGGACGGGACAGCCGGACAACGTCCCCCCTACGAACCAGCCCGCGTGGCCGGGTACGGTCGAGGCAGGAAACCCGGGGAGTTCGCCAAATTCCACCTCGGTCGGATTCTCGACGCGCTCCGCCAGGTGCCCCAGGCCAGAGCCGAGCACGACCATCACGGTAGGCGACTCCGACAGCGCCTCGCCCAGCACCTTGGCCGCACCTTCGATGTCGGGGGCCGAGCTCGCCGACGTGCCACTCACAGGATCATTCCCGCGACCGTGGCCGTCATGAAGGCAGCCAGAGAGCCGCCGATCATCGCACGCAGACCGAGCCGGGACAGGTCGTGTCTGCGGGACGGCGCGATGCCCCCGATTCCCCCGAGCTGGATCGCAATGGACGAGAAGTTCGCGAAACCAGACAACGCGTACGTGGCGATGATAATCGAGCGAGGCTCCACGAAGACGCCCGATCCGAGCGCCCCGGCCAGTTGGAGGTAGGCGAAAAATTCGTTGAAGACCGTCTTGATACCCATCAGCGACCCGACCGCCGTGGCGTCGGCCCAATTCACACCCATGAGCCAGGCCAACGGGCTGAGGACCCAGCCCAGCAGCAGTTCGAGCGTGAAGCCGTCCATCCCCACGAGCCCCCCCACCCAACCCAGCATACCGTTCAGAAGGGCAATCAGCGCGACGAAGGCAAGAAGCATCGCGCCGACGTTCAACCCCAGGTAGAGGCCCTCGGACGCGCCGCGCGCCGCGGCGTCGATCACGTTGACGTCGGGTCGATCCACGGCCACCTCGAGGGAGTTGGCCGTCTCCGGTATCTCGATCTCGGGCACCATGATCTTCGCCACCACGAGGGCAGCGGGCGCAGACATGACCGAGGCGGCAATCAGGTGCCCTGCAATGTCGGGGAAGTACGGCAGGAGCATCCCTACGTAGGCCGCCAGGACCCCACCTGCCACGGTGGCGAAGCCCGCCGTCATCACCGCCATGAGTTCCGAGCGTGTCATGCGCTCCACGAACGGTTTGATGAGCAGAGGCGCCTCGGTCTGACCCACGAAGATGTTGCCGGCCGCCGACAGCGTCTCGGCGCCCGACGTTCCCATGGTCCGCTGCATCACCCAGGCAGCCGCCTTCACGGCCTTCTGCATGACGCCCAGATGGTAGAGGACGGTCATGAGCGATGAAATGAAGATGATGGTGGGGAGCACGGTGAAGGCGAAGAACGCCCCGGTGTTGGCAACCTGGCCGGGGGCCGCGGTGAACGCGCCCGTGGCGAGGTCGCCGCTGCCTACGGGCACGTTGTTGTCGACCAGATTTCCGAAGACGAAGCGGGCGCCCTCGACCGTGTACCCGAGCAGGGCGACGACCACCGAGTTGATGCCCGTGAAGAGCGAGGCCCCCACGGGCGTCTTGAGGATGAGGAGCGCGAAGACCAACTGCAGCGCGAGTCCCCACCCGACGATGCGCCACGGGACGCGCGAGCGATCCGTCGACGCCAGCCAGGCCAGAAATGTCAGGGCAATCAGACCCAGGAGCGAGCGAAGTCGGGCCGACAGGGGCGTGCCCAGGCCACCCGGAGGGACCTGAACCAACCCTTGCAGAGGTGGAGCTACCAACGCCGCGTCCGCGCTCGTCTCGGTCGCCGCAACGATCTCACCTGGAGACGTGGCTATGCTCGCCAACACCAGCGTGAACAACGGGAGGGCGAGCGCGATCCGGAATGGTCTCATCCGGGCGGATCCTCGGAGACGGCGGAAGTGATCGAGGGAGGCAGCGGCCAATATCAGGGCACCGTCCACACGCCACCACCCACCCGCGAGCCGCGCACCCTGTCAAAGTGGCGGAAACCTTCGTCGAATCCAGCCAGATCGGCGGCTTTCTTCACGCCTTCATCGGCATGGGGATTGCAACGCTCGCCGCTTGATCCGGCGGGTGTGCAGTCGCTTCCGCCTGTTGCGCACATTCGCGGCACCATCTTTCGGAAAACGAGCTGAAGAGGAACTAATGGGAAAAGTCATTGGCATCGATCTCGGTACCACCAACTCGGTCGTGGCCGTCATGGAGGGTGGCGAGCCCGTCGTGATCCCCAACTCCGAGGGCGGCCGGACGACCCCGTCCGTGGTCGCGTTCACGAAGGACGGAGAGCGACTGGTGGGTCAGGTGGCGCGGCGTCAGGCGATCACCAACCCCGAGAACACGATCTTCTCGATCAAGCGCTTCATGGGCCGAAAGCATGGTGAGGTTCAGGAGGAAGAGAAGCTGATCCCGTACGATGTCGGTTCTGACGGGAGCGGACGGGTTCAGGTCACGATTCCGAACGCGAACCAGACGTTCTCGCCGCCCGAAATCTCGGCGATGATTCTCCAGAAGATGCGCCAGACGGCCGAGGACTACCTCGGAACAAAGGTGTCCCAGGCGGTCGTGACGGTGCCCGCGTACTTCAACGACGCGCAGCGCCAGGCCACGAAGGATGCCGGGAAGATCGCGGGGCTCGAAGTTCTCCGGATCATCAACGAGCCGACGGCGGCGGCCCTCGCCTACGGTCTCGACAAGAAGGCCGAAGAGAAGATCGCCGTCTTCGACCTGGGTGGAGGGACCTACGACATCTCCATTCTCGAGTTGGGCGATGGCGTCTTCGAGGTGAAGAGCACCAACGGCGACACCCACCTCGGCGGGGACGACTTCGACCAGAAGGTCATCAACTGGCTCGTCGACGAGTTCAAGAAGGATCAGGGTATCGACCTGTCCAAGGACTCCATGGCGCTCCAGCGTCTCAAGGAGGCTGCGGAGAAGGCGAAGATGGAGCTGTCCACCACGGCCAGCACCGATATCAACCTTCCGTTCATCACCGCGACGCAGGACGGTCCGAAGCACCTCAACTACTCGCTCACGCGGGCCAAGTTCGAGCAGTTGGTGGACGACCTCATCCAACGGACGATCCCGCCGATGAAAGCGGCGCTCAAGGACGCAGGGCTCAGCGCCGCGCAGATCGACGAGGTCATCCTGGTCGGTGGTTCGACGCGGATCCCCAAGATCCAGGAGATCGTCAAGGAGTTCTTCGAAAAGGACCCGCACAAGGGCGTGAATCCGGACGAGGTCGTGGCGGTCGGTGCGGCCATCCAGGGCGGCGTGTTGGCCGGAGACGTCACGGACGTGCTCCTGCTCGACGTCACCCCGCTGTCGCTCGGTATCGAAACGCTCGGGGGAGTCATGACGCCGCTCATCGAGCGGAATACCACGATCCCGACCAAGAAGGCCGAGGTGTTCTCCACGGCCGAGGACAGCCAGACCACGGTCGAGATTCACGTGCTCCAGGGTGAGCGGAAGATGGCGATGGACAACAAGACCATCGGCAAGTTCCAGCTCACGGGCATTCCGCCGGCACCCCGCGGGATGCCGCAGATCGAGGTCACGTTCGACATCGACGCGAACGGGATCCTGCACGTGTCCGCAAAGGATCGGACCACGGGCAAGGAACAGAAGATCCGCATCGAGGCGTCCAGCGGCCTCAGTGACGCCGAGATCGACCGGATGGTCAAGGATGCGGAGTCGCACGCCTCCGAGGACGAGGAGCGGCGTGCGAAGGTCGACTCGCGCAACCAGCTCGACTCGCTCATCTATCAGGTCGAGAAGGACACGGCCGAGTGGGGTGAGAAAGTGGGCGAGGACAGCCGCGCTCGCCTCAACGAGGCGGTCGAGAAAGGGAAGGAGGCGCTCAAGGGCGATGACCTGGGGGCCATCAACTCCGCGCGGGACGAACTGATGCAGGCGTTCAGCGCCGCAGGCCAGGAGATGTATCAGTCGCAGGCGGCGGACGCCCAGCCGGACATGGGAGAGGCCGAGGCGCATATGGGCGACGAGTCCGATCTGGGAGCGGACGAGGCGGCTCCGGCCGACGACGAAGGCGTGGTCGAAGCGGACTACGAGATCGTCGACGAGGAGAAGTAGCGGTGGAACCCGGGTTGCCCGTGATCGTGTTCGACGCGATTACGGGCAACTCGGTGACCGTCGGGAATCATCACAGGGGCATGGGACCGCGGTTGGGCAGGATCCGTCCGCGGTTCGGGCGTGTACGAGAACAGGCGGTGTGTCCGCGTGCACATGGGGCGAGGGGATTCCACCGAAGAGTCGGAGGGAGTTGGGACGATGTACGATCCGCTGAAAGCGAAAGCCAAAGTCGTTCTCTATAGCGTCATCGCGTTCACGATGGGTCTCGGACTCGCGTCCGGATTCGGCTGGACCGACGTGTCCCACGCGATGCCGGTCATCGACGAGCGGCCTCAGGTCCTGCCCGCGGCGGTAAAGCCCGCCCGCGATCTGAGCGACGCCTTCGTGAGCCTGGCCGACGCGGTCACGCCCGCCGTGGTTCGACTCGAGACGCGCCGTCCCGTCCGGGCCGCACGCGGATTCGACGGTGGGGGGCAGGTACCCGATGCGTTCCGCCAGTTCTTCGACGGCCAGGAAGACGGCCGGGAGCCCGCGCCGCAGCAGGGCCAGATCTCCGGGGGAAGCGGCTTCATCTTCTCGGAGGACGGCTACATCCTGACCAACAACCATGTGGTCGAAGGTGCGGACGAAGTACGGGTGTACCTGTCGGATCGCCGCTACTTCATTGCCGATGTCATCGGTGCCGACCCCTACACCGATGTAGCGGTGGTCAAGATCGACGCGGGCGAGCGGCTTCCCGCCATGAGCTTCGGTGACTCCGACGAGGTCCGGGTGGGTGAGTGGGTGGTGGCCATCGGAAACCCGGGGTTCGGCGCCTCCACCCAGCTCGACTACACGGTCACGGCCGGCATCATCAGCGCCCGGGGGCGGGGGCTCCGGCTCCTCCAGCGGGACCTTCAGACCCGCTTCGGTAGCGAAGCGGCAGCCTTCGCCATCGAGGACTTCATCCAGACCGACGCGGTCATCAACCCGGGCAACTCCGGCGGCCCGATGGTCAACCTCGACGGGCAGGTGGTCGGGATCAATTCGGCCATCGCTTCCTCGACGGGCTTCTATCAGGGGTACGGCTTTGCGATCCCGATCAATCTGGCCCGGCGGGTCATGCAGGATCTGGTCGAGTTCGGTTCGGTCCGGCGTCCCCTGATCGGCGTACGGATCGTGGACGTCGCGGCGGAGGACGCGGAGGCGTACGGCCTGCCGACCGTTTCAGGCGTCCTCGTGCAGGACGTTACGGACGGCGGT
Organism: Gemmatimonadota bacterium; assembly: GCA_029262115.1. Taxonomy (GTDB): domain Bacteria; phylum Gemmatimonadota; class Gemmatimonadetes; order Longimicrobiales; family Gaopeijiaceae; genus JAJCZZ01. The sequence continues at coordinate 6,011 of JAJCZZ010000006.1, read as the reverse complement.
CCCGCAGTGGGCGTGCTGCAGGGGGAGGACGTCATCGTCGCTCTGGATGGCGAACCGGTCGGGTACGTGGCGGAGCTCCAGGCGAAGATCGCCGAGCGCCATCCGGGGGACCGGGTGGAGTTGTCGGTCTTCCGGGACGGGCGCGCGCGGACCATGACCCTCCGCCTCGACGAGGCGCCGATCAACGAGGAGCGCACGGTCCTGATGGCCGACACGGACCTCGCGGAGGAGCGGCTCGGTCTGAATGTGGAGCCGATCACGGCGGAAGTGGCGGCCCAACTCGATCTGCCCTCCACGGAGGGTGGCGTTCTCATCGCACGGGTCGCGCGCGGCAGCGCCGCCGACCGGCGCGGCCTCGGCGCCTACGAAGGGTGGAAGCTGACGCGGATCAACGACACCCCGATTTCCACGACCCAGGACGTTCGGGAAGCGCTCGACCGAGTGTCGGCGGGCGAAATCGTGTCGGTCCACGTGCTGGACCCCCGCGTGGACGACTCCCGCGTCATCAACGTACGGATGCCTCGTTGATACGCTGAGTGGCGCCATCGGGCGACCGGGTGAAGTCGGAAGGGCGCGTACGACGGTTGTCGGACGCGCCCTTCGTCCTCCGGGTGCACGCCCGCCGTTGAACACACTTCCGGCCTGTCGTTAACTTTTCAGGGTCGGATCCCTGCGAAAGTGGCGGAACTGGTAGACGCGCGAGACTTAGGATCTCGTGGCTTCGTGCCGTGGGGGTTCGAGTCCCCCCTTTCGCATCGGCCGAGTCGGGGGGAGAGCAGCAGAGCGCGGTGCTACCCTCCGTCCGGCGCTGATCGAGAATTTTCTACGCACGCGATATCGAGGAAGCACCCGAATATGAGCATTGACGGTTCACGTCTTCAGATCTCGGTGGAGGAGCAGGACCGCTGGCGCCGTCGCGTCAGCGTGACCGTGCCGTCCGACCTGGTCGCGGAGGAACACAAGAGGGCGGCCCTTTCCGTGGCGTCCCGCGTGAAGATGAAGGGCTTCCGAAAAGGACGGGTCCCGTCCCGCATGGTCGAGTCCCGTTTCGGTGGCGCGCTCCGGCAGGAGACGCTCGATCGGATCATCAAAGACGCGTATCGCCATGCGCTGAGCAGCCAGGAGTTGCGTCCGATCAGCGAGGGTGAAGTCGAGGAGGTCGACTACGCGGATTCCGATTCGGATCTGCGATTCGCCATCGTCTTCGACGTGGAGCCGATCTTCACTCTGGAACGGATGGGCGGCTTCGCGGTGGAGCAGCCCGTCGCCGAAGCGTCTGATCGAGAGGTGGAAGAGACGCTCGGTCGGCTTCAGGAGCAGAACGGTGCCTGGAAGCCGGTTGAGGAAGGCACGCCGGAGTTGAACGACACGGTGTCGGTCCGGATCCGGCGGCTCGATGGGGACGAGGGAGAAGGCGCCGAGGCGCGTGAATACGAGTTCGTCCTCGGCCAGGGCGATGCGATCCCGGAAATCGAGGATGCGATTCGCACGCTCGAGGTCGGGGCATCCGGTGAGTTCACGGTTACCTTTCCGGACGACTTCCCCGACGAGGAGCGGCGCGGTCAGAAGGAAGAGGTCGAGATCACGCTCGACGGACGCAAGGTCTTGGACGTGCCGCCGCTGGACGACGACTTTGCGCGACAGGTGGGCGAATTCGAGGATCTTGACGCGTTGCGCACCCGCATCCGGGATGATCTCCAGCGCGAGGCGGAGGAGCGGTCCGAGGCCGCGGTGCGTGGCCGGCTCCTGGACTTCGTGATCGAGGCCAATCCCTTCGAGGTGCCTCGCTCGATGGTCGAACGATACGTCGATTCCGTCCTGGGGCCGCAGGCCGAGCAGTTGCCGGCAGAACGGATCGAAGAGGTGAAGGCCAACGTTCGCCCGCAGGCGGAAGCGCAGGTGAAGCGCCTTCTGCTGATCGAACGGATTGCCGAGACCCGGGAACTGCAGGCGACCGAAGACGAGATGGACGAGCGGATCGAGGAGATCGCGGCGAAAAACGATACGGACGCCGGGAAGGTCTACGCGTCGCTTCAAAAGTCGGGCCGCCTCGAAGCGCTGGAACGCGAGATCATGGAGCGGAAGGTTTTCGACTTCCTGAAGAGTCAGTCCGACATCATCGAATCGACGCCGGCCTGACCGGCAACCTGGAGAACACGAACGACATGGCCATCTATCCCCCGTACGTGATCGAGCGAACGAGCCGCGGTGAGCGGAGCTACGACATCTTCAGTCGGCTCCTCATGGACCGGATCGTCCTGCTGGGTACGTCCGTGGACGACAACGTCGCCAACATCATCGTCGCGCAGCTTTTGTTCCTGGAGGCCGACGATCCGGAACGCGATATCTACATGTACATCAACTCCCCCGGGGGGAGCGTGTACGCCGGTCTGGCGATCTACGACACGATGCAGCACCTCCGCGCGCCGGTGTCCACGGTGTGCGTGGGGATGGCGGCGTCGATGGGGGCCATTCTCCTGACGGCCGGAGCGACGGGAAAGCGTCAGGCGCTGCCCAATTCGCGGATCATGATCCACCAGCCGTCGGGCGGCTCGCAGGGTACGGCGTCCGACATCGAGATCGCGGCGAAGGAAGTGCTGTACATCCGGAAGAACCTCAATCGGATCCTGGCGAAGCATACGGGCCAGACCGAGGAGAAGATCATGGACGACATCGATCGGGATCGGTTCATGAGTGCGGAGGAGGCCGTGGAGTACGGACTGATCGACAAGGTGCTGGAGGGACCGGTCCCGACGACGGGTCCCTCCGTTTCCCACGACCAGTAACCGGAATCGACCGTGTCAGACGGAGAGGATCGAATGACGAGTGACAAACATCTTCGTTGCAGCTTCTGCGGGAAGTCCAAGGAGAGCGTCAAGAAGTTCATCTCCGGGCCGAACGTGTACATCTGCAACGAGTGCATCTCGCTGTGCAACGAGATCCTGGCGGAGGAGGAGGAGCGGGAAACCCAGGAGTCGGTGGTACCCTCCCCGACCCCGGACGAGATCAAGGCGGTCCTCGACCAGTACGTGATCGGGCAGGAGGGCGCCAAACGCGCGCTTTCCGTAGCGGTGTACAATCACTACAAGCGGGTCAACCATCACGGCGTCCTCGACGATGTCGAGATCGACAAGGCGAACATCCTGCTCGTCGGGCCGACGGGCGTCGGCAAGACGCTCCTCGCGTCCACCCTCGCGAGAATCCTCCATGTGCCGTTCACCATCGCGGACGCGACCACGCTGACGGAAGCGGGCTACGTCGGTGAGGACGTCGAGAACATCCTGGTCCGGCTCCTCCAGGCGGCCGACTTCAACATTGCCGAGTGCGAGCGCGGAATCGTCTACATCGACGAAATCGACAAGGTGGCGCGGAAGTCCGAGAATCCATCGATCACCCGCGACGTGTCGGGCGAGGGCGTTCAACAGGCGCTTCTGAAGATTCTGGAAGGCACGGTCGCGAGCGTGCCACCCCAGGGGGGCCGGAAGCACCCTCAGCAGGAGTACATCCAGATCAACACACGCAACATCCTGTTCATCTGCGGGGGCGCGTTCGACGGTATCGACAAAATCGTCGAGGCCAGGATGGGGCAACGTCAGATCGGCTTTGGTGACCGTGAGGATACGGACACCAGTGGCAATATCTTCGAGTGGGTCGAGCCGGACGATCTACAGCGGTACGGTCTCATTCCGGAATTGGTCGGACGACTCCCGGTTGGGGTGTACCTCGAGGAGCTGGACGAAGACTCGCTCGTCCGGATCCTGGAGGAGCCAAAGAACGCGCTGGTCAAGCAGTACAGGAAGATGTTCGAGTTGGAGGGGATCGGGCTGACCTTCGACAAGGACGCGATCCGGGCGATCGCGAAGAAGTCCGTCGAGCGCGGCACGGGCGCCCGCGGCCTCCGGTCGATCATCGAGAACCTCATGCGCGACGTGATGTTCGAGATCCCGTCCCGGAAGGATGTTCGCGAGGTCGTGGTGACGGCCGAGTCGGTGGACCGCGACGTACCGCCCCTGCTCGTGCTTCATCCGGAGGAGCGGAAGAAGAAGGAAGCGTAGGCAGCCGGATCCCATCCACTCGAGCCCGCCCTGATTCTGACCGACGAACGAGACGAGGTCCCCGACGTCCTGCCGGTCATTGCGCTCCGGGACCTGGTCTTCTTTCCGTGCATGGTGCTCCCGCTGCTCGTCGGCCGAGTACGGTCCGTCGAGGCGCTCGCCGCGTCAAAGGATACAGGCGGCCTGGTCCTGCTCCTCACGCAGCGGAACCCCACGACCGATGAGCCCGTTGAGGCCGACCTGTTTGGCGTCGGCACCGTTGCTCGGGTCGTCCAGACCGCGACGCTCCCCGACGGCACGGCTCGCGTCGTGTTGGAGGGAGTCACGCGGGCACGACTGATACGGCTCGACGTCGGCGGCGCCTCGCTCATGGGCACGCTCGAGGTGGTGGCGGACGAGACGAACGAGTCGAAGGCCTCGGCCACAGCCGACCTCACCCGAGAGGTGGTGGCCGCGTACGGTCGATATGCGCGGCTGCACGAGCGGGTGCCGGACGAGCTGCCGTCCGTCCTGTCCGCCGAGGGCGACCCTGTCCGCCTGAGCTATCTGATTGCCGGCCATGTTCACCTTCCGGCCGTCGAGAAGCAGGAGGTCCTCGAAACCGAATCGCCCGGCGCGCGGCTCGAGCGCCTTCGCGAGCTCCTCGAGCGGGAACTCAACATCCTCCAGATCGAGGCCAAGCTGGATCGGCAACTGTTGCGCAAGGAATCGGAGGAATCCGACTTCGGCCCGGGTTTGACCCTGATCCACCGGGAGCCCCCGACGGATGCCGAGGAGTGGGTCGAGCTCGATCGGACGGTGCAGGCGGCCGATCTGCCTCCTCACGCCCAGGAGCGTGCCGAGCGCGAGTTGGCCAGGCTCCGAAGACTGAATCCGGTCGCGCCCGAAGCGGCGGTCATCCGGACCTACGTCGACTGGATCACCGCGCTGCCGTGGCGCGGTCGGACGGCGGACAACCTCGACGTCACGCAGGCGGCGGCGGTTCTGGAGAGGGAGCACTTCGGGCTGGCCGACGTGAAGGACCGGATCCTCGATCATGTGGCCGTGCTCTCCCTCGTGGGCGACATGCGTGGTCCGATCCTGTGCCTCGTGGGGCCCCCCGGGGTCGGGAAGACGTCCCTGGGCGAGAGCATCGCAAAGGCGCTCGGCCGGGAGTTCGTTCGGGTCAGCCTCGGCGGCGTGCGGGACGAGGCCGAGATCCGGGGGCACCGGCGCACCTACGTCGGAGCGATGCCGGGGCGGGTGCTGCAGGGAATGCGGAGGAGCGGGTCCACAAACCCCGTCTTCCTGCTGGACGAAGTCGACAAGATGGCTCGCGACTTTCACGGGGACCCGGGCGCCGCCCTTCTCGAAGTTCTCGACCCGGAACAGAACCGCACGTTCACAGACCACTATCTTGAACTCGACTATGATCTGTCCGACGTGCTGTTCATCGCCACGGCGAACACGCTCCAGGACGTCCCGGAGCCGCTGCGGGACCGCATGGAGATCATCCGCCTCCCGGGCTATCTCGATACGGAGAAGCGAGAGATCGCGGGTCGATTCCTGTGGCCCCGCCAGGCTCGACGTCACGGTCTCGATCCCGATGCCGTTCGGCCGACCGACGAGGCCATCGATCACGTCATCCGAACCTATACGCGTGAGGCGGGCGTCCGTGAGTTGGACCGCCGGCTGTCGCGGTTGGCGCGGAAGGTCGCCCGCGCGGTCGCGGAGGGGGCTCCTCCCTCCCGACAGGTGCCTCTCGACGAGTTGAGGGCCCTGCTCGGCCCTCCGACCCACCATCCCCCGGAACGTGACCAGGCCCTCGAGCGGATCGGGATCGCCAACGCGCTGGCGTGGACCGCGGCCGGCGGCGAGGTGCTGGATGTGGAGGTCGCCGTCGGTTCCGGGGGCGGGCACGAGCGGCGGAACAGGCCACAGGGCGGTGAAATTAATTATTAAGCGAACGCACCCCTC
>JAJCZZ010000005.1 GCA_029262115.1 Gemmatimonadota bacterium | reverse complement strand
CTAGCTCCAATACTCTTGCCTTAAGGTCTTTTTGCGGTACCTTGTCCTTCCCTGGAGGGGTAAACTTCTTCAGAGAGGGCAGCGATGGCACGGACGGTGGCGGAGATTCCAGGCGGAGCCCGGGTCACGGACATGATCACGCTGGGCGTGCTGACCGAGAAGATTCCGGTCGAGCATGTCGATCGAGTGCTGAAGGAAACGGACCGGCAGAGCCAGCGGCGGCGCAAGCTTCCGATGCGCGTGATGGTCTACTACGTGATCGCGCTGGCGCTCTACATGCAGGTGTCCTACGGCGAGGTGTTGCGGTGTCTGCTGGAGGGACTGGAGTGGCTGGGCTTGCCGGTGAAGTCGATCCGGACGGTGCAGATGTCGTCGATCTCTCGGGCACGCACGAGATTGGGCGTCGAGCCGCTGAAGAGGCTGTACGAGGAGTTGGTGAGCCCGATTGCGACCGCGAGGACCCGAGGGGCGTGGTATCGGGGCCGACGGTTGGTGTCGATCGATGGCAGCACGCTCGATGTGGCCGATACCAAGAAGAACGAGAAGGCGTTCGGACGGCCTGGAGCGTCCCGGGGCACGGCAGGCTTCCCGAAGATCCGCTTCGTGTCGTTGGTGGAGAACGGAACGCACGTGCTCTTCGCCACCCAGCATGGGCCCTACAAGGGCAGTTCGGAGAAGGCGCTGGCTGCCGAGGCGCTGAAGAGCTTGAACGAGGACATGCTGTGCCTGGGGGACCGCAACTTCTTCAGCTTCAAGCTGTGGGAGCAGGCCGTCGAGACCGGAGCCGATCAGCTCTGGCGGATTCCCGGGCCGAACGTCCTCCCCGTAATCGAGCCTCTGGCGGACGGCTCCTATCTGAGCAAGGTCTACTGCTCGCCCAAGCATCGGAAGCGTGATCGCGACGGCCTCGTCGTACGCGTCATCGAGTACCAACTGGAGGGCGTGGCGAAGTCAGGGGGCGGTGCGGACGTGTACCGCCTCATCACCACCCTCCTCGAGCCCACGCAAGCCCCCGCCGAAGAGCTTGCGGCGCTCTACCACGAGCGCTGGGAGATCGAGAACGCCTTCGACGAGCTCAAGACCCACCTCAGAGGCAACCAGATCGTCCTCCGCAGCAAGACGCCCGAACTGGTGGCGCAAGAATTCTACGGACTCTTGCTCGCTCACTCCGCCGTACGGGGCCTCATGCACAAAGCCGCCCTCGGTGCCGACATCGACCCTGACACCGTCTCCTTCGTCCACGCTGTCCGCGTCATCCGGCGCAAGCTCCCCCGCTACGTCGCTTTTCCCCCCTCAGAAAGATCTGACGGCGCTCCATCAGGCGATCGTCGAGGAAATCCTTGAGGTCCCCGTCCGCTCCAGCCGTGGTCGCTCCAACCCCCGGGCCGTCAAACGGAAGATGAGCAACTTCCCCACCAAATCCAGAAACCCGCAGCAGGGCACGGTCCGCAACTCACCACGAGTTCACATCCTCGGGCGATACTAAAGCAAGAGTATTGGTCCTAGATCGGCCCTGGGCCTCATTCGCGCGGGTACCACGTTCTCCTCAGGCCCAACTGGCATCGCCGAAGACGACCAAACTCCCAGGGCGCGGGACACCCCTTCTACGGTCCCGCCAGCCACCGGCAAATATCTGGTCGTGCAAGCTCTCAGCGACTCCGGACTCTCAGCGACTGGGGCTCCCAGCAATGCGCCGTCGCTCAGCGACGCTCGCAGTACGAGGTCTCCAGGAACACCGCCTGGATCTCCAACTGGAGCACGTCACCCGGATCGACGGGGATCTCGCGCGTCAGGCAGCGCGGTCCCGTGAACAGGTCGATCTCGATCCGGAGCGGCTCCGAAAAGCGCCACGGCACTGAAAAGCGAGCGTCGCTCTTTCCGGAGACGATACCCAGCCGGGTCCGCTCCGCGCCCGAGCGCACCGCCCAGAGGGTCGCGTCGTTGAAGTTGTTGTTGAGCACGTCGATCTGGACGAGGTTGCGCACGCCCGAGGCGTCTGAAAACGGACTGTCGCTTTGGGCGGGATTTCCGGTGGCGCACCCGGCACCGCTCAGGACGAGCGCGACCAGAGCAGCGGAGCGCATGTGGACTGCCTTCATGGGAAGTCTCCTGTTTCGAGTCGTGGGAGCCCTTGTCATTTGCCGGCCTGACATGGACTCGATGCCATGTTGACCGGCACCCTCAGCCAGACGTCCTCGCCGGCCGCGACACTGAGCGGCCGAGTCACGCATCCTCCTCCGCCGATCAACGACACCTCGAACTCCATCGTGAGTGTAAAATCCCAACGGACGGAGAATGTGCCCCGGGTCTTACCGGTGACGTCGCCGAGCCGGATGCGCTCACCCCCACGACGCGCGTAGATGCTGGCGTCGTTGAAGTTCTGATTATCCACCGACACACGAACCTCACCGTCGGACCCGCCGGGGTCCGTGAACGGATTCGGCACCCGCGATCCCGCGGACGCACATCCGTTTACCAAGAGAACCACGGCGCTCACGCCGAGGGCGCGAACGAGGGTCCGGGCAGTTGCGATCAACGAGGTCGCGCTCCGTGAGATGGGGACGGTCCTGCACCTTCCCAATGCTACACACCTCACGGAGCAGCGTTCGTTTTCTCGACGCTCCCCGAGAGGGAGCGGAGGCTAGCGGGTCGACCGGGCCCAGGCCGGAACGGCCCCGGTCGACCACGGGCGACGTCTCTCTATCCGTCCGAGCGGCTCTTCTCCCGCAACACGGGCCGGAAGAGAATCCGCCGGATCTCACCGGTCTGATTGTCGACCTGAATATTGAAGTTGTCGTCGACGTCGAAGTCGACCGTGACCGTGGTCAGGTCGTTGGCGTCGGTGTCGAGCACGTCGCGGAGCTTGACCTTGATGCCCGACTGTTGCCCGCTGGGAACCTTGAAGGAGCCCGCCACGGAGCCGTCCGTGAAGGTGAAGCCGTCGGCCAGCACGACTCGCGTGGAGTCCACGACGAAACGAAGACCCTGGTAGGTCCCAGCGTCGACGGGTACCTCGCCCGTCAGGTCGGCGGTGACGCCGTCGCGGAGCGTGAGCAGGTCGAAGAGGAGGGGGGCGGCGGGGTTGTTGTACAGATCGACTCGTGCCGCACTCCCCTCCGGTTCTGTGCCGTCCAGGGTGTCGACGGCCTCCCCGGTGCCTCCCCCAACGAGATAGACCCGGGAGATCCACACCCACGCGCTGTCGAGCATGTCCGACGGCGCGTCGGTCAAAAGGATCTGAACCCGCGCACTGTCGTCAAGATCTGTCGGGTCGTCTCCGCACGCGACGAGAGCTGACGCCGAAAGGAGCGCGACGGCGAGGGACAGTCGGACTTTTGTGCCGGTCGTGGACATTGTTGATGAGACCATGGTCGTTACCCGTGCCTGGATCGAGTGAGCGGAGGGCGGCGATACGAGTGAGCACCCGCTGGTTGCCAACCGGGAAGCCCCCGGCTGATCTTGAACGCGGAGGCATAACGAGCAGGACACATGCCACCGCTCACTCGCTTCGTCCCGTAATCGTCCCGTAATCGTCCTGCGATCGTCCTGCCTACGTCCTATGAGCGACCCGCTGGTTCTTACGACATCCCGGCTTCGGCTCACGTCCCTGGATCCCGACGCGCTGAGCGCGTGGATCGAGGGGGACGCGGCGGCGCTCTTCGATCTGACGGGGGTCCGATTTTCGGACCCGCCCGAGCTGCCACCGCTGCTCGGAGACGACCTCCCCATGATCCGGGACCGGGCCGCTCAGGGACCCGACGAGGCGGGGTGGTGGGTCTGGTTGGTGTCGTCTCGGGACGACGACGGCGCGATGGGCGTGTGCGGCCTCGGGGGCCGGCCCGATGAGGAAGGAACCGTGGTCATCGGCTACTCCGTCTATCCCCAGCACGAGCGTCGAGGAATCGCCACCGAGGCTGCGGGTGCCCTGATTCTATGGGCCCTCGAACAGACGGGTGTCCGTCGCGTACTGGCCACGGTGCCGGCCTGGAACGGGCCCTCCGTGGCAGTCGCGAAAAAGCTTGGGATGGTCGCGATCGGCCAGGGAGAGGACCCCGAAGTCGGGGCCGTGGATATCTACGAGATCTGCCGGGCCTGAAGGTCGGCGAGCGCCTCGAGAATGTCGGAGTTCTCCGGGCGGATCTTGTAGTTGACCTCGATGAACTTCCACCGCACGACGCCTTCCCGGTCTACGAGGAATACGGTCGGGTGGGGGATGGGTCGCTGCCGCGGATCCTGCTGGTTCAGAAGCCCATACCGATCGATCACCGCGTGATCCGGATCGGAGAGCAGTCGGAAGTCCAGCACACGCCCGTCCTGCTCGGCCACGCGGTCGATCATCATCTGCTGTTTCTCACGGTCGTCGATGCTGACCGCCAGGAGTTCCGTGCTCTCCGTCTGCGTCGGCGTCAACAGGTCTCTCAGCTCCCCGAGCTGACCGGCGCACCATGGTCACCAGTGGCCCCGGTAGAAGACCAGAATGACGTCCTTCTCCCCGCGATAGTCCGACAACGTGACCCTGTCTCCCCGATAGGATACCAGGGTGAAGTCCGGGGCGGGCGAGCCCACGGCCACCCTTCCGGTGTCGACCGGGCTGAGGGCCGTACCATCGGCCGGACCCAGGCGGCGGGTTTCGTCCTGCGCACCACAAGCGCTCACGGCGATCGCGCCGAGGGCTGCCAAGATGACTGTGTGCGGACGGGTGGGGAAGCGAGGCATCGGGCGTCCACGTTTACGTCAGAGGTAATGGTCGGTTCGACAACACGGTCGGTCTCTCTGCGGTTCCCTGCAAGAGGGTGCCGTCCGGCCGAACCAGCGTGACGTTCCCAACACCAGGCGCATACCGTTGTCATCTCGATCCTCCGGAGGCGGGCAGTGCCCGCGCGGACGGGTCGTCCAGCAAGGACATCACCATGGGGTCAGCCGATACAGGGGTCAGCAGTGAAACTCCCACATAGACCAGCGTCGAGCAGACCACCGCCGGAAAGACTTCGTGAACCACCGCGGAGCCAGGCAGGAAGTCCCAAAGGAGAAGCACGGCAATACCGCTGGCGAACGAAGCGAGCACCGCGGTCCCGCTCCCGCGCCGCCAGTGGAGCCCGAGCACGATGGCCGGCACGAAACACGCCCCGTACAGGCTTCCGGAGAACGCCGTCAGGGCGACGATCCCTCCCGGCGGGTCGAGCGAAATGACCGCGGTCACGGCAGCGAAGAAGACGACCCAGAGCTTGGTGCCCCGCATGGACTGGGCGTCGGTGCGCGCGGGTCGGAAGGCGGCAAAGAGGTCGCGCTCGGCGGTGGAGGCCGTGACCAGGAGGACCGAGTCGAGGGATGACATCGCGGCAGCCACCATTGCCACGAGAAGGAAGGCCGCCGTCCCGCTGCTGAACGTTTCGGTCAGGAGCGTGGGGATGACCAGGTCGGTGTCCTCAATCCCCGTCGGAAAGATCTTCCGCGCGTAGATCCCGATGGGGATGAGCATAGAGTACACACCCGCGAACGTCAGGGTCGAGACCCACATCCCCTGGCGGATCGCTCGGTCATCGCGGAGAGCGAAGAAGCGCGAAAGCTGCCGAGGCTCGACGGCGAATTTCACCAGCCCAGCGAAGAGGGTGCCGAGAAGAACGGGCACAGCGACTCCCCCGCCCAGCTTGAACAGGTCCTCCCCACCCGGCTGCGCCCGGATCTCGGACAGTGCCCCGAGGCCGCCGGCCGCGCTAACCGTGCCCGTGAACATCAGTATGGCGGCGAGAATCATGACGCCCCCCTGGACGGCGTCGGTCTTCACAACGCTGATGAAGCCGCCCACCGTCGTGTAGAGCATGACGATCACGAAGACGATCCCGATCGAAAGCCGATACGGAATGTCCATGAACACCTCGAGCAGATTTCCGATGCCCTTGAACACGGCCGTCATGTAGAAGAGCGACGCCACCACGACCACCAGGGCCGCCACGACCCGAGCCGGGCGGCTGCTGAAGCGGAACCCGATGAAGTCGGGGATGGTGAGGGAGCCCATGGCCCCGGTGAAGGCGCGCAGCCTTGGCGCCACCGCCGTCCACGCGAAGATGGAGAACACCACGGCCGTCGGGACGAACAGGAGCCAGGGAATCCCCCACGTGTACGCCTGACCGCTGAAGCCGACGAAGGAATTCGTGCTCGAATACGTCGCAAAGAACGACAGGCCGAGTACGAGGCCGCCCATGCCGCGCCCACCGACGTAGTAGTCGGCAATGCTCTTCGTGCTCTTGTTTCCCGTCCAGGCGTGGTGGGCGAGCATGACGGTGTACCCGACCAGCAGGGTGTGCACGAGCCAGAACTCACGGAGGTTGGCCAACACCGCGTCGATCATGAGGCCTCGGGTGGTGTGGAGATGAAGAGGGCAGTTAGCTGGGGCTTCGTGACCTTCCCCATCGCATTGCGCGGGAGGCGGTCCACCAGGCGGATCTCTTTTGGCACCTTGTACGGTGCGAGACGCTCCCGGGCGAAGGTTCGCAGTTGGTCGGGTGAGGGGTCTCCCACCGGAACGACCGCCGCGCACACGCGCTGGCCCCATGCGAGGTCGTCGACGCCGACGACGGCCACGTCCTGGACGGCGGGGTGCGCCCGCAACACGTCTTCGATCTCGAGCGCGCTCACCTTCTCCCCGCCGGTCTTCAGGATGTCCACGGAGGATCGGCCCAGAATGCGATAGGCGCCGTCCTCCACCACCGCCTGGTCCCCCGTGTGGAACCACCCGTCTGCGTCGAACGCGTCCGCGGTCTCATCGGGGCGGCGCCAGTAGCGCGCGAACACGGCGGGACCCCGGACTTGAATCGTACCGCTGGAGCCCGAAGGCACGGGTGCGCCCGCGTCATCCACCAGTCGGACCTCCACGTCGGGGAGTGGCGTGCCGACGTGGCCGGGGCGCCGCTCGCCCACGAGGGGGTTCGACAGCGCCATGCCGATCTCCGTCATCCCGTACCGTTCCAGAAGGCGATGGCCCGTGATCTCCTCCCACCGCTCGAGTGTCGGAACGGGTAGGGCGGCGGATCCGGACACCATCAAGCGGGCGGCCCGGGCACCTCGGCTCCATCGCTCCCGGGTGGGTGGGTCCGAGGCGTCCCATGCGTCGATAAGGCGTCGGTAGATCGTCGGTACCGCCATGTAGAGGGTCAGGTCACCCTGGGCCAGCCGCTCCCACACTTCCTCCGCGGCGAAGGTGGGCAGGACCTGGCACATCGCGCCCGCCCAGAGGGCGCAGGCCAGTACGTTCACGATGCCGTGGACGTGGTGGAGCGGCAGGTGGAGCAGGATGTGGTCGTCGGCCCGCCACCTCCACGCTTCGGTGAGGGCGTGTACCTGCGCTTCGAGGTTGCCGTGGCTGATCACGACGCCCTTCGGCTGGCCCGTCGTGCCGGACGTGTAGAGCATCAAGGCCGGGTCGCCCAGGTCGAGTTCAGGGAGATGGCCGGTGGGACCATCCCGCAGCAGCGCCGGTGTCTGGAGCAGCGGGATCCGCCGCTCCGTGGCGGCGGGGGTCACCCGATCCGCGAGGTCGGGGTGGGCGACCACCACCTCCGGTTCGGCGTCGCCGAGCACGTACGCCAGTTCGGCCGGGGGGTGGGACACGGCCAACGGGACGGCCATGCCGCCTGCCCGCCAGATCGCCCACTGGGTGGCCACATACTCCCACCCGGGTGGCGTAAGGAAGCAGACCCGCTCGCCTTCCAGGCCGTCACGACCCGCCAGAAGCCGCGTGGCGGCCGCGGCGGAGGCCGCGAGCAACTGCGCGAAGGCGAAGCTGCCCTCCGGCGTGATCAACGCCGTGCGGTCCCGATGCGCGACCGCGCGGTCGAAGAGCTGTGGGGATGGCATCGGGCCAAGCTGCCGGTCGCAGACTGGGTGCGGCAAGCCGGACGGGCGGCCTCGCCCTCGCCTCTGGTCGCCTTGGCCTCCTTCCGCTCCTTCCGCAGCCGCTACTCCGCCTTCAGCGCCTGGAGCGGGTCCACATTGGTGGCTCGCCGCGCGGGCGCGACCGCCGCGAGGGCGGCCAGCAGCGGCAGGCCGATGCCGACCGCCGCGAGCGTGACCGGATCGGCGCGGCTCACACCCCAGAGGAACCGTTCGAGGACGCCCCCGATGGCCACGGCCGCCGCGATGCCGACGACGACCCCGACCACCGCCAGCCGCACCGCCTCCTTTGTGACCATTGCGTGCACACTGCCACGGTCGGCTCCGAGGGCCACGCGCAGCCCCATCTCCTGCGTGCGGCGGGCGACGGAACGGGCGGTGACGCCGTAGATGCCGAGCACGGCGAACAGGCCAGCGAGCGCGGCGAAGACGGTCATCAGGCGGGCGCGGTAGCGCTGGGCCGCCAGCTGGTCGGACATGAGGTCGTCGACGGTGGCGATCCTTGTGATCGGCAGGTTCGGGTCGACCGACCAGACACGCTCGCGCAGGGCGGTGATGGCCGCTGTGGCGTCACCTGAAACGCGGACCATGTATGGAGCGCCCAAGCCACCGCCCTGCGCCGCAGGCGCGTAGAAGGCGAGATCCGTCCGGGTCTCGAGATCCTCGTCGCGGATCGACCCGACCACGCCGATGACCCGCGAGTCGCGGTCGCCCCAGTACTCGAGTCGCTTTCCGACGGCGGACTCGTTCGGCCAGGCGAGATCGGCCAAACCCTCGGAGACAACCGTCACCCACTCCCCGTCCGGAATCTCATCGTTCGCTTCGAAGCCCCGTCCCTCCAGGATCGGTATCCCCATGGACTCGAAGTAGCCCGGCGAGACGAAGCGGCGCTCGGCGACCGGCCCGTTGTCCGGGTCCGCCCACCCCTCCGGCGCAACACCATTATTTGCGCGCCAGCCGAAGAAGGGAGGAGAGGAGACGCTGTGCACGGTCGTAACGCCCGGTGCGGAGGCCAGCGCCTCGGTGATCTGGGTCCGATACGCTTGCGCCGCGGTGAGGTCGGCGTCGTCATCACCGGAGTCGAAGCGAGCGGATGGGAAGGCGATCGAGAGCGCCACGAGTCCTTCGTGCTCGAAGCCCGGGTCGACCCTGTTGAGGGCGGATACCGTGCGGGCTAGCAACAGACCACCCACCACGAGAACCGTCGCAAGCGCGAGCTCCCCGATGACCACGGACGACTGGAGGCGAGCACGCCGCCCGCTGGTCGTCCGATTGGAGCCGATGGCGCCGGCCAGGTCCGTCGAGGAGAGACTGAGCGCCGGCAAGAGGCCGAACGCGACGCCGCAAACGACCGCCAGCACGACCGAGAACATGAGAACGGTTCCGTCCACGGCCACGCCAGCGAGTCTCGGGACTCCAGGCGGAGCCAGGAAGGCGAGCGCACGTGTGGCGAGCACCGCCACCGTCGCCCCACCGGCCGCTCCCGCGACAGCCAGAACCATGCTCTCTGTGAGAAGTTGCTGCGCGAGCCGACCGCGGCTGGCGCCGACCGCTCCGCGCACGGCAAGCTCCCGCTCCCGATCGATTCCCGCGCCCAGCAGCAGCGCGGCCACGTTTCCGCACGCGACGATCAAGAGGAGGCCCGACGCCGCCAGCATGATGATGAGGACCGGGCGCACGCCCCGGGTCAGCTCCGACTGGAAGCTCGCAACGGTCGACTCGTGCACCCCGTGATCTACAGGCAGGCTCTGGAGGATCTGCGTGACCTGGGCCTGAGCTTGTTCGGCCGACACACCCTGAGCGAGTCGACCCAGTGCCCGCGTACTGCCGTGGTTGCCGAGCCCCGCGTCCGTGCTCGACCCGGTCCGGAAGATCCAGAATGCCGCATCCGTTCCCGGCACTTTGAAGCCCTCCTCGAGGACGCCGAGGACGGTGTAGGACCGCTCATTGAAGTTCAGGGCCGAGCCGAGGACGGAGGGGTCGGACCCGAAGCGGTCCGTCCAGCTGTCATAGCTCAGCAGCACCGACCGATCTCCATCGACTCCGTCCGTTTGGTCGAACGTGCGTCCCAGACGGGTGGAGGCGCCGAGCATCGGGAACAGTTCCCAGGAGGTGGCTACCGCACGGACGCGTTCGGGGCGACCACCGTCCTGGAAGAGCGTCAGCGACGTGGGCGCGTATCCGGCGAAGCGCTCGAACACGTCCTGTTGCTCGGCCACCAACCAGAGTTCCGGCCAACTCCACGTCCCCCGAAGCGCGAGATCACCGAGTGTGGGATGGCCGACGAGATCGGGCCACGCGGGGTAGACCGCCTGTATCTGCTCGGGCTCCGGGAAGTCCAGGGGCCGGAGCAGGACCGCGTTGATTACGCTGAACATGGCGGTGCTCGCCCCGATGCCCAGCGAGAGCGTCAGCACAGCAAGGAGCAGAAGCCCCGGCCGCCGGACGAAGGTGCGGGCTGCGAAGCGAAGGTCGGAGGCGATCGTGTCCATGGTCGGCCGATGTCGGAGGGTGGAGTCAGCGTGCGTGTACCGCGCTCGCGCGTCGTTCGGAGATCCCGGTTCGGTACGGCGGGACCAGGCGTCGGGTCGGCGGGCTCGGAAGGCCGCCCCCAGGAGTCCGAACAGCTCGCGGATCCAGAGGCGCGTGAGGGCGGGGCGCCCACCTCGGTCCATCGCGTCCGCCTGCGCGCGGTCGAAGTCGTGGCGCATGTCGTCGGCGACAGTACGGCGATGCTCCTCCGGAAGGAGATGCAACGCCCAGTCGTACCAAACCCGCCCCCACCGCCCCATGCGCTGGTCCTATCGTTCGGGTCGAAGCAATCGACTCGCCCGCGCTACGTCCACGAGAGCGCCCAGCCGCCGCGACTCTGCGTCCAGCACGCGCCCACCGAGCGCGGTCAGCCGATAGAACTTCCGCCGCGTGTCCTGCTCCTCAGCGGGTGGATCGACCCGCTCGAGAAGACCCCGATCTTCGAGGCGGCCCATAGCGAGGTAGAGCGAACCCGTACTCGGGCAGGTGCCGCCCTCCGTCATCTCGTCGATGCGTTTGATGACCGCCCACCCGTGCCGCGGCTCTCCATCGGCCAGGGCCAGGAGGACGTGGAACGGGAGGTGGGGTAGGGGCAGGAAGTCGGCGGCGGGGTGGCTCACGGGCATTCCCGAGTGGATCGTTTATCTGTCAAAATCAATTTACTGTAAACCTATAACTGAGAATGGCGATGCGAGGTGCGACGTGTCAACTCCGGAGTAGTGGGCGACGGGGCGCCGAAGCCGGGTGACGACTGACCCGCACGACGACCCACGCGCACGACGTGCACCGAGGGCGCCTCGGCGGGCCCTTGAGTCGGGGACCGACGGGGCGTATCTACAGGTGTAGTTGTCCGCCGCGAATCCAGCCCAGGAGCTCCACGTGCCCGCCTTTCGCTCAGTTCTTCCGCTCGCTCTGGTCGCACTCTGGGGCTGCGGGTCGGATACCGCGGTTTCCTCCTCGGCCGTCGTCGATAGCGCCGGAGCGACGATCGTCACCCACAGCCCCAACGCGATGGAGTCTCTGGAGGTCTGGCGTGCCGACTCGGTGCCCCTGTTCTCGGTCGGCGACCTGGACGGGGCGCTGGCGTTCGCACGGATCGTGGACGTGCAGCCGCTCGAGTCCGGCCGCCTTGCCGTTCTGGACGGACAGTCAAGGCTCCTGCACTTCCTTCAGCGTGGCGGCGGGTGGATTCGCAGCGTAGGTGGCCCGGGAGAAGGACCCGGAGAATTCAGCGTTCCGGTTCGGGTCCTTCCACTCGGAGGCGATACCGTCGCGGTGTGGGACTTCCGCAGTCGACGTCTGACGGAGTTCGACGGCGAGGGTGTGTTTGTACATGCGGTCGCCGTCGATCTTCCGCACGGTCCTGGCGACGGGCCCATGCTACATCGAGTCGGCGATGGATACGCTGTCCAAGGCATGGGATCGCTGTCCGACGTGGAGGAGAGCAGGGGCCGACCGATGAACGAGAGCCTCCGTCTCGGGCGCAACGGAGCTGTGGTCGGACGGTACGGCTCGTTCCCTGGTGCCGAGTTCTTCCGGAGCGAAAAACTCATGGGTATCGCCTTGTTGGGCGCCGTGCCCGTGGCCGCCGGACGAGGCGATGACTTCGTTGTCGGGGCCGCCGAGGCCCCGGAGATCCGCGTGTTTGGCGCGACCGGTGCCCTCGAGGCCACGATCCGATGGCCTGACTGGGATCGGACCGTCACTGCCGAGATGATCGAACGCACGATCGAGGGACAGGTTCGCTCGGTTCCCGTCGATCAGCGGGACGGACTCGAGGAGATGCTGAGACGGGAGATGCCGGCGGCCGATCATTACCCTCCCTACAACACCCTCCTCGTCGACGACGGGGGACGCGTGTGGGTCGGTCGACACCGCAGACCGTGGGAGAAGTTCACGCCCACGACCACACCGGAGACCGAGTGGACGGTCTTCGATCGGGACGGCGTGGCGCGCGCACGCCTCGTCACCCCGGCGGGTCTTCGCGTCCACGCCGTGGCCGACCAGCGCCTCATCGGGGTCTCGACCGACGACCTCGACATCCAGCGCGTCGTGGCGTACGCGTATGGGCCGGCCTGAGGCGGGGCGTTGACGTAGCTGGGTCGCTCAACTCTGACCCGGGGTCGGTCCGCTCGTCCTCGCGGAGTCCCCCTAGCGCCGGAACCGCAGCAGCAGAATCACCCCGACCAGCGCGAAGCCCAGGGCCGCCTTCATTATGGCGTCGCTATCCCACTCCATGTCGCCGCGGGGCGGATCGGGTGGGCGGACTTCCTGATCCTGATGGATGGCGCAATACGAAGACTTGGGCTTCGCGTCGCGCTTGCACTGGTCTCCCTTTCGGGTAATCCCCTGACACTGGGCCACGGCTCTCTCCTTGAACGGATGCCTCGCCCCATCCATACGGAATTCCGGGCTCCGCGATTCACCGGCCGTTCGGATACCTCCGCACGTAGTCCGCTACGCCGTCGGCCACCGACCGGAACGGGCGGTCGTATCCGGCGGCGCGGAGCCCGCTCATGTCGGCCTCGGTGAAGTACTGGTACTTCTCCCGGATCTCCTCAGGTGTGTCGACCCAACACACGTCCATCTCATGCCCGAGGGCCGCGTACAGCGCCTCCATGAGCTCGAGCCAACTCTCGGCGTGCCCCGTTCCGAGGTTGAAGAGGCCGGACACGTCCGGGCGATCCATCAGCCACAGCACGACATCGACGCAGTCCAACACGTACACGAAGTCCCGCTTCTGGCCGCCGTCGGGATAGTCGGGGTGGTGGGACCGGAAGAGCGTGACCGGTTCGCCGCGCGCCGCGCCCGGGTACGCCCGGGTGACCCCGCTCATCATGCTCCCCTTATGCCACTCGCGGGGGCCGTAGACGTTGAAGAACTTGAGGCCCACCCACTGCGGCGGCGTCTCTGCTCCGTCCGCGACCTGGCGGACCACCCACCGGTCGAAGAGGTGCTTGCTCCACCCGTATGCGTTGAGGGGCTGGAGCCTGGCCAACGCCTCGGGCGTGGCGTCGTCGTCGAAGCCGTGGGCCCCATCACCGTAGGTCGCTGCCGACGAGGCATAGATGAGGGGGATGCCGTTGTTTGCACACCACGCCCATATCCGCTGCGGGAGCCGATAGTTGGTTTCGATGATCAGGTCAGCGTCCGTCTCCGTGGTGGCGGATATGGCGCCCATGTGGATGACGTAGTCGATCTCGTCGGCGCGGTACTCCAGGAAGTCGAACGTGTCGTCGGGGTCGACCAACTCGTCGAGTTCGACCGAACGCAGATTCGTCCACTTCTCGGACGATTCCAACCGATCGATGACGCTGATCGGTCCACGCCCCTCCGCAGCCAGGGCGTGGATGATGTTCGAGCCAATGAAGCCCGCTCCGCCGGTCACGACGATCATCGTGGGGCTGTCCTCAGGAGATGATCCGCGGCCGTTCCTTCAACTCGGCAATCCACAGGCCGGAGTTGAGGTCCGAGGTGAAGATCTTGCCCTTGTAGATCTGTGCGCCCCACGTCATCGACCAGTTCGGCGTGGTCGTATTCTCGTCGGTGGTCTTGATGACCGCGATTTCGCGGCCCTGCTCGTACAGGTCGCCCCGCAGTTCCCCGGAGATGTCGAGGACCCGAAGCCCGCCCTGGTAGT
Organism: Gemmatimonadota bacterium; assembly: GCA_029262115.1. Lineage (GTDB taxonomy): Bacteria > Gemmatimonadota > Gemmatimonadetes > Longimicrobiales > Gaopeijiaceae > JAJCZZ01. The sequence goes on along the minus strand of JAJCZZ010000005.1, from coordinate 94,207 downwards.
AGCCTACGTACAGGCGATCGCCTTCGGCCCAGACGTTGTGCGCCCCCGCCTCGGGCACCTCGTACTTGGCGACCTCGACCGGGTTGTCCATGTCGGTCATGTCGAGCACGTGGATGTAGCCGCGCGCATCGATCGGCTTATCCGCATCCCATCCCGCTGGGAAGATCTCGTCGCCGACGAAGAGGTACTTCCCGTGGCGCCAGGCCACGTGCGTGTTGCCGATCGGGTACTTGAACTGGCTGACGAAGGCTGGCTCGGTCGGGGTTCCTCCGTGCGTGCCCGCGCCGACGTCCAGCGTGACGACCCCGTCGTCCCAGTACGAGACGTAGGCGTAGCCGTCCTGAACGATCACGTCGTGGAGCGAGCGCTGCTCATTGTCGATGCCCCAGCGCCCCACCTCGTGCGGCTCCGACGGGTCCGAGATGTCGATGACGTGCACGGCGCGCGTGCCGTTGTGCACCGCGTAGACCAGGTCGAGGTCGCTCTGGATCCACACGTTGTGGACCCCACCTGTGAGGGTTTCGGTGTACTCCGACAGGATGGTCGGGTGGGCCGGGGTGCTCAGGTCGAGCAGCACCATGCCGTTCCGTCGGCTGGAGGCACCCTCTCGGGTGACGATGCCGAGCCGGTTGTTGTCGTGGATCTTCACATCGTTGATGCGGCGTGCGTCGAGCTGGAGTGAGTCGGTCAGCACGGGAGCTCCCGGGTCCGTCACGTCCCACACCTTCATCCAGTCGTAGAAGAAGGTGCCGATGTACGCGTAGTCGCGACCGTCCACGCCTTCGAAGACCCAGACGTCTCCGGAGTGGTGCTCGCCGATCGGTCCGCGGCCCACCTGGACCAGCTCGGCGTCGTGGCCGCGCTCTTCGACCCGCACGACGGAGCTGACCACCGCGGCCTCACCCATGCGTGCCGTGACCCGGTACGTACCGGGCCGCTCTGCTACGAAGACGCCGTCACCGTTCTCGTTCTCCACCTGCGCACCGGCTCCCGACACCGACCAGCCCGGAAAGGCAGGCACGCGTGCGCTGCCGGAGCGTGTGGCCGACACCTGGAAGCGAACCACATCTCCGGTACGCACGCGCGTCCGCTCCGGGGAGATGACGTACCGGAGTCCCTGACCGGGCGCCACCGTCACCTGAAAGGAGGTCTCGGCGCCGCCGTCGGCCGTCCTGACCTCGATCGTGGCCGTGCCCGCCCGTCGCGCGAAGAGGAGGCCGCCGGGGTCGACCGCGGCCACGTCCGGGTCGGATGAGCGGTAGAGCAACTCGGGGTCGTCCACCCGAACACCCAGTCGGTCCGTCGAACGGACCGTGAGCGGGATCGCCTGGCCCGCCAGGGGGCGTGCCACCGGGAGGCGGGCGTCCAGCCGCGACACCGGAAGCGCGCGCACGACGACGGTGGTCGACGCGGACGCGGTCCCGACCACAGCCGTCACGCGGGCCGTTCCCGGGTTGAGTGCGGTCACGACGCCGTCGGTGTCGACAGTGGCGAGTTCGGGCGTGGCCGCGATCCACCGGACGGTCGAAGCGTCCATGGCGGAGCCGTTCGTGCCGTGCACCGTGAGCTCCGCAGTCTCACCGACGCGGATCTCGGCACGCTCCGGAGATATGGAGATGCTCGGAGGTGCGGTCTGGAGGGTGGTTGCGAGCAGCACCGCGGCGAGAATCGGGGTCATGGCTTGTCCGGGAGTCAGCGGGAAGGGAGACACTCGACGGCAGGTCCCCCGCGACCGAATCGGCCGGGGCGAACCGTCGCTCCGCCCTGACCGTAGAGTCGGGATGGGGCGGCGGCAAGGACTTCCCAGGTTGCCCTCGGGCCGACCCGCCCGGAGCTTCGGGCCCATGCCCTACATCGAGCAGGTCCCCGTGGCGGAGGCGAAGGGCCTCCTGCGCAAGATCTTCGACGAAGCGCTGGCCCGTGCCGGGCGAGTCTGGCACATCGTCCACGTCATGAGCGTGAACCCGCGCGCCATGGACACCTCCATGAAGTTCTACGCGGCCCTCATGTTCGGGTCGTCGCCGCTGAGCCGGGTGCAGCGGGAGGTCCTGGCCGTGGTGACGTCGAGCGCCAACGACTGCTTCTACTGAATTCAGGCACACGCCCACGACCTCCGTGAAGAGGTCTCGGATCAGTTCGACAGCGTCGAAGAGGCGGATGCCTTTGTGCATGCCATCGCCTCCGACTGGCGGAGCGCCAGCCTGGGCGCCGCGGACCGGGCTCTGTGCGCGTACGCCGAGAAGCTGACGGGCCGGCAGCACGAGGTCACGGAGGGCGACATCACGTCCCTCCGGACGCATGGCTTCGACGACCGCGCGATCCACGACGCCACTCAGATCGTCGCCTACTTCAACTACATCACCCGGGTGGCCGATGGGCTGGGCGTCGAGCCGGAGGACTTCATTCGACCGTGGGGGTGAGGGTGCCCGCGAGGACATTCGGCGGCGGCAGCCGATTGGACTTCACCCGATCGCACTCCCTCCGGTAAATTCCGTGCGACCGTACTGGTCCGCATGCGTCCCCACGCTCGCAACCCCATCGATAGGCAGGTCCCCATGAAGCGACTGATGTCCGCCGCCGTCCTCGTCGTGTTGGCCGCCGCCCCGGCCGCCTCCCAGGATGTGAAGGCCACCCTCATGAACGACTTCGAGCGCCAGCGCGCCAACGTCCTCGGGATGGTCGACGCCATGCCGGAGTCCGGGCTCCGCACTGCGCCCACAGATGGCGTGCGCGACTTCGCGCAGCAGATCGAGCATGTCGTGTCCGGTAACGTCAACATCGTGCGTAGCGGTGTCGATCGACCGGTGATGATCGAGGGTCACTCTCCGGAGGTCTACCTGAACTCAAAGGAGGACCTCAAGCGGTTCGTCAACGCGGGCTTCGACGCCGTCCACGAGATGATCATGGCCGAGACGGCGACCACGCTGACGGCCGACGCCGAGCTCTTCGGCCGGGCGACCGTCGAGCGGTGGCAGCTCATCAAAACGGCGTATGAGCACGCGGTCTGGACGCTGGGCGCGACCGTGCCGTATCTGCGGATGCAGGGTGCGTCACCTCCCGGGTACAACCTGATTCCGGGCTGACGCCAGCCCGCCAGGAGTGCGCCAGGTCCGGTCCGAAGGTGTTGAGGACGTGGAGGGGCAGGGCCCGCCGAGGGTGATCGGCCAGTATCACGGTTGCGGGGAATTCACTTCACTTCTTCGTTGACATCGTCCTGGGATGCACCTACGATTGTAGGTACATTCGTAGTGACATTGGCAAGGGCACACGGTCGAAGGGAAAGGCCATTGTATGAATGGGACGACAGGAAGGACGGTGACAACTACCTCAAGCACGGCCTCAGCTTCGAGGATGCGCACAAAGTGTTCAGCGGCCCGTGCCTGACGTTCGAAGACACCCGCTTTGAGTCCGACGAGGTACGGTTCCTGACGTTAGGCCATTTGGAAGGCCGTCTTGTGGTGATTGCCCACACCCCCCGCGGAGCGTACACCCGGATTATCTCGATGAGAAAGGCGAACAGCCGTGAAAGACGACACTATGAGAAGCGATCTCAAGCGGATCGACCAGACGAGTGACGAGGACATCGACTATTCGGATATTCCCGAGCTCGATGCGTCGTTCTTTGAGACTGCCCGGGTGGTGATCCCGCCTGGAAAAAAGCAGGTGACAGTCCGTCTGGACAGCGATGTCCTGGCGTGGCTGAAAAGCCAGGGCAGGGGATATCAAACCCGGATTAATGCCATTCTGCGAGCGTACTACGAGGCCCACGCTCCCAAGTAGCTGATCCGGCCGAGATGGCAGTCTGGTTCGTCGACCAGGTTCAGGCTCCACCCGACGGGCTGAGATCTTCCAGTCCACCACGCGGGCGCCCGTCCTCATATTCACCTCCTCCGAGCGCCATTCGAATCCGGTCGGGATGATGTCGCGGAACGTGTGGCGGCTCAACACGCTGTCTCCATCCGCTCCCGACCTGTCGGTGGCGCTGTCGGTTGACCTGAGCCCTGCGTGCGGCATCTTGGGCAGCGGCCGGAGTTCCGGTCGTTGCCCACTCCCTTCTGGCATCTCCATGGAAACCAAACGCACCACGATTCCCGCCGCAGAGGAGATTCTGGGCGGCTACTTCCCGGTCCTCGACCATGGCTTCGTTTCACTCGTCGACTACATGGGCTCGGACGAGGCGGTGGAGCGGGCCGCGCGCGTGAGTTACGGAGCCGGCACCCGGAAGGTCTCACAGACACGGGGGCTGATCCGGTACCTGCGGCGGCATCGTCACACGACTCCCTCGGAGATGGTGGAGTTCAAGTTCCACTGTGCCATGCCGATGTTCGTGGCGCGGCAGTGGATCCGGCATCGCACGGCCTCGGTGAACGAGGTGAGCGCGCGGTATTCGCTGATGCCCCTCCTCTTCTACACACCGGAGCGTGAACAGTACGCGCTGCAAAGCCGCAGTAACAACCAAGGTCGAGAGGGCGACGCCGGCGACGAGCTGTACCGCGAGGCCGTCGAGCGGTGGGAGCGCCTTCGTGCCGAGGCCGGGGAAGCCTACGGCTGGATGCTCGAACAGGACGTGGCGCGGGAGATCGCGCGTATCGACCTGCCGGTGTCCATGTATACGCAGTGGTACTGGAAGATCGACCTCCACAACCTCCTGCACTTCCTGTCGCTACGGGTGGACCCCCGCGCCCAGTGGGAGATCCAACAGTTCGCACGGGTCATCGCCGGTATGGTGCAGCGGGTGGCTCCGCTCTCGTACGAAGCCTGGGTCGACTACGATCTCGAAAGCCGTCCGCTCACGCGAGCGGAACGGACGGTGCTGTCGCGGCTCCTGGTCGCGGACGAGGGTGGCCTGAGGGCGCGGGATGGTGGGGTGGTGGACAAAGAGGCGTTGGCGGGTGCCGGGTTGTCCGGACGTGAGATGGCCGAACTCATCGACAAGCTGCAGGCGCCGGAGCGGCCGGACTTCGATTTAGACCTCGAGTCCATGCAGGCCGCCGAGGTGGTCGAAGCCAAGATGTATCAGGCGGTGCCGGGCAGTTTCGAGTAAAGCCTCGGGTCGATCCGGGCGTCCCCCAGTCGTCTTACTGTTGAGTGTGAATTCCACAGCCGCGTGAAGGGGTCCTGGCCGGACATGGAGCCGGCTCGACCGCGACCGCACCGTGTGTCGGGTCGCAGGCCTCGCCCCGGACGATATCGAACCGATGGGCGGGGACCCGAACAGAACCGTTACCGGGAGAGATGACGATGTTCGAAGGGTTTTCCAAAGAGGGGCTCACGCTTCTGAAGCAGCTACCGACCTACGACAAGGGTCGATTCCAGGAGCGGAAGAGCGACTACAAGTCGCAGCTTCAGGAGCCGCTCAAGGCATTCGTCGAAGCCTTGGGACCGGTCCTCCGGGAGGAGATCTCCCCTGGCATCGACTTCGCCGCCAAGACACACGGGTCGATCGGTCCGATCAACAACGACGTCCGATTCAATCCGAAGGCGTCTACCTACAAGGACCACGTGCTTCTGCGGTTCTGGGAGGGCGATGACAAGAAGACCGCCCCGACCCTCTACGTCCGTCTGACCGGGACCGAGGTCGGCTTCGCGTCCGGGGCCATGTTCAGGGATGTGGATGCTTGGCGAGAAGCCGTCGATTCCGAGGGTGATGGCCTGGTGGCGGCGCTTGCGTCGCTGACGGGGGCCACCGACGCGGATATCGTGGGCCAGGACCTCAAACGGGTGCCAGCGCCCTACCCGGCCGAACACCCCCGCGCGGACCTCCTCCGGCACAAGTGGTTGCAAGCGCGTTGGCCACGGCCGCTTCCGAAGTCCGTCGGAGGGGAGGAGTTCGTTCGGTATTGTGCGGGGGAGCTGGCGAACGCGGCGGGGCTGCATCGTTGGTTGGTGGAGCATGTAGGGTAGGGGGTCAGCCCAGCTCCACCACCTCGATACCCAACGCCTTCGCCCTCGCGCTCATCCGCACGTCGTACGTTGCGAGTTCCACCTCGATGCCTTCGTTCATTAAGAACAGAAGCGTCGACAGATGAAGGGCGTCGAGCGTCCGAAGCGGCACCGGAAATGGCTCCCGAACCCTCCTCAAATCTACCCCACCCACACCGTCTTCACGTTCGTGAACTCCCGGATGCCGAGTTCCGACAGCTCCCGCCCGTACCCCGAGTCCTTCACACCACCGAAGGGCAGGCGCGGATCCGACTTCACGAAGCTGTTCACGAAGCAGTTCCCAGCGTTCAGGCAGTCACGCGCGATGCGCTCGCCGTTGTCCAGGTCGGTCGTGTAGACGCTGGCGCCCAGACCGAAGTCCGTGTCGTTCGCGATCCGGAGGGCCTCCCGTTCGTCGGACGCCCGTATCACCACGGCCACCGGGCCGAACAGCTCCTCCTCGTAGGCGGGCATGCCGGACGTCACGTCGCACAACAACGTGACGGGGTACCACGCTCCCGGTTTGTCCGGGACCTTACCTCCCATGACGAGGCGTGCGCCGGCACGGACCGACTTCGTGACCTGCTCGTGCAGTTCGTCTCGGAGGTCCTCCCGGGCCATCGGCCCCATTTTGGTGTCGGGGTTCGTGGGGTCGCCCACCGTCACCTTCCTCAACCGCCTCGTCAGCCGTCGCTCGAACTCGTCACGGACCTCATCGACCACGATGAAGCGCTTCGCGGCAATGCAGCTCTGGCCGCCGTTCACCAATCGACCGGTCACGCAGTTCTCCACGGCTACGTCCAGGTCCGCGTCGGCCAGGACGACGGCCGGATCACTCCCGCCCAATTCGAGAACACACTTCTTCAGGACCGAGCCGGCGAGTTGGGCCACGGACTTCCCGGCTCCGACGGAGCCGGTCACGCTGACACCTCGGATGAGGTCGTGTTCGATCAGATCGCCGGTGCGGTCATTGCTCAGGAACACGTTCCGGAAGAGGTCGGCCGGGAAGCCGGCGTCCCGGTAGACCTGTTCCAGCGCGGCGGCGCAGCCGGGAACGCTCGACGAGTGCGACAGGATGGCGGCGTTTCCGGCGGCCACGGCGGGCGTGGCGAAGCGCACCACCTGCCAGAAGGGGAAGTTCCACGGCATTACGCCGAGGATCACGCCGAGCGGCTGGTAGGTGTAGTAGGAGTTGCTGGCATCCGTCTCGACCGTGACGGGCGCGAGCTGCGCCTCGCCGTTGGCGGCATAGTACTCCGCCGCCCATGCGCACTTCTCCGCCTCGGCGATCCCCTCGGAGATCGGCTTGCCCATCTCCTCCGTCATCAAGGCGCCGTACTCCCGCTTCCGCTCACGGAGCAGGCGTGCGAGTTCGGTCAGGCACGCCTCCCGGTGTGAGAACGGCGTATCTCGCCACTGGATGTGCGCTTTGTGCGCGCATTGGACGATCGCGGTCAGATCATGCTCGGAGGTGTCCGAGCGCTCTCGGACGACCTCGCCGGTGGCGGGGTTGATGGCTCGGGTCGGCACGTCGGCTCCTGTCGGCGGTGAACGGCCGAGCCTCCGCTGGTTCGAGGGCGCGGCCGCCGGGAAACGGCTCTCGCTATGCGAAGCTGAAAGGATCGTGCCGCGGTTCCCAGCGCGTGGTCACTCCGCCCCCCGGCGCCGACCCGGCTCACTCCGAGCGGAGGGCCTCCACCGGATCGAGTCGGCTGGCCCGGAACGCGGGGAGCCAACTCGCCGCCGCCGCGACACCCACGAGTACGGTTGCCACCGAGGCGAGCGTGAGAGGGTCGGTCGCCGAGACACCAAACAGGAGTTGCTCGAGGGCCATCCCCAGGGGAATCGAGAGCCCGACACCCACGGCGGCGCCGATCACGACCGGCATGAGAGCCTGTCGCACCACGAGACGCCGTACCCGGCCGCCGTCGGCCCCGAGCGCGACCCGCAGCCCGATCTCCTGAGTGCGCTCACTCACCGTGTACGACACCACCGCGTAGATCCCCACCGCCGCCAGCGCGAGAGCGAATACGCCGAAGAGCGTGAGGAACAGGGTCGTCATGCGCCGCGTCCCGGCCGCTTCGGCGAAGCGCTCCTCGACCGTCGCGATCGCGTACACCGGCTGGTCCGAATCGAGCTCCTGCACGGCCGCACGGACTGCAGGTAAGACACTGCTCGGCTCGACCTCCGTACGCAACATCACGAAGAGCTGGTTCTGAATGCCCCCGATCTGACTGTGGACCGCAAAGACCTCGGGGAACGGATCCTGATCGAGCCCGCGATTCCGAGTATCCCCCACGACTCCGACGACCTGAAACGAAGGTTGTTCGGGGTCCGCGCTCCCCAACTGGATGAGCCGCCCCACCGGGTCCTGCCCCGGAAAGAAGCGCCGCGCTGCCGTTTCGTTCAGGACGGCGACGAACGGTGAGCCGGCTTCGTCGGTGACCGCAAAGGTGCGGCCGACCCGCAGCGGTATTTCGAGCGTCTCGAAGTACCCGGGGGATACGATGGTGGTCTGGGAGAACGGAAGGGTCGCGCCCTCCGAGTCGTCGGCGCCCTCGTGCCAGATCCGCCGGTACGAGAAGGCCATGGGAGGGAACTGCGTGCCGGCCGCGACCGAGCGGACTCCGGGGACCGCCTCGAGCCGCTCGTTCAGCCGCTGAAAGAAGGCGGGAACGGCCTGCCCTTCGTACTCCTGGCGCGGCAGCGTGAGCCGCATCGTAAGCACGTTCTCGGTCTGGAAGCCCGGCTCCACGGCGTTCATGCGGACGAAGCTGTTCAACAGGAGGCCGCCCCCGACGAGAAGGACGAAGGCCAGCGCAACTTCAAGCCCGACCAACCCGCGCTGAAGCCGCTGTCGGCTGGCGCCGGACGTGGTGGCTTTCCCCTCGGACTGCAGCGTTTCCGAGATCTCGGTTCGGGACGTCTGAAACGCGGGCACGAGCCCGAAGATGATACCCGCGCCGACCGCCACCGCGGCCGTGAACGCGAGGACGGGACCGTTCACGCTTACCCTCCCTGCCACCGGAAGGCCGGAGCGGGCCAGCAGCCCGTCGACGGCTTCCACGCCGATCCACGCGAGCGCCATCCCCAGGATTCCGCCGAGAAGCGCGAGGGTCACGCTCTCCGTGAGGAGCTGCGACAGGAGCCGGCCACGACCGGCCCCCATGGCGGTGCGCACCGCCATCTCCCGGCGGCGTCCCTGGGCCCGCGCCAGAAGCAGATTCGCCGTGTTGGCACACACGAGCAGCAGCACGAATCCGACCGCGCCCATCACGATGAAGACGCCCCCCCGGAAGGACTGCGTGCTCACGTCGTTCCACGTCTGAGCCTGCAGTACCCACCCTTCGTACTCCTCGAACTCGGACGTGTACTCCTGCGCGGTCCGCCCGGCGAGGCCCGCGAGCTCGGTGTTCACCTCTCGAAGCGTCACACCGTCACGGATCCGGCCCATCACCTGGAACTGTCGCCGGTTCCGGTCGAAGCGCTCCGGAGGGGCCGACATGAGCGTCCACAGCTCCATACCGTAGATATCGATCCCGGGTGGGAGGACGCCGACCACCGTATGCGGATGCTCGTCCATGATGAGGGCGCGCCCGACCAACGTCGAGTCGGCGCCGTACCGGTCCCTCCAGAATTCGTACGACAGCAGCATGACCGCGTCACGGTCGGCCAGCTCATCGGGTCCGAAGCTCCGCCCGATGTGTGCCTCCATGCCCAGCGTACGCAGGGGGTCGCCCCAGAAGAAGCCCGTACGCACGTTGTCGGGAATGCCCTCCGGCCCGGTGATCTGCCGGTTGCCCATGTCCCAGGAGATGACGTCTTCGAGCGTCCGCGTCTGATCGCGGATATCGACGAATTCGAGGGGCGAGAGGTTCTCGAAGAAGTTGAGGTCGCCGCCCAGGCGGGGGTGCGCCGAGCCGATGCCCACGATCCGGTCCGGCTCCGGGAAGGGGAACGGCGAGAGCACCAGGCCGTGGACCGCGCTGAAGATGACCGTGTTGGCTCCGATGCCGAGAGCCAGCGTAAGGACCACCACCGCGGTGAACGCCGGATGCTTCCGCGCGCCGCGGAGCGCGTACTTCAGATCCCGCCATATTGTCGTCATCGTTCCGTCTCCAGCTGCGTGAGAGCGAAGCGCCCGGTCGGCCCGGGAGGCTCGTCGTCCAAGGTTGGGTGCGATCGACCCGAGGGCCTGCCGGGTGTACCAGCGTCGGGCGGCACGGGGGTCATAGGCGTATCGTTCGGCGTACTCTTCGTGAAGGTCGCCGAGCTGTGCATCGCGAGTGTCCGGATCCCCCAGGAGCCGGAGAATGAGCCGCGGGAGGGTCGGCGGCTGGGGGGGATTCATGAGCGCTCGGGTGCCTCAACCGGCGCACCGTCCCACATGGCGTCGAGCATGCCCCGGCTCGCCTGGAGCGCCCGCGCCCCGGCCGGCTCGATCTGGAAGTGCTTTCGGGCCCGTCCGCCGCGGGTCGGTGTTGGCTCGCCCTCGCGCGACGACGCCAGCCCCTTCTCCTCGAGCCGGGACAGGGTTGCGTAGACGGAGCCGATCGTGACCTCCCGCCCGGTGCGCCGCGCGATCTCTTTGCGGACGGTCATGCCGTACCCGTCGCCTTTCAAGTGCGCGACGGCCAGCAGAACGACCTGTTCGAATTCGCCGAGGAAGTCACCCTTTCCCATCCGTCATCTCCGAGTCGAGCAGTTTGTTGTACAAACACGAAGTAATAGACGTGGGAGGAGACGGAAAGGTTTCGCAGCCGTCAGATATCGGCGGGGAGCCGCGTGAAGGGGCTCACCACTTCGATTCCGTCGAGGTCCTGACCATCGGTGAGGTCCTCGGTCAAGAGCGCGGGACATCTGATCGCACGGGCCGCGGCCACGATCATACTGTCCCGGAAGGAGAAGCCCCAGCGATCCTGTTCATCCCACGATGCCTCGATCAGCGACCGTGACGGGCCAGGCTGCCACGCCCGAAGCGCCAGGACGTCTTCGCGGGCTTCCGCGATGGACAGGCCAGGTCTCAACTTCCCGGTCACCGTCACGTAGTACTCGTGAAGCACCTGATCGCTGACGCGGCCGGTGCGAGTCGACCAGAGGTGGCCCATCCATTCCGCCGCGGCGGTCTGCTTGGTGGGATCGCGGGAGTCGCGCAGGTACACGAAGTTCGTGTCAACTTGGCGCCGGAGGGGTCGCTGAGGATGCCGGCGCGCGGTACAATTGCCCGATGAATCTGGTTCGACGCGCCGACGCTCTCGTGGACGCCCCCCTTCGGCTCTTGCTGCTCGTGCTCCTGGGTCCTTGGGGCGCATGGGCTCCGGTCGGGCTCTCAGCGCAGACGGTGTGCCCGCTCCCGGTGCCGGTGCTCACGAGCCCGGTGCCCGACCCGAACGCCGTTCCCGCCCCGCCGTGGGACCTCCGGTGCATCGAACTCTTTCCGACGGTCCGAGCGGCCAGCGCGCGCGGCGTCATCGACATCGCCCGTCCGCCCTCGCCCTTCGCGGTGAGCGTCAATGTGGACGGGTACCATATCCACGATCTCACGGCGCGAGTCGAGGGGCTGCCGGACCCTTCGACGCTCGGACCGTACACCACCTACGTAGCCTGGGCGACGCCTCTCGTCCTCGACCCCGTCATCAGACTGGCGGAAGTGAGAGAAGGCACCACCCGCCTGGGGCGTGTCGACTTCGCGAAGTACCTGATCATCATATCCGCCGAGGCCTCGGCCGACGTGACCGAGCGTGCGGGCCCGATGGTTCTGCGCGGCCGCTCGCCCTCGAGCCGGATGGAGGCCCACGATCTGCTGGCCACGGCACCGGGCGCCGAATCCGGAATGGGCATGGGTATGGAGATGGCGGACTCGACCCCCAACCCGTCTCACGAGACGCACACTCAGGGCGACGGTTGGGCGACTCCGCCGGGGTACGCCGGCGTTCCCATGCTCCCGGGCATCATGGCGCTTCGACCGGACGTGCTTCCGCTCGCGCTCGAGGTCCCCGGCGCGCGGGAGCTGCCCGAGGCCCGAGCGCGTGAGGTGGTTCGGCTACCGGACGGTGGGACGTTGGATCTGACGGCCGGCTTCGTCCGCAGGACGGTGGCGGGCCGCACCATGGCGATGCTGGCGTTCAACGAGCAGCACCCCGGGCCCCTCATTGAAGTTGCCGAAAACACGACGATCTTCGTGAACTTCACCAACGACACGCCGTTCCCGACGGCAGTGCACTGGCACGGGGTCCGGCTCGACAATCGGTTCGATGGCGTTCCGGGAGTGACCCAGGACGCGGTCCTTCCGGGCGAGTCCTTCCGGTACACAATCCGCTTCCCGGACGCGGGGCTCTACTGGTATCACCCCCACCACCGCGAGGATGTACAGCAGGAGCTGGGTCTTGCGGGCAATATGCTGGTTCAGCCGTTGGCGTCCGACGCGTACGGGCCGGCGCACCGGGAAGAAGTCCTCATGTTGGACGACATCCTGCTGGACGAGCACGGGGTCGTGCCGTTCGGGCGGGAGGCCGCCAACTACGCCCTGATGGGGCGCTTCGGCAACCAGACGCTCGTGAACGGAGAGCCCGACTACACGCTCGCAGTCGACCGCGGCGAGGTCGTGCGCTTCTTCTTCACGAACGCCTCGAACACTCGGACGTGGAACCTCTCCTTCACGGCGGTCGCCGAGGGCGGCGTGGGTGTACCTGCGGCTCCGCCGCTTCCGATCAAGGTCGTGGCCTCCGATGTCGGTCGATTCGAGCGCGAGGAGCGGGTCGAGAGCGTCGTGATCGCCCCGGCGGAGCGGTACGTGGTGGACGTGCGCTTCCCTGGCGCGGGCCGGTACACGCTCAGCAACCGCGTGATGGGCATCAACCACCGCCAGGGCGTATTTCTGGCCGAGCGCACGGTGTTGGGAGTCGTAGAGGTGTCGCCCCGAGCGGTTGCCACCGATCTGGCTGACGCGTTTGCCGAGTTGCGGGTCCACGAAGACGTGGTGGCGGACATCGACCGCTACCGGGCCGACTTCGATCGCGCAGTCGATCACGAGATCGTGATGGCCATCCAGCCCGGCGACCTGCCCGACGTGACCCGTCAGTCCATGGCATACGACTGGGTGTTCTTCAACCCGGTCGAATGGACCGGCACGATGCCCGTGATGAACTGGGTGACGTCCGCCGATCAGCTCCGCTGGACCATCCGTGAACCCGCCACGGGCCGCGCCGACATGGACATCGCCTGGCGCTTTCGTGTGGGAGACGTCGTGAAGATCCGCGTTCACAACGACCGAACGAGCTTTCACGCGATGCAGCACCCGCTGCACATCCACGGTCAGCGCTTTCTCGTGCTCGAACAGGACGGCGTGCCGACCGAAAACCTCGTCTGGAAGGACACCGTCCTGTTGCCCGCGGGCTCGGTGACGGACATCCTGCTGGAGCTTTCGAACCCCGGCCGCTGGATGGTCCACTGCCACATCGCGGAGCATCTCGAGGCCGGCATGAAGTTCGTTTTCGACGTCGCAGGGTAGCATTCCGGAGTCCGCTTGAGGGCCTCCGCACGTGGAGGCCGGGGCGTGGGAGCCGAGGGGCGATGTCCGGTCCGTGTTGCATGCGACCTTGGCCTCGACACATGTTCGCCTTCGGCGGCACTCGGACCGCGGTGCCGTTTTCCACCGCCCGACCCGAGGACACACCATGGGCGCCGACTTCCTGAGAGACCTCAAGTACGCCCTGCGGTCGTTCGGCCAGCAGCCCCTCTTTGCGGCCGTCGTCATCCTGACGCTGGCGCTGGGCATCGGAAGCAACGTGGCCATCTTCAGCGTGGCCAACGCGGTGCTGTTCCGGCCGCTTCCGTATCCCGACAGCGAGGAGTTGGCGCTCATCTGGACACGCCTTCCGGCCACCGACGTGGAGCGCTCGATGGTGTCGGGCCCCGACCTCGGAGACTATCAGAAGGACACCCGGAGCTTCGACGGGTTCGCCGGCGCCATGGCCATGGCCGGTACGGTCACGGGGGACGGTCCGGCCGAACAGATCGTCGTGGCCTATTCCACCTGGAACCTCTTCGACGTCGTGGGAACCGCGCCCGTTATCGGGCGCACCTTCGAAGAGGATGACGCCTTTCCGGTGGACCCGGAGATGTTCGGTAGCCCCAACCCGGACCTTCCCCCCGGTAAGGTGGTCTTGAGCCACGGGCTCTGGCAGCGGCGTTTCGGCGGCGATCCCACCGTGCTCGGCCGGACCATCCAAATGGACGGGTGGGGCTCGGAAGTGGTGGGGGTCTTGCCCCGTGACTTCCGTATCTACCTCCCCGCCGACGCGGGCATGCCGACCAACATCGACGCCTGGGGCGTCCTGCCCACCAACATTACCGACTTCGCGAGGGACGCGGCATGGTTGACGGTGGTGGCGCGTATGGCCGACGGCGTGTCGCTGGAACAGGCCCAGCAGGAGATGAACGGAGTGGCTGCGCGGCTCCGCGAGGTCCACCAGTTCCACGCTAACCAGAACCTCCAGATCAGCGTCCAGGGAATGCACCGCGACGTGGTTCGGCATTCGCGACCGGCGCTGATGGCCCTCTTCGGTGCTGTGGGATTCGTCCTGCTCATCGCCTGCGCCAACATCGCCAACCTGCTCATCATCCGGGCCTCCGGGAGGGGGCGCGAGATCGCGGTCCGCTCTGCGCTGGGTGGCGGATACGGCCGGATCGTTCGCCAGATGCTGACGGAGAGTCTGGTGCTCGCAACGGCCGGTGCCCTATTGGGCGTCGGGCTGGCGTGGTACGGCGTACGGCTGATCGTGGGCCTGGGGCCCGGCAACCTGCCACGCCTCCAGGAGGTGGCCATAGACGGATCGGTCCTTGCGTTCACCGCCGGCGTAACTCTTCTGGCCGCGGTCGCGTTCGGGCTGGCGCCTGCGCTGCGTGCCGTGCGAGGCAACCTGGCCGACGCGCTCAAGGATCGGGGCAGCACGTCTGGAGGGGTGCGCGGCAACAAGTTGCGCACGGGGCTGGCCGTGACGGAGGTGGGCCTTTCCCTCGTGCTGCTGGTGGGCGCCGGCCTGATGCTCCGCAGCTTCGCCGAGATCCGCCGTGTCCAGCCGGGGTTCGATGCCGAGAACGTCATCACCTTCTCCGCGCCGCTCCAGTTCATCAAGTACTTCTCGTCGGCGTCGCGGGCGCAGTTCGTGACCGACCTGGGAGACCGCTTGGGGGCCCTCCCGGGCGTCGAGCGGGTGGGCGGTGTCACGCCGCTCCCGCTGGCCGGCGGCGAGGCGTACTCGGTGGGGTCGTACGGTCGGGTCGGCGACCCCGAGGACGTCTATCGGGCCAACCGTGCGGACTATCGTGCGGTCTTGCCGGGGTACTTCGACGCCATGGGCATCGAACGAGTCTCGGGCCGAACGTTCCTTCGTTCCGACAATCTACCGGAGGCTGCCCCGGTGGCGGTCATCGACCAAAAGCTGGCGGAACGTCTGTTCGGCGATGAGGACCCTGTCGGCAGGGAAATGGTCATGGACTTCTTCAGCGAAGAGACCTTCTCACTGGAGCAGAGGTCGGTGCAGGTCGTCGGCGTGGTGGGCAACGTGCGCGCCACGTCGCTGGCCGCCGAAGGGCGGGAGACCATCTATGTCCCATACCTTCTCAACTCGTTTCTCCCCATGGTCTTCACGCTCCGGACCACGGCCGCGCCGGCCACGCTCATGGCGCGGGTCCGCGAGGAGATCGGAGCCATGGACCCCGACGTGCCCGTGTCCGATGTGGCCACCCTCCAGTCGTACGTCGACAGCGCCATGGCGGAGACCCGCTTCATGTTGACCCTGACCGGGGTGTTCGCCGCCATCGCTCTCATCTTGGCGTCGCTGGGTCTGTACGGAGTCATCTCCTACGCCACGCGACAGCGCACGCGGGAGATCGGTGTCAGGGTCGCGTTCGGCGCCACCGGAGGTGATATCCGACGGATCGTGCTGGGCCAGGGCATGGCGCTGGCCCTTACCGGCGTCGTGCTCGGCCTGGCCGCGTCGCTGGCTGTGACTCAGGTCATCGGGAGCTTCCTTGTCGGGGTGAGCCCCACGGACCCGGTCACCATCGGGGGCGTGTGCGTCCTCCTGATCGGCGTGGCCACGGTTGCATCGTGGGTCCCTGCCCGGCGGGCGTCGCGGCTCGACCCGGTCCACGCCCTACGGGAGGAGTAGGCGGCTTGGGTTTGCGGGGTGCCGTTTGCTTGCCGGCACCCAGTTGCGCATCGTGGCCTTGGCGGCCGACGTGGCCGTCCGACCTCCATCCCGACGTGGACGCGACCATGACACCTTCCTCCATCCGCCGCCCCGCCGCCCTGTGGTCCGCAATTTCGACCATCCTTGTTCTGATCGCGGCCCCGGCCCACGCGCAGCGGGCCCCCACGGCCTTCCGCGACCTCGTGGCGTTCGATCAGCCGCTGATCGCCCTCACGAACGTGTCCGTCATCGACGGGACCGGCACCGCGCCCCGGGCGCGCCAGACCATCGTCATCCGAGGGGACCGGATCGAGGCAGTCGGTCCGACCGGGTCCGTCACGGTGCCCCGTGGCGCCGAGGTGGTGGACCTCCCCGGCCACACGGTCATTCCCGGACTCGTCGGGCTGCACGACCACTCGTACTACACGGGCGGGAACGGCCGGGCGGCGCAGCTCTCCTTCAGCGGCTCCCGTCTCTACCTCGGGTCGGGCGTCACGACCATCCGCACCACGGGTGCCCGGGCCCCGTACGAAGAGCTCAACCTCAAAGCAGCGATCGACGCGGGACGAACGGTCGGGCCGTCGATGTTCACCACGGGCCCCTATCTGACAGGTGAGCAGGGCTCCCAGACGATGACCCGACTCGACGGCCCCGAGTCCGCCCGCCGCGTGGTCCGCTACTGGTCGGAAGAGGGCGTGGACTGGTTCAAGGCGTACACCTGGATCAGCCGGGCCGAGCTGGGCGCCGCCATTGAAGAGGCCCACGCGCACGGCGTGAAGGTCACCGCCCATCTGTGCTCCGTCGGGTATCGCGAAGCCGTGGCGCTCGGTATCGACAACCTGGAGCACGGGCTGTTCGCCAACAGTGAGTACGCTCCCAACAAGCGGCCGGACGAGTGCCCGCCGGGCTTCCGCAACACGTACGCCGATCTCGACGTGAACGGACCGGAGGTGCAGGCCACCTTCCGTGACATGATCGAGAACGAGGTGCCCATGACGTCGACCCTGGTCGTCTACGAGATCAGCGTGTCGGGGCGTCCGCCCATCGACGAGCGGGTCTACGAGATGCTGGCCCCGGAGATCGCGGAGGAGGTGCGGGCCATCGCCGTCCGGCGGCGCGCGGGTGACGGTGCGATCGATCCCGCCATGTTCGCCAAGGCCATGGAGTACGAGCGAGCCTTCGTTGAGGCGGGCGGCCTCCTCGGCGCGGGCGTCGACCCGACCGGCTACGGTGCCGCGCCTCCCGGACTGGGCGATCAGCGCAACTTCGAGTTGCTCCTGGAGGCAGGTTTCACCACGCCGCAGGTCGTTCAGATCATGAGCGCCAACGGCGCGAAGGTGCTCGGCATCGAAAACGAAGTCGGCACGGTCGAGGCGGGGAAGATCGCCGACCTGGTCGTCGTTCGCGGAGACGTGGCGCGCGACGGCCATCTCCGGAACACCCGCTACGTGTTCCGCCACGGCATCGGGTGGGACTCCGCCGCGCTCTTCGAATCCGTCCGCGGCATCGTCGGCATCCGGTGATCGAGTTCGGGACGCTCATGACCGAGTCGGTCGCCGGACGACACGCGTGAGCGAGCCCATACGGCTGTTCGTGACGGGCGGGACGTTCGACAAGGAATACGACGAGATCCACGGGACGCTGGAGTTCGAGGACACGCATCTCCCGGAGATGCTCCAAATGGGTCGCTGCCGTCTGGAGGTGAGCGTGCGTACGCTCATGATGGTCGACTCGCTCGACATGACCGAGACCGACCGGGACGTCATCGCCCGGAACTGCCAGGAGGTTACCGAGCCGCACATCGTCATCACCCACGGCACGGATACGATGGTGGACACCGCGCGCGTCCTGGCAGGAAAAGTGCACGGGAAGACGATCGTCCTGACCGGAGCCATGATCCCCATCGCCTTCGGCTCGTCCGACGGACTGTTCAATCTGGGCGGCGCGCTCACGGCCGTTCAGGTGCTGGCGCCGGGCGTGTACGTGACCATGAACGGGCGCGTCTTTCCGTGGGACAACGTGAAGAAGAACCGGGATACGGGGGTCTTCGAACCGATCCATCCGTAACCCCGATCCATCCATAAGTAGGAGGAGATTTCCATGCCCAGCGGCCCAGCCTCGGTCGTGGCGTTCCTGGTCATGGTGCCGCCCTCTTCGTGATCCCGCTGGGCCTTCCCGGCCTTTGGATCATGGTGGCCACGCTTCTTTTCCTCGCCATCGGCGGCCTGTCGAGCTATGGCCTCGCGCTGACGGCCGCGGTGGCCGTCCTGTTCGTTGAAGGCGCCGAGTGGGTCATTCTCAAGCGTATGGGCGCGGCGTACGGCGGCTCGAAGAAAGCGTTCTGGGGGGCCGTGTTCGGGGGAATGGCCGGCGTGTTCGTCGGGATGCCGGTTCCGCTCATCGGGCCGATCGTCGCCGCGTTTCTCGGCACCTTTGTCGGGGCGCTGGCCGTGACGTGGTGGGAAACCCGGTCGCTCGCGCACTCGATGCGCGTTGGCTGGGGCGTGCTGCTCGCGCGTGCCGCCGCTGTGGCCCTCAAAGTCGGGACCGGCGTGGCCATCCTGATCGCGACCGTGCTGGGGATGGTCCTCTGGTGACGGAGCGAGTCGCAGCTCGCTGAGGTGGCACGCAACTCGCACGGTCTGGGACCGACATCACTGACCTCGCAACCATTGGAACCATGGCCACCTGCGACACATGCGGCAACAGCTACGACAAAGCCTTCACCGTCGAGACTCACGATGGCGAGACGTACACCTTCGACAGCTTCGAATGCGCAGCCCACAAGCTCGCGCCGGCCTGTGCGCACTGCGGCGTTCGGATCCTCGGGCACGACCTCGAGGCCGACGGGAAGATGTACTGCTGCGAGCACTGCGCCCGCGCCGACGGGGTGTCTGGGCTGGAAGATCGCGTCTAAGAGGGTCCCGGTAGCCACCTGCCCCTGTTTCTTACGCGGATGGCCGCTACATTTCCGCAGAACCTTCCCCACGGGGCCACCGACTTCCCGGGAGGCTCGACCGGGATCCCAGCGGGCACCGCCGAGGCTTCGGATGTCGCGACGTATCCTCATCATCGAAGACGAACCGGACATCCGGGAGGTGGCGGCTGCCTCGCTGGAGCTTACGCGAGGTTGGGAGGTTCTCACCGCCCCCTCGGGCCCCACCGGCGTCCAGCGTGCGCGTCTCGAACAGCCCGACGCGATCCTGCTCGATGTGATGATGCCGGGGATGGACGGCACGGAGACCTTCGGGATTCTCCGAGGCGCCGAAGACACCACGGGAATTCCGGTCATCCTCATGACGGCCAAGGTGCAGCGGGCGGAGCGGGAGAGATTCGCGGCGATGGGCGTTGATGGTCTCATTCCCAAGCCGTTCGATCCGATGACGTTGGGCGACGAGATCGATCGGCTTCTCGGCTGGAGCGCCTGATCTCGACCCAAGGCGAGCCGTGATCGCCATCGACGGGCTTCGTGAGTCCGAAAGCGCGGCACTCCAGGCACGCCTGTCCCCTCTCAGATTGAAGCTGCTGCGTGTGCCCCACGAGCTGGTCGGGGCCGTGGCCGCCGGTGAAGTCGAAGCCGCCGTGGTCGTCGTGCACCGGCTCGCCGCCGCCGCCGACCTGATCGCGTTGATCGCGCCCCTTCCCCACGCTCCACCCCTCGCCATCCACGTCCGTGATGGTGGCCGCGCGACCCAGTCCGTGTGTCCTCCAAACGTCCGCATAACCTTCGGCACCTTCTCCGCAGAGAGCGTCCATGCGGGTCTGATCGAGGCCGGCCTCGCGGTCCCCCAGCCGCCGGACACCACGGACCCGGGCGCCAGCCTGCAGGCCGATGTGTTCGCCTTGTGGGGGAAGTTCCGTGCGACCATGGTTGAGCGGGTCGACGTCATCGAGCGCGCGGTGGTGGCGCTCATGGAGGGATCGCTCGACGGCGCATCCCACGACGCCGCGGCCTCGGCTGCGCACAAGCTGGTCGGAGCTCTGGGCAGCTTCGGCATCGACTCTGTGACCGAAGACGCGCGCTTGCTGGAGCATCGTTTCGAAAGCGACCAGCCCCTCGAACCCGGCGAAATCGGGACCCTCTCAGACGCGATGATGCGCCTGCGGGAGGCCGTCGAGGCCGGGCCTCCCCCGCCCGAGTCGCGCATCCCTGTCGAACAAACTGAACCCTCGGGGCCGGCGATCCTCGTCATCGGCGCCGACGAGGCGGCACGGTCGATCGCGGACGAGGCCGCCGTCCGTGGGCTGCGGGCCGTCCGGGCAGCGAACGCAGCGGAGGCCCGCGTCGCGCTCGACGAATCTGAGCTTGTGGCCGTCCTCCTCGACATCAACTCGGGGGGCGAGGGCGCCGGGCTCGACCTCCTCGCCGAAATCAAGGTCGGCTCCCCCGGACTCCCCGTGGTGGTCTGGTCCGACCAACACGCGTTCGTCGACCGAGTCGAGGTGGCCCGCCGGGGAGGGGAGGGGTTCCTTGAACGACCTCTGGCCCCCACCCTCGTGCTGGACGTGCTCCAGACGGCCGTCGAACGGACGAGACGGCACGCGCTGCGCGTGCTGTCCGTCGACGACGACCCGCTCGTGCACGCCTTGCTGGACCGCATGCTCCACGATGAGGACGTGGAGTTGCATGGCCTCACCGACCCGACGCGCTTCTGGGAAACGCTGGAGGCCGTTGAGCCGGACCTCCTCCTTCTCGACGTGGACATGCCCGCGATCGACGGGTTGGAACTGTGCCGCGTGGTTCGCAACGACCTTCGATGGGGCGGCGTGCCCGTCCTCGTGCTGACCGGATCGACCCGGTCGGACATCGTGGAAGAGGTCTTTCGCGCCGGGGCGGACGACTACGTCGCGAAACCCGTCCGCGGACCCGAACTCGTCGCGCGTATTCGAAACCGGGCCGAACGCGTCCGTTTCGCCCGCCACACCGAGGAGATCGACGAACTCACCGGCGTGCTCCGCAGGCAACGCTCGGAGCGTCTGATCGATGACTATCTTCGACTCGCACGTCGCCAGGGGACTCCTTTCGCCTTTGCGTTCCTCGATATGGACGGGATGAAGGCGATCAACGACGCACACGGATACCCGGTGGGCGATCGAGCGCTGCGCCACGTCGCGAACAAGCTCCGCGAAGCGTTCCGGAGCGAGGACGTGGTGTCACGCTGGGGGGGCGAGGAGTTCGCGGTGGCGATGTACGGCATGACCCGGGACGACGCCACCCACAGGTTGGCCGAAGTCCTGGAGGAGCTGGGCTCCGATCCGCTCGAGCTCGAGGACGGCGGGGAGGTGACGGTGACCTTCAGCGCCGGCGTCGCCGTACTCGGGCCGGATGGTGACACCCTCGTGGAGCTACACCAGACCGCGGACCAGGCCCTGTACGCGGCCAAGGCGGCCGGGCGGGCGCGGGTGCTACGCACGGGCGCCGTACCCCCGGCGGGCGAGGCCACGATCGACATCGCGGTCGTGGAGGACGACGAGGCGCTCGCCGACCTGCTCATGCACGCGCTCGCCACGCGTGGCTACACGACCACCCTCCTTTCGGACGGTCCGAGCGCTGCGGAGGCGTTGACCGGGCCCAATCCATCCGTACGCCCGAGACTTGTCCTTCTCGACGTCAACCTCCCCGGGCTGGACGGGCTGACGGTTCTGCGCAGGCTCGTGCGCGACGGGAGGGCGGAGGACACGCGCGTCATCATGTTGACGGCGAGGGCAGCAGACGACGAGATCGTGGCGGCGCTCGACGCGGGCGCTTTCGGCCACGTCGCGAAGCCGGTGAGCATCGGTGTCCTGATGCAGCGCGTGCGTAGGGCGCTCGCCGATTGACGTGCCCGTCGCCACGATCCCCCCATCCCTGCTCGCGTGGGTTGCGATCGTGCTCGGCCTCCTCGCGATGATCTGCGCCACGGTTATCCTGGGCGTGACGGCCGTCCGTCTGCGCGTCGACCGTGACGCGGCACCCCTGGTTACCCGAGGTCGGGAGATGCTCGCTCGGGCGATGATCGACGGACGGATGGCTCCGGAAGACGAGGCGTTCTTGCGCCGGATGGAGCGCCCGCTACTGGTTCGACTTTTCGTGCGGCTCGCCCCAAGCCTCGGGGGAGACAGCCGGACCGAGCTTCGCCGCATGGCCCGCGGGTTTGGCCTTCAAGACATGGGCGTGCGCCTGGCAAGGAGTCGGCTGTGGTGGCAGCGCCTGCGAGGCGTGCGCCTCCTCACGGCCGTCGGCGGAGGCGAGGAGGTGGTGCCCGGGTTGCGCGCCGATCGCGTGCCCGCGATCCGAGCCCAGGCGGCGGAATGGCTCTCCGAGTACGGGGGGGCGGACGCTCCCGACCAGCTGGCCGATCTCCTCGACGACCCGGACCCGCTGTGTCGCTTCACGGCGAAGCACGGATTGGCACGACTGGGGCCGAGGGCGATCGGGGCCGTGCGTACCCGCCTTACCTCCCCATCGGCCCGACTGCGGGCGGCCGCGCTCCACGTGGCGATCCGCATGCCGGATCCGGTCCTCCTCGACCGTACGATCGAGCTCGCCGGCGACGGGGACCCGCGCGTTCGGGCGCTCGCCGCGGAGCTCCTCGCCAAACTCGGCGGCGAGCTCGCCAGTTCGCGGCTGGTCGTCCTGCTTTCGGACGATCAGGGCCGCGTCCGCCGTGCCGCCTGTGAGGGTATGGGAATCCTCGGAGATGTCGCCACGGCCCCGCGCCTGACCCAGCTTCTCGAAGACCCTGTGTGGGAGGTTCGCAACCACGCGGCCCGAGCCCTGCGCGGGATGGGTGCCCCGGGCGAACTCCTGCTCCGTCGGGCCCTCCGCGCTGGGGGGGTCTCCGCCGACGCGGCGGGTCTCGCCATGGCATCTCCCTCTACATCCAAGGCCATGGGCCCGTGAGCGGTTTCACGGGGTGGCTGGTGCAGGCCCTGGTGACCTTCGAGTGGCTCATTCTCGGCTACTTCGTGTTCCTCAACACGGCCTACGCGGCGCTCCTGGTGTCCGCAGCAATCGAACTGGCGACGCACGTACGGACCGTACGTGGAGAGAGCCGCTGGCGCCTCCACGGGTCCTCGATGGTCCCGCGCGTGAGCGTGCTCGCCCCGGCGTATAATGAAGAGGCGAGCATCCGTCACAGCCTCCAGGCGCTGCTCGCGCTGCACTATCCCCGGCTCGAGGTGGTGGTGGTGAGCGACGGCTCCACCGACGGCACGATGGAGGTGCTCGCCGAATACTTCGACCTGGTGGAGGTGCCGCCTGTCCACGCAGGCCGGGTGAACGCGGCTGAACTGCGCCGCGTCTACCACTCCGCCAGCTTCCCGGCCCTCGTGGTGGCCGACAAGGTCAACGGCGGAAAGGCGGACGCGCTCAACGCCGCGCTCAACCTCTCCTCCGGCGACCTGGTGTGCGCCATCGACGCGGACACGCTGATCGAGCCGGACGCCTTGTTACGCATGATCCGGCCCTTTCTGGCGTCGGACCGCGTGGTCGCGGTGGGGGGTACAATCCGGGTGGTGAACGGCGCCAGGGTCGAGGGAGGTCAGGTTCGTGAGGCCCGCCTCGGGCGCCACCCCCTCGCCGTCCTCCAGACGTTGGAGTACCTGCGTGCCTTCCTGTTCGGCCGTCTGGGGTGGAATCATCTCGGGGGCAACGTGATCATCTCCGGTGCCTTCGGGCTCTTCGACCGGGACGCCATGCTCGACGTGGGTGGGTACACCCACAACACGGTCGGCGAGGACATGGAAGTCGTGGTCCGGCTGCGCCGCCGAGGATACGAGACGGGCGGTCCGCACCGAGTCGATTTCATTCCGGACCCGGTGGCCTGGACCGAGGTTCCGGAGTCCCTGCGCACCCTGCGCCGCCAGCGGGACCGCTGGCACCGGGGCCTGGCCGACACCCTCGCCCGTCACTCCGACGTCTTCATGAACCCGCGCTACCGGGGGATGGGTATGGTCTCCGTGCCCTACTTCGTGGCCGGAGAGCTCATCGCCCCCGTCATTGAAGCCGTGGGCGTCCTCGGGCTCGTTGCAGGACTCGCGCTGGGCGCCATCGACCTGAAGTTCGCTCTGCTTTTCTTTCTCGTCGCCTACGGATACGGCATGGTGCTGAATATGGCCACCCTGATGCTGGAAGTGAGCTCGTTTCGACGCTACCGTCAGCCCCGCGATATCGCCCGTCTGATGGCGTGGGGTATCCTCGAGACCTTCGGGTACCGCCAGCTCACGGTCATCTGGCGGCTCCAGGGCCTGTGGTCCTATCTACGCGGAAGTCGGGAATGGGGAGCGCAAGAGCGTAAGGGCGTGGCCCGTGGGTGAGCGTCTCCCGGGCAAGGCGTGGGGCCCGTTGCTGGTGTCACTCATGACTCTTGGCGCGCCGGCGGAACTGGCCGGGCAGGCGGTGTGCCCGGGCACGGCTGATCCCCTGGCCGCCGCCGCCTGGGCTTCGTATCGAGCGGGCGCCGTGGATGACGCGGGGGAGGGCTTCGACAACGCCCTCGCAGCGTGCCCCGACCACCTCTCCGCGATGGTGGGGGCGGGGTACGTCGCCCTCCGCCAGGACCGGCTCGACACGGCGCTGCAGCGCTTCGAGGCGGCGGCCGACCGGGCCCCCGCAAACGTCGACGCCGTGATCGGAATCGGGTTGGTCGCATGGCGTCGGGGTGACCTCGATGGGGTGCACGCCGCCTTCTCTCGGGTCACCGAACTGGAACCGACCAACGAGACGGCGCTGGACTATCTGGGGCGGCTCCCCGAAGGGCTCGGTCCCCCTCCGGAACGACCGCCGCTGGTGCTTCCCGATACGGTCGAGGTGGTGGCCCGAGCCCCGCCCGCCGGCTTCGAGGTCAACCAGGCCGATGTGTGGACCCCGCTCTGGATGAAGGGGGTCAATCTCGGAGCCGCCCTTCCGGGGCGTCACGCCTCGGAGTTTCCCGACTCGTCGACCTACGCCGGTTGGGTGACGTCGATGGTGGAGATGGGGACGAACGTCGTCCGCCTCTACACGATCCATCCACCGGCCCTCTACGAGGCCATCCTTCAGCACAACACGGATCACCCCGATCGGCCGCTGCGCATCGTGCACGGCGTCTGGACAGAGCTGCCGGACGACCACGATTTCGCAGCACCTGACTTCGAGGACGGGTTCTTTTCGGAGATGCGGCGCGTCGTCGACCTGATCCATGGGCGAGCCGACATCCGGCCCCGCCCGGGGAACGCCTCGGGGCACTACACTGCGGACGTCTCACCCTGGACCGCGGCCTACATCATCGGGCGGGAATGGGAGCCGTTCAGCGTGCTCGCCTTCGACTCGTTGCGCGCCGGGCTCGAGTGGGACGGACGATACGTGCGGGTCGAAGGGGGCAACGCCATGGACGCCTGGCTGGGCCGGGCGATCGAGCACATGGTCGCCTACGAGACGGAGACCTACCGGCACCAGCGGCCCGTCGCGTACACGAACTGGCCGACGCTCGACCCGCTCGACCACCCGACCGAAACCACGGTCGCGGAGGAAGTGGCCATGCGGGAGGCGCGGGGTGAGGTGGTGGAGCGGGTTCCGCTCGAGTACGACAATGACGGGATCGACGTGGACCCCTCCCGCATCAAGCCGACCCCGCTCTTTACGGCCGGGACGTTCGCGTCGTATCACGCCTATCCCTACTACCCGGACTTCATGGTGCTCGACGAGGGCTACGCCCGGGCGAACTCGTCCTTCGGCCCCTCCGGCTACTTCGGCTATCTCAGCGATCTCCTGCGCCACCACGACGACATGCCCGTGCTGATCGCGGAGTACGGTGTGCCCGCGAGCATCGGCAACGCCCACCTCCAACCCCAGGGCTGGCACCACGGTGGGCTGACGGAGGTCCAGATGGCGGAGGCCAACCGGCGCATGACGCTGGAAATCGCGGAGGCGGGGGGTGCGGGCGCCATCGTCTTCGCATGGATCGACGAGTGGTTCAAGCGGAACTGGCTGACGATCGAGTTCGAGATCCCGCTGGATCGCAACCGTCTCTGGTACAACCGCCTCGACGCCGAGCAGCACTATGGGATGATTGCCATGGAGGCGCTTCCGGCGATCCCGGGCGAGTCGATGGAACAGCGCGCCTCCGGGTGGCGCGAGCGAGGCGCCACGGTGGAGTCCGACGGGCTCATCGTGCGCGCGGCGCACGACGAGGCGTACCTCTGGCTCCGGGTCGAAGCCCCTGACAGGGGGCCGGCCGACGTTCTCTATGTCGGCTTCGACCTCCTCGACCCCGCGCGAGGGGACCGCCTGTGGCCTGGGGGCGTCGGACCGCGCAGCCCCGTTGGCCTTGAAATGGTGCTGGTCGACGACGGCGCCGAGGTCCGGCTGCTCGCCGACCCCTCGATGAATCCCTTCGCTATCGTACCGGTGGCCGACGGTAGCGAGGATGCCCGCCGCCGGGAGATCGGCGCACCCCCGCGCGGGGCCTTCCAGGGAGCCTTCGAGCAGCGCTTCAACCGTCCGTGGCGGACGGTCGATCACGCCGACGGGCGCTATGACTCCCTACGCGTGCTGGTCAACCGC
This sequence comes from Gemmatimonadota bacterium, assembly GCA_029262115.1. Lineage (GTDB taxonomy): Bacteria > Gemmatimonadota > Gemmatimonadetes > Longimicrobiales > Gaopeijiaceae > JAJCZZ01. Next base: position 67,564 of record JAJCZZ010000005.1, on the reverse strand, counting down.
CGCAGGCTCGGCCGCGACGGAACCGAGTTCATGGGCGCCGGCTATGATCGGGGCATCCTCCCTCCGGGGCCCGCACCCGATGGATTGTGGGAGCGGGACGGAGTGTCGGTTCTCGAGGTGCGTATCCCCTGGGGGTTGCTCGACGTCACCGATCCGTCGTCGCGGACGCTGCTCCAGAGCGCCGCGACCGATTCCGGAGGGTTCGGAACGACCCAGATTCCCGACGTGGGACTGGTCGTCGGACTCGCGGGACCGGGGGGCGCGTGGCGCGGGGCCCGGACGGGAGATGACGTCGGGCGGTACGCGTGGCCGGTCTGGGAGGAGCCCGAATGGACGGCGCGCCGGCGTCCGGCGTGGGCGGCGATGCGGGACGCATTCGCCGGAGTGGATGCAGTGGCTATCACCCCAGCGCGCCCTGAGCCCTCCGAGACCGAGAGCCCCTCCCCGGAACCGACGAGCTCCCCCCGTCCGGACGCACCGCCCGCGCCGGAAGGGATGGACGCCGACGCGGCGTGGCAGGCCGGGTTGACGGAGCAGGCGGTGACCCTGTACGAAGCACGCTTGGCCGAGCGACCGGACGACCCGATCGCGCTCCATCGGGTCGCGCTCGCCCGCGCCTGGGCGGAGGACTACGACGGTGCCCTCGCGCTTTTCGATCGACTCCTCGTGATCGAGCCTGAGAACCTGGACGCGCGTGTGGACCGCGCCCGGGTGCACGCGTGGTCGGGCGACGGGCGGCGGGCCATCGCAGCGCTGGATTCGATCCTTATCGCCACGCCGACGAATCGCGCCGCCCTGGCGGGTCGCGCGCAGTTCGCCGCTTGGGAGGGCAGCTACGACGAGGCGCTGGGGTCCTACGACGAGCTCCTGCGGATCACGCCGGGTGACGACACGGCGCGCCGGGGGCGCGCCCAGGTGCTGGTCTGGTCCGACCGCTTCCGTGAGGCCACGGCCGTGTACGACAGCCTGCTGGCCGACGATCCGGACGACCTCGAGACCCGGCTGGCGCGCGCCCGCGTCCTTGCGTTCGCCGACCGATCGGCCGAGGCCATTGCCGCGTACGGGGAGCTGACCCGCATCCACCCGGCCGACCCCCGCGTCTGGCAGGGCCTGGCGCGTTCCCTTTCCTGGGGCGGGCGCCTCATCGAGGCCGAACGCACGTACCACATGGGCCTTGAGCGTGCCCCCGCAAACGGGGACTTGCTCGCCGGTCTCGCGCAGACGCTCCGTTGGCAGGGCCGCGCCGCCGCCGCCCTCGAGGTCCTCGACCGCGCTGAGACCCTGGCCCCGGAGCACGAGGGTGTCGCGGAGCAGCGTCGCTGGGTCGACGCGGACCTGGCCCCCGACTCCCGGGTCTCCCTGGTCGCGGAACGGGACTCCGACGACAACGACATGATCACGACATTGGTGGCGGCCTCCGCGCATCCGCACCCCAGAATCGGCCTGACAGCCCTGGGCTACAGCCGGAACCTGTCCACCCCTTTCCTCGATCGTCGCGCGCGCGGCGGCACGGTGACGATAGACGGGACCCTCGAGCCCGGGTGGCGGATCAGCGGCACGCTCGGGGTCTCCGCCTCCGACGTCGACGGCGCCGAGGCGATCGACACGTGGGGCCTGTCGCTGCGCACACCGGGGCGTCATCGAGCGGGAGCCTCCGTCGGCGTGAACCGCACCGCGCTGGACGCGACCGCAGGGCTGGCGCAGACCGGGGTTTCGGTCACGTTGCTCGACGTGAGTGGACGGACGTCACGGGGCCGCTGGACGCTGACCGGTGGTGCCTCCACGGCTCGCTACACCGGCACTTCGGACAACCGACGACTCGCCGGCCATGCGTCCCTCGGCCGGAGACTCTCGAGAGCTTGGACCGTCGGCCTGAGCCTGCGGTCCTTCGGCTTCGAGAGCGACCTGAGCGACGGCTACTTTGATCCCGACCTCTATGCGATCGGAGAGACGACGCTGAGATGGAGTCGGGAGATCTCCGACTGGTCGTGGTCGGTCGAGGCCGCACCGGGCCTCCAGAAGATCGGCGCGGACGGGGGTGTCTCGGGCACGCTGCGCTCGTCCGTGCGGCTGACCCGAGCCTTCGGACCCGGACGCTCCGTGTTCGCCGGCGGAGGGTACAGCCGGGCCGGACTCCGGGCCTTCGCCGCAGACGGGGCCGGGTACCGGTACAGCGCGATTCTCCTCGGCATGAACTGGAACTTCTCTCGATGAACCCACCCGAGGAGGGTTGGACGGCCCAGATCCCTATGGAGCGCAACCGGCTGCTCTTCGGGTCGATCCGTGTCTCCGCACTGGCGAGCATCCTCCTCGCGGCCGTCCTGGCCGCCACCCTGGCCCCCGCGGTGTCGGTGGCCTCCGCCCTGACGTGGTTCGTCCTGCTTTCCGCGGTGTCGCTCTGGCGCCTGGCCACGGTCCGCAGGTGGCGCGCCCGTCAGGACGACCCCGCGCACGCGAAGGCGCTCCATCACCTGCACACGGTCGGCGCCGCTGCGGGTGGCGCGGCCTGGGGCATCGCGGCGATCGTCCTGTTCCCGCCCGGCCTGGTGGACCAGGTCTTCATGGGGTTCGTCTTCGCCGGCGTGTCGGCCGGAAGCGTGACCACGCTCGGCCCCTCCCGGCGCGCGTCGATCGCGTTCCTCGTCCTGACACTCGCGCCGTTGGCCGTGCGTCTGCTCCTCACGGACGCGGTGGTCACCACGCTCATGGGGGTGATGACGGCGCTCTTCCTCGTGTTCCTCAGCGTGAGCGGGCGACGCATCGCAGGCATGCTGGACGACAACCTCCGACTGCGCCTGGCCGACCGGTCCCGCGGAGAGACCCTGCGGGCCCAGCACCAGCTGCTCGAGCGGGTCGGGCGCATGGCTTCGGTGGGTGGATGGGCCTTCGACGTCGAGTCCGGTCGTCTGGACTGGTCGACCCAGGTTTACCGGATCTACGGGCTGGAGCCCGGGGAGCCACCGCCGATGGAGGTCGCGCTGGGTCCCTATAAGGCCGAGGCGCTGGCGACCATCCAGGCCAACATGGCCGCGGCGCTGGAGGAGGGGGTCGGCTACGACCTCGAAGTGCCGTTCGAGTCGTACGATGGCCGCCGTCTGTGGGTGCGCGCCCTCGCCCAACCGGAGACCGAGAACGGCCGCACCGTGCGGCTCACGGGCGCCTTCCAAGACGTGACGAGCCGCCGCGTGGCCGAGGACGCTCTCCGCACGAACATGCTGGCACTTCAGCGACTGTACGGTATCGTGTCCGATCCGGCGGCCGCCATCGACGAGAAGATCGGCGCGGTCCTCCGCCTCGCTCTGGAAATCACGCAGCTGGACCTGGGGATCGTGGCCCGGATCGAGGGCGACGTCTACACCGTCTCGTGGGTGGCTGGGGACGGGGAGATCCCGGAGCCGGGCACGTCCTTCGAGCTCGGGAACACCTACTGCGTGCACACACTCGCGGCGGACGGTCCCACGTCGTTCCACCACGCCGGCGAGAGCTCGATCCGCGACCATCCTTGCTACCTGACCTTCGGGCTCGAGGCTTACATCGGGAGTCCCATCCTGGTGGACGGTCAGCGCTACGGCGTGCTCAACTTCTCCTCGCCGGACGCGCGCGAGCATCCCTTCACCGAGGCCGACCATGCGCTGATCCGGGTCTTCGCCGAGTGGGTGGGATTCGAGCTTTCGCGCGAGCGCGTGTTGTCTCGCTTGGCCGAGAGCGAGGAGCGCGTGCGGCTGCTCCTCGAATCGGCCGGTGACGGCGTGTGCGGCGTCGACCTGGAGGGGCGAACCACCTTCGCGAATCCGGCGGCTCTCGCCACCCTCGGATACGACGCCGACGATCTCACGGGCGCGCCCCTGCACGAGCGAGTCCACCACTCCTACCCGGACGGGAGCGCCTACCCGTTCGCGGACTGCCCCGTGTGTTCGACCCTTCAGGAAGGGACCACGCACCGCTCCTCGGAGGTACTGTGGCGCGCCGACGGCTCGCCGGTGCCGACGGACCTCACGAGCGTGCCGATACGCAAGGACGGCCGCATCGTCGGGGCGGTCCTGACCTTTCGAGACATCACGGAAAGGAAGGAATACGAACGCCGCCTCACCTCGACCCTCGCCTTCCAGAGCGCCATTCTCGACTCGGCGAACTACTCCATCATCGCCACCGACGTGGACGGCGTCATCCATACGTTCAGCCGGGGGGCGGAGCGCATGCTCGGCTACACGGCTCCTGAGATCATCGGGCTGACCCCCGCGGAATTCCACGATGTGGACGAGGTCGTCCGGCGAGCCGCGGAACTCACCGAGGAGCTGGGTCGGGGGGTCGAACCGGGCTTCGAGGCGTTCGTCGCGCTCGCACGCGAAACGCGCGGCGCGGACGAGAACGAGTGGACCTACGTGCGCAAGGACGGAAGCCGGCTACCCGTGCTCCTCTCCGTCACCGCGCTGCGCAACGAGAGCGACGAACTCCTCGGCTACCTGGGCATCGCGGCCGATCTCACCGAGCGCAAACGGGTCGACCGCCTCAAGAGCGAGTTCGTCTCGACCGTGAGCCACGAACTGCGGACACCGCTCACCTCCATCCGAGGCTCGCTCGGGCTCGTGGCGAGCGGAGCCGCCGGGGCGCTCCCCGCCCGCGCCCAGGGACTCGTGTCGATCGCCGCGCGCAACAGCGAGCGACTGATCCTGCTGATCAACGACATCCTCGACATAGAGAAGATCGAGTCCGGCAAGATGGAGTTCAGCTACCGTCTCCACCTCCTCGAATCGCTCGTCGAGCAGTCGGTCGAAGCGAATCAGGCGTTCGCGGAATCACACGGGGTCACCATCGAAGGCGACGTCGGCGACGGCAGTCATCACCTGGTGATCGACGAGAACCGAGTGATCCAGGTGCTCACCAACCTCATCTCGAACGCGTGCAAGTTCTCCCCATCGGGCGAGACCGTACGCGTCGACATGTCGGCTGACGACGGCGTCGCACGCATCCGGGTCGCGGACCGGGGCCCGGGCATCGCCGACGAGTTCCGCTCCCGCATCTTCGAGAAGTTCTCCCAGGCCGACGCCTCCGACCGGCGCGCGATCGGGGGAACGGGCCTCGGTCTCAGCATCACGCGCGCGCTGGTCATGGAAATGGGGGGGACGATCGGCTTCGACAGCGAGGAAGGATCGGGAACCACGTTCTGGGTGGACTTCCCGCTCGCCACCCAGGACGCGGACCGCGTGGACGACGGCGCCGAGGGCGCGCGAATCCTCGTGTGCATGCAGGACGAGGCGGCCGCCACCGCGATGGCGGACGTTCTGCGCGAGGCCGGGTATCGACCGGAGGTCGTCGTCGATCCCGCTGCCGTCGAGGCTCGCGTGCGCGAAGGAGCGACATGGGAGGCGTCGATCGTCGATCTTTCGCTCCCGGACGACGGGGGCGTCGATCTCGTCCGGTCGCTGCGCGCGGATCCGGCCACCGAAGAGCGTCCGATCGTGGCCGTGTCGGCCCGGGTGGACGACGACCGTCTCGCGATCGACGGCCATGTTCGACTCGCGCACTTTCTTCAAAAACCCGTCGACACCGGGGCGCTGCTGCGCATGCTCGACACCCTGGAGGCCCGGGCGGACAGCAACCTGCCTCGCATTCTCCACGTCGAGGACGACCCCGATCTACGTCGGACAGTGGCGGAGCTGGGTCGCGATGTCGCGCGCTTCCGTTTCGCTTCGACCCTCGCGGAGGCCCGCAAGGCGCTCGCGGAAGACAGCTTCCAACTCGTCCTCCTCGACCTTCAGCTCCCTGACGGATCGGGCTGGGAGATCCTCCCCTGGTTGCAACGCCTGGCGCGTCGCCCGCCGGTGGTGGTCTTTTCTGCCACGCCGGTCGGGGGAAAGGAGGCCCGCGAGGTCGAGGCGGCACTCCTCAAGTCGAGAGCCTCGGAGGCGGATGTCCTCGCCACGCTCGCCCGCTTCCTCCAGGTGGGCGCCACGACGACGGACCCCGCGGCAAGTGACGGCGAACCCTGACAGTGGAGGCGCCACAGGGACTCCACCGGGGCCACCGTCGCCTTCGACGACCATCGGAAGGATCGGAAGGCCCGGGCCCGCCCACATGAGTGCTACCGCGGCCAGGTGGATCAGGGACGTGACAACGGCGGGGACCCATCCCTGAACAGGTGGGTTGCCCTCCGGACTTGTGACCCGGTCCCCTGGGTCGATAGGAATTGGAGGTCGCCACATCGACTCCGCTCCTCCAGCCGCATGAGGTTCCCATGGACAGTTCGCAGATACTCGATCGCATCAGTCGAGGACGGACTGACGAGGTGCACAACCTACTGCGACTGCCCGACTGGCGTGACCTTCTCCTGTCCGGCCCGATCCGCCCGCTACGGTGGTTCGTCTACTACGACGACGTGACGGCCATGAAGGCCGTCCTGTCGGCGGGAGCTGACCTCGACAGTATCGATCTGGACCAGGAGCTTGGCAACGCGGCGTTTTTCGGCCATTGGCGTATGTCCGACTTTCTGCTGCTTCACGGCGCCGACCCGCGGGCAAGCGACCCCCAAACGGGTGAGACGCCTCTCCACAACGCGCTGGCCAAGGCCGGGCGCCCGCACCATCTATACGTGGTGCGCCTTTTGGTGGAGCGCGGCGCCGATGTGAACGCGCGGACGATCCCGGGAATGGAAACCGGGGCGTTCATGCGGGACGTCCGGACAAAGGGAGAGACTCCTCTACACCGCGCCGCCGCATACGCGAGCGTGGAGACTGTGGAGTACTTGATCGAGGCGGGTGCCGACCGGGAAGCGCGAGACGCGCACGGGGACTCGCCTCTGTCCTGGGCGAGTCAGCACCTTCGTCCCGGCTCCATCCTGGCTGCGCTATCGTTCGGCGAACATCGAATCGGGGCGTTCTCCCGTGCGCGCATCACGAGTGATCACGGAGCCGGCTTCGGGCACGGAATGGACTGGAAGCTTATTGGAGAGTATCTCCCCGAGAGTTCTCCATGATCTCCTCGTAGCGGACCGTCGCGAGGTCCGACGGAGAGCCCTTCTGGCAGAAACTCAGTCGCCGCAAGCCTCGATGGGGCCGCTCGACCACGATGCGCTTCTCCGGATCGAGCTTGGCTTGGAGTGCCCTCAGCGCTTCTCGGTACCGATCGTCCTGCCTCGCCACCGGGAAGAAGGAGAGGACGTAGACGTAGTAGAAGAGGTTGTATCGGAAAAACGGGTACTCGACCTGCATGAAGGTGGTGCCGATGCCCCAGTGGCACGGGCCGAGAGGCTGTCGAGTGACCCAGTGTCCGAGAAGGAACTCGACCGCGGAGTCGACCACCGACGTGCCGTGACGGAGGCGCGGATCGTGGCGAACGACGTCCAGAGCGTAGAGCGTCGCTCCGGGGTTCGCACACTCGGTCTCCGGACCTTTGCCGAACCGGCTGAAGTTGCAACGCCACCCGCCGCCCTCGTGCCCGCCCTCGAGAAAATAGGTGATCGTACTTCTGACTGGCTCGGAATTCTCGAGTCCGAAGCGGCACAGCATCCTCGCCGCCTCCGCAGTGTAGCAAGGATACATGGGTGCCTTGGGCGCCACCCGGATCCGCCCGTCTTTCCGACAAGCTTCGAGGACCCTCTCGAGCGCGCCGGCCACGGCCTCATGGTCGGCCGGCACTCCGAGTTCGTGAAGAATCCCCAAGGAAGAGATCGTGCTGAAGGGATTCCCGACGTAGATCCGACCGTCGGTACTCGCCCAGAAGTCCCCACCGTTGTCGAAGCGGTGGCCGAGGACAGTGTCGATGTCGGTCTGCCACCGAGAAGCCTTGATCGGACTCATCCTTCCGGACCGCGTGGTGGGTCGTGGAACGAAGCTTCTACTCGCAGCTCACGCACTTCCCACTGTTGAGGGACCCGAGGCGTTCCAGCAGCGCCACGGCCTTCGGGTACGGCTGCGTCCGCTGATACGGGCCGTTCGCCATGTCCGCCGTCGTCTGGCCGTGGCGGCTCACCACGGTCGGATCCGCGCCGTGCTCCACGAGGTACTCGATCATCTCGATGTCGCCGCGGGCCGCGGCATGGTGCAGCGGCGTGTAGCCCTCGTGATCACGAGAGTTGACGTCGGCTCCCTGCTCTTCGACCAGAAAGCGGAGGGCGGGCATCCACCCGTCGGGCACATGCCGGTGCGCGTTCGCGGCAAAGCCCTGTCCGTATCCGACACCAGACGCTGCGTGGATCGGGTAGACCGCGGGTCCACCGATCGGAACGGGGGGTACGCCAGAGGGATCCGGCGCCTCTTCGGCGGGTTCCCTCCTCCTGCGCGGCGGCACCTTCGCCGTGGGAACGTTCGAGTCGGCACCGTGATCGAGCAGGAGCCGCATGGCCTCGACGTCCAGTCCGTACGCGGCGCGCCAGAAGGGCGTCGCACCCTGCGTGTCGACCTGGAGAAGGTCGAAGTTGAAGCCCATATACCAGAGATGCTTCGTGAGGCGAGCGTTGGGACCCGCGCCCGCGTCGAGCAGCGACTTCATGACGTCAAGATACGTCGCGTCCTGACGCTTGTATGCGTGCTGCTGCGGGTACCGCGACTTCGGCGCCCAGTGCGTGTTGATCACCGCATAGAGCGGCGTGGTGCCGGCGTCGCTCGCGAGCAACGGGTCCGCGCCTCTCGCCAGAAGGTCGAGCAAGAGGTCGAAGTGCCCGTTGATGGCGGCCATCAGGATGGGCGAGGTGTGATCTCCCGCGCTGACCTGATTGATGTCGGCTCCGGCTTCCAGGACCGCATGCGCAGTTTCGGTGTGGCCCTCACGCACCGCGTGGAGTAGCGCCGTCAGGCCGCCCTGAGCACGTACCAGGTCCGCGTACGAGAGCGGTTCTGGCTCTTCGATCGGCCGATTCGCATCGTCGTAGTTCTGGCGTGCTTCCACCGCCTCCCGGGCAGCCTCGGTCTCCGGCTCAGGAAGAACGGGTTCACGGCCTTCCTTGCGCGCCTTCATGATCTCGTCCCGGCGCTGCCGGTCCAGTTGGTCCGCTGCCGCCCGCTCGTTCATATCCACGACGCGGCTGTGCGCCGCAGGGTCGGCTCCGAGCTCCAGAAGGGTCCGCACCGCGCCGGTCCGGCCGGCGCTTGCCGCGAACATGAGAGGAGTCTGCGACCATGCGTCGTCCCGCCCATCGACCGGGGCACCCTGGCGTACGAGGGCCCGGATGGCCTCCTCCGTTCCGGCGGCAGCCGCGAAGTGGAGGGGGGTGGCACCGCCGACGTCCTCACTGGCCGCGTCGGCGTCGGCTCCGGCGCCCAGGAGAATCGCGACGACTCGCGGTGCACCATGTCGAGCGGCCAGATGGAGCGGTGTATACGCCCCGATTCGCGTCGTCGGGTCGACTCGGGCGCCCTCGCGGAGAAGCAGTTCGGCCATCTCGGCGTTGCTGTGGAAAGCCGCCCAGTGCAGCGCCGTCATCCCGTCGCCGTGCGCCTCGTTCGGATCGGCGCCCCCGCGGAGACGGGCCCGGACGGCTTCGAGGTCGTTTCGCTCGGCTGCGTCCGCCACGATCGGGGAGGGCACGACCAACGCGGTGAGCGCGGCGTCGCCACCGTCGGTGTACGACCCGGTCGGAACCGCACCGGTCATGACAACGCCCACGGCGCCGATCAGCAGAGCCCGACCACCCCTCCCGCGGCCTCGTGCGGGTACCGTCCGATCCTCCATCGCCTTACACCTCCAGCGACATGGGCGCGGTGCTGTCACCGAACGAGTCGATGTCGTCCGCGCCCAGCTTGTGCAACATCGAGAGCATGGCGTTGGCCATGGGCGTCTCCGCCTCGGCCTTGATGTGTGTGTTGCCCGCGAGCTTTCCGTTGGCACCGCCCAGCACGATCAGCGGACAGCGCTTGTGGTTGTGCACGTTGGGGTCACCCATCGGCGAACCGTACACGATCAGGGTCTTGTCCAGGAGCGTGCTATCGCCTTCGACGGTCTCCTTCAGACGGTCGAGGAAGTACGGAAGCTGTCCGACGTGGTACCGGTTGATCGCGGCGAAGTCGAGGACGTTCTCCTCGTTGTTGCCGTGGTGCGAGGTCGGGTGGAAGGGACGGTCGACCCCGCTCTTCGGGAAGATCCGCGCGGAGGAGTCCCGACCCATCTTGAACGAGAACACCCGGGTGATGTCCGACGCGAAGGCCAATGCCTGGAGGTCGAACATGAGGCGGGCATGCTCCTCGAAGTCGTCGGGGACGCCCGCGGGCGCCTCAGGCAACTCACGCTCTTCGCCACTCGAATTGCGGGCTTCGATGCGCTGGATGCGACGCTCGACCTCGCGGATGTTATCGAGATAGCGATCGAGGCGGGCCGTATCCGCAGAGCCGAGCTGCGTCTTCAGCGTGGAGACCCGACCCGTGATGAAGTCGAGAACGCTGGCTTTGGCCCGCCGCCGAGCGGCCCGTGCCTCCGGGGTGCCGCCCGCGCCGAAGAGCTGGTCGAACGCGGCCCGCGGATCCCGCACCATGGGGAGCGGAGTGTCGGGTGCCGCCCACGAAATGGTGTCGGTGTACACACAGGCGTACCCGTATGCACAGCCGCCGGCTTGATCGACGTTCTCGATGCAGAGCTGCATCGAGGGAATCGGCGTGTCCTGACCGAAGCGCCGAGCGTAGAGCTGATCCATGGAGGTGCCGACCCAGATGTCCGAGCCCTCGGTCTGGCGTGGGTGCGACTGTGTAAGGAACGTCGCGCTGGAGCGGAAGTGGTCGCCGCCGATCTCCATGGGCTCCTCCGCCTCCGCCTCCTGAACATCCGTGTTGCTGATGATCGTCAGGTAGTCGCGGTACGCGTCGAGGGGCGACAGCGACGTGCTCGACAGATCGAAGTCCCGGCCCGTGCCTGACGGCGACCACAGGTTGTTGGCCAGGCCATACGGACTGCTGCCCGCCGCCCCGTGCACCATTTCGATGGCGACCAGGCGGGTGGGTTCCTCGATCATGCCGAAGCGTCGACCGATCGGCACCATGGAGTCCAGGAACGGCAGCGCAACGGTTGCGCCCATCCCCTTCAGGAAGGTGCGGCGAGGGAGGTGCTTGCCGGTCAGGTACATGGTCCGGATCTCCGGGTCTGGCGAAGAAAAATGGTCAGTTGGTGCCGTCTTCGAACGTCGTGGCATGCTCGGAGCCGCGCATCAGGAAGGCCGGGCTCTCGACCACGCCCATGATGAAGCGGCGCATGCCATACCCGTCTTCCGAGGCACCTTCCACGATTGATCGGACGGTCGGCATGTCGAACCATTCGATCCGCCGGCCGATCGCGTAGGAGAGAAGGTTCTCCGTGAAGGTGCGCGCGAGCGCCTCGTCCTTGTCGAGCAGGGCGAGCCTCAGGTCCTTCGGTCCCGTGAGCTGGGTGCCGTCGTACATCTCACCCTGTACGTCCACCGGCCGACCGCTGTCGCGGATCCGCCAGGCGCCCGTGACGTCGAAGTTCTCGAGCGCCAGGCCGAGCGGGTCCATCATCCGATGGCACGAATTGCAGGTGGGATTGCTGCGGTGCTGCTCCATCTGCTCGCGGACCGTCAGGAACCGGCCGTCCACAGCCTCACCGACCGCGTCCAGTTCCGGAACGTCCGGCGGGGGCGGTGGCGGTGGCGTGCCGAGCATCACGTCCATGATCCACTTCCCACGGAGTACCGGAGATGTGCGATTGGCGTGTGATGTCAGCGTCAGGACGCTGCCGTGTCCCAGGATCCCTCGGCGGTTCTCCGTCGGGTAGGCGACCCGGCGGAACGCGGGACCGGTGACCCCGTCGACATCGTAGTGCCGGGCCAGGCGCTCGTTGAGGAACGTGTAGTCCGCCGTGAGGACCTCGAAGAAGCTTCGGTCCTCCCGAACGAGGTCGATGAAGAACAGCTCGGTCTCGCGCCGCATGTCGTCGGCGAGCTGCTGATAGAAGTCCGGGAAGGCGAGCGCGTCAGGGTGGACCTTGTCGAGGTCCTGGAGGCGCAGCCACATCGAGGCGAATCGTGTGCCCATCGCGTCGGAGCGGGGGTCGTCCAGCATCCGGTCGACCTGCCTCTCCAACTCGCCGTCGGCGGTCAAACGCCCCGCGGCGGCCACGGACAGCAACTCGTCGTCCGGGGGCGATCCCCACAGGAAGAACGACAGCCGGGATGCCACGTTCAGGTCGCCCAACGTCTCGACGCCACCGGCCGTGGCCGGACCCGCCTCCTCGATACGGAACACGAAGTCCGGACTGGAAAGGATCCCCTGAAGAAGGAGCCGGACTCCGCCTTCGAAGCCACCCTCCGAGGTGCCGTCCTCGTACAACTTCATCAGGACGTCCACGTCGCTCTGCTTCAGCGGGCGCCGGAACGCCTTTGAGCCCATCTCCCGTGCGATCGATTCGGCGCACGTGCGCTCCTGTCTCGCACCTTGCGGTCGGCACGAGAGCACACGGTCCCGAACGGGGTGATCGGAGATCCCCGTGACGTTCCACGGGCCGCTGATGGCCGCGTCTTGCAGGTGCGGCAGCGCCGTGATCCCGTACGAATAGCCGATCTTCTTGTCCGCCAGGCTCCACTCGTGCGGAGACAGGAGGTCCTCGACGGGACCCTCCTGGCGGTTGAGGAACGTCACGGACACCCGGTGCGGTCCCGCCGGAATGGAGATCGGGTCGCTCTTCAGCGTCGGACCGTCCGGATCCTGCATGTGCATCCAGCGGTCGACGTCGAGCAGCGCCATGCGGGCGCCGTCGATGCTGATCTCGATCTTCTCGTCGAAGGGAGACGTCTGCCCGAAGAAGTTTCCGGTGGACTCCGTTTGGAACGACATCCGGAAGACGTATTCACCGTCGGCCGGGAACGTGTGGACGACCGAAACGCCGCCGCGCGTGCCGAACGGCGCTCCAGCCACGCGCTCCCTCTGCTCCGCGTAGCGCGACACCTTGTAGGTCGTCTCCGAGGCGGTCGCGTCCGGATCTCCGAGCGCCAGGCGTGTGATCTCCGACGCCGCCGTCAGATAGCCGTCCAACAGGGTGGGCGACAGGCGCTGCGCGTCGGCCATGTTGTCGAAGCCGCCACTCATCGTTTCCGGCGGGAGCCACCCGTCCACATCGACCTGGAGGCCCAGCAGATCCCAGATGGCACGCGCGTACTCGATTCGGGTCAGGCGCTGAAACGAGCGCGTGCCGGGGTTGGGATGACGAGCGCCGTAGTCGTCCAGCTTGGTTTCCAGGGCCGCGGCCAGCATCCGGAGCGTGTCCGGCGGCGGACGGCGGGCTCCCGCGGGGGGCATCATGCCCGCCCGGAGCTTCCGGATCACCCGCTCGGCCAGTTCACCGTCTTCTTCAGGCGCGTCCGCATCGAAGCTCTCGAGTGACATGTTCCCCGTCATCCGCCGATCGCTATGGCAGCGGACGCAGTACTGCTCGATCACGTCGTCGGGACCCTCGAGCCCCACGGGCACCATCGTCTCGTGCGCGGCCGTCGCGAGGCCTGTCGGTCCGACGGGCGGAGCCTCCTCTATCGGTGGCGCAACTTCGGGCGCCAGGACCGCGACGAGCAGTCCCGCGACCAGGAGGGCCGGAGTCAGGTTGTTCATACGTGCCTCGAAAAGCGTGGAGTCAGTTACTTGACCCGCGAGTGCCCGGATTCGTTCAGCGGTCCCGGGCGTCGCGGATCGCCGCTGCGGTCACGTCGATGCGGAAACGGAGGAGCTTCCGCCCCAGTTCGATCGCGCGCTCCTTCGGCGCGATGTCGAGTCCGTTGATGAGGGTTTTGCCTGCCGCCACGCGTTGGTCGTACCGCACCACCGTCGGGTCCGTGACCATCATGATCGATGTGATGTAGAAGTTGTCGTGCAGTCCGTCGTCGACCGGCTGCTTGAAGCCGAGGTCGTTCTCCATGTACGCCAACACGTCGCCGTAGTTGTAGAACTCGCCGATGTGGTGAACGCCGGTTTCCGGCCACGCCGCGGACAGCCGGCTGGCCACGGTGGCCTGCCCACGCTGGTTCGACCCGCTGTCGCCGATGAAGACGATATCCGTGAATCCGTGAGCCCGAAGGCTGGTCGCCAGATCCGTGAGCATGGCCTCGAAGGTCTCCATGCGGACCGAGAGCGTTCCGGGGTAGCGCATGTGTCCCGTCGGTGGATCCATACCACCCTCGGGGACCAGCTTCACGATCGGCGCGCACAGCGCGTCGCCCAACTCACGCGCGAGCATGTCGCAGGCGCTCTGGAGCACGTAATTGTGCTTGCCGGTGGCCACCCACGGTCCGTTCGGTTCAATGCCGCCCGTCGGGATGATCGCGGTGGTTTTTCCCTCGCGGATCGCGTCCCGGACCTCCATCCAGGTCAGCTCCTCGATCCACACGGAGTTGAGGGCCTCGATTTCGCGCGGGGCCGCCATCTCCGCTCGGTAGGCCGCATCGGCCTCGGCCAGGCGCTGGGCGCGGGCCGCTGCGTCTGGGTCCATGCGGGGCTGGCTGCCCATGAGGTCATGAACCTGCGCCACCGCGGCGTCGACCTTGAACTTGATGCCCATCCGCCCGAAGTCCGCGTTGGCCAGGGTCGGATTTCCAGACACGCCGCTGCCCTCGTAGCCGCCGCCCGGCGCTCGGGCCTCACCTCGGATGTGCTCGGGGGCCACGTACAGGAGCTGCGAGGAGTCGGAAACGCCGGCGTGGCTCCCCACTTCGTCCGCCGTGACGCCCTGGGTTCCCAGCCAGGCGACGAACTGCTCGTTGCTCGAGTAGTAGTCGCCGACGAAGCGGACTCGGGCGCCGGCGTCTCCCCACTCGGCGTTGAGCATGTCCGCGACGGCGCTCATGCCGCGCTGGTTGCCGCCGCTGTCCCCGATCAGGACGATGTCGGTGAAGCCGTGAGCCGCCAGACTGCGCGCTGCGTACTCGACCGTCTTCATGAAATACTCGTTGGGAAGCGTGATCGTCCCGGCATAGCGCATGTGCCCCGACGGCGGGTCCACGTTGCCTTCCGGCACGTACACCATGGTGGGGGCGACGAGTGCATTTCCGAGCTCTTCGGCGATCCGTCCCGCCGCGTGTGTCACGATGTAGCGGTGCTTTCCGAGCACCATGTGCGGCCCGTTCTGCTCCGTTCCGGCCGACGGGATAATGACCGTCGTCCGACCGCCATCAATGGCTGAGCGCACCTCTGTCCAGGTCAGCTCCTCGAGGAAGAGGGACGGGATCTGCTGTGCGCTTCCCAGCCCGGGGAGTCCCGTCGCGGCGACAGCTACGAGGGCAAGTCGTGCGAAGCGGGCCGATACGGACCGATATCGATGCGCGAGAAGATCGCGAGGTAGCGACGGCATGGGTTCTCCCGAGGGTCGTGGTGCGGGCGAGTCGGAAGCGTCGCCCGCCTGCAGAATTAGGGTGGAAACCCCCGATGCGCCATGCCCCTTCCGTCTGCGCGTCCTACTTGAGGACGCCCGCCACCATGTCCAGCAGCTCCTGCATTTCGAAGGGCTTCGCTAGCGTGTGCACGGCTCCGAGCCCCCCGGCGGTGTCGAGAAGCAGGGAGATCGGCACGCGCCCGCCTCCGCTCACGGCAATGATCGGAAGGCCCGGGGCGGCCGATCCGACCTCGCCGATAACCTCGACCCCGTCCATGTCGGGCATCAGCATGTCCGTGATGACCAGGTCGGGCGGCTCGGCTTCGATCGAGGCGAGTGCCGCCTTGCCGTTGTCCAGTGCGAGGACGCTGTGACCGGCTTGTTCGAGGACCCTCCGGATGGCGCGGCGCACGTCGGGGTCGTCGTCGATCAGAACGATGGAAGCCATGGTTCACCTGACAAGGGGGCACGACAGATGTGTACTCCTTGGGAGGAAGGTAGTAATTCGCAGGGAATATCGGGATGTACGGTCGCGTGATCGGCGCCGGTTCCCTTGCCCGACCCCTGCCGGGAACGTCTTCTGTGACCATCCTGAATCCGGAGATATCATGCTCAGCCGCCCTGCCGCCCCAAGGTTCTGCCTGCCCGCTCTGGTCCTTCTACTGGCCGCGCCGCTCGTCCTCGCGTCCGCGTGCGCCCCGGAGCCGAACGTGGATGTCGTCCTGCGAGGTGGGACGATCTTCGATGGGAGCGGTCAGCCCGGCTTCGATGGAGATGTCGCGATCGACGGCGATACCATTGTGGCCGTCGGAGACGTCGGGGATCTGATCGGCCGCACGGAGTTCGATGTGACCGGCCTCGCGGTCTCCCCCGGGTTCGTGAACATGCTTTCCTGGGCGACATCCTCTCTCCTCGTGGACGGCGCCGCCCAATCCGACGTTCGGCAGGGCGTAACGCTCGAGGTCATGGGCGAGGGCGAATCGATGGGACCGATCACCGGCGCCATGCGCGAGGACATGATCCGCTTCCAGGGAGACTTGAAGCACGAGGTGCCCTGGACGACCCTGGCGGAGTACCTCCAGCACGTGGAGGACCGCGGGTCCAGCGTCAACGTCGCGTCGTTCGTGGGGGCCACGACCGTCCGTGTCCACGAACTCGGCTACGAGGACCGGGCTCCCACGCCCGACGAGTTGGAGCGAATGAAGGAGTTGGTCCGCGCTGAGATGCGGGCAGGGGCGCTCGGTGTCGGCTCCTCGCTCATCTATGCCCCGGCCTTCTACGCGGACACGGACGAGTTGACCGCGCTGGTGGAGGCGGCGGCCGAGTACGGCGGGATGTACATCAGCCACATGCGCTCCGAGGGGAACCGTCTGCTCGAGTCCGTGGATGAGCTCATCGGGATCGCACGGGCTACGGGGGCCCCAGCGGAGATCTACCACCTCAAGGCGGCCGGTCAGGACAACTGGGGCAAACTCGACCAGGTCATCGAGCGGGTGGAGGCGGCCCGGGGGGAGGGACTACGGATTACCGCAGATATGTATACGTATACGGCGGGAGCGACCGGACTCGACGCTGCGATGCCCCCGTGGGTGCAGGAGGGCGGCTACGATGCGTGGGCGGCGCGCCTTCGCGACCCGTCGGTACGGGCCCGCGTGGCTCGGGAGATGACGACGCCCACCGACGAATGGGAGAACCTCGCGCTGGCGGCCGGATCGCCCGAACGAGTGCTGCTGGTAGGCTTTCGAGCCGACTCGTTGAAGCACCTCACCGGCCGCACGCTCGCCGAGGTAGCGGAGCTCTACGGTACGCCGTGGCAGACGACCGCGATGGACCTGGTGGTGAAGGACGGCAGCCGGGTGTCGACGGTGTACTTCATGATGAGCGAAGACAACGTCGAGAAGCAGATCGCCCTGCCATGGATGGCGTTCGATTCGGACGCGGAGGCGCTCGCGACCGAGGAGCCCTTCACGCTCTCGAACCCGCACCCGCGCGCCTACGGCAACTTCGCACGCCTCCTCGGCCACTATGTGCGGGACCGTCAGATCATCCCCTTACAGGAAGCAGTGCGCAGGCTGACCTCATTTCCGACACGGAATCTGGGGATTGCCGACAGGGGACGGCTCGCGCCCGGGTACTTCGCCGATGTCGTGGTGTTCGACGCCGTGAACATCCAGGACCACGCCACGTTCGAGGAGCCGCACCAGTACGCGACCGGTGTGGTGCATGTGTTCGTGAACGGGGGTCAGGTGCTGCGAGATGGGGAGCACACCGGGGCCATGCCGGGGCGTTTCGTGAAGGGGCCGGGCTACCAGGGCGGCTGAGGGCCGGTCGCGACACACTCGACCGTTGACCCGACCCGCCTCCCGAAATACCCTTACTCCTCGGCGCTCGACCGCGCCTGACTCCTTGATCGAAGGCCTGCGCCCTTCGACTGGCAGGAGCGAAGGGGATCCTTTATCCTCGGATCGGATGTGGTGCCGCGATTTTCATCGCTCGACTCTCCAGACGCTGATCGTGTGGCGTCCTGGGTGCGCAGGGTCCCGGGACATGCCGCGCGAAGGAGATTCCGACGATGACGAAGCAGAAGAAGTTGAAGGATCGCGTCCGGGCCCGCATGGCCCGCACGGGCGAGCACTACACCACCGCCCGCCGCCACGTCCTGGCGCAGGCTCTCGGCTCTCATGACGCGGCCCCGGAGACGGTGGCCGGGCAGATCCCGGCCGTAGCGGCCCTCCGAACCCTCCTGGTGCACTCCTCGGCCGCACTGCCCGAGTCGGTTGGGACGTCCGAGGCCCTGTTGATGGGTATCGCAGGTGGGATCGGGGTGGGCGTCTATTCCTTTCGATACGAGGCCGACGATCAGTCGAGCTTTTTCCTCGCGGGCCGCCACCTCTGGGAGGACGACGAAGCGTACTTGCGTGCGGCGGTCGAGCGACTCGGCCTGAAGGCCGTCGTTTCCGAGACGGCCGGAGCCAAGGCCGCCCGCAAGAACCTGGACAGAGCCCTGGAGCCAGGTCCGGTCATCGCGTGGGTCGACATGGCGTCTCTCCCGCATCGCGCCCTTCCCGCCAATCGAGTGGGCAGCGGGTATCACGTCGTCGCCGTCCACGAGGCGGACGAGGACAGCGCGCTGATCGTGGACCTGGCCGACGATCCGATCCGGGTCCCGCGCGCTGAGTTCGAAGCGGCGCGGGGTCGCATCCGGAAGTTCAAGAATCGCCTTCTTGGCGTGGCGCCCTCCGGGGAGGGGTTCGAACTGGACCGAGCCGTGCGCTCGGGTATCGCGGCCTGTGCGGATGGGCTTCGGAACGGGCGGGCGAACCACACGGTGGACGGTTTCGCGACGTGGGCGGACCGGTTGGAGGCGTCGAGCGGGAAGCACGCGTGGGCGTCGATCTTCCCGTCCGGCCGGCACCTCTGGACGGCGTTGACCTGGACGTACGACTGCATCGAGCACTACGGTACCGGAGGCGGGCTGTGCCGCTCGCTCTTCGCCGACTTCCTGGCGGAAGTGTCTCGGGCAGGGATTCTGGACGGCGCCCAGGAAGTGTCTGAGCGCTACGCGGAGCTGGGCAGGCAGTGGACCGAACTGGCCCGAGCGGCTCTTCCCGACGGCGAGCCCCTGTTTCGGGAGGCACGCGCGCTCCTCGACCAGAAGGCCGAGGTCTACCTGTCTGAGGGCGCAAACGGGACGGAGCAGTTGAGACAGCTGTGGGAGCGGTACTCCGAGCTCGGACGGGAGGCGGCGGACTCGCTCCCCCTGGACGAGGAGCAGAGTGAGGGACTCCGCCACCAACTGGCCGCAGCGGTCCGCGCCATCCACGCCGCTGAGGTCGATGCGGCTCGGGCTCTGGGGGACCTGATCGCGTAGCTGTCCGGCCGGTACCGGGCGAGGGTGCTGATTTGTCGCACCCTCGCCCTCCTGCGCTTTACGAGAGGTCGAGGCTACCGTTTGGGCACACGCTCACAACTGATCGAGAAGGGTCGACCGTCTCGGGGGGGCGACCCCGTTACGGCTGGGATTCGGCGGGCAGATCTACCGAACGCCCGTTCTCGTCCGCCATCACGCTGAAGTAGACGTCCTTCAGGTCGGGCTGGACCGGCTCGAACGCGGGACCGGGTCGGGCGTCCGCGAACACGTGCGCGATCTTGCGGCCAGCCAGCAGCCGGGTGGAGATGACCTTGTGCTCGCGCTCCAGCCGGCCCAACTCGCCCGTCGTGACCACTCGTCGCCAGATCCGCCCCCGGATCTGTTCGATCGCTCGAAACGGCTCCTCCTCCAAGAGGATGCGGCCCCTATCAATAACCGCCATGTGACTGCAGAGCTCAGACACGTCCTCCACGATGTGGGTGGACAGGAGCACGACGCTGCGTTCCCCGAGCTCGCTCAGCAGGTTGAGGAAGCGGACCCGTTCGACGGGATCGAGGCCGGCAGTGGGCTCGTCCACGATGAGCAACCTCGGGTCGCCGAGTAGCGCGACCGCGACACCGAAGCGCTGCTTCATGCCGCCGGAGTACGTCCCGAGCTTCTCGCTGCGCACGTCCCAGAGGTTGGTGCGGCGGAGCAAGGCCTCGACCGTCTCCTTCCGATCGGTGCGATGGGAAATGCCTTCGAGCACCGCGAAGTGGGTCAGCAACGACTCAGCAGTGACCCCGGGATACAGCCCGAAATCCTGCGGCAGGTAGCCCAGCACCTCGCGGGTCCGCTCCTTTTCAGACAGCACATCGATGTCTCCCAGACGAACCGTCCCCTCATCGGGATCCTGCAGCGTGGCCAGGATGCGCATCAGAGTCGACTTGCCGGCGCCGTTGGGTCCGAGAAGACCGTACATGCCGGGAGCGATCGTGAGCGATACGTCGTCAAGGGCGCGAACACCGTTGGAGTAGGTTTTCGAGACGCCGCGGATCTGTAGCTCCATTCTCATTTGCTTGCAGAGGATGAGTCGAGGATGTCCACCACGTTGTCGCCGGGTCGCACGTCGATGAGCAGATGGCGCGGGTCGATGCCGGCTCGTGCTGGTCGGCGGGGAACCGTGATCGTGACAGTTTGCGGACCGGTTTGGAGGCGATGCACACGGAGGTAAAGGGTCGGGCCCTCGACTCCGGCGGCGCCCGCTGCGAAGACACCGACTTCCACGGGGTCGTCCATGGGCATGCCGGTTTCGGTGCCAAGGGTGTCCACCACGATCTTGCGCGCCCGGATCTCCAAGGTGACTCGCCACTGGCCGTCCTCGGTGGCCGCGACCGTCGCCTCTTCGGCGGACAACTCCCAGAAAGTGTTTCGCTCGAGGAGATCGCCCAGCAGCGGTCGCAAGGAGTCCGGTGTCACTTCCTGCAACTCCCGATAGAGGTCGAGCGACGTCGCGAAGGGAGGCTCGTGCGACGCGTGCCGTTCACGGAGCCGCCGCCATGCGAGGTCCACGCGCTCCTCCCCTACGTACTCGCGTAGTGCGTACATGGCGAACGGACCCTTCCGATAGCCCAGGAACGCGTCGTTCGCACGTAGGAGCGCAACGTCGGCCCGTGACCTCGGCCGGAGATAAGATGTTCTCATGAAGTCGAGAAAGCGTCCCAGGTGCTCGGGGCCGAACTCCTCTTCGATGACGCCCATCGCGGCGTACCATGCGAAGCTCTCGGAGAGCAGGACCCGTCCCTCCATCCGGGCTGGCACGGGCTGAAACTGGTGTGCGACTTCGTGGGCGACGACGGCGAACGGCATGTCGATCCGACGCGGGTCCCGCTCGGGGTCGAACAGCGAGAACAGCTCCCTGTACCAAATGGTCGCGGACGCCGAGTGTAGGGAGCCCCCCTCCGCCGGGTACTCTACCATCCGGATCACCTCGTACGGGAACGGTCCGAATCGCTCCGTAAGTTGCTTGAGCGACGCCTTCATGCTGCGGATCATCGTCGGCACGTTGGCCGTGTGCGCCGGATCGTGGAGCACTTCGATATCCACGCTCCCCCATCGCTCACGGCTCACCTCGTAGTCTGCGGAGAAGATGGCGTAGCCGGGTCCGATCGGTGCTGTCGTCTCGTATCGGAAGTAGCTTCGGCCCTCCTCGGTCCAGCTCTGGACCAGTTCCCCGGGGGCGACGGCGATCTGCCCTGCGGTGGTACCCACGGTCACCGCCAGGTCGAGGTAGTCCATCGCGTGACGATCGTATGGCGCGTCAGGGTCCATTAGCGGCGGAATAACCCGTCGCTCCGGCAAGTCCCGCTCAGACCGCTGGGCCCGACCGAGCAACTCCCGGCCCGGTTGATAGCCGATGAGCGGTATCCAATCCGCAACGACGAAGAAGCTCCCGTTTCCGACGATGGAGGTAGTGATCGATCGGGTCGGAAAACCGTGGCGCGCGTGGTGTACCTCCCACGTCAGTTTGAGCGAATCACCCGGTAGGAGAGGTTCGGCGAGCACGTAGATGTGGTGGCCCAGCGTGCCGTCCACGACCGCGGCCGTCGCGGACCTGTCCAGTTCGACCGCGCGGGTCTCCACCTGTAGTGAGGTCGCCACATGGAGCGTGTCGATGGGCAGATTGGAGTCATTCACCAGATGATGGACACCTCTGATCTCCCCCTCGCCCCGCCCCGCGTAGACCTCGACCGCCAACTCTGTCGCGACCAGAACCGGCTGAGGTACGTCGTCGAACTGCCCGTAACGGCGTTCGTACTCGGCAAACGCGTCGGCCTGCTCGTCGCCCGACCGGTACTCATTGAGCCCGTTGGTGTTGTAGAAGACGACGCCACCGATGAGGAGGACGAGTGTGGCCGACACGCCCACCGCCGCAGCCCGCGCGCCCTCGCATCGGGCCCGGACGAGCCGGAGGCGTCCACCCGTCCCTCGCTCCTCGCCCCTCACCCAGAAGAGCCACGCCACGGACGCGAGTAGGAGTGCCCACGCAGTCCAGTACAGATCGAACCACAGCACGGCTCCCAGAAACGGCTCGAAGCCGCTGATGTCCGAGTAGTGCCAGTCGGGTGTGGAGCCCAAGACGAGCATTGGATGCTCGATGCCGAACGACTCGGCCAGAATGAGGGGCCCGAGGGCCAGAGCCAGGACCAGCGCGTGACCAACGACCTTGTGGTTGACGATCACGTGGATCGACAGCGCGAATAGCGAGAACAACAAGGGGGTCACCAACCGGAGCGCGAGCAGGCGCGCGTACAGCATCGGATCGAGGTCGTACCAGCCGAGCCAGACCTGGGCGAGCATGCCTCCCATCGCGAGGAGCAGGTGCAGCCCGGCTATCACCAGCCACAACCCCAAGAGCTTCCCGAACCACAGCACCCCGTCCGGCACCGGGGCACTATGGACCAGTCCGGCCGTACGATTGTCGCGCTCCCGCCAGACCAGTTCTCCGGCGAGAACGATGGGGAGCAGGATGGCCACCAGGACTACCGGGGGCGGAGCATTGCCGGCCACGGGCCCGAGGGTCTGGACCACGAGCCCCGTCGTGGGAAGGACTGGCGCACCGCCCCCCGCGCGTGCCAGCCCTTCCAGCGTGATCACGGCCTGCATCAACACGAGGAAGGGCGCGCCGAGCCAGGTCCAGCGGGGTGCGATCTCCCGGACCGAATCTCGCACGACAGACAGGGTCTGACTCAGACGACCGAGAGGCCCGTGGACGCGACGTGCGACGGGGACGATGCCCGGCGTGCGGTGCACGTCTGCCGGGCCATCAACCGGGAGGGCGGTGGCTCCACCCAAACCCGCTGGACGGAGGCGATTGCGCTGCCACCAACGGATGGCGGGCGCGCCCCCTCCGAAATCGAACCGTCTGAGCGTCAGAAAGAGGAGGACGCAGGCCATCGTAATCCACAGCACCCGATTCGCCAAGAGGCCGGCGTCCCATCCGATGAGGCGCTGGTTGAATTCCGGGGGCGCCCATGTCCGCCCCATGAGATCGACGGGAATCCAGCCCAGTGGGTCGATCAGCGCCGCCAGCTCCCATCGCCCCAGGATCCCGCCGACGTAGACCCCAGTCAGTTGCGTGGCGAGGAACAAGACTGCGACCCCGACCCAACTCGCCATCGGGTGTCTGACGATTGCCGCGAAACAGAAAAGCAGCGCCGTTCCGATGAAGGCGTTCGGCAGCATGAGCATCAAGTAGGACTGCAGATATGCCATCGTCTGGAGGGGCCCGACCACGCCCTCCGCAGCTTCCGGCTGGAGGAGCGGAACCAGAACGTGCGTGAGAGGCACGGCGGACGAGAGCAGGGCTGCCAGGATCAACACCCCCGCGAAGCGCCCCCCGAGATAGGCCGCTCGCCCCACGGGTGCGGCGTGCATCATGGGCTCCATCCGCGTCTGCACGTCGCGCGTTGCAGCGTCCCCCGCCATCAGCGCGACGATCAGGAGGGCGACGACGCCCATGAAGATGCCCGACTCGGCAATGAGCAGGGGCGCGTTGTACAAGATCTCGCCGTTCCGAGCGGTGATGAGACGCTCGTTCGTCACCCCCACCAAGGGAAAGAGAAACAGTCCGAAGAGCAGCCATGTGGATTTGCGGCGAAGCTGATGCGCGAGCTCGAAGCGAACCATCTCTAGCCACTTCATCGGTTGTGACCGCCACCCCGGTTCTGTCACTGGTGCCTTCCTCGGTTGAGTTGGCCCCGTCGGACGCGCTTCTGTGCGCCGCGCGCCACGATACTTTACAAGAGAAAGTACTTTGGGAATGAGGATATGCAAATCCCGCCTCCTCCCTGGTGGGTCGAGCGGCACACCAGGCGCCCCACTCCCCTCCCCGCGCCGGTGCCTTGGCGGAGAGCTTCGCTACCTAGACTGCTAAGGTCGGCGTACAGCCCGTAACCACATGTTCTCTATCAATCTAGCGCATCAAACATAAACGGCTTATGTTACGGACATCACGGAACGTGCGCCGTAGGGGACCCCGCGGGGCGGATGTGAACCGTTTTCGGAGAGCCGGATGGCAGTCGACGCGAATACGCTATATGGCACACTGAATCTCCTGGTTCTCCAGTCGCTGAACGACGGGCCGCTGCACGGCGTGGCCGTCAGCCGATTCATCGAGCGGCGGGGGGACGGGCTCCTTCGAATCGAGGAAGGCGCCCTGTATCCGGCACTTCACCGGCTCGAGCGGGACGGCCTCATCGACGGCGAGTGGGGCCGGACAGACGAGAACCGTCGAGCCAAGTTCTACCGGCTCACGCGGAAGGGGAAACGTCAGTTGAACAGGGACACGCAGCGGTGGGCCCGACACGCTCAGGCCGTCGCGCGGGTGCTCCAGATCGCCGCCCCGGCGACGGACTGACGTCGTCATGGACTGGCGGGGGGTGTGGAGAGGCCTGTTTCCGAGGCGGATGCTCCGGCCGGACGTGAGTGACGAGATCTCGTTCCACATCGAAGAACGGATCCGGGAACTGGTGACGCAGGGGTGGGGCGAATACGAGGCGCGTAAGCACGTCCTTGCACGCTTCGGAAACGTGGACGACGTGGAGCAAGCGTGTCTCGAATACGACGGGCAACGGATGGCCGCGAACAGGGGGAGGATGATGATGGAGAGATGGGTGCAGGACCTTCGGCTCGCCGGTCGCGCGCTGCGGCGCGCGCCTGGCTTCACTGCGGTGGTCGTGCTGACGCTGGCGCTGGGAATCGGTGCGAGCACCGCCGTCTTCAGCGTGGTGGAAAGCGTCTTGTTGCGGCCTTTGCCCTTCCGCGACGCGGACGAATTGGCCGTCGTGTGGCAGAACGACCGGGCCACGGGCACGGTCCGGGAACCCGCGTCGCCCGCCGACTTCGACGCCTACCGCGAGCGATCACGGTCGTTCACGGAACTGGGCGCCTACTATGTGGGCACGGGCGTTTTCAGCCGCCCCGATGGGCCGGCTCACCTCCTTTCGATGGCCTACGTGAGCGAAAATATCGATGACGTTCTCGGGGTCGGGGTCCAGCGTGGGCGAGGCATTCTGGCCGAGGAAGACCGGCCGGGGGGCGCGAACGTGGTCGTCTTGACCGACGGATTCTGGAGGAACGAGTTCGGGGCTGACGCCGATGTCGTCGGTCGGATCGTCACGGTCGACGGGAGTCCGTTCGAAGTCGTCGGGGTCCTCGAACCGGACCTCCGGTTCCCCGAACCCGACATCGACGTGTGGCTTCCCGTGCGCATCGACCCGGCCAATCAGAACTACAACAGCCATTGGGCGATGGTCCTGGGACGGATGGCGCCCGGTCGACGTGTCGAGGACGCCCAGGCCGAGATGGCGAGCATCATGGCGGACCTCGAGGTGGAGCGCCCCGGTAACGTGAATCGCGGGGCGTTCGTGGAACCGTTGGCGGAGGTCGGGCGGGGCGACGTTCGGGCCCCCTTGTGGATTCTGTTCAGCTCGGTACTTGCGGTCCTTCTGGTCGCGTGCGTGAATGTCGCCAACCTGCTCCTCGCGCGTGGCTCGGCGCGCCGACGGGAGATCGCGGTGCTACGCGCCGTCGGTGCGACAGGGTCGCAACTGCTGAGGCGATTCCTCGCGGAAGGTCTGATCGTTGCCTTGGTTTCGGGCTTGGGGGGACTTCTCGTGGCCCGTCTTGGGTTGGGCGTGCTCACGACCTTCGTGCCTCCTGAGATCGCCCGGCTCGGTGACCCGGCCCTCAACGGGTCCGTCCTCGGATTCGCGCTGACCCTGGCCCTGATGGTGGGACTTGGGTTCTCCGTCCTCCCGGCCGTTCAGAATCGCCGGGGGGACCTCCAGCTGGAGCTACGCGACGGGCGCGGCTCGGTGGGTTCCACTCGATTGCCGGTGCGCCGGTTTCTGGTGGCTACCCAACTCGCCGCTGCCGTCGTTTTGCTGATCACGGCGTCGTTGCTCATCAGTTCGGTCCGGAACCTCCAGTCGGTCGACCTGGGCTTCGAAGCCGAGAACGTGCTCCGTGCCCACTTCACGGTGCCGCAGGCTCGCTATCCACGCAGCTTCGACACCTACCCGCACTGGCCGGAGGTCATCGCGCTCAACCGGCGTATTGTCGAGGCGGCGGAGGGCCTACCGGGGGTGCGGAGTGCGGCCATCGGATTCAGTCACCCGCTGGAGCGCGGCTTCACCAACTCGTTCCGGGTGGAAGGGCGGGAGTACGACCCCGCACAGGGCGAGATATCCACCCGGATGGTCACGCCGGAGTATGTGGACGCCGCTGGACTGAGGGTCGTGGAGGGACGGTTCCTGAGCCCGTCCGACGACACGGAATCGGAGCTGGTGGTCGTGCTCAACCGGGAGGCGGTCGAGCGGTACTTCCCGGGTGGCGGTGCGCTCGGTCGACGGATCGCCTTCTGGGGCCCCACCTACCGTACGGTCGTCGGAGTGGTGGACAACGAACGGATCCACGGTTTGGCTGCGGATCCACCTCCGGCGATGTACGTCTCGCTGTTGCAGAACCCACAGAGGGGTGGGGAACTGTCCCTGATCCTGAGGACCGAGGTCCCGCCGCTGACGCTGGTATCCGCGCTTCGCGAGGCGATCGTGGGCGTCGACCCCGAGATCCCTGTCTACGGTGCGGCCACGATGACCGAGACCATCAGGGAGGCCGTCGGTCGCGAGCGTTTCATCACGTCGGTGCTGACGTTCTTCGCGTCCCTCGCGGTCTTCTTGGCCGTCCTTGGCGTCCACGGAGTGCTCTCGTATCTGGTGGCTCAGCGGTCCCACGAGGTCGGCGTCCGGATGGCGCTGGGTGCGACGAGGGGGGACGTGGTCCGTCAGATCGTCCGACAGGGCGCGGGGATGGCCCTGCTTGGCGTCGCACTCGGTGTCGGTGGGGCCGTCGCCGCCTCCGGAATCCTGGAGGGCATGCTGTTCGGAGTGAGCGCGACGTCCCCGTGGGTCTACCTCTCCGTAGCGGTCGGACTGGGAGCGCTCGCGGCGGCGGCCTCGGCCCTACCGGCCCGGCGAGCCGCATCGGTCGACCCCGTCATCTCACTACGAGGGGACTGACCGACCCCTCCTCACTCCCGGCGGTCCCCGCCCCTCGGGCGTGCGGCCCCGGAGGGGGGCGTCGGCGGACGCGCCCGGCGAAGCTTCTGCGTCTCCCGCATGATTTCCACGAGGCGACGGTCGTCGCGCAGGTCGTCCCAGGCAGGATCGTTACGCACACCGTGCACGCCCGGCTCACCACCTTTCAGGGCGGCCATCAGCGCATCGAGCGCCTGGTCGGTACGCCCCGCGCCGGCCAGCGCGGTCGCCAGATCGGTCATCGACACCAGGCGGCCCGCCCGCTGGTCCGCGCTGAGCCGCGCTTCCAGCCATCGCCAATAGGCGGTGTCGCCGTCTTCGTCGACCGCATCGGCCAAGCGGGCCACCTCCGCCCCGGTGGGCGCGCCCGCCGCACCGGACGCGGCCCAGTCCCGCAGGATGTCGACCGCATCGTCCGCATCACCATCCGAGACCGTCGCGTGCGCCAGCAGCGTCCACGCCCGCACGTCTTCGGGGTGCTCGCGCACCACGCCTTCGAGCACGTCGACCGCGGCGTCGAACAGACCGGCATGCATCAGCTGTTGGGCGGCGCCGACGCGCTGCCCAACGGCTCCCCCACGTGCGGTGACGTGCCGCAGCATCTGTTCTTCGATCCGCTGCCCCATCCTCGACATGGAGGCGACCCACGTCGAGTCCATTCCTCCAACGTCGATGACGATGCTGTCCTGGATTCCCGGCACGCTGATGACCGTCGTGCGCGCGCCCCCTCGACGGGCGCCCGCCTCCGACCTCGGGGTACCGACTTCGGGCGCGCCGAGGGGCCGAGCGGGCATCGACCGCTCGATGTACCCGAGGACCTCGCGCGCCTCCCAGGAGCTTGAGTCCATCTCCAGTGCCATTCGGGCTTCCGCGTGCGCCTGCTCCACATCGGCGCCGGGCAGGTCCGGCGCTTCCAGGCTGAGGAGGAACCGACTTCCCGCCAGTCCGGCCAGCGCGGGGGCGAAGTCTCGGTCCTCCGCCACGGCTCGTTGGAAGAGCGCGACTGCAGCCCTGTACCCCTCCGCCGTGCCCTTGTCTGCTTCGAACCGTCCCCGCAGATACGCTTCAGTGGCATCCGGGTCGACGTCGCGTGCCGCTGTCCGCTGCAGCATCGACTCGTCCTCCGCGCTCACCTGGGTCTGGACCGCGCGCGCGATCTCCAGGGCCACCTCGGCTTGAAGCGCGAAGACGTCGTCGATCGAACCTGTGAAGCTGTCTCCCCAGCGCCGCGTCTCGCTCGCCGCGTGGTATAGAGTGACGTTGATACGGACCTGATCACCCACTCGGAGGACCGCTCCCTCGATGATCGCGTCGACATTCAACTCCTGCCCGAGCGTCGGGAGGTCCGACGACGCGGAGGCGAAGCGCTCCGTCGAGGTCCGTGAGGCCACCCTGAGGCCCGGGATCTGCCCGAGCCGCGTGAGCAACTCCTCCTGCAGGCCGGCCGTGAAGTAGTCCGGCCCGTCCGCTCCCTCCGATTCGTTGCGCAGCGGCAGGACCGCCAACGACCGGATGGGCTGCGAGGGGTCATAGGCGGCGAGGTCGAGCGCGTCGGCTGTGCCTCCCCCTCGCGAGGCCGGATCCACCGAGCCGCCCAGCCAGACGGCCAGGCCCCCGACGACCACGACCGTGAAGCCCATCAGCGCCAGCCGAGGCAGGAGGGCCGTGCCCGCCTCCCCGCTCGGGAGGTCGGCCGTGCGCTGGAGTCCCTCTGGCGTGATGTCGAAGACCCACGCGAGGATGAGTGCGGGAGGAAATCCGATCGTGACGGCAATGACCAGGACCCGGAGCCACTGCTCGCCGAGCCCGAAGGCGGGAAAGACGATCTCGCCCAACTGCAGAACGACGAACGCGGCCGCGGCGTACCCGATCGCGAAGCGAACGACGTGGCGTCGCTTCATTTCGGCCACGAAACGACCGAAGGCGGTGGGGTTGTCGGGCGAGTTCATGTCGTGTTCCGCGTCTCAGAACGCCTTGAGGTACGTCAGCTTGATGATGCCGGTCCGTTTCTCCCACCGTGACTCACGTGGGTCGAACAGGTCCCGGGTCAGATATCCGGTGTCGAGAACGAGAAACAAGTCGCTTCCCGGCGTGTGGATCCAGTCGATGCGGATGTTGGCCTGCACCGTTTCGGAAATGTCGTCCCACTGCACCAACGCGTTGGCGAACAGGTCCCGGCTGACCGCAGCCAGCATGGTCACAGACACCAGATTGGTGTTGAAGTTGCCGTCCTCGACCGGCATGCGGATCCGGTTGTGGTCGAACACCGGCTCGATCGTGAAGAACTGGTTTGGCTTCCAGACGAACCGGCCCCGATAGCGCGTACGCGTCCCCGACCAGAAGTCGCCGGCCTGGAGATTCCCACCGACCGCGAACGTACGGCTCTCGTTCGTGCGGAACCCTCCGTCCACATAGCGGAAAGTGTAGTCACCCACCGGGAGCGTCCGCCGCTGGATGGACGCGGGCGTCGTCAGCCCCTCGAACTGTTCGGTCACGTTGATCATGACCCAGTCGCCCGACTCGAAGGTCAGCATGTTGTGCCACCGGCGGAGGTGCGACTCCTTGGCCCCGCTCGTGTCCTCGATCCGATTCGCCTGGGCAACGGAGACGAGCTGCCGGGCCCACGGACTCGACTCGAAGCGTGGGATCACCCCTACCTGGCCGCCCCACCGAACCTGGTCGGGGCGGGGCACGAAGCCGAGAACCGGGGTGAAGTTCGACCCGATACGCGTATGCGTGATCTCGCCTGTGAAGAGGTCGTTGCGAAGGTTCAATTCCGCTTGGCCGGACGCCGTTCCCTCCTCGCCGTCGTCGAGGTTCGAGTCCCACCGTTTCGCGCCCCATACGAACAGCGAGCTGCTTCCCCAGAAACGAGTAAGAAAATCGGCTCCGGCCACACGATCCGTTCTACCATCCTGGTCGAAGCTTGTCACGATCCCGCCGACCGTGGTTCGCGGCAACACGTCCGCCCGCGCTCTCACCACCGAGTTCCAGGCGCCCGGTACGCGCGACTCCGGCAACCCGGCATCGCCTGTACGAAGACTCAGGAGTCCGACGGAAATCGGCCCAACCTGTCCCGTCAGACGTGCTCCGCCTCGGATCTCATTGGCCAGTCCGATCCGGCGGCTGAAGAAGACCTCCGTCTCTCTCGCGGCCCCGAACGTGAAGAGTCCGGCGCGCTCCAGAAAGAACTCCCGCTTCTCCGGGAAGAACAGGTTGAAGCGGGTCAGATTGATCTCGACGTTGTCGGCCTCCACCTGGGCGAAGTCGGTGTTGAGGGTGGCGTCCAGCGTCAGGTTGGACGTGACCGCGTACTTCAGGTCGAGCCCGACATCCTCGAGGATGTCCGTGTCCTCCTGCCCTCCGATCTTCTGGGCGCCCGCGATCGCGAAGGGTTTGACCTCCAGATGCCGACCCTGCCGAAGATTCTGCAGGCCGGTCAGCGTCGCGTACTGGGACACCTGCGAGATGCCCGAGGAGTATCGTTGGCCGATGTGAGGCCAGAACACGTCCTCGTTCTTCCTCCGGATCGAGCGGTAGAAGGCGATGCCCATCTCGGGTGCCTCGTCGTCGCTGAACCGGATGGTCGTGAAGGGGATGGCCACTTCGAGAACCCATCCGTCCTCTGTGATCCGGCCCTCGCTCTCGTAGACCCCTTCCCAATTCCAGTCGGAGAGGGTCATCGACTCGTCGCTGATCAGGGCGTCTCCCTGGGTTCCGAACGGGTTCAGTTCGAAGATGTAGGCGTTGCGACGGTCGTGGTACGTATCCAGCGCGATGATGACACGGTCGTCCTTGTCGATCCGGCCCTCGCGCTGGAGGATGCTCCTACGGATGGCCGACGGATCGCGGTCGAACATCGTCATGGCAAAGTACAGGGCGTTCTCGTCGTACCCGATCCGTACCTCGGTCCTCTCGGACGCCTCGGCGCCGTCCACGGGAGTTCGTTGGCGGAAGGCGCTCACGGGTTCGATCGTGGCCCAGAAAGGTTCGTCCAAAACGCCGTCGATCGTGGGGCGGGTTGGGACCCGCGTGGCCCGTGCCGCCATGTCCTGCGCCTCGGACAGCGAAGGGCACAACAGCATGCTCGTGACGAGCATTGCGAGTGCCGGGCGTGGCCGCACATCTCCCCATCCCGCCATCCTCACCTCATCTCTTCAAGTCTTCGAAAGTTGGAAACGCCCGCCCGATTGGTCAGATCAGTCCATCCAGGATCGCTGGATCCAGCCGCCGGAGCACGGCCTTGTTCCATGTACTATCGGGGCGAGGAGCGAAAACGTGCCGGTGCGGCGCCGCACAGTCGACCGGGCGGCCAATACTGACGCTGGCGAAGCGGGCTCGCCACCCCGACCTTGTCCAACCCTCAGACCTCAGACTGCATGCAGATCGAATACATAGATGGGCGGCGCCTGCGCCGGTCGCTGATCGCGGCGTGCGACTACGCCCAGAAACAGCGCGCCGAGTTGAACCGGATCAACGTATTTCCGGTCCCTGACGGAGACACCGGAACCAATCTGGCGCTTACGGTTCGGGCCATCGCCGACGAGCTCAAGGGTTCGAAGGAGCGGAGCGCCGGAAAGGTTGCCGAGGATGCCGCCCAGGCGGCGGTTCTGGGAGCGCGGGGCAACTGTGGGATGATGCTGTCGCACTTCCTGTTGGGCTTCGCGCACAACATCGGCGCGCGTGAGCGCATCACCGCGGACGACTTCGGCACAGCGCTCAACGCGGGTGTGGACAACCTGGTCAGCGCCATCGAGCGGCCCGTGGAGGGCACCATCCTGACGGTCATGCGCGACACGGCCGAGGCCGCCCGGCACTCGGGCCTTCCGGACTTCGTGCCCCTCGTTCAGCACCTCGTGGACGAAGCACGCGAGTCGCTGCGACGCACTCCGGATTTGCTTCCGGTTCTGCGGACCGCGGGGGTCGTGGACGCAGGCGCCATGGGCTTCGTGAGCATGTTGGAGGGCGTCCTGCTGTTCATCCACGGCGACCCGATCGTCGCGGTCGAGCCGGGCGAGGGCTCCGTGGACGGGGCCACGGCCCTCTCGAAGGTGGAGTACGCCGAGGAGACGTTCCGATTCTGCACGGAGGCCCTCGTCCGGGGCGACACGCTCCCCGAGCAGGATGTGGTCCGTGACGAACTGCGTTCTCACGGCGACTCGCTCATCGTCATCCGGTCGCAGGACGTCCTGAAGGTCCACATCCACACGGACGAACCCGAGAAGGTCTTCGCCTACCTGAAGACCGTTGGCTCCCTCGTCACGCACAAGGCCGAGGACATGCAGGCACAGCATGAGACCGCTGGAGGGGCCGGTGGCCATATCACTCTCGCGAGACGAGCGCTGTCCATCGTCACCGACTCCTCATCGGACCTGTCGGAGGAGATCGTGCGCGCGCACGGGATCCATGTGACCCCCATGGCGTTGGTCGATGGCGACCGATCGTACCGGGACGGGATCGACATCACAGCGGAGGAGTTCCACGCGCGGCTTGACGACGATGGGCCGGTGCCGACCACGAGTCAGCCCTCGCCCGCGGACTACATGGAGTCGTTCGAGCGGGCCGCCGAAGACGGCGAGGCCGTGCTCGCCGTCATTCTGTCGTCGACGCTCTCCGGAGCGTTTGCGTCGGCCGAGGCCGCGGCCCGTCGCTTCCACGGAGTGCCGGTCCACCTGTTCGACAGCCTCGGGGCGTCTCTACTGCAGGGGCTACTGACTCTGAAGGCGACGGAGATGGCGGAACGGGCGGTGCCGCCCGAGGAGATCGTGGCTGAGCTGAAGCGGATTCGCGAACAGTCGGGCATCCTTTTTACGGTGGACACCTTCGACCGCTTGCTCGCTTCTGGCCGTGTCAGCCGGGGGCGAGCCATCCTGGGGTCCGTCCTGAGCGTCAAGCCGATTCTGGGCATGACGCCGGACGGCTCGGTCGTTCCGATGGGCAAGGCCTTAGGACGGATCCGAGCGCGGGGCGCTCTGATCGACGCGATGGCAGCACGTATGCCGGCCGGTGCGAAGAAGGTGCGCTTCGGCATCGTTCATGTGGCGTATCCGGAGGTGATCGAGCCGATCCGGGCGGAGCTCCAGAGGCGGTGGGGCTCGGACGTCGAGATCCTGACGGCACCCGCCGCGCCCGTCATCAGCACGCATCTGGGAACGGGCGCCTGGGGCATCGCATACATCGTCGAAGACTGATGTGTTGGGGACCGTCACGATTCCTGGTGCGGCCGCTGGGCGGAGCGGTGTGACGGTGGTTTCATGGAATTAGAGAGTGTACTGGTCAGCATGGGCGCGGAAGCGGTGGCCGCGCTCTTTGTGGGCGCCAGCCTCGCTGGCCTACGGAAGTGGTACCCGTCGCCGGTCCTACGCTACTGGTCGATCGGTTGGGTCGTTTCCGCCATCGCTTCCGCGGCCGCGATCTTATCACTTCTCGCGGTTACAGGGTCGACCACGTTTCCGCGAGGTCTGGCGACCGGACTGTTCGTCGCGGGGACGCTGACCCACGGTGTCCTCCAGCTCGAGGGAGTCCGGCGCCTTCGCTGGGGGCCGTTGACGCGCCGGCAGTGCGCGGTCGTCATGGGCCTCGTCCTGACCTACGCCGTTGGCGCCGTCTTCCTCACGCCCGACGCATGGACGAGTGGCACGCGGCTGCTGTTTCGGCTCGTGATTCCTCACCTCGCTCTCGGAATCGCGTTCATCCTGTCCGGATGGTACGTGGAGCGGGTTACCGGCGCCGGGGGGCTCGGGCGCCAGCTCCTTCCCGTCGTCCTGGTGCTCTTCGGAGTCCAGGCCCTTTTCTCGGGACTGATCAGTGCCGGGTACGTCGAGGTGCCCACCGCGTTCTTGGTGTTCACTCGACTCCTGGTCATGTTGCCGGTGGCCTTCGCGGTTCCCCTCTGGTTCCTCGAGGAGGAGCGGGCGGCACTCCGACTGTCGCAGGCGCGGGAGCGCTCCGTCCAGGAGCGACTGGGCCAGAGTCAGCGGCTCGAAGCCCTGGGGCAGTTGGCGGCAGGCATCGCCCACGACTTCAACAACTTGCTAACCGTGGTCGGCGCGCACGCAGAGATGATCGAGATGGACCCCCGGGGTGACTCCGTAGCAGCGTCGGCGAAGGAGATCTCCGAAGCCAAGCGCCGGGGAGCATCCCTCGTCCAACGTCTGCTCACGTTCGCGCGGCGCCGCCCGCTCGAGCCGGTCCGGCTGAGCCTGCCGGAGGAAGTGGACCGGCTCGAGTCGCTGTTGCGCCCGTTGATCGGTGATCGGACGGACCTCGACATCGACCATGCGGCGGAAGACCTGCCCGTGCGAATGGCCGGAGAACAGCTCGAGCGGGTCATCATGAACCTCGTATTGAACGCGCGTGACGCGGTCGGGGACCGGGGCCGGGTCCGGATACGTACGGGGGTCGTGAGGGTCCGGGAGCCGCTGGTCGTGGCTGGAGTGGTGGTCCCACCCGGTCGTTGGGCCGCGCTGACCGTAGAGGACGACGGTCGGGGGATTCCGGAGGACGTCCGTGGCCGGATCTTCGATCCGTTCTTCTCGACAAAGACGCGGGAGCAAGGAACCGGGCTCGGGCTGGCCACGGTGTACGGGGTGGTCGAGGACGCGCGTGGACGCATTCTGGTCGAAAGTGAAGAGGGAAAGGGCACGACCGTCACCGTCCTCCTGCCCCATCCAGGCTGACCTGTCCGGACCACCTGGTTCGAGCCATAATGGCCGCCCAAGTCCCGTTTCTCGAGCTACTTCCACCATGCGCCCAGCTGGACATCTGCTTTTACTACTGCTCCTCGGTGCAACACCGCTCTCCTCCCAACAGGCCCCTCCGTCCGCGAGGGCGACCCGGATCACCTTCGCGCCTGTCATCGACGGTGTGTTGAGTGAAGGCGTGTGGGAGGGTGCTTCGGTTCTGGAGGGCTTCGTTCAGCGGGAGCCACTCGACGGGCAACCGGCCAGCGAGCCGACGCTCGTGCGGGTACTCGTCGACGACGCGGCAATCTACGTCGGTGTCACGCTCCTCGACTCGCGGCCCGCCGGCATCGTCACGGGGGAGGCCATTCGCGACTACGATCTGGAGCAGAGCGATGCTGTACTCCTGATCTTCGACACGTTCAACGATCAGCAGAACGCCTTCGTTTTCGGGACCAACCCGGCGGGCATCGAATACGACGGCCAGGTCTCCAACGAGGGATCGGGAGGAGGCCGCTTCTTCGGCGGTGGGGGTACCAACAACCGACGACAGCAGTCGGGATCCGGAGGTGGCTTCAACCTGAACTGGGATGGTAGTTGGCGGGTCGCCACGAGCGTCGACAGCCGCGGCTGGAACGCCGAGTTCCGCATCCCGTTTTCCACGCTCCGCTACGGGGCCGGGTCCGAGCAGATCTGGGGGCTCAACGTGGCGCGTCGCATTCGGCGCCTGAACGAACAGTCGTTCTGGGCGCCGGTACCCCGGCAATTCGACCAGTACCGGCTCAACTATGCGGGCCGTCTTTCGGGGTTGGTGCCGCCCGCGCAGCGCCTTGCCACGGTCACCCCCTATGTGCTTCAGAAGGCCGTTCGGGACTACCAGGCGGGGGAGTTGGACTTCGGGTACCCCACGGAGTTCGGTGCCGACGCCAAAGTGCAGGTCACCCAGGGTCTTACGTTCGACCTCACCTACAACACCGACTTCGCGCAGGTGGAGGTGGACGAGGCGCAGACGAACCTTACGCGGTTCTCGATCCAGTTTCCCGAGAAGCGGCCGTTCTTCCTCGAGAATGCCGGTTACTTCAATGTGGGCGCCGGGGGCGCCGACCTGTTCTTCAGTCGACGGATCGGGATCGGGCACGCGGGCACGCCCGTTCCGATCGTGGGCGGAGGGCGCCTCTCGGGTAAGGTCGGCGGCCTCAACGTCGGACTCCTCCAGATTCGCACCGACGACCTCGGCCTCTCGCCCGAGACGGACTATTCCGTCGTGCGGCTCGCTCGTGAGCTGCCCAACCGCTCCCGGGTAGGGGGGGGCTTCCTGCGCCGGGCGTCGGGGGTCGACGGCGACTGGAACCACACGATGGCCATCGACGGGCAGTTGGGTGTGGGCGAGGCATGGACGTTCAGTTCGTTCCTGGCGCGCACGGAGACGCCAGGGCTGGGTGGCCAGGACCACTCCTTCGACGTACAGGGCGGCTACACCGCTCGCCGGTTCCGCGGAACCGTGAACTACCGGGAGGTGGGAGCGGACTTCAACCCGGAACTGGGCTTTCTTCCGCGCAGCGGATACCGCTACGGCCAGGCGTTCGGGATGGTGTACTTCCGTCCGGGTCGGTGGGGGATCCGCGAACTCCGACCGCACGTCTCGTTCTTCACCTACCGGGACCTGACCACCGGATTCGAGCAGACCTCCAGGCTCCACCTGGACTCTCACATCGAGTGGGAAGACGGCATGGAACTCCATCCTGCCGTGAACTGGGTGCGGGAAGGAATCGAGCGCCCGTTCACTGTCTCGGAAGGCGTCACCGTGGCGCCGGGAACGTACGACGCCGCGGAACTCGCGTGGGTGTTCTTCACCGACGAGAGCGCTGCCTTGTCGTTCAATGGCGGAATGAACTGGGGCGGCTTCCTGACGGGTGACCGGATCAACCCGTATGGCACGATCACGGCCCGCCGCGGCTCTTCCCTCAGCGCGTCGTTCCGGCTCGACTACAACGACGTGTCACTGCCGGAAGGAGACTTCACGGCGACGTTGGCGGGGCTCCGGCTCGCCTACTTCATCACCCCCCGGCTCTACCTGCAGTCGTTGACCCAGTACGCCGATCGCGCCGATTCCTGGTCGACGAACGTCCGAATCGGCTGGCTCGACACGGCGGGCACCGGGCTGTTCATCGTCTACAACGAAGCGAACGGCTTCGACACGCTGGCGCTTGACACTCCGCTGAACCGGTCGCTCACGATCAAGTACACGAAGCTCTTCAACGTCGTGCGGTGGTGAGGCAGCGCTCTCGCCGTCGCCAGCGATCACTCCGCCAGCTTCTGCTTCCCCTGTACGAGAACATCGAACGTAGCCCGCTGGGCTGAGGTCAGCGCGGCCGGCAGCCCGACGAGCAGTGCCCGGCCCGGCTGCCGGGGAAGGTGGAGGACGAGAGCGTCCGGGTCGGCGGGTCCAGTGTACGCCCGTGCGCGACCCGTCGCGTCGATGGCCACCGTCCGACCGGGGGCTGCCGCCTCGGCCAACTGCCGCCCATACTCGGTCCACGCCTGGAGCGGTGGTTCGCTTCCGCCCGCGACCGTTGGGATCAGCGTTTCCCGGTAGTAGGTGACCGCCGCTCGGTAGCCGTCGGGGTTCGACTCCTTGAGTTCTCGGAGCCGTTCACGATAGAACTCTCTCGGATCACGAGCGCCAGAGGCTCGCAGAGCCTCTTCGAGTCGCCGGTCGGCTTCATCCATATCTGACATGGCCAACGTTCGTCAGGGCGCTCGCGCCGGTCAACGCGTGCACGCGGGGCTGCGGTTTTGCGCACCCAGAGAGCTTCGGGACTGCGCCACCGTGGATGTGTCCTGGGCGATCCGGTAGCTTCCCTCCATGGACCCCTTCACGAAGCATTTCGGTCGACCCAGCGCACCCAATCCGAACGAATTTTTCGAGGTTACCTGGGAGATGTTCGGCGAACTCTGCCGCGCTCTGGCGCTCAAGGTGGCCGATGACTACCAACCGGAGTTGGTCGTAGGCATCGCGCGCGCCGGGGTCATCCCGGCTGCGGTCGTCGCATCGATCCTGCGGATCGATTTCTACTCGATGAAGATCTCCCGAAAGGAGGGCGATTCGGTCGTCCGCGAGAGGCCGGCCGTCCTGTCAGCGGCCCCCGGTGCCGCGTCAGGCAAGCGCGTGCTGCTCGTGGACGAAATCGCCACGTCCGGTGACACGCTCAGGCTGGGGCTTGCCGCCATCCGGGACGTGGGGCCGGCGGACGTTCGTACGGCTACGAGCTTCGCCCGTGGACGGGGGTACGCCCCGGACTATGTTGCGCTCGAGACGGACGCGACCGTCATCTTCCCGTGGGATCGCAAGGTGTTCGAGGGCGATG
This sequence comes from Gemmatimonadota bacterium, assembly GCA_029262115.1. Lineage (GTDB taxonomy): Bacteria > Gemmatimonadota > Gemmatimonadetes > Longimicrobiales > Gaopeijiaceae > JAJCZZ01. The sequence continues at coordinate 29,274 of JAJCZZ010000005.1, read as the reverse complement.
AGCTCGTCGTCAATCCCCTCTACGAAGACATTCTGGACGAATAGGACAGCCGATGCGCAGATCCATTTCATTGCTCGTGGCCTCGACCCTGGCGGTTGTGGCCCTCGCACCGACGGACGCTGTCGGACAGGACTATTACTCCGACATTCGTCCGATCCTGGCCGAGAATTGCCTTCAGTGCCACGCCGAGGACGGGATTGCCTTCTCGATGGAGAATGCCGAGAGGACGTTTGCGCGTCGTCGCCGCATCGCATCGGCATTGCTTGAGCGGCGCATGCCCCCGTGGTTGGCGGAACGGGGACATCAGGACTACCTCGCCGACATCTCCCTGGACCCCGCGACCCTGGCCGTCATCGAGCGATGGGCCGAGGGCGGCTTTCTGAAGGGGGATCCGAAGCCCGATCCAGCCCCCCGCGTGGCCCGTATGGCGGGGCACGCCCGGTTTCAGCCTGACCTGTTCCTCGATGTGATCCCCGGCGGGTCCTACCTGCCAGACCCTGGCTCGACCGACGAGTACCGCTGCTTCCTGGTCGACTGGACCGGGGCGGAGGAATCGTACGTGACCGGCTTTCGGGCCGTGCCCGGCAACCTCGATGTCGCACATCACGTCGTTGTGTACGGTGTCGAGCCGGAGATGGCGGACCGGTATCGCGAATTGGAAGACGAGGAGGAGGGCGCTGGCTACCGGTGCTTCGGCGGGGCGACTCCCGACCGGCTCGGGAATCGGGCGGAGCGCACGGCCTACGAGGCACGATATCCCGATGGTCTCCGGGAGCTGAACCGAGCCAACTGGTGGCTCGCCCATTGGGCGCCGGGGATGGATGGCCATGTGTTCCCCGCGGGTACCGGTATCCGGATGAAGCCGGGCGCGCTCATCGTCGTGCAGATGCACTACTACACCAAGGAAGCTCCGGACACGCCCGACCAGAACACCCGGCTGGACTTCCAGGTGGCCTCCTCCGTGGAGCGCCCTGCGTTCCACCTCTCGCAGACGAATGGTCGGTGGCTCGTGGGCGAGCGCACCGGGTCGATGGTCATCGAACCCGGCGAGTTGCCGACTTACGAGTATACCGACAATCTCGGGCAGCTACTCGGCTACATCGCTGCGTTGACCGGGGTGGAAGAGCCGCGTATCCAGCAGCTCGAAGTGCACTCGGCGAATCTGCACATGCACTCCTACGGGCACTCCGGGCGCATAACGCTGAACGACCCTGACGGTCGGCAGGAGACGCTCCTGTCCGTGCCCCGCTGGGACCTCCGCTGGCAGCGCGACTTCACGTTCTCCGAGCCAAAGGTGTTCTCCCGCGACGAACTGCGTAGAACGAGCATCAGCGTCGAGTGCACGTTCGAAAATCCCACCGAGAAGGCCGTGTACGGCGGGTATGGGTCCGACGACGAGATGTGCTTCAACTTCTCATACATCGCAGTGCGCGAAGGCGAGCCCGCCACGGCGAGCGGCGGCGCGCGTTAGCGGCGGCTGGCGTCAGGGGGGCTCGTCCAGGGCGTCCGCCGCCGCGGCAGGCGGCTGGCGTCAGCGCGTGAAGATCAAGACGGCGCCACCGGCTGCGGCACCTCCGTAGAACGTGGTCGCGTCCGGGCCACGGAGTATGGCGATGCCCTTGATTGTTAGGGGGTCGATCTGGTTCGCTTCCACGGGGTTGACCACGACTCCGTCCACAACGGTCAGGGCACACGGTGCTCTTCCGTCCATGGTCCGCGCTCTCGGCGTCACGACGCACAGAGGTTCGGTCAGGGGCGAGGTGCCCACGACGGCCCAGATCCCCGGGATTCCCTGATTCCGTATCAGGCTGGCTGGCGTGAGCGAGGCGGGGCGGCCGGCGATGGTGAGGCTGTCGATCCAGCGTGCGCCCAGAGTTTCGGGAGTATGCCCTACGAAGGCCAGAAGACGGGCGTCCCTCTCGGCACCGGCCTCGACCGCGACCGAGAATCCCTCCAGTCCAATCGGCCGGGCACGCATGAGGAGGTCGAAGCGCACCGACCCCTCGATCGCCATTCCGAACAAGGGAGATCGGAACGGCTCATATCCAAGACGCTCGGCCGCGATCACGAACTCGCCCTCGAAGGGGGGCGCAATGGAGAACCGACCGAGTTCGTCCGCCGCGACCCGTGCGTGCTCCTCTCCGTCGACATCGACGAGCCGCACGACCGCGGCCGGAACCGGCACCTCGAGGGCTTCGTCCAGCACACGACCGGACACGGTCTGGGCGCCCGCAGCCGTCGCCCCTGAAGCAAGGCCGACGCCGATAGCCAGCGCAAGCCCCGTGAGCGTTGTGCCATTCCACGCCCTCTCCAACGCCGACCTCCTTTCCGAGGAGCCCCTACACCCCTCGCGCCATCGCATCCAGGAACTCCGAGTTGTTCGCTGTGCGTTTCATACGCGACAAGAGGAACTCGATTGCCTCGGACGACGGCATGTCTCCGAGGAAGTTCCGAAGCAAGAACACGCGGTTCAACTCGATGTCGCTCAGGAGCAGCTCCTCCTTCCGCGTGCTCGACAGGTTGAGGTCGATGGCGGGGAAGATGCGCCGATCGGAGATCTGGCGGTCGAGAACCAGCTCCATGTTCCCGGTGCCCTTGAACTCCTCGAAGATGACCTCGTCCATCCGGCTCCCCGTATCGACCAGCGCCGTGGCAATGATCGTGAGCGAGCCGCCGTCATCGATGTTGCGCGCCCCTCCGAAGAAACGTTTCGGCTTGTGTAGCGCGTTCGCGTCGACGCCCCCGGACAGGATCTTTCCGGAGTGGGGGACCGTCGAGTTGTAGGCCCGAGCGAGGCGGGTGATCGAGTCCAAGAGGATCACCACGTCTTTTCCGTGCTCCACCAGGCGCTTGGCCTTCTCCATGACCATCTCCGCCACCTGCGTGTGCCGGGCAGCCGGCTCGTCGAACGTGGAGGAGATGACCTCCGCGGCGACGTGCTCGCGCATGTCCGTCACCTCTTCCGGCCGCTCGTCGATCAGGAGTACGATGAGGTGGACATCGGGGTGGTTGACCGCGATGGCGTTTGCCATCTGCTGGAGGATCGTCGTCTTGCCCGCCTTCGGCGGCGACACAATCAGGCCCCTCTGGCCGAGACCGATCGGCGCGATCAGATCCACGACGCGCATCGAGAGCGTCGGGTTCTCTTCGTCCTCCAGCCGGAGGCGTTCCTCCGGATACCGTGGCTTCAGGGTGTCGAAGCTGCCCCGTTCGCGTGCCTCATCCGGGGGCAGGTCGTTGACGGCCTCCACGCGCAGAAGGGCCAGGTACCGCTCCCCGTCCTTGGGGGGGCGAACTCGTCCCCTGATGGTGTCGCCTGTGCGCAGATCGAACCGCTTGATCTGGGACGGGCTCACGTAGATGTCGTCTGGACCGTACAGGTAGTTCCAGTCCTGGGAGCGGAGGAATCCGTAGCCCTCGGTGAGGATCTCGAGCACGCCCTCGCCGCGCAGGGCCTCACCTTTCTCCAGGAGTGCCTGCTCGACCTGGAACACCAGATCTTGCTTGCGGAGCGCCAGGTAGTTCGGGATGTTCAACTCGTCCGCGAGATCCTGCAGGTCACCGACGTCTTTGCCTTTCAGCTCGGCGATATCCACGGAGTGGCTCCGGTGGGGGATGGACCGCCGCTTGTGGAGCCAGGGCGGGGTGGGGGCACTGCGGCAAAGAGGGGCCGGCCGACGACGGGCGGCTGCGCGACACGAGCGGATACCCACGGGTCGGTCCCGTCGCGGGACCGGACGGAACTGGGGCGTCCAATTACTTATGTGTAGGAGTGGGCGCATTGTAATGACGGCCCCGAGGACGGTCAAGAATTCCGATTTCGGGGTGTGGCTGCCCCTCCTTGAAAGGTACAGCCTGTCCGCGGCTTCAGCGGATATGCTCCTTCGTGGCGTTTTGAGGGAGGGCGTGACCGCCGATTCCAGCGAGGTCCTCGCCGTAGCAAGGGCTTGGGGCCATCTGGCGTCGTTCGAGACGACCGATGGTCGAGTCGAGGTCGTCGTGCTCCTCCCGGGCGAACCCGTCCCGGACCGGCTCTGGCTGCACGCGACGCTATTCCTGGCGACCCTGTTCACGACACTCGCGGCCGGGGCACTCCTGGCCGGTGTCGATCCGTTTCGGACGCGGCTTCTGGAGCGCGGAGTGGTCGAGCTCCCGTATCCCACGGCGGTCGACTGGAGCACCCTGTGGGTCGGGTCCTCATTTGCGGTCCCGTTGCTGACCGTACTTCTCGGCCACGAAATGGGGCATTGGGCGGCGGCCCGCCGCCATGGTATCCGGTCGAGCCTTCCCTACTTCATTCCGTTTCCACCCTATTTCAGCATCATCGGGACCATGGGTGCCTTCATCCGGCTGCGTGGGGCGACGTTGCGCCGCTCCGACCTGTTCGACGTTGGCGCATCGGGCCCTCTGGTGAGCTTCCTGCTGTCGATTCCGCTGCTTGCCGTGGGACTGAAGTGGTCTACGACAGTGCCCGGCACGGCAAGTGCGATGACACCCTTCGTGGTCTCCTTTGCCGGAACCCCGGTCTGGTTGGGGAATGGCCTGCTTCTGGAGGCCATGACGGCGGTGTTCGGACCCAGCACCTCGGGGGGCGGCGTCATCCTGCTACACCCGGTCGCCTTCGCGGGATGGCTGGGACTGTTCGTGACGGCGCTCAACCTTCTTCCGATCGGGCAGTTGGACGGGGGGCACGTCCTGTACGCCCTCCTCGGTCCGCGCCAAGCTCGATTCGGCCGCCTGTTTCTTCTGGCCCTGCTCCCCCTGGGACTCCTGTGGTGGGGCTGGTGGGCCTGGGGTGGGCTGATTGCGTTTCTTCACCGAGGACGGGTCGGGCACGCCCGCGTCGTGCAGCCGGAGGTCCCAGTAGGGGCCGGCCGGGACCGCCTCGGCTGGCTCGTACTGGTGGTCTTTTTCCTTACATTCGTCCCGCTGCCGCTCCGCCTGATTTCGTAATATTTTTCGACCATGGCAGGCGCCATCAGTGGCAGAAACGCAGAGGAATCTACTATATTTCCGAAAAGAAAAACTTGACAAATCGCATTTAAAAAAACATTCGTTTACCGGAATTTCGGGTTTGTTGCCCCACGTGCGGAGTCGTATTCGAGTGGCCCGTCACAATCGCGAAGGCAGCGGCGCCGACCAGCGTGGCTTCAGGTACGGCGTGAACTACCAGCCGGACTGGCTCAAGCAGGTGAAGGTGACCCGACAGCTGGAAACGGGTCGCCAGTCGACGAAGACTCTGTTTCGCAACCCGGGTGGTCCGGCCGAGTCGGCGCCCGGCGAACGGGTACGGACGCGCATCGTCTCGCCCGACCAACGGCTCGACTTCGAGGTCGCTCTGACCGATCCGGCGGCGGCGGTGAAGAGAATCCGCGTCTGCTATACGCTCCCCGACGGGACGGGTCGCGAAGAGGAAGTCGAATTCACCCTGGAGTGCGACCCGACGTCCACCGGCGATTCCTGACGAGTCCGGGGGGTGCCCCTGGCTTTCACCCGCTGGTATCTTCTCGAATGCTGGAAACCGCACTCGGCCCGGTCCAGGCCATCGGACGCGGCACACTCGCCGCCGTGGACTCCGTGGGCCGTGCCGGCTATTTGGCGGCTGGGGCCATGCGGGCGTTCAAGCGCGTGGGCATGTGGGCACCGCACCTCGGCACGCAGATGTTTCGGATCGGTGTGGCCTCGGTCCCGATTGCGCTCTTCATCGCGACGTTCACCGGCATCGTTCTGGCACTTCAAGCGTCGTACACGTTCACGGGTGCGATCCCGCTCTACTTCGTGGGCACGCTCGTCGGCAAGACCATGATTCTGGAACTCGGCCCGGTTCTGACGGGGCTGTCCCTGTCGGGCCGCGTGGGCGCCAACATTGCGGCCGAGATCGGCACGATGCGTGTCACCGAGCAGATCGATGCGTTGGAAGCGCTGGCGTACGATCCCATTGCCTACCTGATCATCCCCCGCGTGTTGGCGGGCCTGATCATGATTCCGGCGGTCGTGGCGCTCTCGAACGCGGTCGGAATCGCGGCGGGATGGGGTACGTCGCTGGTGCTCCTCGACATGTCGTCCCCTGAGTTCTTCAAGGGCTTGACGCTGTTTTTCGACCCGTGGGACGTGCAGTTCGCGGCCATCAAGTCGGCGAGCTTTGGATTGGTGATGACGGCGGTCGGCTGCTTCTTCGGCTTCACCACGACCGGTGGCGCTGAGGGCGTCGGGTTCTCCACGACGCGCGCCGTAGTCATCAGCAGCATGATCATCCTGGTTCTGGACGCCTTCTGGGCCGCGACGCTCCTTTGAGCATCGTCATGCGGGATGTGTACAAGAGCTTCGGGACGAAGCACGTCCTCAAGGGCTTTTCCCTCGAGGTTAGGGAGGGCGACACGCTGTCGATCATCGGTGGGTCGGGTCAGGGGAAGTCCGTCACCCTCAAGCATATGATGGGGTTGATCAAGCCCGATTCGGGCGAGATTTCGGTGGACGGGCAGCTCATCAGTAGCCTCACGCAGGAAGAGCTCTACGTCGCACGGCGGAATCTCGGGTACGTCTTTCAGTTCGCCGCCCTGTTCGATTCGATGAGCATCGCCGACAACGTCGCCATGGGCCTCCGGCGTATCGACGACATGAGCGAGGCGGCCATCCAGGACCGCGTCCGCGAGTGCCTGGCGCTGGTGGATCTTGAAGGGTATGGCGATCGGGCCCCCTCGGATCTGTCCGGCGGACAGCGGAAGCGAGCCGGCTTGGCGCGGGCGATCGCGACGGAGCCGAAGTATCTCCTGTACGATGAGCCGACCAGCGGCCTCGATCCGGTCACGACGTCGGTGATCGACGACCTCATGATCCGCATGCGTGAGCGGTTGGGGGTCACCGGTGTCGTCATCACCCATGACATGGTCAGTGCGTATCGGATCTCCGACCGTATTGCCATGCTGTATGATGGTACGGTGCGGTTCGAGGGCACGCCGGACGAAGTGCGGGCAACCGAAGACCCAGTTGTGAAGGGATTTATCGAAGGGCGACCGGAACTCTTGGAGATGGCGAAATGAACCGGGGCAAGGAACTCATGGTAGGCGCGGTGATCATTGCCGCGCTCGCGGTGGCCGTGGTCGGCTCGCTGTGGCTCCGGGGCACCAACTGGGGCCGCGGCGAGACCCTGGTCGAGGTTTTGCTGCGAGATGTGGCCCAGCTCCGGGCGGGCAACTCCGTCAAGTTCCGCGGCGTGGAGATCGGGGAAGTGACGGACGTTCAGGTCGAGCCGACCGGCGAGGCCGTGCGCGTCTGGCTCAGTCTCGACGGCGAAGTCGTGATCCCCCCCGAGGCCGTGGTCCTGCTGGCGCCCGAGTCGTTCTTCGGCGACTGGCAGGCGGAGATCGTGACTAGGGAGAGCTACTCCTCGTACGATTTCTATGTGCCCAGCGCTCGGGAACGCGCTCGCGACGTCCCGGTGCTGGGTGGATTCGCCCTCCCGGAGATGTCCAGGCTGACCGCCTCCGCCCAGGAGATCTCGGACAACCTGGCGAATCTGACAGACCGGCTCGAGATCGCATTCAATGACACGACGGCCGCGAACATGGCCGTGGCCATCGGCAACATCGAGCAGCTCACCAGCGACCTACGCTCCTTCGTCGAGTCCGAAGCGCGCGCGGCGTCCGACCTCTCGTCGACGGCCGCGGCCGCCCTCACGGAGATCCAGGCGGCCTCCCAGAGCGCACGGATGTCATTTGCCCGGGTGGAACGGCTGCTGAGCGATGAGCAGATCGATTCGATCATGACGTACGTGGCCGGGGCGAGCCGCTCGATGCAGGGCCTGGCCCAGGGCCTCGAGGACTCGTCGGACGAGCTCACCCGGGCGCTCGTCAACGCCGACTCGGCATTTCAGCGTCTGGACATGTTCACTCGGCGGATCGCGGACGGCGAGGGGTCGATCGGACGCCTTTTGACCGACGAGACCCTCGCGATCAGGGCGGAAGACGTCCTGCTCTCGCTCGATCTGCTCCTCCAGGACTTCAAGGCCAACCCGCGGCGGTACGTCCGGTTGTCCATTTTCTGATGGGGTTCGCCGGCCTCTCCCAGGAACCTCTCCGGCAGTGAGGCTGTCGAGCCGTCAAAGAGGGCCGATCGCCTGATGGGCCGTCGTTCGAACGCTCGTATCGAGCGAAGCGCCGGGGGCGTCGTCCTTCGTCGGATCGACGGCGATGTGCACGCGCTCGTCATTCGGGACCCCTACAAGAACTGGGGATTACCGAAGGGGCATCTCGAGGCCGGCGAGACCTCTGAGGACGCCGCGCTTCGCGAGGTCTCCGAGGAGACCGGCCTGGCCGACCTCGAACTGGGCGCTGAACTGACCTCCATCGACTGGTACTTTCGCGCCGGCGGTACGCTGGTCCACAAGTTCTGCGCGTTCTACCTGATGATCTCGCTCGAAGGCGAGCCGGTGCCAGAGGCGGGGGAAGGCATCAGCGAGTGCTTGTGGGTTCCGCTGGAGGCGGCGGACAGCAAGATCACCTACGAGAACGCCCGCGAGGTCGTGCGCGCGGCGCGGGCCATCGTTGCGGACGCAGCCACCTCGCCTGCGGGTCTGTGACATGACCGGTGGTCGTCCGGTTTCCGGCTCAGCGGCCGAATCGGGTGCCACTCCGTGGCAGGTCGCTCAAGCCGCCGCCGTGCTGCTGGTGCTCGGGTTCTTCCTCTACGCGCTCCAGGGCGTCCTGAACCCGTTCCTGCTGTTCTTCGTACTGTGGGCCGTCCTGGTTCCCTTCCGGCACACGCCTGCCTATACGCCGCTGCTACTGGTGGCGGCGGCCCTCACCGTCTTCTGGTTTCTGGCCACGATTGGCTCTCTTCTCGCCCCGTTCGTCCTCGCTCTCGTCCTCTCCTACATCCTCGATCCTCTGTTGGACTGGCTGGAGGCCAAGCGGCTGCCACGCGTTCTCGCGATCCTGGTGCTCACCGTGCCCGTCGTGGCTGTGCTGGCGGTCCTGTTGTTTGTGGCGATTCCGGCGGCCCTGGCAGAACTCGCCGAGCTTTTTCGGCGCGCACCGGAGCTCGCTGTGCGAGTGGCCGATTGGTTGGAGGCGCTGCAGACCCAACTGATGCGCGTCGATGTCCCGTTCCTGGACGAGGACGCGCTCTTGGCTCGCTTACGCTCGGTCGATTCAGACGCGGTCGTGGCGTTCATGGACGAGCGCGGCGAAGCCATGCTGACCAGCCTGTGGTCGGGAGTGCTCGGTCTGGGCCGTGGGGTGGGCGCGGTGCTCGGGGTGCTGGGCTATGTGGTGCTGACGCCGGTGCTCACCTTCTATCTGATGCGCGACTGGGATCGGCTGACCGGTACGCTGGCGGATCTGATCCCGAAGGGCCGGAGGGACTCCGTGGTGCGGTTCGCGCGGGAATACGATCACTTGCTCGCGCGGTACCTGAGGGGTCAGGCGACGGTAGCGCTGGCCATCGGTGTGCTGACGGCGGTCGGGCTGTGGGTTGCAGGCTTCCCCTACGCCGGAACGCTCGGGCTGATCGTGACCCTCTTCAGCGTGGTGCCGTACCTCGGCCTGTTGTTGAGCCTGGTCCCGGCGCTGTTCATCGCGCTGTTGAGCGGCAGCGTTGGACTCTCGCTCATGAAGGTGGCCGTCGTGTACGGCGTGGCGCAGGGTCTCGAGGGCGCGGTCATCAGCCCACGAATCGTGGGCGATTCGGTCGGCCTGCACCCTGTTCTGGTGGTGCTGGCCCTCGCGCTCGGTGGCTTCTTCTTCGGCTTCGTCGGCCTGCTGATCGCCGTGCCGTTGGCGGTGGGCGTGAAGCTCATCGTGATCCGGGGCCTCGCGAGGTATCGGCGGTCGGATCTCTATCGCCGATCGGACGCGGTCGCCGACCGTTCGTAGACGTTCAAGGCGCACGGGCATTGGGTTAGACTTCGAGGCTCCGGCTCGACCTCGGATTCAGCGTCACGGTGGCCGTGGCCGCACCCACATCACCAGTGCAGAGCTTCCCCTAGCGATTGATGTCAGACGAACTACGCGATATCACCATTATCGGCGGTGGGCCCACCGGGCTCTTCGCCGCCTTCTATGCCGGAATGCGCGGTGTCTCCTGCCGCATCATCGATTCGCTTCCGGAATTGGGGGGCCAACTCACGGCCCTCTACCCGGAGAAGGACATCTTCGATGTGGGCGGCTTTCCGCGAGTCCTGGCGAAGGACCTCGCCAGGAGCCTGATTGCCCAGGCGCGGCAGTTCGATCCGGAGGTCGTGCTCGACGAGCAGGTCGCCTCCGTCGAGTGGACGGGGGGGCACTTCGAGATCCGCGCCCGCAGCGACACCTACCTGTCGAAGGCTCTGGTCGTCGCGGGTGGAAAGGGCGCCTTCGACCCGATGAAGCTCGACGTTCCGGGGTACGATACCTTCCTGCACAAGGGCGTCGAGTACGCGGTCAAAGATCCCGAGGTGTACCGCGGAAAGAAGGTCGTGCTCATAGGTGGGGGAGACTCCGCACTGGATTGGGTGTTGATCCTCAAAGACATTGCCGCGAGTACGACGCTCGTCCATCGGCGCGACGGATGGCGAGCCCATGCGAATACGGTGCGCCTCATGGAAGAAGCCGTCGCCAACGGTGAGGTGGAGCTCCGGACGTTCCACGAGGTCCGTCAGATCCACGGCACGGACATCGTAGACGGGGTCACGATCTTCGACAACCGAACGGACGAGGCCGTCGAGGTCGAGGCCGACACGGTCTTCACGTTCCTCGGCTTCAAGCCGGACCTCGGGCCCATCAAGAGTTGGGGCATCGAGGTCGAGAAGAACCGGATCCTGGTCAACAACCTGATGGAGACGAACGTGCCCGGCATCTACGCCGCGGGTGACATCGTCGACTACGAGGGGAAACTGGACCTGATCGCGACCGGCTTTTCCGAAGCGGCCATCGCCGTGAACAATGCGGTGCATTTCGTCGATCCGACGGCCCGGGTCAACCCCGGTCATTCGACCAACATGAAGGTGTTCAAGGACGCCTGAACCCAACGCGGCGGGAACCGTCGGGTATTGGGTAGGTGGACACAGCCAACCGAAGAAGGGACAGAAAGAAAATGGCCGACAGCGCAGCGAGGGAGCGGGAGCAAGTCGTCATCATCGGATCGGGTCCCGCAGGGTGGACCGCGGCCATCTATGCCGTGCGAGCGCAGCTCGAGCCCGTCGTTTTCGAGGGCGCGGGGAGTCGGACCATGATCCCTGGGGGGCAGCTCATGTTCACGACCGAAGTCGAGAACTACCCCGGCTTCAAGGACGGCATCACGGGTCAGGAGTTGATGATGGAGATGCGTGCCCAGGCCGAGCGCTTCGGCACGCGTATCGTCACTGAGGACATTGTCGACATCGATGTGGACCAGCGTCCCTTCGTCCTGACGTCGTCGCGTGGGACCGTGGTGAAGGCCGATTCCGTGATCCTGGCCACGGGTGCCAACGCGCGCTGGCTCGGGCTTCCGAACGAGGAGCGGCTCGCACAGAGCGGTGGTGGGGTGAGCGCCTGCGCAGTGTGTGACGGAGCGCTACCGCACTTCCGCGACCAGGTTCTGGCGGTGGTCGGTGGTGGGGACTCCGCCATGGAGGACGCCCTCTACCTCACGAAGTTCGCCCGCGAGGTCGTCATCGTGCACCGGCGCGACGAATTCCGGGCCTCGCAGATCATGATCGATCGCGCCATGGCAGACCCGAAGATCCGTGTTGAGTGGAACTCCGTGGTCACCGAGGTCGTAGGCGACGACGTCATCACGGCGCTCGAACTGGAGGATACCGTGACTGGCGAGGCGAAGAAGCTGGAGGTCAGCGGTCTCTTCGTTGCTATCGGGCACGATCCGAACACCGGATTTCTGAAGGGTCGAGTCGAACTCAAGCCGAACGGATACGTCGCGATGCCGGTCCCGTGGCGCACGAACACATCCGTGCCCGGGATCTTCGCGGCCGGTGACGTCATGGACGACTACTACCGCCAGGCCGTGTCCGCGGCAGGGACGGGGTGTATGGCCGCGCTGGACGCCGAGCGGTGGCTGGCGCATGGAGGCGGGGGAGAGATGATGGAGGAGGCGGACGAGCGCGCGGGGGTTGGCGCGGGGTAGGGGGGGCGCAGCGCAGACGAGCCGCCTCCTGGCGGGGAGCAACTCCGGGCAGGGTTGGCGAATCGAATAGTGTGACTCGATCCCTTCGATTCGTTCCTCGAGCCTTGGCCGTCGCCCATGTCTTTTTCACCGAGCCGCCGTCCGGGGTTCGTGCTTCCCGTAGCGGCGCTCTTGATCACGCTGGCACTCGCCGTCCCCTCGGCCGAGGCGCAGATCGCTCCCGTCCGTCTCGAACCGCTTCCTCCGATCGGGTGCCTCGTGTGCGAAGGTCCCCGGGCGTTCGGCCGTGTAGATTGGCTGGCTGCGTTGCCGGACGGTGGTCTGGTGGCTCTGGATCGGGATCCCCCGGTCGTTCGTATCTTCGCTCCCGACGGCACGGTTCGGGCGGCCTTCGGCCGGAAGGGGGAGGGACCGGGCGAGTTCCTCACGCCCTCGGGCGTGGCGGTACTCGGAGACCGGATCGTCGTGGCCGACATCCGGCGGCCTGTCCTCAGCGAGCTGACACTCGACGGACGGTACGTACGGGGTGTTTCTGCAGAGCAGACGGTGGGCGACCTGCAGGGAAGTCCCGACGGGAAGTGGGCCGTGTACCAGGAAGCACGATGGACGACCATGTCCGCGGCGGTATACCTCCTGACGCCCGGCAGCGACTCCGCCCAACCGGTGCTCCACGACACGGAGAACGTGGTGGAAGACGAAGAAGGTCAGGCAGCGAGTGTCGGGACGTTCAGCAGCGCTCCCGGCCCCGGCGGCGTGGTCGCGGTGGGCCATGGCGGGGTCTACAGGATCACCGTGCTGGACCGTTCCGGGAAGCGCCTCCGCGAGATCCGGCGCGACATCCCGCGTGCGCGCCGAACCGAGGCGGAGGTGGAGGAGATTAGAGAGCGCGTGGATCAGGCGCGGGCCCGTCTGGGGCGGAACCCCGAGGGCCAGGGCCGGCCACCGGAAGTGGACCCACTGCGAATGCACTTCCGTCCGGGGGCCTTGGCATTCGACGAGGGGGGCCGCATGTGGGTCCGGACTGAACGGGGCGGCCCGGCCGCCACCACGTTCGACCTCTTCGATCCGTCCGGCGCCTTCCTGGGCGAAGTCCGTCTCCAGGTTCGCCTCCACGCGTTCACGCTCGGACCGAAGATGCTCGCCGGGGTGGTGCGTGATCCCGAAACTGGGACGGATGCGCTGCACCGTTGGGTCGTCCGCTGAGGCTTCGGTAGGCGAGGCGCGGGTGAGTGAGGTAAGGCGGCTCCCGAGGGTGGGGCGCTCAGCCGCCCGGGTGGATCTCAAACGCGACGCTCACGACCGAAAACGCCAGGTCCTCGTCCAGGAGATTCTCATAGATCCGGTCACCCGCGCGGACGTGGCGCCACTCGACCTTCCATGAGGTTCGCCCCTCCGCCGCGAGTCGCAGTCCGACGGCTCCGTGCCAGGCGAGTGAGGTAGCACCTTCGACGACGCCTCCCGGCCGTGTGAAAGGTCCAGCGGCCACCTCGACAAACGGGCGGAGAGTCGCCCGCCGGTTCGACTCCAGATGGACACCCCCGAGGAGCGAGTGGCCGCTTATGGAGCATTGGTACGATTCGGGCCAGGAGTGGGCGCAGGCGACGAGCATTCCGGTTCGCCAGTAGCTGTACTCGGAGAACGCGACGACGGGACCCGCCAGTTCGAAAGAGATGCGGCCGCCGAGTGCGACGGACGGACTGGGGCCCGATCCCCCGGCCAGGAAGGCGCCTCCGCGCAGGCGGCCAGGAAGATCCCGGGGGGCGTCCTGGGCCCACACGGGGTTGGCGGTGCCGAGGGCGCGAGGAGGATGAGCGCCGCGTGGATCCATCCCAGGACAAGGCGCGCGCCACGTGGCGTACCGTACTGTGCCATGACCTACCGCTGCCAGAGGCCGTGATCGATGCCGCCCTGGAGGTAGATGGCGAACGTGCCATGACCGGGGATGTCCATAGGTGGATGGGCGATCTCGCCGCCGGCTTCCGCGACCGCGGCGACAGCCGCCTCGATGTCGTCCACCAACCAGTACGGCCGCACCACGGGGTCCTCGGTCTCACGCATCGGCGCGCGCACCCCCACGAGCCCGCCTCCCGGCAGGGCGGCCGTTCGTGCGTGGCCGAGTCCCGGGTCTGGATCGCCGAAGTCGACTGCGTGGGCGTCGGCGTACGTGGTGCACACGGCGTCGACCTCGTCGGTCACGATCTCCAGGTAGTGGATTTGCATGCGTTTGCCTCTCGCTGTCGATGGGTGAGAGTGACGTCGACCGCTCTTCCCCGGGATACTCGGCCGCCATGCGCTCGAAATACTCGATGAACGCTTCTTTGCCGTCGGCGACCTCGGGGTTGTGCTGGATGTATGCCTCGCCCGCATAGAGACGGATCGCCTCGGCAGGCCGGCATTGATTGAACATCAGATCGTAGAACGATGTGACGGTGTTCTTGTTGCGTTGTAGCAAGTCGTTCATGCGCTCCCCTTCCGGGAACTTCTCGTCGTCAGCTCTCCCACATCACGCGAATCGATCGCGGCACAGTCTGCCCGGACCAGTCCCGGTCGCGAGTGATGAAGCCTCGCCGTTCCAGTGTTCGGACCATCTGATTTACGGAAGGGGCGGAAACCATGAAGTGGACCTGGATGTCCGTCTCGGCCGGCGACACGCCGTGGCGGTGCATGTACCTCCGGATGAACTCGAGGTATTCGAGTTGCCTGCGAGTTGGCCGAGGGCCTTTCCGTTCCGGAGACTCGATCTCGTCGTGCAGGATCACTCCGACTCCGTTCTCGTCCTGTTCGATCGTGAGGTAGGCACCGTCCGCGAATCGTATTGCCAGGGATCCCGAGTCGAGTTCTTCGAATCCTGACACGACACGCCCCTCCATCCGCTTTGACAGCGCACTCGCGCTCGCACGAATCGATCCCTTCTTGGCCCGAGCCATTCAGTTGCTCTCCACGGCGGTGGACGGTTCGGCTGCTCGCGCGCCGCCAAATTGGTTGTTGCCGAAGAAATATGACCTTGCCCTGTCATCCTGCGCTCCCGTCCGGGCTCGCGATCACCACGGTATAGCCATCAGGGTCCCTGATCCAGCATTCCCAATGGTTCGGACCACCGCCTCCTTCCGGAGGATTCCGATGTCTCGGCAGGGTCACCGGAGGATCCAGGTCCTTCACCCGATCCATCGCAGCATCGAAGTCATCCACTTCGAACCACAGCAAAACGCCGTTTCCGTACGGCTTCGCCTCCGGGTCCCCCATCGCCCCGTGGTGATGATCGACGTCCCACGCATGAAGCTGGAGGATGAGTTCGTCCTGAACCATCAGCCGCTCGTACTCAGCGCCGCCATGCCCGCTCCGGCACCCAAGCAGGGTCTGATACCACCCACTGCTCGCCTGCACGTCCGTCACGCAGATCAGTGGCTGAGGTCGCATGTCATCCGCTCATGGGGCAAAAGGGGGTTTCAACAGGCAGGGTATCGCCCATCACACTTCGACCGCCAGATGGCCGATGTTGCTGCGCGATGCGAACCCAATTCCCACCCGCCGCTCACCCCAGCCCCCGCCCCCCATCCACCGCCAGAATCTGCCCGGTCACGTACGACGCCCCGGCCAGATAGAGGGCGGCCCCCACCACGTCGTCGGGGCTTCCGATCCGCTGCAGGGGCGTCCGGCTCCGTAGCCGTTCGAGTTCGTCGGCGTCAGAGTCCTCGGGGGGCAGGACGGCGCCCGGGGCGATCGCGTTGACCCGCACGTCCGGCGCCAGCGCCCGGGCCTGGATGCGTGTCAGATGCGCGAGGGCGGCCTTCGACACGGAGTGGGCGGCGTAGCCGGTCCAGACCTGGAATGCCGACAGGTCGGTGATGTTGATCACGGAACCGCGGCTCTCCCGCAGCATCGACGCGGCGGCGCGTACCAGCAGATGGGGCGCGCGGGCGTTCAGGTTCATGACGGCGTCCCATGCGCCGGCGTCCACGTCGAGCAGACCGGTGGGCTCGAAGCTGGCCGCGCTGTTCACGAGCACGTCGAGCCGGCCGAAGCGCTTGCGCGCCGCCTCGGTCAGGTCTTTGGCGGTGTCGGGGCGACCGAGATCCGCCTGCACGGGCACGCACGACCGCCCGAGTCCCGACACGGCGGTCGCCACCTCGTCGGCGGGCCTGGACGAAGAATGGTACGAGATCACGAGATCGTACCCGGCTTCCGCGAAGCCCAGGGAGAGCGCTCGGCCCAGCCGGACCGCTCCGCCGGTCACGAGGGCGACGGGTGCTGCGGCACCATCCGTCATGGTCTGCGTACCACCTTGCCGCACCGGACTGTCGCGGCGGTTCGGGACATCGACATTCTCGTGGCGACTGCCCAAGAAGGGCGAGGGACGGTCGTCACTTCGCACACTCGGGAGGATCGAACATGCAGGATCTGAAAGGCAAAGTGGCTCTGGTCACGGGCAGCACCAAGGGCATCGGTCTGGCCATCGCCGAATCTCTTGTCGAAGCCGGGGCTTCCGTCATGATCAACGCTCGCTCCGAGGACGAGGTCCGACGGGTGTCTGAGGAGCTCGCGGAGGGCACCGACGGGCAGGTGGCCGGGATCGCGTGCAGCGTAGCCGACCACGACGCGTGCACTCGCCTGGTCGATGAAACGGCGGAGCGGTTGGGTGGCCTGGACATCCTCGTGAACAACGCCGGCTTCGGCGTCTTCAAGTCGATCGAGGACATGACCTGGGACGAGTGGCGCGGCCAGATCGATGTGAACCTGGGGGGCGTGTGGTCGTGCTCGAAGGCCGCGGTCCCGCACCTGAAGGCGCGCGGCGGGGGTTGGATCATCAACATCGCCTCGCTCGCGAGCCGCAACACATTCGCCCAGGGCACCGGGTACAACGCGAGCAAGTTCGGCCTGTTGGGCATGACCGAGGCGACCATGTTGGACGTCCGTCAGTACGGGATCCGGGTGAGCGCGATCATGCCGGGGAGCGTGAACACCTACTTCGGCGGTCGGGAACCGGCCAACGAGCGCGACTGGAGGCTTGAGGCGGACGATTGTGCCCGCGCGGTCATGCAGCTCATGGAGTTCCCGGAGGGCGCGCATGTGAGCCGCGTGGAGATGCGGCCCGCCATTCCCGATTCCGCCAGGAGCCGCCGTTGACGCGTGTGGTCTTCCGAGGAGTTTGCCTGGCGCCCGCCTTTACGGTCCAGAGGCCGTGGGTAGATTCAAGGGAGCCCGACCGATACCCATAGACGCCGGTCTCCCGACGGATTCTACTCTCCGAAAACAGGCGGTTTCTCCATGGCCGACGGTTACCGAATCGAAAAGGATTCCCTTGGCGAGATGCGTGTTCCCGAGGATGCGATGTACGGGGCACAGACCCAGCGTGCCGTCGAGAATTTCCCGATCAGCGGCCAGCGCTTCGGTCGACGCTTCATCGAGGCGCTGGGCATCATCAAACGCGCTGCGGCTCGGACCAACGTGGAAATCGGAGTTCTGGACGAGGCGGTCGCGGCGGCCGTGGTAGAGGCCGCGACCGAAGTCGTCGAGGGTAAGTGGGACGATCAGTTCGTCCTCGACGTCTATCAGACCGGATCGGGCACGTCGACCAACATGAACACGAACGAGGTGGTGGCTCACCGAGCCTCCGAGATCGTCGGGTCGGCGGTGCACCCCAACGATCACGTCAACTTCGGCCAGTCGTCCAACGACGTGATCCCGACGGCGATCCACGTAGCCGCCCGGGTGGCCATCGAGAAGGAGCTACTCCCCGCCCTCGAGCATCTTCACGGGGCGCTGGCGAAGAAGGCCGAGGCGTTCGATCACATCGTGAAGTCGGGGCGCACCCATCTGATGGACGCGACCCCCGTCCGCCTCGGTCAGGAGTTCGGCGGATACGCGATGCAGGTCTCGAAGGGCGCGGAACGCGTGCGTAGGGCCGCAACCGAACTGGAGGAGATCCCCCTCGGGGGCACGGCCACGGGCACGGGCATCAACACCCACGTCGACTTCCCCGCCCGTGTGGCGGCTCGGATTGCCGAAGACACGGGGCTGCCATTCCGCGAGGCGGAGAATCACTTCGAGGCGCAGGCCGCGAAGGATGCCGCCGTCAATGTGTCGGGCGCGCTGAACACGGTCGCAACGAGCCTCATGAAGATCGCCGACGACATCCGCTGGCTGGGTAGTGGCCCCACGTCGGGCCTTGCCGAGATCCGCCTGCCGGCTATCCAGCCCGGGTCGTCCATCATGCCGGGCAAGGTCAATCCGGTCATGTCGGAAGCCCTGATGATGGTCTCGGCCCGGGTGATGGGGAATCACACCACCGTTACCGTAGCCGGATCACGGGGCAACTTCGAGTTGAACGTGATGATGCCGGTCCTGGCGCAGGCCCTTCTCGAGTCGATCACCCTGCTGGCGAACTGCGCACGAGCGTTTACGGACAGGTGCGTGGTGGGCATCGAAGCGGACGAGGAGCGCGCGCAGGAGCTGCTCGAACTCAACCCGTCGATCGCGACCGCGTTGAATCCGTACATCGGCTACGACAAGGCGGCGGTGGTCGCAAAGACCGCGGCCAAGGAGCGGGTCAGCGTACGGGAGGTGGTCACCCGGGAGGGGCTCCTGCCGAACGACGTGGACATCGACGACGCGCTGAACGTGTCGTCCATGACCCGGCCGGGTCTCCCGGACAAGTAAGCCGCCCGGGGGACCCGCTCCGGTCAGTTGATGATGGTCACGGGTTGGAGGCGTCCCCTCGCGGCGCGCTCCATGAACTGGTGCGTGTAGGCTCGGATGTGACGTCCGCGTGCGTACACTTCGACCATGTACAACTCATGGGGACGCACCGACGCCAGGTAGTCCATACCGCCGATGACGGGCATCTCGTCCACGTACACCACCGGCGAGAACGCCCGACCGCGTGACCTGTAGCATATGGACGAGAAGGCGGTGGGCGGGCAGTACGCCGGGGACAGTCCAACTCGGGCCTGGACGAACTGAACCACGTCTTCGAACGCGCCCGTCACCAGATCCTCTCGTTCGAACGCGCGTACGGAGGTCG
Organism: Gemmatimonadota bacterium; assembly: GCA_029262115.1. GTDB lineage: Bacteria > Gemmatimonadota > Gemmatimonadetes > Longimicrobiales > Gaopeijiaceae > JAJCZZ01. The sequence continues at coordinate 10,157 of JAJCZZ010000005.1, read as the reverse complement.
CGGTCGCGTTTCTGCGTCCGCGGAAGCGGTCGGTGACCACGGTCAACCCTTCGAGCAGGACCGGGCGGGCGGTCATGCGGAGTTCGACGGCACCTGTGGTGCGGTCGAGGTGGCCGCGCCATTCGAGCGTCTCGTAGCCGAGCTGCTCGACGGTCAATGATGTGGTTCCCGGGTCCATATCCGGGAGGCGGAATCGTCCGGCCCGGTTCGTGATAGAACCCCAGTCGGATCCGGTCAGTGAGACGAAGGCACCGACCAGCGGCTCGCCCTTCTCACCGTACACGAAGCCGTGCGCCTCGAACGCCTCGACCTCGGTCGCCTCCTGAGCCAGCGCGCTGATGGCGAGCACGGCCACGGCCGCGACGCACAGGAACAACACGACGAGTGTTCGGGAAAGCGCACTCGCCCGGGGTGAGACTGCCGCTCCCGAGTGCATCGTCATCCTTTACCTCCCTGAAGTTCAGGCCACCGCTGTTTCAAGGGGCAACAAGTACGCCGGAGGGAGGCGCCGGGTTACCGAGCGGTAGTAAGCGATGGCTTCCCATGGGGATAGCGGACAGCGGCGTCGACCCGGAGTCGCGCCGGGGCTTGGGGTCTGCGTGGCCGGCACGGGACGCCCCACCCGATGGCCTGTCCTCCACGGGGGACAGCCGTGACGCATCGCCGGCCCCGTCTCCGACACGGAGACCACGCGATCGACAGGCCGTGCCCCAAAAAAGGAAGTGACGGTAGGCTGGCGCCTACCGCCACTTCACAACACGCCCCCCCCAGGGCGTGAGGCCCAGCCCAAGAACGGGCGTGGACACTATGTACCGACCAGCGCGGGCTGCGGTGAGCCCTGCTGGACGGGTCGATCGTCAGGCCGTCGCAACTCCCATTTCGAAGACCGGAGCCGAGCCGAGTTCGGCGACGGACAGTCCGCCGTGCGGAATCACTCGGGTACAACTGCCGTCCAGGTAGATCGGGTACGCCCACGCTTCGAACTGGACGATCTGGATCAACTCGGGCTCGCCCCACGAGGAGGGCGGGAGCACTTCCGCGGTGATCGCACGCCAGACTCGGTCGACCAGGTTCATCCGCTCCGAAACGGAGTCGGCGAACATGGCCAGGCGGATTCGTTTGCGGTGGGTCTCGCTCAGGCCGCGAACCACCTGACGGTGCCCCGGGAAGCTGTGCGACAAGAGATACGCGAGCGCCTCTCCCTCCGGCACGGGCGCGACATCGCGGGTCATGATTCCAGGCGTTCGAACCCGGCGACCGTCCCGAACGTCGATGAAGCCATCGGCGGAGATGCGCATGAATCCTCCAGTGGGTGATTCGCCGTCCCCTTCGGGCGGCTACTGGAGGTCAGTAGGTTCAAGTATCATGCCGCCGGACCTGTCGTGTTCGCGTTCGTCGTTGAAATCTCGCAAGCTTTTGAGGAACAACGACTTGAAAGCGATCGCCTCCGCGCGTGTGGCGCTCCCCCAAAAGGCTTTTCCACTATTCCTTTCCGGACGAGGCAAACTTTGCAGACACGACCTCCCTCACCTCAGGTCGACGAACTCGGCGCCCACGTGTCGGCGGCGGGCGGGGTTCAGAACGCACCGGGTCGAGCACGGGACATCGGCGCTTCGGCACTCCAACTGTTCACGAAGCAGCCCAGCCGATGGGCGGAGCCCAGGATCTCCGAGGAAGTCGTTCGAGCCTTCCGAGCGGCGCGTCGCGAACACGGCGTGGAAGTGGCGGGGGCGCACGACTCCTACCTGATCAATCTGTCCAGCCCGGATCCGGTCCTTTGGGCTCGTTCCGTCTCGTGCTTTCAGGGCGAGCTCGACCGTTGCACGGCCCTGGGTCTGGACTTCCTCGTGACGCATCCCGGGAATGCGACCGACAACGACCTCGATGGGGGGCTGAAGCGGAATGGGCTCGGCATCACCCGAGCTCTGGAGGCGGTCGGGGAGTCGCCCACACGGGTTCTTCTGGAGTTGACCGCAGGCAGCGGGACGTCCGTCGGAGCCCGCTTCGAACACCTTGCCGCCATCATCGACGAAGTGCCACTGGCGCTTCGAGATCGGGTCGGCGTATGCGTCGACACCTGCCATGCCTACGCGGCGGGGTACGACCTGGTCGACGACTACGAGGGGGTGTGGAGTGAGTACGAACGGCACCTCGACCGCTCGCGGCTCGGCTTGCTCCATCTGAACGACTCGAAGCATCCGCTGGGTTCGCGAAAGGACCGACATGAGACGCTCGGCGAGGGAACGCTCGGCGTCGGGCCGTTCCGAAGCATCATGCTCGATTCTCGGCTCCGCCCCATCCCCAAGATTCTCGAAACCCCAAAGGGCACGGACCCTCCGGCGGGCGATCTCGCCAACCTCGCGTTCCTCCGAGCCTTCCGGGTGGGCGGAACCGATTGATGGCCGCATCGCTTGCCAACTCTGTCGCCTTCCCGCTCCTTTTGGAGCCGCGCCACGCCCGCATGCCCCCAACCCACCGCCCCGCCAGGACGCCGTGACCGCCGTGCTCCGCCCCATCAGGCCACTCCTCGTCGTCGTCGGCCTCGCCGCGGTCGCACTGCCCTCCGCCCTTGCGGGGCAGATCGATATTGCGGCGCCTCTGACGATCCACCGCCTGGAGGGGCCCATCGTACTCGATGGCCGCGTCGACGAAGAGGCTTGGGAGACGGTGATTCCGCTCCCGATGACCATGTTCTCTCCGACCTTCCGCGGTCCGCTCACCGAGCCGACGGAAGTTCGGGTCGCCCATGACGACCGCTACCTCTACGTGTCGGGGCGCATGTACGACTCCGAGCCCGAAGGCATCCGGACCAACACGTTATACCGCGACCTGTATTCGGGAGATGACCTGCTCGCCATCGTCGTCGACAGCTACAACGACTTCGAGACGGCCGTTTGGTTCGTGGTGAATCCGGCCGGGGCACGCAACGACCGGACGGTGTCGAACGACGCGGTGTTCGGGGGCGGAGGCATGCCGATGAACTCGGACTGGAACGCGCACTGGGACGTGGCTACGTCCCAGACCGACGAAGGTTGGTTCGCCGAAATGCGCATTCCCTTCTCGACCCTCGGTTTTCAGACCGTAGATGACGAGGTGGTCATGGGACTGATCTCGTACCGCTTCATCGCCCGGAAGAACGAGCGCCAGCTCTTTCCCGACATCGATCCCCGGTGGGGCGGCCTGGCCTTCGCCAAGCCGTCGCAGTCGCAGCGGATCGTCATGGCCGGGGTGCGCCAGAGCAAGCCCGTGTACGTGACACCGTACGTGCTTGGCGGGGTCCGGCAGACGCCCGAGTTGACCGGCACCGACGACGGGCGCCGCTGGGACGTCGCGTCCGATCCCACGCGGGAGGTGGGCATCGACGCCCGGTTCTCCCCGTCCTCCAACGTCGCGCTCGACTTCACCGTCAACACGGACTTCGCTCAGGTGGAGGCCGACGATCAACAGATCAACCTCACCCGCTTTCCGCTCTTCTTTCCGGAGAAGCGCCAGTTCTTTCAGGAGCGTTCCTCGACCTTCCAGTTCAGCACCGGGGGATTCACGAATCGGCTGTTCCACTCGCGTCGGATCGGTCTGGACGATGGTCAGATCGTTCGCATCTATGGAGGCGGCCGCGCGGTCGGTCGGATCGGCGGGGCGGACTTCGGCGTGCTCAGTCTTCAGACGGCGGGTCCAGGCGACCTCTCGTCTGAGAACACCGCGGTGGTTCGCGTCAGCCAGCAGGTCTTCAATCCCTTTTCGTCCGTGGGAGCGATGATCACGTCGCGGCTGGGCGGGAGCGGTCAGGACAACGTGGCGTACGGAGTCGATGCGAGCATCCGGGTCATGGGCGACGAGTACGTCACCGCGAAGTGGGCACGGACGTACGACGAGGTGGTGACCGAAGCCTCGGAGTTGGAGGCCGGCCTGATGCAGCTACGCTGGGACCGACAGCGGGACGACGGCTTCTCGTATTCGGGGGAGTTCATCCGGGTGGGTGAGGACTACCTGCCGCGGCTGGGCTTCCAGAACCGAACGGACTTCACGTTCTGGGGCGGGAGCAGCCAGTACAAGTCGTTCCGGGGCGAGGATTCGCCGTTTCGCAGCATCGCTTTGCGGATAAATACCGGTCACTACTACCGAGGGCTGGACGGGAGCGCCGAGTCCCGTTCGATCCGACCCGAACTGTCGTTCGAATTCAAGAGCAATGCCGAGGCGAAGCTGACGACGACCTCGGCCTACGAGAGCGTCCGTCAGCCGTTCACGATAGCAGGTGCCGAGGTGCCCGTTGGTGACTACTGGTTCCACACCGGGGAAGTGCGTCTCCAGCTCTCGCGGAACTCGCTCTTCCGCGGCGACTTCACGGTCACGGCCGGCTCCTTTTACGATGGGATTCGTGTCGGCGCGGGGCTGAACCCGACATGGAATCAGTCCCGTCACCTCGAGCTCTCCGGTGGCTACGAGGTCAACCGTCTCGAGTTCGACGACCGAGGCGTGGCGACCATCGCGCACCTGGGGAGCCTCAAGGCGCAGTTCGCGTTCAACACGCAGCTGTTCGTCAGCGCGCTGGCCCAGTACAGCAATGCCGCCGAGTTGACGACGGTTAATGCGCGCTTCCGCTACAACGTCCGCGAGGGTACGGACATCTGGTTGGTCTACAACGAGGGCTTGAACACCGACCGTTTCGAGTTCGGCTCACCACGGCTTCCGCTATCCGCGGGTCGTACACTGATGCTCAAGTACAACCACACGTTCATCTGGTAGAAGACGGGGCCGTCGCGGGGGTGAATCAGACGTCCTTCCAGATCCTGTGGAGAAGGGCGGCACCCATGGCGGCCGCAATGAAGAAGAAGAGGATGGCCAGTCCCGGGTAGCCGAAGATCTGGAAGTTGCTCGGCACGGACATGAGCATGGCCGCACCGATGATCAGCGAGGCGATCACGAGTCCGGCCGTGATCCGGTTGGCCATCTTCTGAGCCGCCTTCATGAGGGGCGACTCTTGGGGAAGGTGTACGTCGAGCTCGAAGCGCTCCTTTCCGAGATGGTCCAGGACACGGTTCAGGCGTCCTGGTAGCTCGGTGACGAACTCCTTGGTCTCGAGCACCGCCCGGAGCGTCTGGTGGGGCGCGAGCGACTCGAGAGTGCGGCGCTGAACGAGATCGCTGGCCGTCTCGCGGACGGTGTCGTCCGGCCGGAAGCTCGGATCGAGCTGACGGGCGGTCTCGTCCAGGTTGAGCAGCGTCTTACCGAGGAGCGGTGCTTCGCGAGGGACCCGCAGGCCGGAGTCCATCGCAATTCTTGCGGTCTCCAGCACCAACTGACCGATCGGTCGGTTCCCATAGCCAGAGGAGTGGTAGTCGGCCACGAGGCGCGCGACGGCCTCCTCGAATTCTTCCGGCTCGAAGATCTCAGACCGCTGCGAAAGGCCTTCCACGATTTCCGCCGCGCGTTTCCCGTGGCCCTCTGTAAGTGCGACCAGGAGCTCGAGGATCGGGTCGCGCTGGTGCTCAGGGATCCGTAGGACCATGCCCGCGTCGATCAGCGCGAGCTTCCCTTCGGGCGTGATCAGGACGTTGCCGGGGTGGGGGTCTGCATGGACGAGTCCATGCACCAACGCCATCTCCAGGTACGCGGTGAAGAGCTCCTCCAGCAGGACGGTCGAGTCGAGCTCCATGCGCGCCATCGGGCTCAGATCGGCAACCCCCACGCCGCTAACCATTTCCATGGTGATGACCCGGTCAGCGGACAGATCCATGTAGGGGCGGGGCACGACAAGGTTCTTGAATTCGCGTACGCCGTCGCCGAACATCCGCAGGTTGTCGGCCTCCCTGCCGAAGTCGAGTTCCTCCATGAGGGATCGGTCCATCTCCTCGCACATCCCGATGGCACCTACCCGACGCCCCGCCTCGGTCCGCTCCTCGACCACTTTGGCGAGGTCGGCGAGAATGGCCATGTCACGTTCGACGGCCTCCCGCGCCCCGGGTCGCTGCACCTTCACCGCCACGGGCGTGCCATCCCGCAGGGCCGCGCGGTGGACATCCGCCAGAGAACCCGAGCCGTACGCCTCGTCCTCGAATTCCGAGAAGATCTTGTTGGCCGGCGCCCCGAGCGATTCCTCGATGATCGCGCGGGCCTCCTCCCCCGAAAACGGCTCGACACGGTCCTGGAGGCGTGTGAGCGCGTCGATGTAGGCCGCGGGGATCAAATCGGGACGGGTCGACAGGAGTTGCCCCATCTTGACCCACGTCGGACCCATGGCTTCCAGTTCGTCCGCGAGTTCGTCGGGCTTGCCGGAACCCGAGGGGACTTCGGCACCGATCCCGTCGAACAGGCCCGCCTTCGAGTGCTTGACCAGCATCTTTCCGATCGTGGCGACGGTCACCCAGCTATCGGGTTTGACCAACGAGTTGGCCATCGAGGCCTCTCCAGTTCTTGCGGTGGGGCGGAGCCGGCAAGGAAGGGTGGGCCTTCCCGCCCGAGCCGCCCCAAGCGGGTGGACGTGCAGGCCGGCCATCGCCGGTGTGATCCTGCGCTCCCGGGCAAGACCCGTTCCGCGAACGGGGCCGCTCCGGCCCGGCCGACGGGACGGTCTGGGCCGCAGCGATTCTCCCGTGCCCTCACCTAAAAACGTAGTCTATCAGCTACGCTCACTTGCGCATGGCACACCTGTTGCAAGCGCTCAAGTCAGGGTATTTAAAAGCTTCACCCGTTCCAAGGAGCACGCATGGCCGGCAAGAAGACCATCATCGCCACCACTGCAGGTGTCGCCGCCGCTACCGGAATCGCCGTGGCTGCCAAGCGGCACATGGACGAGCGGAAGGCTGCTACGAAGGCGTCCGAGAAGGGCGCGAAGAGCTCGTCCGACAAGGCCTCGTCCGCCCAAACGACCGTCTACCATGTCAAGCCGGACGGAGAGGAGTGGGTCCTCGAAGCCGAAGGCGCCTCCCGGGCGACCAGCCGCCACGGCACGAAGAAGGAGAGTCTGCAGGCAGGTCGCACCGTGGCCGCCGGCAAGGCACCGAGCCGACTCGTCATCCACAGGGCGGACGGGACGATCCAGCGGCAACACGCCTACGGGCTGGATGACTGAGGCAACTGCTTGAACCCTGACGACCTTGGCTACTGAACCGTCCGATGCGGCCGCGTCTCCCGCGAAGGCGGGCCTCGACCCGCGTCGGACGGCCAGGGTCGCGGGTCTGGAGTATGTGAGTGACGAGGGGCCCGGCTATACGAGGGTCCGGGCCGGAAAGGGCTTTTCCTACCGTGACGAGAACGACGCTACGGTACGGGACCGCTCGGTCCGGCGCCGGCTGGAAGCGCTCGTCATCCCGCCGGCCTGGAAGGACGTGTGGATCTGCCCGTTCGAGAGCGGCCACTTGCAGGCCACGGGCCGGGACGACAGGGGCCGCAAGCAGTACCTGTATCATCCCCGATGGAGGGTGGCCCGTGACCGGATGAAGTTCCAGAAGCTGGTCGCGTTCGGGCACGACCTCCCCACCTTACGCAAGCGGGTGGGTCGAGACCTCAAGACCGACGGGCTTACGCGGGAGAAGGCGCTCGCCGCCGCGGTCCGGCTCCTGGACCGCACCGCGATCCGCGTGGGGAACGACCAGTACGCCCAGAGCAACAACAGCTACGGCCTGACGACCCTTCGTACCCGACATGTTCGCAACGTCGACGGTGTCTTCTTCCTCTCGTTCGACGGGAAGGGTGGAAAGGCCATCGAACTCACGGTGCGCGACAAGGCTCTGATCGAGGTTCTCCAGAAGGCCATGGAGATGCCCGGTTGGCACCTCCTCCAGTACATCGATGGGTCCGGAAGGAAGCGGCGTGTCGAATCGTCGGACGTGAACGAGTATCTCCGTGAGGTGACAGGGGGCCCGTTCACCGCAAAGGACTTCAGGACCTGGAAGGCCACCGTCCGCGTGGTGAGTCACCTCCGCAGCGTCGGCCGCGTCGACTCGAAGAAGAAGCGGCTGAGCCATTGGCTGGCGGCCGTGGACCTGGCTGCCGACAAGCTGAAGAACACCAGGGCAGTCGTGCGGGTGAGCTACCTGCCCCCGCACCTCGAGCCGATGTACATGAAGGGAACGCTCTTCGACCAGTTCGACGGCCACGACGAGCGCGCGGAACAGTTGCGACGGCCGGGCAGGCTGAACGAGGAGCGGTGGGCGCTGGCGTTCCTGGAGGACCTGGTGGCGTTGCCGCTGGAGATGTGAGGGGGGAGGGGGTAGGCCACCCCACTGCTGTGCACATAGTTCTCCAGAGGTTACTCCTGTTCGTGTTACTAATACCAGTGTTAGTGACTAGTTGGTGACCGGAGGCGACATGCACAAGCCCGACCCGATGATCGACCGAGACACGCGGGCGCAGTCAACGGCCTCTATTACCAAGCCGCCAAGAGGACAGAACGGGAGCAGCTCGCCACCTGACCCGGATCGTAGGCCGGTGCTTCACCGACTCGGTCCTCCAGCGCGTGAGGACGGAGGATGGGTCCGACGAGGTGGATGTCGTCGACTTGGATGGCCGAGGCGGTGTCCTGATCGGGTGGTCCGCCAGCGGTGGACGCGGGCGAGGTGCTCCACTTCTCGGCAGTGGACCTATTTGTAGGCTGATGTGCTGGCGGCCACGAACCACGTTGGGGAAGGAATCCAGGTTCAGGCAGTGCGACCCGGAGGACCGGATCGTTGTGCCGGAGCGCGACCCGGAGGACCGGATCGTTGTGCCGGAGCGCGACGCGGAGGACCGGATCGCGTGCCGGAGCGCGACGCGGAGGACCGGATCGCGTGCCGGAGCGCGACATCGTCCTGGTCGTCCGTCGGGTCGCATCCCCATGCCGATCGGCGGCATCTCCGCACATCAGGCTGTCCCATCCGCCCCTTGACAGATTTCGGCGGGCGCGGCCGACCGAGTCCGGGACAGCCCTGAGATTCCGTCCCTGCGGCCCCCTGGGCTTCGCTGCCCGGCCGTGAGCGGCGGGCGGGTCTTTCTGTGACCTCCGAGTCCGCGTTCAGGCCGCACCGGACGCCTCCAGCCGCCCAAAAACCCTCCGCTATATTTCGGTGTCTGTTCGGGGTCGCCCGGACGTGTCCAATCATCAGGAGACCCGACCCATGGCGACGTACTCTGCCCATCGGCCCCACCATCTAATCCTCGTGCGTGAGCGGCCCGACCCGGCAAACGAGTACCAGCGAGCGAGCGAGTACCAGCCTGAGGGTGAGCCCGACCTCACGAGCGAGTATCACCGCGCCGAAGGTGAAGTCGACCTCGACGCGCTCGAAGACCTCGGCGATCGGATCGCGGTGCTGGCCGCGCACATCCATGCCGCGACCCACCAACTCCTCACGCTCGTCGCCGAGTTCGACCGCCTGCGCGGCTGGGAGGCCGGAGGCCATCGTTCGTGCGCGCACTGGCTCGCGTTCCGCACGGGCATCGACCTCGGCGCGGCCCGTGAGAAGGTGCGCACGGCGCGCGCGCTCGCGGCGCTTCCCGAGACCAGCGCGTCGATGGCCAGAGGCCGGCTCTCGTTCTCGCAGGTGCGTGCACTGACGCGGGTGGCCACGCCCGAGAGCGAGGCCGACCTCCTGGAGCTGGCACATGGATGCACGACCGCCCAGCTCGAGAGGGTCGTGCGGGCCTGGAAGCGCGGGAGCCGCGCGGACGAGGCGGAGTTCGAGCGCGAGCGCCACGAGCGCCGGACGCTGGCGGTCTTCCCCGACGAGGACGGCATGTACGTGGTGAAGGGTCGACTAGATCCCGAAGTGGGTGCGCTGCTGATGCGCGCCGTCGAAGCCGCGAGCGACGCGCTCTTTCGCGAGCGGGGCGCGCCCGGTGGCGAGAGCTCCTTCTCCGACGGCGAAGACGCCCCCACCGGACACCCCGACGACATCAGCCGGCGCGCAGCCGCCCAACGGCGCGCGGACGCTCTGGGGCTGTTGGCCGAGCGGGCCATGGAGGTCGGCTTCGGCGGCCGGTACCGCTCCAGCGACAAGGACCGCTCCGGCGGCGGGGTCCGCTCCAGCGTCAAGGACCGCTCCGGCGGGAAGGACCGCCTCGGTGAAGACCGCTCAGGCGGCGGCTCTGCCCACGCGACCGAAGCCCCCATCAGCGGCACCCGCGCCGCGCGCTACCAGGTCGTGCTGCACGTCGACGCCGCGACCCTTTCGGAGAACGGTGAG
>JAJCZZ010000004.1 GCA_029262115.1 Gemmatimonadota bacterium | reverse complement strand
CTCTCACTCCGCCGCGCTCCAACCTCCATAGCCCCACCCACCGCGTAGCAGCTCAGTTCAACTGATCGTTTCCACACTCTCTGGATCCTCGACCCCGCTTGCTTCCGCGGCTAGAGTGTGGAAACAATCCTTAATCGTTATGCCGAGCGACTCTTCGAATTCCCCGGCGTTGATCCCCTCGATGACGTCTCAGCGGCGAAGGCCATCCGGGATCCGATTGAAGAAATGGGCGCGAAGATCAAGGAAGATGCCCTCGAACTCATTGTCCAGAGGACCGACAGGTACCCGTACTTTTTGCAGGAATGGGGAGCCCACGCCTGGAACACGGCGGCCGCTTCTCCAATCGAACTGGAGGACGTGGAGTCAGCGAGCGGAGCGGCGGTTGCTGCCCTCGATGCCAGTTTTTTCCGGGTGCGATTCGACCGTCTGACACCGCGGGAGCAGGAATACCTCAGGGGCATGGCCGCCCTGGGACCTGGGCCCCATAGGTCCGGGGATATCGCGGCAGAGTTGGGTATTGCGGTGACCACGGCGGGGCCACTGAGGACCGGTCTTATCCGAAAGGGAATGCTCTGGAGTCCGGCTCACGGAGACACCGCCTTCACGGTGCCCCTCTTCGACGAGTACATGATTCGGGTGATGCCAGAATGGAAGTCGCGAGGAGGCTGACTAACCCAGATGTCCAGCGATTGGCCCGGCCAGCGCGCGACAGCAGATACCAAGCGGCTTGCCGCCAACCCTCTCCTGCCCAACCGGCATCGAGTCTCTGGCGGCACCCAGCCCGGGCTCGAATGGCCTTGGCTCACTCTCCGAGGAGGGCCACACTGCTCCTGCACCGACGCCAGGCCGGCCTACCGCACTCGCAGGACCTCCCCGCTACGGAAGATCGGAGCGACGCTCAGCCCAAACCGGTGGTACAGGCCGGGGGGGACGCCGATGTCCGCCAGGTACAGTTCTCCGACGACGAGCCGGGCCGCGGGGCTGCGAAGTCCGACCTTGGGAAGGGCGAGTGTCATGGTCGCGGTCGCCCGCACCGCTGGTTTGTGCACCTCCCCCGACGCGGTGTCCACCCCGGACGGAGTGTCAAGGCTCAGCACGGGGGCGGCAACGGAGTTGAGCGCTTCAATGAGGCGGGCGGTGACCCCTCTGGGGTTGCCGGAAAGGCTATATCCGATCAGGGCATCCACGTACAGCCGCGCGGGCGGAAGCTACGCCGCCTCCGATCCGGCAACCACTGGCACTCCCACGGCGTCGAGTATGTCCCGTTGGTGCCGCGGGACGCCTTCGTATTCGGCGTTGGGCCTGGCCAGGATCACGCGGACATCGAAGCCCCATCCCTGGAGCCTGCGCGCGCAGACCATGCTGCCCCCGCCGTTGCCTCCAGAGCCACACAGGACCACAACGGAGTCCCGTGCCGCCCTGCCGTTTCCTACCGAGAGTACCGGGGACTCCGTCGTGTCCTCCAGACCGGTGTCACCTGCCACCTCGCCGGAGGCACCTCGGACCGCGAGAAACCGGGTGAGCGCCAGGCGGGCGAGGTTGCGGCCGGCATTCTCCATCATCTGGAGAAGCTTGATCCCGTAGTCTTCGATCATGGCGCGATCGACTTCCCGCATGTCATCCGTCGTGATCCACGGCAGCTCGCTCATCGGGTTCTCCTTCACTCCCGTGCGGCGCTCCCCGGGCGTCACTCCGAGGACCACGCGGTTCGGAAGTCGGGATAGAGTGTCAGACCGCCGTCCACGTACAGCGTCTGGCCGGTGATATAGGCGGCCTCGTCCGAGCAGAGGAATGCCGTCACCGCGGCCATCTCCTCGGACGTGCCAGCCCGGCCCATGGGAATGTGGCTCTCCACCATCGCCTTCTTCTCGGGATCGTCGATCCAGGCGCTGTTGATCGGCGTGATTGTGGCTCCCGGGCCGATGGCGTTCACTCGGATGTCGTGCGCGGCGTATTCCAGCGCCAGGGTCCGCGTCACGTTCTCTATACCGCCTTTGCTCGCCGAGTAACCCAGGAAGCGCGGCTTGGGGATCTCCTGATGGACGCTGGAGACGTTGATAATGACGCCGGGCTTGCCAGCATCCAGGAAGTGTCGGATCGCCGCGCGGGAGCACAGGAACGCTCCGCGCAGATTGACGGCGATGACCCGGTCGAAGTCGTCGACGTCGATCTCGTGGGAATTCCCCACGACCTGGATCCCAGCATTGTTGATGAGGATGTCAATTCCACCCAGGTCAGTTCGCTCCCGGCTGAGAGGGGCGCGGGGCGAGGATCTCCCGATCCACACGGAGAAACTCCGCGAGCGACCACGCCTGGAATGGCGCACCCCCAGGCTCGTGGGGTGCGCTCCCGTCGGTAACTTCGACCAGGGGGCCGAGTCCGTGCCGGTCGAATTCGCGACGTAGCGGCTCGACGAACTTCTCACGCGCCTCGGCCTTCACGGAGGCACCTCCACCCCGGACGCGAATCCACGCCTCCACGAACGGACCGATCCACCCCGGCCACACCGAGCCCTGGTGGTAGGCTTCGTCGCGCGCGTCGGGACCGCCGGCGTACCGGCCCTGGTACGCCGGGTCGTCCGGCGCGAGGGCTCGCAGGCCCAGCGGTGTCCAGAGTTGCCGCTCCACCGTGTCCACGACCTGGCGGGCGACACCCTGACTCAGCATCATATGCGGAAGGCCGCCCACCGCGAGAATCTGATTCGGACGGATGGACGGGTCGACCGATCCAGGGCGGTGGTCCACGTCCACGACGTCATGAAGTGCACCGGTCACATCATTCCAGAACCGACCCGAGAAAGAGCGTCGTCCCAGCTCGAGCACCGATTCCCGTCGAGGGTCGAGGCGCGTACCCACCGTGAGCGCATTGAGCCATAGCGCCTGGACCTCGACCGGCTTGCCGATGCGCGGTGTCACGACCCGCTTCCCGACGCGTGCGTCCATCCACGTCAGTTGGACGCCGGGCTCACCGCAGGCGAGGAGGCCGTCCTTCTCCAACCGTATGCCGTGGCGGGTACCTTCGGCGTATCCGTCGAGGATCTCGCGCATCGCGTTTTCGACGGGATCCCGGAAGCTGCGCAGGATCCTGCGGCGACCCGTCCGCATCGCGTCGAACACCGCGTCGGCTGCGATCACGAACCAGAGTGAGGCGTCGACCGAATTGAATTGCGGCTCCTCGTCGTCGTCCCGAAAGCGGTTCGGAATCATCCCCTCGGAAACGGTTGAGGCCCACGTCGCGACCACGTCCCGCGCCTCGTCGACTTTGCCGAGAGCGAGACAGAGTCCGCGCAGCGACAGGAAGGTGTCGCGACTCCAGTCGAGAAACCATGGATACCCTGCCATGATCGTCCGGCCGGATCCCCGCCGGACCATGTAGGCGGAAGCCGCCCGCTCCAGCCGGTCGGCCGATTTCCCCCTCCTGCGGCGCTCCGCGGCGGCAAGCTTGGCGTACGTCGTCGACGCGCCAGAGGCCGTTGTGTTCCGGGACGGTTCGTCGTCGGACGATTCCGCATCGCCCGAGAACGTACCTTCCAGGATGAGCAGGGCCTCCTCGTCGAGAGACCATGAGAACACACCCGGGGAAGCGAGGGTCTCGACGTGGTCGAAGCCGCGATCCCGCTCCACTCGATAGGCGACGTCGAAATAGGGGGTCGCGTCGTGCCGGTAGCGGCCGTTGGATGCCGCCTGAATCGCGGCAGACCCGCTCCCCAACCACCACACCACCGTACCACGGTCCGGGTCGTGATCTCCAAGCGTGACGTCGGGCACGTCGGCGTGGAGGTCGTGGATCGGACGATGCGAGAGGAACGGGCGCACTTCGAGCCGCACGCCGTCCGCTTCGCCCTCTGCGGACCACCGCAGCGCGACCGTCGACTGCTCGTGTACCCGGAAGAGTTCGCAGCGCACGAGGAGATCGTCGTCGATCCGGTAGGTCCAGGTGGGCCAGGGTTCATTCGTGAAGGACTCGATTCTGTCGGACCCGTCCGGGTGCACGACTCCAGATGCATACCTCTGGCTCGTCAGAGCGAGGCGCGCGTCCTCCCGCTCCAACCAGGCGTCGAATCCCGCGACGAGCGCCACGCGATCGGACGGCGGGTTTTTCGCGACGACGAGGAGAGCGTGGTAGCGGCGGGTGCGCACGCCGCAGGTGGTCCCCGATGCGTAGCCTCCGAGACCGTCGGGCTTGAGCCATTCGGTGCGGTCGTCAACGCCAGGCCCATTCATTCTTCGGACGCGCCCTCGTCGCGCGTCCGTATGACGTCCTCGAGTGCCTGTGTGACGAGGGCGGTCCACCCGGTCTGATGGCTCGCGCCGAGGCCGCGCCCGTTGTCGCCGTGGAAATGCTCATGGAAAAGGAGCAGATCCGACCAAGCGGGGTCATCCCTGTACAACTCCTCGCCGCCGTGGCAGGGCCGATTTCCGTGCTCGTCCCGCAGGAACAGGCTGGCCAGTCGCTTCCAGAGGTCCTGGGCCACCTGTCCCAGATGCATCTGCTGGCCGGAGCCAGTCGGATATTCGACCGTGAAGTCGTCTCCGTAGAAGTGGTGATACCGCTCGAGCGCTTCGATCAGGAGAAAGTTTGTGGGAAACCACACCGGTCCGCGCCAGTTCGAGTTCCCCCCGAACAACGAGGTGGTGGATTCCCCGGGGTTGTACGAGACGCGGTGTGTCACGCCCTCGAGCGTCAACTCGAAGGGGTGGTCCAGATGAGCACGCGACAACGAGCGAATACCGAAGGGCGAGAGGAATTCCTGCTCGTCCAGCATATACCGGAGAATGCTCTTCAACTGCTCGAGGGTCGGAACGGCCAGTAGGCGGTGGACGTGTCCGTCGTCCGCCGTGCTCGGCCTCATGCAGGTGATGTTCTCGGCGAGTTCCGGTCGGTTCTCCATGAACCAGTTGAGCCGCTTCTTGAAGCCCTCCATTTTCTGCACGGTCTCATCTTCGAAGACCTCCGCCGCGATCAGCGGTAGGAGACCCACGAGGGACCGCACCTTGAGGGGGATCGTTCCGTCTGGCGTGCGGAGCACGTCGTAGTAGAAGCCGTCCTCGTCGTCCCATAGCCCGGACCCGCCGACGGAGTTGATGGCGTCCGTGATGCCGACAAAATGCTCGAAGAACTTCGACGCCACGTCCTCATAGGCGGGATCTTCGCGCGCGAGTTCGAGCGCGATCGAGAGCATCGTCGCGCAGTAGAACGCCATCCACGCGGTCCCGTCCGCCTGCTCGAGATGGCCGCCGCCCGGCAACGGCTGCGAGCGGTCGAACACCCCGATGTTGTCGAGGCCGAGGAAGCCCCCGGAGAACAGATTGCGCCCATCCGGGTCCTTCCGGTTGACCCACCACGTGAAGTTCAGCAGCAGCTTGTGGAACACACGGGCCAGGAAGTGCCGGTCCCGCTCGCCCGGAGCGCCCGACATCTTGTAGACCCGCCAGCAGGCCCACGCGTGAACCGGGGGGTTCACGTCACCCAGAGCCCACTCGTACGCGGGGGCCTGACCGTCTGGATGGGTGTACCACTCCCGCAGCAGTAGAACGAGCTGGTCCTTTGCGAAGTCCGGGTCGATCCGTGAGAACGGAATCGCATGGAATGCCAGGTCCCACGCGGCATACCAGGGGTACTCCCAGGAGTCCGGCATGGAGAGGACGTCCCGGTTGTACAGATGCGTCCACTTGTCATTTCGCTCGCCGAGCCGAGACGCGGGGGGCTCTGGCTGGGCCGGGTCTCCTTCCAACCACTCCTCGACCACGTAATGGTAGGACTGCTTGCACCAAAGCAGACCTGCGTACGCCTGCCGGATGACGTTGTGCTCCTCTTCCGTGGCGCCATCGGGGCAGCGAGAAACGTAGAACTCGTCCGCCTCGTCCATCCGTCGTTGAAAGACTTCATCGAAATCCACGAACGGCTCGTCGGAAGCTCCCTCCTCCGGGCGCAACCGCAGCCGTAGCAAGCGCTCCTCTCCAGGGCCGACTTCCAACCGGACGTGCGCCGCGGCCTTGGTGCCGCGCCGCTCGGGGCGTACCGCGTCGGCCTGCCCCTCGATCACGTAGTCGTGGAAGGCGTCCTTGGGGTAGTCGGCCGAGGTGTCTGCTCCATAGAGCCGAAGGGCGTTGGTCTCGTTGTCGGCGAAGATCAGGTCTACATCCTCGCCGATTGAGCCCCGATCCACGTCGAGTACGAATCGTCCGAGTGACGCGTGATCCACTGCGATCCGAGCCTCGCCCGCCGCGGTGATGGAGGGCTCGGGCCAATATCCATCGCCCTCTCGCCCCCACGACCAGGTGTTGCGGCACCAGAGCATGGGAAGGAGGTGCAGCGGAGCGGCATCCGGCCCCCGATTCTCGACACGAATCCGGATCAGGATGTCGTTTGCGGCTGCTTTCGCGTATTCGGCAGTGATGTCGAAGTAGCGATTCTCCGCGAAGACCCCGGTATCGAGGAGTTCGAACTCCCCGCTGTTTCGCCCTCTCCGTTCGTTCTCGTCCACCAGCCAGCCGTACGGGAACTCCGTCTGCGGATACCGATACAACGCCCGCATGTACGAGTGCGTGGGGGTGGAGTCGACGTAGTGGTACACCTCTTTGACATCCTCGCCGTGGTTGCCCTCCGGTCCGGATAGCCCGAAGAGCCGCTCTTTCAGGATCGGGTCCCGCTCGTTCCAAAGACCAAGAGCGAAGCAGAGTCGGGATCGCCGGTCGCAGAAGCCGAGGAGCCCGTCCTCCCCCCAACGATACGCGCGACTCCGCGCGTGATCGTGAGGGAAATACGTCCACGCCGACCCATCTTCGGAGTAGTCCTCCCGCACCGTGCCCCACTGTCGCTCGGCCAGGTACGGGCCCCAGCGTTTCCAGTCCTCTTCTCGGCTAGCAGCCTCCACGAGGCGGCGGGCCTCCGCAAGACTCGAAGGGATCGTGGGCCAGGCGGGAGGCGTCATGGTGGGGTCGGATTGGGGAAACAGGTGCCAGGCGGCTCGACCAGTCGGGCCGCGTACGTACTCTTCGATTCGCGGGGACCGGGTGAGGTTACGAACGGCTCGCTGGCCGTCGTCCGCCGTAACCTCGGCGCGGGGCGACGACTCCGACGTGGGCGCGATGAACCCGTCGCTTTCACGCAGCCATTCATCCCGAGGGAGATCGGTGAAGGTTCTCATGCTCGGGTGGGAGTTCCCCCCCTTCTTCGCCGGTGGGGTTGGCGTGGTCAGCCGTGCGCTCACGCGAGCGCTCGCCGGCTTCGGGACGGAAATCACCTTGGTGCTCCCGAAGGCCTCGGGACATGTGCGAGCGGACGACCTCGATCTTCGGGTGGCTCCTCCTCTCCGAGCGGGGGTGCAGTTCCTCCCCGTTCCGGGTCTTCTCCAGCCGTACGAGAGCCCCGTTGCTTTTACGCGGAGGACCACCGCGGCCATCGCTTCCGCTCTCCCTACCGAGACCGGCGCCGACCCCGAGTCGGAGAGCCTTGGGGCCACTCCATCGCCCGTCTACGGGGGGGATCTGCTGGACGAGGTCGTACGGTTCGGGGCCAGAGTGGCGGCTATGGTCGCCAGCGAGGGTGTCGGTTTCGACGTCATTCACGCTCATGATTGGACCGCCTTCCACGCCGGCCTGGTCCTGAAGCGGCTGACCGGGCGTCCGCTCGTCGTTCATGTCCACATCACGGACTTCGACAAGAGCGGGGGAGAGCACGCGGACCCCAGGGTGTACGCCTTCGAGAGAGCCGGCCTGGACGGCGCTGATCGCGTGATAGCCGTGAGCCGGCGAACCCGCGACGCGTGCGTGCGTCGCTACGGCACCGAGCCGTCGCGCATCCGGGTGGTCCACAACGCGGCCGAGCCGGTAGGAGAGTCGGAGGAAGCGTCGGTACGGGCGACGACACCAGTTCTGAGAGGTGCCGGACCCGTGGTCCTGTTCGTGGGACGATGCCGCGCGCGCTGTCCTCGATGTCTACCGGGAGGTCGTTCCGTCGGGCCGGTCCTGAGAAGGTGTCCCCTCCAGGTTGGCATCGCCTCCGCGCCCGCGTAGCTTCAAGCCATGGTTCCATTGACCCGCGGATCTGGCGCGGCGCAGACGGCGCAACCGCCCCCCAGCCGGCCCGGCCTCGCGGAGGCGGACCTGGTCGAAGGGCTCAAGACGTCGGATGACCGGGCCGCCGAACAGTTCGTGCGCGACTATGGTCCGGCCGCGCTTCGTGTGGCCCGGCGCTTTCTGGAGAGCGAGGACGACGCCGAGGACGCCGCGCAGGAGGGGCTGATTCAAGCGATCCGTGCCATTGGCTCGTTCCGAGGCGATTCCGCGTTGGGCACCTGGGTCCACCGCATCGTGGTAAATGCCGCTCTGAAGAGGGTGGGTGCGATCGAGCGGGACCCGACATCGAGTCTGGAAGGAATGATGCCGGTGTTCGACCGCAACGATTGCCGGATCGAGCCGCTCCATACTCTGGTTCCGCCCGTTGACGTTCTGCTGGAGCGCAGGGAGACCCGGGCGTTCGTCCGTCAGTCCATCCAGAGCCTGCCGCAGGGGTATCGCGTACCGATCCTCTTGAGGGATATCGAGGGATACTCGACGCGCGAGGCGGCCGAAGCCATCGGGCTGAGCGAGGGGGCTCTGAAGGTGCGGCTACATCGAGCTCGGGCCGCGCTGAAGAAGGCGCTCGAGCCGCTCTTCAAAGGGGGTCACCTATGAGTCACGACCACCGGGCCACAGGCGATTTCGGGCGCGCGGTCCGAGGAATCATGTTCAAGCTTCTCCCGTTCGTGATGACCTGCCGTGAATTCGAGGGGTTCATCCTCGACTATCTGGATGACCGTCTATCCACGAAGGCGCGCTGGCTGTTCCGCCTCCATCTACTTTTCTGCCGCGACTGCCGGGCCTACCTGGCGGCTTATCGGCGGAGCGTTCGGTTGAATCAAGCGGTCTTCTCGGATCCGGGCGCTCCCCTGCCCGAGGAAGTGCCGGGCGGCCTGGTCAAAGCGGTATTGGCTGCGCGGTCGGTCGATGCTGACGACCCCGACGTCGACTGACCGACGCGCAACTCGAGGTCCCTCATGACGTTCATGAACGAGATGTAGGCTTCGTACGGCGACTCGAACGGGTTGAAGTAGGCATGGACATCGCCGTCTTCGAACCACTTCGTGCACATGTAGTAGAGATGGTCGCTCGTCGTGAGTCGCCTCAAGACCTCGACCTGCTCTTCGGTGACTCCTCCTGCCCCCGCCACTCGCTCGTAGAGCTGACGCGCGGCCGTCCATTGAAGGCCGTTACCCAGCCAGGCCGTGACGTCGCGTGCTTCGTCTGCCCATGACACGTACTCCGGCACCTCGACCTGCCCAACGTCCGGGTAGCGCGCCACGACCTCCGACGGTGTCGCGAAGTCGATGTCGCCGTGGGCGAGCATTTCGGCGGGAAGGCGATCCATGAAGTCGAAGATGCCCGTGGACGCCCACTGGTGTTCGCCGAACGTCTCGTAATCCATGAACAGATTGACCGTGTCACCATTCCCGTGGACCTGTTCCACCCACCCGGCGTACGTCTCAGCCTTGAGCGGAAAACGATCCCACCCGGTGTCGCCGAATCGGAAGGCGATGTCGTCACTCAACCGATAGTTCTTCAGGAGGACCTTCAGTTCAGGGGCGGCGGCGGATCGATACACGAAGTTGGGGGACCGCCACCCCAAAATCCGATCCGCGCCCTCCGCGAGGACGGCACGAAACCCCCGGTTGGCGACGTGAACCACCAACTCGTCGTTGAAGATCAGCTCCGTATTGCGAAACACTGCCGGCTGGCGCCCGAAAAGCTGCTCGATCAGATCCTCGTGACGCGTGACCTGGCGGTCGAATTCGTTGCGATCGAAAAGGAACGCAAGACTGTGGTGATAGGTCTCTGCGAGGAACTCGACGCAACCCGTGTCCGCGAGATGTCGGAACCCGTCGACCACGTCGGGGGCGTACTCCGAGAGCTGCTCGAGGGCGGTCCCCGAGACGCTGAAGGCGAACCGAAACCGACCGTCGTGGCGACGGACGAGGTCCAGGAGCAACGCGTTCATCGGTCGATAGCACTTGTCGGCAACGCGTTCCAGAATCCGTCGATTCTGCTCGTTCGCGAAGTACTGATCGGTGGCGCCGATGTCGAAAACCCCGTAGGGCCGAAGGCGGTACGGCTGATGAACCTGGAAGTAGAAGCAGACGCTCGACACGGGTGGCTCCGCAGGGGTAAACAGGATACCTGAACCTTGGAGGCACCCAAGGTCGGTGGGGTTACGCCCGAGCCGCAGGATGGAGGCGCCGACGATCTGATCGTCCTCGCGGCTCGCTTCCCCACGTCCAATCAGGTTCTCGCGGACGATCCTGAAGTCGTCGAAGGCGACGTGACCGTAACCTCGGACGAGTGCCGAGGATCAAAACGAACGATGACGCGCCCGTCCCTCGACCAAACGCCCATGCCCGATCGCATTCCGGCCCGCCCAGACAGACGCCGCGGATCCACCAATCCGCTCCACGAACTACGCGCGCTGGGGCAGAGCGTGTGGTACGACAATATCCGCCGGGCTCTCATCGAGAGCGGCGAGTTGGAAGCGTATCTCGACGAGTTCGCCATCACGGGGGTGACGTCGAACCCCTCGATCTTCGAACGAGCCATCTCCGGAAGCGACGACTACGATGAAGCGCTCGACGAGGCTGTCGCCCGGGGTCTCGACGACCCCGAGGAGCTGTTCTGGGAGATTGCGGTGAAGGACATACAGGATGCGGCCGACCTCCTGCGACCGATCCATCAGGACACGGGCAAGTCGGACGGTTTCGTGTCGCTCGAACTCCCTCCGCGCCTCTCGATGGACGCCCAGGGATCGGTGGAAATGGCGAAGCGATTGCATGCCCGAATCGGACGGCCCAATGCCATGATCAAGGTCCCCGCCACGGCGGAGGGGATCGTCGCCATCGAGGAGCTGATCCACCTCGGTGTTCCGGTCAACGTCACCTTGATCTTCTCACCGGGCCAGTGGGAAGCCGTGGCCGACGCCTACGAACGTGGCGTCGAGCGCCGACTGGCAGATGGGTTCGATCCGTTCGTTCCGTCCGTCGCGTCGGTCTTCGTGTCCCGGATGGACGTCAAAGCCAACAAGTTGGTGCCGGAGGAACTCCGGAATCAGGTGGGGGTGGCCAACGCCCGGGCGATGTACGCGGCGTGGAGAGACCGGGCCGCTTCACCGAGGTGGGAGGGTCGGGTGCAGCGAGGCGCTCGGCCGCAGCGGCTCCTGTGGGCCTCGACCTCCGCCAAGGACCCCTCGCTGCCCGACACCTACTACCTGGACGAACTGGCCGCCGCGGGCACGGTGACCACCGTGCCCGACGAGACGCTCCGGGCCTTCGCGCGCAGCGGAACGGCGACCCCGTTCCCCGCTGACGGGACCGCCGCAAGGGAGATCCTGAACAGCGCGGCGCATGCCGGAGTGGATCTGGAAATCCTTGGCGAAGAACTCCTCGGGGAGGGGAACAGGAAATTTGCGGAGGCCTTCGATCGGCTTCTGGAATGCATCGGCGAGAAGGCTGCTCGCCTTCGCTCCGGACGGGTTGGGTCGAGCCGGCGCATACTGACCGGCCCTATTGACGCCGCTTCATCCGCCGTTCTGGACGAGTTGCGCGAACGGTCGGCGGTGCGACGGACCTGGAATCGCGACCACACGCTGTGGCAGGACGACCCGGCCGAGGTGACCGACCGCCTGGGCTGGCTGTCACTGCCCGACAAGGCCGAGGGTTGGATACCGAGGTTGATGGATGTCAGGGCGAAGGCCGTGGCGGACGAATTCACGCACGTGCTCGTCGTGGGCATGGGAGGCTCGAGCCTGTTTCCGCTGGTCATGTCGGGTGTGGCGGGGGCGAGCGCCGACGGGCTGCACCTGGACGTGCTCGACTCCGTGGACCCCGACGCCATCCGTCGCATCGAGCATGCGGTACCCATGGATTCGACCCTGATCGTGGCGTCGTCCAAGTCGGGTACGACAATGGAGACCCGTTCACTCCTGGAGTATTTCTGGGCTCAGTCCAACGACCCGACTCGCTTCATCGCGATCACGGATCCGGACACGCCTCTTGCGGAGCTAGCACGAGAACGAGGATTCCGACAGCTGTTCCAAGCGGATCCGAACGTGGGCGGCCGGTATTCCGCGCTGACCGAGTTCGGGCTGGTACCGGCTGCGATGGCCGGGGTCGACGTGGCGGCACTCGTGCGTAAGGCCGGCAGTATGGCCGCCGCGTGTGCGACGTGCGTCCCTTCGGATTCCAACCCTGGCCTTCGGCTGGCTTCTCTGCTGGCCGGGGCCGTGCGGGTGGGACGCGACAAGCTCACCCTCGTCGTCGAGCCCGAATACGCTCCGTTCGGCCTCTGGATTGAGCAACTCGTTGCCGAGTCCACGGGGAAAGCAGGCACAGGACTGATACCCATCGTGGATGAACCGCTCGGAGAGCCGGCCGCCTACGGTGACGACCGGATCTTCGTGCGGTTGGGTGGACGTGATGGGGGTCGTGCGCTCGAACGGCTTGCGGATGCGGGCCACCCGGTGGCGGAGTTCGACCTGAACGAGACGGCCGACCTGGGTGCCGAGGTCTTCCGGTGGGAGTTCGCGACGGCCCTGGTGGGAGCGGCGCTATCGCTCAATCCCTTCGACCAGCCGAACGTCGAGGCGGCGAAGTCCGCCGCTCGAAAAGCTCTGGAGTCATCTCGGCCCGAGGTGCCTGCGGAGCGGGCGCTCGACGAGATCCTTGAGGGTGTCGCGCCCGGCGACTACATCGCCATTCAGGCCTACGTCGATCCCGAGGCGGAGGTCGTTCAGAAGCTGCAGGAAGCTCGTCTGGCTTTGCGGGACCGGTACCGGGTGGCGACGACGTTGGGCGTCGGGCCGCGCTACCTTCACTCGACCGGGCAGCTCCACAAGGGCGGACCGGCCAGTGGCGTGTTCCTGCAGGTGGTGTCGGACGCCGGGAGCGATCCGGCCATTCCGGGCGAGCCGTTCGGCTTCGACACGCTGAAGCGGGCACAGGCGGCCGGCGACCTCCAGGCGTTGCATGATGCCGGGCGGCGCGGGGGTCGCATTTCGATCAACGACCTCTTGAAGGTGACACGATGAAGATAGGGATGGTTGGACTCGGTCGCATGGGAGCGAATATGACCCGTCGCCTCATGAGAGACGGCCATGAGGTGGTGGTTCACGACCTCGACCAGGAGCGGATCGAAGAGCTGGAGGACGAGGGCGCCGAGGGCGCGGCCTCCCCGGAGGCTCTGGCCGCAGCGCTTCCGCCTCCGCGGGTCGTTTGGCTGATGGTTCCCGCCGCTTTCGTGGAGCAGGCGGCGGAGGATGTCAGCGCCCATCTCGGCGAGGGAGACATTCTCATCGATGGCGGTAATTCCTACTACCGCAACGCAGTGGACCGTTCGGACGCTTTGGAAGCCAAAGGGATCCGGCACCTGGACGTGGGCGTGAGCGGTGGCGTCTGGGGGCTGGACGGCGGGTACTGCTTGATGATCGGAGGGGATGAGGACGCGGTGCGCCAGATCGACCCGATCCTCGAGACGCTCGCTCCGGGCGTCGATGCCGCGCCTCGAATGGAGGGGAAGACGGGAGATCCATCGCCTTCCGAGAAGGGGTACCTCCACTGCGGCCCGTCCGGGGCAGGGCACTTCGTCAAGATGGTCCACAACGGGATCGAGTACGGGGTGATGGCCGCGTACGCGGAAGGCCTCGCGATCCTGCGCGAAGCGAACATCGGCAGCCGGGAGAGAGAGGACGATGCGGAGACGACCCCGCTGGCCGACCCGCGCTACTTCCGGTTCGACCTGGACACGGCTGCGGTGACCGAGGTGTGGCGGCGCGGGAGCGTGATCCGTTCGTGGCTTCTCGACCT
Source organism: Gemmatimonadota bacterium (assembly GCA_029262115.1). Lineage (GTDB taxonomy): Bacteria > Gemmatimonadota > Gemmatimonadetes > Longimicrobiales > Gaopeijiaceae > JAJCZZ01. The sequence continues at coordinate 64,731 of JAJCZZ010000004.1, read as the reverse complement.
CACCGCGGCGGCCCTGGCTGAAGACCCGCAATTGGAGGGCTTCTCGGGTCAGGTTTCCGACTCGGGGGAGGGGCGCTGGACCGTGCTCACGGCCGTCGAAGAGGGTGTTCCGGCGCCCGTCATCACGACAGCGCTATACGAACGGTTCAGTTCCCGGGGCAACGGCCGATTCGCCGGCCAGGTGCTCTCGGCCATGCGGGCTGGGTTCGGCGGGCACGGGGAGAAGTCCGAAGAATGAAGGAACGCTCCGACGCTCTGGTGATCTTCGGCGCCACCGGCGACCTGGCGCGAAAGAAGCTCTTTCCCGCGCTGTACGAGTTGGCCGATTCGGGACGTCTCCCAGCTTCCGTCGTCGGCGTTGCACGCTCGGATTGGGACACGGATGAACTGAGGTCCGCGGTCCGCCAGGCGGTGCGGGACCCCACTCAGACCGAGCCCACGGACGCGGCAGACGACGCCGTCGCCCGTGCCCTGTCCTACGTCCGCGGGGACTACCAGGAGAGCGAGACCTACGAGCGGCTCCGGGACGCCCTGAAGGGTGTGGCGCGCCCGCTCATCTATCTCGCGATCCCGCCCGGCCTTTTCGACGACGTCGTCGAGGGACTGACCCGTGTCGGCCTGAACGAGCGGGCTCGCCTGGTCGTGGAGAAGCCGTTCGGCCGGGATCTGGACTCGGCTCGCCGACTGAATGCCTGCATCCGGCGGAGCTTCGAAGAGGAATCGATTTTCCGGATCGACCATTTCCTGGGTAAGGGTCCTGTTCTCGACCTCCTTGTCTTCCGGTTCGGCAATACCTTCTTCGAGCCAGCGTGGAATCGGCACTACGTCGATAGCGTCCAGATCACGATGGCGGAGGACTTCGGCATCGAGGGTCGGGGCGCTTTCTACGACGAGGTCGGCGCCCTCAGGGACGTCATTCAGAATCACCTCCTCCAACTCGTCGCGTTGGTCGCCATGGAGGCCCCGGCAAGCCTGGAGGGCGACGGCCTGCGTGATGAGAAGGTCAAAGTGCTTCGGTCGACACGTTCGTTGGATCCCGAGGAGGTCGTGCGAGGACAGTTCGCAGGCTACCGGGACGAGGAGGGTGTGGCGGACGACTCGAACGTGGAGACGTTTGTCGCTCTTCGGGCATGGATCGACAATTGGCGCTGGGCCGGGGTGCCGTTCTACATCCGGGCGGGGAAGAACCTCCCGGTCACGGCAACCGAAGTGCTCGTCGAGTTCAAACGCCCACCCCGGCAGTTTTTTTCGAACCCGGATGAGCCTCCGCCCCACCCGAACCACCTGGTGTTCCGCATGAAGCCGGGAGAACGGATCGCCCTCTTCGTTCAAGTCAAGGAACCGGGGGACGGCTTGGGCTCTCGTCCGGTCGAACTGGCGTTTTCATACGACGAACATCGGGACGGAGCGCGCCCCACGGCCTACGGACGGCTGCTGTACGACGCCATCGAGGGAGATGCCCGCCTTTTTGCGCGAGCCGACGGACTGGAGGAGGCGTGGCGGATCGTCGATTCCGTGCTCGATATGCCGGAGCGTGTTCCTTCGTACGACATACATACGTGGGGTCCGGCCGCTGTCGACCCGTTCGTCGAGGCCCACGGCGGGTGGCATCGGCCGGGAGTGGGCGGGGAGGGGCCCCATGACTGAGCCTGTCGTGGCCGTGGATCTGGGTGGAACGACCATGCGAGCCGCGATCGTCGGTCCGGATGGCCAGATCCTGGAACGCTGTGAAGCGCCGACCCCGGACGACCCGACGCCGCGCGCCTTGCTCGAGCTCATCCAGGAGGTGTTGGAGGGGGACTCGGTCCGAGTTGCCGTCGTCGGAGTGCCTGGTCGCGTCAACTACGTCGACGGCCGGCTGGAGCACGCCCCCAACCTCCCATCCGCTTGGGCGAGTGAACTGACCGAGACGGCCATTGCCGAGCAGGTCGGTGTGCCCGTCCACCTCGCGAACGACGCCGACCTCGCGGCGGTCGGTGAAGCCTTCTTCGGCGCAGGCCGAGAGTATGACGACGTGGCCTACGTCACGATCTCCACCGGTGTGGGTGCCGGCGTGCTCCTGCGCCGTCGGCTCGTCAGGGGCAGGCGTTCCCTTGCCGAGATCGGCCACACGATGATCGATCTGCGAGCAAGCGAGAACGAACCGAGGACGGTCGAGGATCTCGGCTCCGGCACCGCGCTCGAACGGAGTGCCGACGCGGTTGGGCTTCCAGACGACGGGGAGCGGATCGTCGAGTTGGTCAAGGAGGGCGACCCAAAGGCCCGGAAGGTGTGGAATGCGATGGTCGCTGCAATCCAGTTGGGGGTCACCAATTTGGCGTGGACGTTTACGCCGGAGGTCGTGGTTCTCGGTGGGGGTGTGGGTCTCAACGGCGATCTCCTGATCGACCCGCTCGAGCAACACCTCCGGGAACATGGACCCCGGGCTTTACCCGAGCCGATACTCGTTCGAGTTGCCGAACTCGGAGATGACGCCGCCCTGACCGGGGCGGCGGCCTGGGAGGATGCTACAGCACACGCGACTGGGGGGACCGAAGCCTCGTGAACCCGAAGCGCGGACCCTCCTCGCTGGCCACGCCGGCGGGGATGGCGCCGGGGTGGGTCGACGCCCGGCCGTGGAACACCATTCCGGCGGGGATCGGGAATATTTTGAGCGGCGCGCTTGCCGTCGCTTGCATTTTCGGCTGCGCGCTGCGGCCCATGGAGGGCACATGATGTCGCGAGACAGTGGGATTGACGCGATGATCTTCGATCTCGACGGTACGCTCGTCCAGACGGAGAAGTTGAAGGCCCAGGCCTACGCGGAGGCTGCCGTCGAACTCTGCCCCGGGCTTGACGAGGAGGACGTGGTCGAGGCCTTCAAGGACGTCGTCGGTGGGACTCGGCGGGACGTCGCGACTCACCTGGTCGAACGCTTCGGCTTGCAGGAGGCCGCGCGAGCGCGGTTGGTCGAGTTCGAGGCCGACGAGCCGTGGCAGATGTACGTCCGGCTCCGGCTGCAGATCTACGAGGAGCGCGTATCCGATCCTGAGGTTCTTCGTTCCCACAGATGGGGGCATACCGGGGCGCTCCTGGAGTCGGCGCGATCCAGCTGCCAGCGGCTCGGACTGGCCACGTCGTCGCAGTGGACGCAGGCACGCCACGTGCTCGAGTCGCTGGATCTTCTGGAAGCCTTTCATGCCGTCGTGACGGACGACGACGTGGAGAACAGCAAGCCGGACCCGGAGATCTACCTGCTCGCCGCCGAAAAGCTCGGCGCGCGACCGAAACGGTGTGTCGTCGTAGAGGATTCTCCGACCGGGGTCCGGGCCGCCCTCGCCGCGGGGATGGAGGTCGTGGCGGTTGCCACGGAGTTCACGCGGTCGCGCCTGCACGATCTGGATGGTCTGGACCCGGCTCGCGTCGTCGACGATCCGGCCGACTTGCTTCCCGCCGTGTCGGCCGCCGTGTCGGCCGCTGGTCGGGGTGCTTCGTGACCGGCTGGACTCAGCGCGCGTACTACGCGCACTACGCGCTCGCCGCGTCCGTCAGGACTGGGGCCGAAGGCTGAGTACCCATCCGCCGCACCGTGCGCGGGGACGAGTGGTGGTCCCCGCCGCGTCCCGGTGGACCGGCGTGGCCGCCCGTTTCATCCGCTTGGCGCTACTTGCCGGTCACCCAAGAGCTGGGCGCCGGATCTCACTCTGCCTGTCGGGCGGATCCACGCCGGTGCCCGTGTACCGGACGTTGGCGGGGCGAGATGAACTGCGGTGGGCGGAGATGGATGTTTTCTTCGCGGATGAGCGCTTCGTGCCCGCAGACCATCCGGACAGCAATTTCAGAATGGTGCGAGAGGCTCTCCTCAATCCTCTCGGTGCACGGGCTCCGAGTGCCTACTTCGCTGGACGGACCGAGGGCGCCGACCTCGAGGAGGCGGTCGCACGGTACATCGAGGTTCTCGAGCACCCGCTCGATGTACTCGTGCTCGGCATTGGATCCGACGGGCACACCGCGTCCCTGTTCCCGAACGATGCACGTCTCACCGCGTACCCGACCGAAGCTGATCCTCGCTCGGACAGCGGCCAGTCGTCCGGATCCCGCGAGAGTCGCCAACCACACGGTGGAGGAGGCGCCCTCGTGCTTCCGGTGCATGACGCCCCGAAACCACCCCGCCACCGGATCACGATCTCTCCCGCGGTGATCTCGTCGGCCCGGCACGTCTTCGTCCTCGCCCGAGGAGAATCGAAAGCCGACGCCGTGCACCGTGCCCTCCGTGGAGCATGGGATCCCGTCCGATGCCCCGCGCAGTGGGCGAGAGGCGGCACCTGGATCCTCGACCCCTTGGCTGCCTCGGGAGTGATTTGACGGGAGGGCCGGACGTCGCCCGCGACTCCCTCGCTCACCCCCCAGCCGCTATCCGATTCAGGTGAAACGCCCAGATCAGCGTCCCGCCTGAGAGCATCACGTTCACCAACGCCGGCCCGTCCAGCAGTGCATCGGGGGTACCGCCCGCCAGGATCACGTCCGGCGCGGACCAGATGGGCAGCAGCACGGAGAGGAGTAGAGTAAAGAGATTCACCGAGCTCTCGCCCATCCCCACCCAGGGCGTGACTCGCGGGCGGGCCCGACACAGAAGCCCGAGGAGGATGAGTCCCACGTAGTAGGTGAGGCGGGCACCCATGTCGGAAAACGCAGCCGCTCGAACCGGGAGGCCGAGGCCGGCGTCCGCGAGGACGAACAGCGGGGTCGCCATGTAGTAGGCGGTCAGCAGGCCCCAGCGCTTCGCATCTGATTCTGGTTGCATCCGGCCTCCCCCACGTGGCCCCCGCTTGACGTAGCAAGGTCGCATGGCACGCCGCAGGCAGCGAGTATGGGCATGTGGCGCACACTGCGTGACCCATGTCGAAGCGCAGCTCTTCGGCCTCTGGCTGGTAGCCTTGGCTGGGCACGAACTTGAACGACGCCTCCGGATCGATACGGCGCACGATGAGCCACGCAGAGGCCATCCGATCGACGTGCACGCCCCTCCGGGTTACCCACGTACGACCGGGTAGATCGACGGCGTGGGCACGCGCCCGCGCCCGGGAGGTAACGGCGACCGCCACCCACTGCCCTCCTACCGCAGCGCGTCCTCCAGCGCCGTCGACGCATTCGTCTTCTCATCGCGGTACTTCACGATGACCGGAGCGTACAGGCTCAGCCCATGTTCCGCGGCGAAGTCCCCGCTGGCGGGCCGAGCCCCCGGTACGACCACCGCGCCTTCAGGGATCGTGAGCGGCGTCTCCTTCGAGGCCCGGTGCACGGTTTCGTTGACCAGGTCGTACACCGCGGTCGAGCGGGTCAACTGAACGCCCGGCGCCAGGACGGCTCGACGCCCCACGAGCGTTCCTTCGAACACCCCGACGTTGCCCGCGATGAGGCAGTCGTCCTCAATGATGACGGGCCTGAGACCGACCGGCTCCAGGACGCCGCCCAACTGCGCGCCGGCACTGAGATGCACGCGCTTGCCGACCTGCGCGCAGGAGCCGACCAGCGCGTGCGAGTCGATCATCGACTCCTCGTCGACGTACGCTCCGACGTTCACGTAGGCGGGAGGCATCAGCACGACCCCTCGGCCGAGAAAGGCGCCGTGACGGATCGACGTCCCGCCGGGCACGATTCGCACGTTTTCCGCCACGCCTTCCGTCGGTCGAAGCGGAAGCGTGTCCCGATCGAAGTAGCGGAAGGTGGAGCCGCCGAACGCGGTGTTTGGATCGGAGGCGTGCGGCGTGAACGCGGCGTTCTGACCGATGCGAAACGCCATCAGGATCCCCTTCTTGACCCAGGGAACCGCTTGCCAGCCGTCACTGCCGTGGATTGCGGCGCGCGCCTGGCCGCGCGACAGCGCGTCCAAAAGGCGGGCCACCGCCTCCCGAGCTTCATCCGGATCAGCGTTGTCGGTAGACGAGAGGCGATCGATGTCGGCTTCGAGGGCCTCGATACTCATTCGGAATCTCCAAGTAGGCCCGTGCGCACGAGCACCTGTCGAAGGCGCTCACGACCCGGCCCGGTCATGGGTACAAGAGGAAGACGGAAGTGGGCGGTCCCGTGGCCGAGGAGCTCGACGGCGGTCTTCACGGGAACGGGATTGGTCTCGACGAAGTTGACGCGCATGAGGTCGACGAGACGATGGTGGTGCTCTCTGGCGGTGTCGAAGTCGCCGGACAGGGCCGCGGTCACGAGAGCCGCCATACCGTCCGGCACCTCGTTTCCGGCCACGGAGACGACACCGTCACCTCCCAGAGCGATGACGGGAAGGGCCATCTCGTCGTCACCGGCCAACACCAGGAAGCCGTCGGGCCGCTTCACCAGGAGCGTCGTGATCTGCGCGAGGTCGCCCGACGCTTCCTTCACACCGACGATGTTGTCGATCTCCGCCAGACGGAGGATCGTGTCGGGCAGGATGTTCGATGCCGTGCGGCCTGGCACGTTGTACGCGATCACCGGTACGCCGGCAGCTTCGGCGACCGCGGCGAAGTGCTGGTAGAGGCCTTCCTGGGGAGGCTTGTTGTAGTAGGGCCCGACGGACATGACGGCGTCGGCCCCCGCCTCTCGCGCGGCCTCGGCACGACGTACGGCCACGGCGGTGTTGTTGGCCCCGGCCCCCGCCATGACCGGCACCCGACCGTCCGCCACCCGCACGGCGGCGCGGATGACCTCCACCTGCTCCGCATCGGTCATCGTGGCGCTCTCCCCGGTCGTTCCGCACGGCACCAGGCAGTGCACGCCTCCGTCGACGACCCGAGCCGCGTGGGCTTCGAAGCCGTCGATATCGAGAGAGCCGTCTTCGTGGAACGGGGTGATCAGCGCGACGCCGACACCGCGTAGCTTACTCGTGTCCATCATTTCGATTCGTCCTGGTCGAGGAACTCGTCGAGCGCCTCTTCGAACGTGTGAATGCCCGATCGGCCTTGCAGCCATTCTGCCGCCCAGACCGACCCGAACGCGAAGCCGTCACGGCCCCGGGCGGTATGCCGGAGCTCGATCGAATCGTGGCTTCCTTCGGCGACGACCGTATGCGTTCCCGGAATCTCGCCGGCGCGCACGCTGCTGACTTGGAGGGTCGACGGGTCGACGGCCACACCGTCTTCAAGCCCCGCTCGCCACTCCTTCTTCCTGCCGATCTCCTCGACGAGCGCGTCGGCAAGACGGCGGGCTGTCCCGCTCGGGTGATCGATTTTATGGCGATGGTGCGCCTCGTTCACGTACACGTCGTAGTCGTCGATGCCGTCGAGGAGGGTGCCCGCGCGCTGGACCACGCGCAGGAAGACGTGCACGCCCACGCTGAAGTTCGGTCCGTGGAGGACGGCGCTGCCCTGTTCGCGAGCGGGCGCGAGAACTTCGTCGGCCCGCTCGGACCATCCGGTCGTGCCGATCACGAGGGGGACGTGGGCGGTCGCGCATGAGGCGACCGAGCGGCCCACCTGGTCCGCGACCGTGAAGTCGATGACGGCGTCCACGCGCGCGTCGGAGATCGCCTGGGCGAGGGACTCGACGCCCATCTGCGAGAGTTCCCGGCCTCCCAGCATCGACACGACCTCGTGATCCCGCTCTTTCGCCTGTACCGCGACCGCCTGTCCCATACGCCCATCTCCGAAGAGAACGAGCCTCATAACTCCGCCTGGGCGGGTAGGGGAAGGGACGCGACGTCGAAGTCGGATCCGTCTCTCGCGGATTCCCGAAGCTCGATCACGCTGGCGTGCAGCCGTTGCAGAACCGGCGCACAGTGCACCTCGTCCACGAGGAAGCTGACGCTGACCTCGGAGGCCTGGGCGACGAGGTGGACGGGTGTCTTGCCGACCGCCCAGAACACCAGGGCGTTCATGCCGGGCTCGCTCATGAGTCCGTGGCCGACCACGGTGATGGTGGCCAGGTCCCGGACCACCTCGACTTCCGAGAACTCCTGGAGTTCTGCGACCACCGCGTCCAGATCCTCAGACTCGTTCAACGTGAAGGAGGTCGTCGAGTGGCTGGTCGAGACGAGGTCCACCGGCGTCTGGTGGCGCCCGAGCACCCCGAAGACGCGGGCGAGGAAGCCGTACGGGAGCGACCAGGGGTGAGCCTGTACCTTCACCAGCGTCACACCGGACTTGGACGCGACCGCCGCGATCTCGCTGGCGCCGGTCTTGTCGTTCCGCACCAGAGTACCTTGCCGACTCGGTTCGAAGGTGCTGCGGATCCGCATCGGCACCTTGTGCATCACGGCCTCGACCGCGGCCCCCGGGTGGATGACCTTGGCGCCGAAGTACGCGAGTTCGACCACCTCTTCCGACCCGATCTCCTGGAGGAGTCGGGGTGCGCTGACCACCCGCGGGTCCCCGCTCATAATGCCCGCGACATCGGTCCAAATGTGGAGCATTCGAGCTTTACACGCGCCGGCGAGAAGGGCAGCAGTATAGTCGCCGCCGCCGCGGCCGAGCGTAGTGGTGAGTCCGTCGGCCGACGCCCCTACGAAGCCCTGCACCACCGCAACGGCACCCGACTCGTACAGCGGCGCGAGGAGCTCCGTGCACGCTTCCGCGGTATGGTCGAAATGAGGCGCGGCGCTCCCGTGCCGGTCCGTGGTCCGCACGATCTTTCGGGCGTCGAGCCAGCGGGCGTCCCGACCCGCGGCACGGATCGCGGCGACGACCAGCGGCGCGGACAGGTCCTCACCGGTCGTCAGGATCTCGTCATCGCGCGAGGGGGCGGGGATGTCGTACGTCCCCGACGCCATGGCCCGTAGCGTGGCGATGCGGACGTTCACGACCCGCGTCAACTCCCGCGCATGGTCTTCCGGAAGGTCGAGGTCCCGGACCGCCTCCAGGTGCTTGGCGGCGAGGTCGTCGATAATTCCCGAGACGCCCGGGTCGCCGTCATTGGCGCCGTCGCAGATCCGCACCAATTCGTTCGTCACGCCCGCCATAGCCGACACGACCACGATCAGAGGTTCGGTCTGATGGCACACGATCTCCGCCACGTTCCGGATCCGGTCGGCGCTGCCGACGGACGTTCCGCCGAACTTGTAGACGATCGGTCCAGGGACCGTCATGCGTCCCCCACGAGACCCCGCGCGCGGCAAAGCTCCGCGTTCAGGAGCGCCGCGCCGGCCGCGCCACGCACGAGGTTGTGGGACAGCGCGAGGAAGGAGATATGGAAGGCCTCCCCTTCGCGGATTCGTCCGACGGAGACCGTCATCCCATCTCCCCGATCGCGATCCAGACGGGGCTGCGGGCGATCGTCCTGCTCCAGCACCACGATGGGTTCGCTGGGAGATGTCGGGAGGTTCAACTCCGCAACCTCCCCGCGGAACGACCGGAACGCGTGGGTGACGGCCTCCACGGATGGGCGATCCTCGCACTCGATCGACACGGCCGTCAGGTGCCCATCGAGGACGGCGACGCGGACCGCGGTGGCGTCCACCGGGAAGGCGGCCGGCGTGGCGCTCGATCCCGTCACGCCGCCGAGGATTTTTCTTGGCTCCGCGGCGATCTTGGGCTCCTCACCGGCAATGAACGGAAGGACGTTGTCCACCAGGTCGAACGCTGCGGGACCCGGGCGCCCCGCCCCGGAGATGGCCTGATACGTCGTGACCGCTACTCGGGTCAGCCCGAACGATCGGTGGAGCGGCGCGAGCGCGAGCGCTACGCCCGCGACGACGCAGTTCGGGTTCGTGACGATCCCTCCTGACCACCGTTCGCGTTGCCCCTCCAGAAGCGCGAGGTGGTCCGGATTCACCTCGGGAATGATGAGCGGGACGCCCGGGTCCGCCCGATACGCGGACGCGTTGCTCACAATCAGATGCCCGCGCCCGGCCAGGTCGGCCTCCACGTCCCGGGCCACGCCGGAGGGGAGCGCGGAGAGCAGAAGCGGCGACTCCCAGCTCTCGTCGAGCCGGCGCAGGGTCAAATCGGCGACCTCAGTGGGGAGGCTGTTCGTGTCCAGCAGGTCGCCGACGCGTTTGCCTGCCGATTGTTCAGATGCCCCCACCTCCGTGAGTTCGAACCACGGATGGTTCGCGACGCGGTGGAGGAGGGTCTCTCCGACGCGTCCGGTAGCACCCAGGACACCAACGGGAATGCGCTGACTCAAGTCGTACCGCTCCTTCGGGGTCGGTTTGGCACCCGACGGGCACCCTTCGCACGGGGGAACGTTCCGCACCTCCGAATGCAAGCGCCAGGCCAGCGTCTGTCAGAGTGACCGAGCCGCCCGCGCAGACTGCCTGAACGACAGGTTGTCGAGAGGCATAAATCGTTGTTGTCAAACATTTTGACAGGACTACGGGCGGTACGGAGTGGCATGCAGGTTGCTACGCTTGAACGGCGCAAACCACATCGTGCTCGGCGCCCGGGGACAGGGCGTCGAGCGGGACGAACCACATAGGAGGACCACCATGTCCATCACTCGCTATTCCGTTCGGAACCCCTCGTTCTCTCCGCTCCGCGACCTCGAGGAAGTCTCGAACCGGCTGGCGCGCATGTTCGACGAGGGTGGGGTTTCCGGCGGCGACCGAACGGGGAGCTGGTTTCCCCCGGTCAACGTCGAGGAGACGGCGGACGGGTTGAGGCTCACGGCGGAGCTGCCCGGTATTTCGCGGGAAGACGTCTCCATCGACCTCGAGAACAACGTGCTGAGCATCTCCGGATCGAAGCAGGAGGAGCGTACCGAGGGTGACGAGGAGCGCCGGTACCACGTCTGGGAGCGCCGGTACGGCTCGTTCCAGCGCGGCTTCACGCTCCCGCGCACCGTTCAGGCGGACGGCATCCGTGCCACGTTCGAGAACGGGGTGCTGGAGATCAACCTGCCGAAGGCTGCGGAGGCCAAGGGCCGGAAGATCTCCATCGAGGATCGTTCGGAGGGCGAGGCGCGCTTGGAAGGCTGACGCCCGCTCGCAGGAAAAACGCCCGCCCGGAGCCGCATGGCTCCGGGCGGGCGTTTTTCGTACCTCTTCCTTCGGCTTCGGTCAGTTCGCGACCAGCGCCCGGAAGTTCAGCTTCCGCTCGGCCAGACGGCTGAGCATGGTGTCCTCAGACGATACCATGCTGAGCGACTCCTGCATCATGTCGGCGTCGTCGTACCGGCCCATCTTCTCGGCCAGGGCGCGGGTCACGCCGTAGCCCGCCATGAAGTAGTGCAGAATCCGCTGAACGGCGCTGACCACCGCGGCGTTGCAGACGTCGGGATCGTCGCAGTCATTCAGGATATCCTTGGCCTCGGTCACCAGCCCCTCCATTCCCTTGCACTTGTGACCCTGCGGGCCGTACTCCAACCCTTCGAAGACCGTCTCGATCCGCTCGATCTGGGAGCGCGTCTGCTCCCGGAGCCCGTTGAGTCGGTTATCGAGGTCGCTGTCCGCAACCGCGTTGTTGAGCTGAGGAAGAACGTCCATCACCTGCTTGTTGGCGCTCCACAGGTCCTTGAGTTCGTGCACATAGAGCTTCTCGAGGGAGTCGAGTTTCATTGTGGCTCCTTAGTTGGATAATTCCGTAAGTGGGGACGGCGCTGGCGCGCCCATCCCTCTTGCCCTTTTCCAATGCAACCCTCATGCCGCGACATCATGAGCGTGGCCGTCGCCGAAGTCCGCTGATTCGATGCGCGTCAGGGCGCCGTCAGACGACGTGATCGTTCGTCGTCCGTGGGCCCGCCACCTCCCCGAGGAGCGCATCCAGTAGCTCGGTGGACGAGGCGCCCGCAACCGGTCCCGGATCCAGGCTCATCGAGTGTCCGTCCAGTCGGGACATTCGTCCGCCCGCCTCTTCCACGAGTAGCCAGCCGGCGGCGAAGTCCCATGGCATCAGCAGCAGCTCCCAGAACGCGTCCAGCGCGCCTTCGGCCAGAAAAGCCAGGTCCAGAGCGGCGGAGCCCGCGCGCCGGATGCCGGAGCAGTTCCGCAGCACCCGGTCGAACTGTGCCAGGTACTCTGGAAGTCGATCGAGGGCCTTGAACGGGAAGCCCGTGCCGACGAGGGCGTGGTCCAGGGCACGCGCCGGCGATACGGTAATCCTCCGACCGCCCTTGAAGGCACCCTCACCCCGTCCGGCCCACCACCGCTCTCCGGTGGCCCCATGCACGACGGCCCCCGCTTGTGGGATACCGGACGTCACGACCGCGACCGAGGCACAGTACTGGGGATGCCCGTGGAGGAAATTCGCCGTCCCGTCCAGGGGATCCACCACCCAGAGAGGTGCGTCTCCGGCGGCCTCGATCCGGCCCCGGACGGACGCGTCGTCCTCTTCCGCGAGGACGGCGTGGTTCGGGAAGTCGCGACGGATGACCGCAAGGGCGGCGGCCTGGGCGTCCCGATCCGTTCGGGACACGTAGTCGGACCGGGCCTTCTCGGAGGCGGCCTCCAGAACGACGCGGCCGTGGTCCCGGTGGTGGACGGCGACGGCGGCCTCCGCGGCGCGGAGAGCCGTGCGGGTCAGATCATTCATTCATGGCCGGTGGGTGTGGGATGGCGGCGCGGGGGGGTAAGTTACCGCCTTGACTCCACCAACCCGACCCGACGATGAACGACGGCGCAGGCAGCAGCAGGAAAAAGCGTGTATTCAGTGGGATGCAGCCTTCCGGCGAAGCGCATCTCGGCAACTACCTGGGCGCGCTCTCGCGCTGGGTGGACATGCAAGACGACTTCGACTGCATCTGGTGCATCGTAGACGACCACGCGATTACCGCAGGTGGCGATCCGGCAGAGCTCCCCGGGCACGTCTTCGACCTTGCCGTGAGCTACGTCGCGGTGGGGCTGGACCCCGAGCGCGCCATCATCTTCGTGCAGTCGGACGTGCATCAGCATACCGAGCTCGCATGGCTGTTCAATGCGGTCACGCCGGTGGGCGACCTCGAGCGCATGACGCAGTTCAAAGACAAGTCGCAACGTTTCGAATCTGTCCCTGCCGGGATTCTCAACTACCCGATCCTCCAGGCCGCCGACATCCTGGTCTACAAGTCGGACGCGGTTCCGGTGGGAGAAGACCAGAAGCAGCACATCGAGCTCACGCGCGACATCGCCCGGAAGTTCAACGCAGCCTACGGCGATACCTTTCCGGAGCCCGAGCCGCTGATCGGTCGGGCCGGGCGGATTCTGGGACTGGACGGCGACGCGAAGATGAGCAAGTCGCTCGGCAACACGGTGCCGATCCTGTCCGAGCCCGACGAGATCTGGGAGCGGGTGCGTACGGCAGTCACCGATCCGCAGCGCGTCCGGCGTGACGACCCGGGTCGCCCCGAGGTCTGCAACGTGTTCGCCCTCCACGGGCACTTCGGTGATGCCGCCCTGGTGGAGGACGTAGCGACCCAGTGCCGTGCCGCGACGCGCGGGTGTGTGGACTGCAAGCGCATCCTGTCCGAAAACATCTCGAAGCGCTTTGCACCGTTCCGAGCACGCGCTGCCGAGCTGAAGGCGAAGCCCACCCTGGTCCGGGAGATCCTGGATGACGGGGCGAACCGTGCTCGTGCCATCGCCGAGGAAACCCTGCGGGAGGTGCGCGAGCGCATGGGTCTGGACTGGCGTCGAGGCGTACCGAACGGCTGACGAGCGGAAGGGGCGCGCACCGGCGGGCCCGGGACTATCTTCGAAGAACCCCAATTCGGCGTCCGGAGGACGACTTCATGCAGGAACTGTTCAAGGCGGCCATCGCACGTGGGGCCAGCGACATCCACATCAAGGCCGGCGACGTCATTCGGGCACGGATTCACGGCGAACTGCAGCCGCTCACGCAGCAGAAGCTGTCACCGGATCAGGTGAAGGGAATCGCGCTCACGCTGATTCCGCACGAAGAGGACAAGGCGAACTTCGATCGGATCACGGACTACGACTGTTCGTGGGGCATCCCGGGCGTCGGCCGCTTCCGCGTCAATATCATGAAACAGCGCGGGTCGCCGATGATCGTGATGCGGGTGATTCCCATCGAGATCCCCGACTTCGACGATCTCGGACTGCCCGACATCCTCAGGCGCATCGCGAATCACGAGCGCGGCATGATCCTGGTCACTGGCGTCACGGGCTCGGGAAAGAGCTCGACGATGGCCGCGATGATCAACCACATGAACCAGCACAAGCGGATGCACATCGTCACGCTGGAGAACCCCATCGAGTTTCTCCACCGGGACAACAAGTCGTCGATCACTCAGCGCGACATCGGAACCGACACTGAGTCGTTCGTGTCCGGGCTTCGTGCCGTCCTCCGTCAGGATCCCGACGTCATCCTGATCGGGGAGATGCGCGACAAGATCACGATCGAAACGGCGCTGAAAGCGGCGGAGACCGGCCACCTCGTCATCTCGACGCTCCATACCAAGAACGCGGTCCAGACCATCTCCCGGATCATTGCCGTCTTCGATCCGGCCGAGCAGGAGATGATCCGCATCCGGTTGTCCGAGTCGATTCAGGCCGTCATCTCCCAGAGACTGGTCCAGAAGAAGGCAGGAGGACGGGTCGCGGCCATGGAGATCATGCCGGTGACCGCGACCATTCGCGACTGTATCAAAGACCCCGACCGGGTCGACGACATCTCGGACCTCATCGAAGAGGGCCATGAGCACTACGGCTCGCAGACCTTCGACCAGCACCTGATGGATCTCGTGAACGACGGCGTGGTGGACTTCGAGATCGCCAAGGCCGCCGCCAACAACCCCGCGGACTTCGACCTGAAGATGAACATGTTCAATGACCCGAACGCGAAGGGACCCGGCCAGCAAGGCATGGCCGACGATATGAGCCAACTGTTCGGGGGTGCTTGAGATGATCCGGACGCGGGACTTCACGGGGGCGCACCTGCCGGTACCTACACCGTTCACCCCGGACGGCGAGCTCGATCTGGACGGCTTCAAGTCCAACCTGCGCCACTGGTTCGAGCACGATCTCCAGGGGATCCTGGTCGCTGGTTCGACGGGCGAATCGGTCTTCCTCGAGCAGAGCGAGGTCCGTGCGCTCGGGGAGGCGGCCCGTGAGGTCCTGCCCGACGGCGCACGCATCATCACCGGTGCGGGGGTGGAGTCGACGCGGGGCACGATCACGCGAGCCAGGGACGCGGCCGACGCGGGCGCCGACGCCGTGCTGATCAAGCCGCCCGTGTACTTCAAGGGGGCCATGACGCCGGCCGCCCTCGCCACGCACTACAAGGTGGTCGCCGACGGCTCACCCCTCCCGGTCATCATCTACCAGGTTCCGCTCCGGCTCAGCACGTTGGAGTTCACGACCGATCTGATTACCGAGCTGTCCCGGCACGACAACATCGTCGGTATCAAGGACAGCCGCGGCGACGTCAACAAGCTCGGCGAGATCGTGGAGGCGTGCTCGCTGAAATTCCAGGTGCTCGTGGGGGCGGGCGCGCTGTTCTATCCCGCCATGGAGATGGGCGCGCAGGGGGGCATCATGGCCCTCGGGCTGATGGCGCCGGCCGACATCGCCGCGATCTGGAAAGCGTGGACCGAGGAGCGGTACGAGGACTGCGCGACCATTCAGGAGCGCATCGCCCCCGTGCACAACGGCATCGTCGGAGGCATGGGCGTGCCGGGCGTGAAAGCGGCGCTCGACCTCCTCGGGCTCCACGGGGGCGCGCCGCGGCTCCCGCTGTCGCCGCTCGACGAGGAGCGTGTCGGGCAGGCTCAAGCGCTCCTGGCCGAGGCGGGACTGTTGAGGCCGACGCTGGTGTGATGCGGGAGCGGAGACGCGCGTCTCCGCCGTGGTGAGTGGCGCTCCATGCCGTCGATTCGAGAGGCGGACGCTCTTGCGGTTATTTATCATACGATGTATAAAAAATCATGAAGAAACGAACGCACGGCCCCGATTTCCGCCCTCCGCGTGGGTGGGAGCGCGCCCTGCGGCGGCTGACGCCGGCGCGTCACCGCGATGCGGCCCTGGGCGATGCAGCCGAGGAGTTCGCACTTCGAGCGCACCGGGACGGCCGCGATGCGGCGGCGGCGTGGTATCGACGGCAAGTCTGTGCGTCGGTGATGCCGGGCGTGCGGCATCTGGGAACGGGCGTTGCGGCGAATATGCTTGCAGGACGGGAAGGGGGGGGAACCATGAGCGACTGGACGAGAGATCTCGCTTTGGGCGGTCGCTCCATCGTGAAGCGACCGTTCTTCAGCGCGATGATCGTTGGGACCCTGGGCCTCGGCGTGGGCACCGTAACCGCCCTTTTTGGCGTCTTCCGAGCCGTGTACCTCGAGCCCCTACCGATCCCCGAGCCTGACGAGGTGGTGGTGGTTATGGAGGGGAGTGCTCGCGGTGGTTGCTGCAGCGGGGCGTCGGGACCCGACTATGTCGACTGGCGGGAGCGGCAGCGGGCCTTCTCCGAGATCGCAGCGTTCTCGCCGCGGTCGATGACGCTGACCGGCTTGGGCGCGGCGGAGCGGGTGTACGCTACGCTCACAACTGCCTCGGCCTTTCCGCTCGTCGGACTACCGCCCCTCCTGGGCCGATGGCTGGTGGACGCAGACGAACGCCCGGACGACGCGCAGGTCGTCGTGCTGTCGCACCACTTCTGGATCCGCGCGTTCGGCGCCGACTCGGCCGTTATCGGACGGTCGATCGACGTGGAGGGGCTCGGCAGGACCGTTGTCGGGGTTATGCCTCCCGACTTCGATATCCCATCTCCGTGGGGGCGAGGACGACAGCACGAGTTCTACCTGCCGCTGTCGCGCGCGGCCCTCGAGGGGCCTCGGGACGGGCACCGTTTTCCGGTGGCGGCGCGGCTGGCGTCAGGGTCTTCCCTCGCGTCGGCCCAGGCGGACATGGAGGGGATCGTCCGGGAGATCGAGATCGCCGACCCGGCTCTCCATGCCGGCCGCCGCGCCCGCGTGTTCCGGCTCCATGAGTACCTCTTCGGGGAAATCGGAGACCAGTTGCTCCTCATGCTCGGGGCAGCCGGCCTGGTACTCGTAATCGCCTGTGGCAATGTGGCCGGTCTTCAGATCGCCCGTGCCACCGTGCGTGAGGGTGAACTGGCCGTACGGACGGCCCTGGGGGCGTCGCGCGGCGCCCTGATGCGGCTCCTCTTTTCCGAGAGCCTTCTGCTGGCAGGGCTGGGCGGAGTATTGGGAGTGGCGTTGGCACGCCTCGCTGTGGGCGGTCTCGGATACGTTTTGCCACCGTCCATCCCGCGTGCCGACGCGGTTGCGATCGCACCCACGGACCTCATCGTTGCTGTCGCGATGACGGGATTCGCCGCCCTGGCATTCGGCGTCCTCCCCGCCTTCCTGGCGGCGCGAGGCCCAATGGCGGCCGCAGTGAAGGAAGCCGGGTACGGAACGCGCTCGCAGGGGAAAGAGCGCGTCCGCGACCTCTTCATTGTTCTACAGATCGCTCTCGGTCTCGTTCTGGTGAACGGGGCCGGTCTTCTCGTCCGCAGCTACGCGACCTTGCGGGCGCAAGATCAGGGATTCGACGCCGACGGGGTGCTCACGTTCTCGTTGAGCCCGACGGGACCGCGCTACGACACTGCTCCGGCCCGCCAGGCGCTGTTCGATCAGGTGATCGAACGCATCGGGGCACTCCGAGGCGTGCGCTCGGCTTCCATGGTGAGCAAGTTGCCTCTGAACGGAGGTCAGAACGGGTCCGTCTGGATCGAGGGACGGCCTCGTCCGGTGCCCGGCCAGGCCACTCTTGTGGAAGTGTCGAGCGTTGTCGGCGCGTACTTCGAGGTCATGGGGATCCCGTTGCTGGCCGGCCGGACTTTGGTGCCCGACGACTCGGCCACGGCGTCGGTGGGTGTCGTAATCAACGAAACGCTGGCCGAGGTCGGGTGGCCTGGTGAGAGCCCGATCGGACGGCGGCTCAGCCTCGACACGGAAGCGCCTGATTGGCTCACCGTGGTCGGCGTCGTGGGATCGGTGCGCCAGTGGCGGCCGGAAGACCCGATCCTCAGTGAGATTTACCTGCCGTACTCGAAGGGTTGGGCACGTGCCGGGTACATTGCGGCACGGTTGAACGGCGACCCACTTCCGTTGGTGGAAGAGATCCGTGCGGCGGTGGCGACAGCGGACCCAGCCTTGCCGGCGGTCGGCTTTCGCACGATGACCGACGTCGTGGAGAACGACTTTGCACAGCGCCGCCTCTACACGACGTTGCTCGGTCTCTTCGGCGGCATCGCGCTTCTCCTTGCCGCGGCCGGCATCTATGGGACGGTTTCGTACTACGTGGCTCTACGCACGAGGGAGTTCAGCATTCGCATGTCGCTGGGTTCGGGCGGCCTCCGGGTTGTCGCTCTGGTACTGCGGCGCGGCGGCCGGCTGGCCTTGTCGGGCGTCATGCTCGGGACGGTCGGGGCATGGCTGTCGGCCTCGCTGATCGATACGCTCGTCTATGGCGTGGCCGCTTGGCACCTCCCTACCGTGGCCCTCGGTGCGCTCAGTCTGGTCTGCGTCGTGCTCCTGGGGTCGTGGTTGCCCGCGCGACGAGCGGCAGCCGTCTCTCCCATGACGGCACTCCGGGCGGAGTAGACGATGGGTGAGTTCGAGCAAATCGTGCTGTTGGCGCTCCTCCGACTCGGAAACGACGCGTATGGTATGGAGATCCGCCAGGAGATCGAACGGCGGACCGGTCGCGAGACGTCCTACGGAGCGGTCTACACGACGCTGGATCGGCTGGATCGGAAGGGGTATGTCACCTTCCGGATGGGAGACGCCACGGCCGAGCGCGGGGGGCGTGCTCGGAAGTACTTTCGGGTCGAAGCTGCCGGGCGCCGTGCCCTGACGGAGACTCGTGAGCGGCTGGCGGTCATGTGGGAGGGCGTGTCACCGCGTTGACGCCCCCCGGTCCCACGCCTAGCTTTTCCCAAAGGATACAGCAATGAACAGGGCCCATCCCCTCCGGGACGGGCCCTTTTTTCGCGCCTTGGGTCCGGTCGGCCCCCCAACGGCCCGGACGGCGCTCGCAGAAGGAAGCAATGTCCGGATTCGGGAAGTGCACGGTCATCGTCGGCTGCCAGTGGGGCGATGAAGGGAAGGGCAAGATCGTCGATGTCCTCGCGGAGGGGGTCGACATCGTGGCCCGGTACCAGGGGGGCGCCAACGCCGGACATACGGTCCACGTCGGGGACGACGAGTTCATCCTCCACCAGATCCCGTCCGGCATTCTCCACGAGGGTCGCCGCTGTCTGCTCGGGAACGGGGTGGTGCTCGACATCGTCCAGTTCTTTCAGGAGTTCGACGCCCTGGCGGAGCGTGGCATCGACCTGACCGGTCGGGTCGGAGTGAGCCGGAGGGCACATCTTCTCCTCCCGTACCATCGCCTCATGGACAAGGCGGCGGAGCAGTCCGCCGCGGAGAAGATCGGCACGACGGGTCGAGGTATCGGCCCCGCGTACGAGGACAAGGCCGGCCGGCGCGGTGTGCGCGTGGCGGACCTCGGCAACCGCCCGCGTCTGGAGAGTCGGGTGGCGAGCGCGATGAGCCGCGTGTGCGAGCGGCTGGATCGGCTCGGTCAGGGCGCTGGTACCGACCTGGAGCGCGCGATGGAGGAGGCCCTTTCGCTCGGAGACCGCCTCCTTGCACTCTCGTGCGACACCGGGCCCGAAATCACCCGCGCGTTGGACGCCGGTCAGCGTGTCCTGCTCGAGGGAGCGCAGGGCACGGTCCTGGACCTCGACCACGGTACCTACCCGTTCGTCACGTCGTCCAACACGACCGCGGCGGGAGCCGCAATCGGAACCGGGATCGGGCCGACCCGCATCGACGACGTCGTGGGGGTCGTGAAGGCCTACATCACCCGGGTGGGCGAGGGACCGTTGCCGACGGGCATGGACCAGGCCATGGACGAGCATATGCGCCAGCTCGGCGGCGAGTTCGGCGCCACGACGGGACGGCCGCGCCGCTGCGGCTGGTTCGATTCGGTGATCTCGAGATTCGCCGCTCAGGTGAATGGTCTGACCGGACTGGCCGTGACGAAACTGGACGTGCTCGACACACTCCCGGAGATCAAGGTCGCCACGGCGTACACGATGCCGGACGGGAGTGTCGTCGAGGACTTTCCGGCCGACACCTGGTCCCTCGGGGATATCGTTCCGGTCTACGAGACCCATCCGGGGTGGGAGTGTTCGACCGCGGGAGCCCGGACCTTGGCGGATCTTCCGCCGAACGCGCGGTCGTACCTCGACCGGCTGGAGGAGTTGACCGGGGCGCCCGTTCGCTGGGTCAGCGTCGGCACGAAGCGGAGTCAGATCATCCAGCTATAGGAGCGGGCTGGGGAGGAGCGGGCTGGGCGGACCACCCGGCGTTGCGTGGCGGGCGCTCGGTCTCTCATGGCGAGTCGCCCGTCGCGGTCCGGCTGGGCCCGCAGCCTTCGGTGGCGAGCCGCGTTCGCGGTCCGGTCGAGCCTTCGGCCTTCGGTGGTGAGGCGCGGTCGGGGTCCGGTCGGGCGCTCAACCTTCCGCGGCGAGCCGCAGCCGCGCCCCCGCCGACTCGAGGAGTTGCACGATCCTCGGCTGGTCTCGGGCGATGGCATGGTCGAGTGGTGTCTCGCCCTCACGCCGAAAGCGTCGGCCGATCGCGTCCGGATCCGCGCCCCGATCCAGGAGGAAGGAGACGAGTTCCGCCTGGCCGCCTCGTACGGCGAAGTGCAGTCCGGTCGTTCCCGTGTGCTCCTGTTCGACGTCGGCACCGCGGTCGAGAAAGAGCTCCGCCATCGCCACGCTTCCGCCACCGATCGCGGGGTACCACATCAGCGGAAAGTCGTGCGCGCCGCGCTCCCACACCCGCCGCGGGTCCTCGTCGAGGAGCCGGCGTGCCCACGGGAGGTCGTCCATCGTGGCGGCGGTTGGGAGCGAATACGGAGCCCCTGCCTCGAGGAGGTAGCGCACGATCGGTCGACGTCCGGTGTGGGCCGCGGCCTCCACGGCGCCCTCGTCGACGTAGGAGATGGAGTGCGCAAGCGTGGGGTCGTCGGAAACCAGCGCGCGCGTCGCTTCCTCGTTGCCATGGGACACGCCAACGACACGGCTCTGCAGACGGGTATTTACCGCGCGAATCTCGTCCGCCCGGTACGCCGACCCGTCGGCGCGGTACGCGAAACGCGACGTGCGGTGGTCACGCGGGACGGATTCGTGGTCGCGAAGCAGGGCGGCCACGTCGGCGTGACCCAGCCCTTCGGCGACCGCGAGCGGCGTACGGCCGGCCGTGTCGGTCGCGTCCGGGTCGCCGCCCTTCCTCAGGACCAGTCGGACCAGATCGGTCGAACCCGATGCGGCCGCTCCGTGGAGGATGCTGCTCCGGTCGCGTTGGGGCGCGTTGGCGCCACCACCGTTGCCGAGGAGATGTGCGGCGGCCTCGAGTGCGGCCCACGGGTCGGGCATGGCGACGGCGGCCCGGACGGCCGTCACTCCCTGGTCGCCCCGCGGATTCGCGTCGGGGTCGGCGCCGTACTGCTGAAGTCGCCACATGTCGCGCCCCACGCCGCTCCACGTGGCCGCCCACAGCGCCGTGCCTCCGGCCGGGTGGTCCAGGTTGAAGGCTCCCGGCGCGGTCGCGCCGATCTCGTCGACGCGCTCCCAGTTCCGGGCGAGCGTTGCCTCCAACGCGTCCATCAGGATGCCTTGATCCGCCAGGAAGGCGGCCACCCGGTCGTGTCCGTGAAGGTGGGCCAGGACGTAGACGGACCGCCCGGCGTCGTCGCGAGCATATACCAACGTCGAGTCGTTGGTGGCCATGGCGCGGACCCGGGCGAGGTCTCCGTCCACAACGGCGCGGATGAACTCACGGCTACGGTCTCGGGCCGCAGCCGCGAGGGGGGAGGTGAGTCCGGCGGAGGCGACGGTCGCTCCCAGGGCGGACAAGAAATGGCGGCGATGCATGGTGTGCTCCGGCTCGAGTGCACGTTACTGCAAGCACCATGGGGTGGCGCCGACGCGGGGACCATTGGCGGCACATGAGGAAGTCCTGAGGAGGTTTGGGGGGCGGCTCGGCTCCCAACGTCGACCGCACCGGCGACTCCATCCCGCTGGACCGGAAATAGCACCGGTACGGGAGCAGTCGTAGACCGCACCCGCGACTCCATCCTGTTGGACCCGAAATAGTGCCGGTACGAGAGCAGCAGTCGTCGACCGCACCGGGCTCTGGCTGGATGGTCGCGCGCTACGGCCCCCCGATCGTGTCGGTCAGGTGGAGGAACACGCTGTCGGCCGCCGCGGCCGCCGCGGCGGAATCACCGGGGTCGAAGCGCATGGCCCAGAGGTGGGAGCCATCACGCGTGTCGATGAGCTCCAGGAAGACACCCTCGACCGCAGCTTCGGATACGTTTCCCCCGAGCACGTAGTCCGCCCCCAACTCCTCGCGCATGCGGGCGGGCCCGTCCCGCCCGGAGCCGAAGGCCTCCGTGCTGGCCGGTCCGAGAACCCGGAGCCGATCGCCCGATCGGCGGGTGAGCGACGCGGTGAGGCTCTCTGCAAGACGGACGGCAGCGCCGGTCGCGGCGCTGGTCCCGTCGTGGCGGGGCACTTGGACGGCCACGATGGGCGCCGGCGGAGCGGGTTCCGGGCGGGTTCCGGCCCACCAGCCGCCGATACCGACCGTCGCGATCAGAGCCACCCGAACCGCGCGGCGCGCGTGCCAGCGAGAGGGTTTGGCCGACGCTTCCGACGGGTCACTCACGGCCCCGGCTGCGGCGGCGAGCGCCGCGGCCTCTTCTGTGGCAGGGGTCCTTGGGGCTTCTTCGTAGGTCAGGATCCCCGCGGCTTCTTCGTCGCCAGGGACGGCGGCAGCGCTGCCCGCGGCGGCGGCGAGCGCCGCAGCCTCGTCAGCGGCAGAGATCCCCGCCGCTTCGTCGTCCAGGGCGAGAGCCGCAGCCGGATCGCCGCTGGACGGTGGCGGTCCCACGCGTGACACCGGGACGATGATCCGGTATCCGCGGCGGTGAAGGGTCTCTATGTACTGCGGGTCCGACGCCGAGTCACCCAACGCCTGGCGGATCTGCCGGATCGCGAAGTTGACGGCCTGGTCGAACTCGACGCGCGTATCGGGCCAGACGGTGGCCACGATCTCGTCCCGTGAGACGACGGCTCCGTCGTGTTCGAGCAGCAGCTCGAGAAGGCGCGCCGGCTGCGGCTGCAGACGAGCCGCGCCCTCGTCGGGGTGGGTAAGATCTCCACTCGCCGGCTCGAAGGTCCAGTCTGCGAACCGATACGTCAGCACCACCACCACCTCACCCCCCGGGTTGGACGAAACAAGACAACTCCACGAGACGCGTCCATGGCGGAGCGGCCCCCACCACTCGTGCATCGCGTCGGCGGGCGCCCCATGCTCGAACGCCTGCGACACGGCCCGCTCGGCCTCGGCCCACGACCGACACCTGGTCTCCGCCACGTCCGACCCATCATGGCTTCATGGCAACCACCACGGTGCTCGGCTCGTCCCGCCACACGCATCGGGCCCGGAAGCCGCAGCGCCGGAGCGCTTCGATCTCCGCGGCCAGAGGAAAGTATGTGTCCTCCTCCGCCCAATCTTCGAAGTGCCGCCACGCCTCTTCCTCCTCGATCCCGCATGCGACCAGGTGATCCGCCCACGCTCGGAAGGTGGCGAACCGCTCGGGATCCCGTTCCGCGACCATGACGTCGGCGTTGACGAACAGTCCGCCGGAAGGGAGGAGCTCGAAGATCCGCCGGTACAGGACCTCCTTGTCGCCCATCTCCGGGATATGATGGAGCGAAAGCGATGCCATGACGGCGTCGGCCACCGGAAGCGGATCGAAGAACGAGGTGAAGTGGGCCTCGAATCGGCCCTGGACCGGGGTCAGCCGGGCGCGCGCCCGCTCCAGCATCTCCTCGTCGACATCCGTCAGGACCACCGTGCCGACATTGCTTCGGGCCAGGAACGCATCCGCGAGGGCCCCGGTTCCCGCCCCCAGATCGAGCACACGTCCCGGAGAGGCCCGAACGACTTGGCGGGCCGCCCGACCGAGCATCCGATCATAGCCCGGGATGAAGCGCCGGATGGCCGAATCGTACTCGGCGACGTCCAGTCGAAGGTGTGTGCTCACGCGGTGGGACATTCGGAAACCATCACATCCGGGGGGCTACGACGTCAATCATCGGGTAGGCCACGGCTGGCGTCTTTCTGGCGTCTTCCAGGTATGGCGTCGCCCTCGGAAGGTGCGAACGACGACTTCGTGCGCTATCTCATCACTGCGTGCACAGCGGCGTTTTCGTGAATCGCCGCGTCAGCACCGGACCAGGCGAGCGTGTCCAAGAACAGACTCCCGCCGACTCATCTTTCGAGGTCGTCATGCGTAGAATCGTCTTTCCGGCCGTCGCGGCCATCGTGCTCTCCTCGCCCTTGGTCGCTCAACAGCGTCCCATGGACTGGATGGATGTCCAACTCATGAACCGGGCGGGATCGTGGGAGGTCAGCCCGGACGGGGGCTGGATGCTCTACACGGTCAGCGCTCCGGACTGGGAGGAGGCCGAGAGCTTCTCGGACATCCACCTGGTGTCGATGCGCGAGGGCGTCAACTCCAGCCGCCAACTGACCTTCACCGCCGACAAGAGCGAGGACAGCCCGACCTGGGCGCCGGACGGCTCGTTCTTCGTGTTCGCCTCGGACCGGGACAAGGGCGATGACTTGAAAGGCGATCAGCTCTTCATGATGCGCCACGACGGTGGGGAGGCCCGCCGCATCACGTCCGCGAAGGAGGGCGTATCCGGCTTCGACTTCAGCCCGGACGGACGGTGGCTCGTCTTCCGCGCCGGTGAGTCGGGCATGCGGCAACTCCACAAGCTCCCGGTGTCCGAGCTGGCGGGTGCCGAGGCCGACCCGATCACCGACGAGCCGGCTGGCATCGAAGATTGGGAGTTCAGCCCGGACGGGCGTCGGATCTACTTCGTGCGCTCCGACTCCCTGCTGGTTGCCGAGAAGGAGCGGGTGAAGGCCGGATTCACGGTCGATGTGCGTAACGGAGTCACGCCGCTGGCGAAGCTCTACGCGCTGGACCTGTCCACGGAGGCGGTCCGGAGGCTCACCGACGGAAACGAGCTCAGCGTCGATGGCTTCGAGATCTCACGGGATGGGCGGTGGATCGGGATTCAGGCGGGGTCGATCAACCGCTATGAGCGCAACATCACGCAGTCGGGGCTCTATCGGGACCTGTATCTCCTCGAGGTCGCGTCGGGTCGGCTCGAGCGATTGACCGACAACTTCGAAGTGTCGGAGGGCGGCTTCACGTTCTCGCCGGACTCCCGTCTGATGGCGTTCTCGGCGCCGGACGACATGACGCGCTACACGATGACGGAGAACCGGGTCTACGTGCGGGAAGTCGCGAACCGCGGTACTCCGTTCCGGAAGATCGGCACCGGCTACGACGGCGGCATTTCGCCGGCGTTCTGGTCGGAGGACGGGCGAACGATCTACTTCAACGACGGCATCAAGGTCACGAACCAGCTGTTCAGCCTCGATGTCACTTCGGGTGAGGTCCGGCAGATCACGACGGAGCGTGCCGCCCTGAACGTCCGCAAGGACGACGACACCGGGGCCATCCTCATCGACTATCAGGACCCCGCCACGCCGCCGACCGTTTTCACGGTGGACCGCCTCGACCGGGTGGCCGATCGACGCGCCTGGGTACAGTTGGTCGACGTGAACCCGCAGGTCGCCGACATGGCGCTCGGACGGGAGGAAGAGGTCGAGTGGACATCCACGGACGGCAAGCGGGTGGGCGGGGTGCTCGTCTACCCGGTCGGATATCGGGAAGGCACGCGCTATCCGCTTATCGTGGCCATCCACGGTGGACCCGCCTCGGCCGATGTCCTCCGATTCAACGGCGGATACGGCGCTCAGGTGTACGCGGGCGCGGGCTATGCGGTGCTCAAGCCCAACTACCGCGGCTCCACCGGCTACGGCAACGCGCACCGCACGGACATCGTGGGTGACTACTTCACGCTCGGATACGACGACATCATGACGGGCGTCGATCACCTGATTGCCGAGGGTATCGTAGACGAAGACCAGATGGGTGTCCTGGGCTGGAGCGCGGGCGGACACTGGTCGAACTGGATCCTCACGCAGACCGACCGCTTCAAGGCCATCAGCTCGGGCGCCGGCACGATGAACTGGATCAGCATGTACGCGCAGAGCGACGTGCAGCGGAACCGCCAGTTCTATGTCGGAGACGGCTTCCTGTACGAAGACTTCGACACGTATTTCGACCAGTCGCCGCTCAAGTACATCAAGAACGCCTCGACGCCGACCATGATCCATGTGGTCGAGGGAGACCCGCGCGTTCCCAGCCCGCAGTCCGTGGAACTGCACATGGCGCTGAAGCAGTTGGACGTTCCCACGGAACTGTTCATGTACCCGGGCCGGAGCCATGGCATCCCGGACCCACGAAATCGCCTCGTGAAGTCCGTCAGCGAGATGGCGTGGATGGACCACTACGTGCGGGGGATCGGCGACAAATTCCGCTGGGAGCAGGTGCTCGAGACCTTGGAGAAGAAGGCCGAGGAGCCCCGCACCATCTCGGATCAGGATGGAGGCGGTTCGGAGTAGCGCCGCCACCCACCACGGGATCCGGTCGGTTCAGGCGCCCTCCCCGCCCATTCGCGGGGAGGGCGTTTCTCGTACACGGCCCTTTGCTTCACCGTTCTTCTGCACTGTGGGTAGATTCCAGGAACGGGAGGTGGGCGTCGTGGAAGGCTTCAGGCAGGACATTCGGTTCGCTCTGAGAACACTACGGAAGGGATGGGGAGTCACCGCCATCGCGATCGCGTCTCTGGCGCTGGCGATCGGTGGGAACACCGCCGTGTTCGGTCTCATCAACGCGTTCCTCTTCCAGCCGCTCGTGATGGCCGAGCCAGAGACGCTGGTCGTGCTTCAGGAGCGTCGGTCCACGGAACCTGCCCAACTCAACACGCTGTCCGTGTCGCTGGCCGCCTGGGACGACTTCCGCCAGCGTGTGCGCGGCGTAGACGGTTGGGCGGCGTATCGGCCGACGCTGGTGGGTCTCCGTTCGGACGAGAGGTCTGAGCCGCTGACTGCTGGCCGCGTCACACGCGATTTTTTCGACGTGATCGGCGTCCAGCCAGAGCGCGGCCGGACGTTTCGTCCGGACGAGTCCGTTGAAGGGGCGCCCCGCGTCGCCGTGGTGTCTCCGGAGTTCTGGGAGCGTCAGCGGGGAGGGGAGGGGGACCCGATCGGCCAACTCTTGATGCTCGACGGAGAGGCTCATGAGGTCATCGGCGTGTTGCCGGAAACGTTCACGTTTCTGTTCTCCGCTCCGGACGTGCTCCTGCCCCTGACCCAAAGCCCGACGGAAGCGCCGAGAGATCGCCGGGACGTCATCGCCGTCGCACGACTCGCCTCGGGCACAACCATGGAGCGACTTCGGAGCGAAGTCGTCGGCGTGGCCGCCCAGATGGCTGACGAGTATCCGGCCTCCCGGGAGTGGACCACGGACGCCTTCAACCTCCGCTTCGACATCCCCGATGGCCGAACGAAGATCTTCTACGGTCTCCTGCAGGGGTCGGTGTTCTTCGTTCTCCTGATCGCCTGTGCCAACATCATGAACCTCTTGCTGGCCCGTGGGCAGGAGCGACGGACGGAGATCGCCCTCCGGACGGTCCTGGGCGCCGAACGTGGACGAGTGGTCCGACAGTTGCTGACGGAGAGCGCGGTCCTCGTGGCAAGTGGGGCCGTGCTGGGTCTCGCCCTCGGGTGGTATGGGCTCCGGCTCATGGCAGCCAAATTCGCGGACCTCCTTCCGCCCGGATATACGCCCGAGATCGACGGACCCGTTCTGCTGTTCACGCTGGGGGTCTCGGTGATGGCGGGACTGATCTTCGGGCTCGTGCCCGCCTTCCAGACGTTCAACGCGGGTCAGGCAGAGACGTTGAAGGAGGGCGCGAAGTCGTCGGCGGGCCGGGGCAGGCGCTTGCTGACACAGGGGCTGGTCGTGACCGAGATCGCGCTGTCTCTGGTGGCGCTGGGCGGTGGCGGAATGCTCGTGCGGATGTTCCTCCAACTCAAGTCGATCGATCCGGGCTTCGTTGGAGCGGATATCCTGACCGTCCAGGTGCGGTCGCCCGAGTCCGCGTATCCTGAAGGCGAACGCTTTCGGGTCCTCGCATCCGACCTGCTCGAGCGGGCGAGAGGGGTCGACGGGTTGGAGCACGTCGCCCTCGTGGACGCCCTTCCTCAGGGGGTTCAAGCCCAAACCGATACGTTCCGCGTCGAAGGCCAGGCGATCGATCCGTCCGCGCCCGCGCCGGAGGCCTACTCGGTCGCCGCCTCTCCGGAATACGTGGACGTCTTCCGCATCGACGTGCTTCAGGGACGCTTCTTCGAAGAGGGGGATGGCGCGGACGGAGCCCCTGTCGCGGTCGTCAATCGGTCGTTCGTGTCCACGTGGTTTGCGGACGGTGTGGCGGTGGGTCGAACGATCCAGGTCCGCGGCGCGACCCGGCAGATCGTGGGCGTGGTCGCGGACGTGAAACAGGTCCTCCTCGCCACCCCCGGGGCGGTCACGAACGAGGCCGTGTACACGCCAGTGGCGCAGGCCGGGCGAGCCAACTACCAGTTGGTCGCGCGAGGCGGAGGCGCGACGCACGAGATGGCCGAACCCCTCCGGTCCGCCCTCCAGAGCCTGGACCCGGACCTGACACTGACACCGGTGCTCACAATGCAGGAGGTGGTGGATCAGTTCCTGGTTGGGGTCGACATTTTCAACTCGATCCTGGGAGGCTTTGGCGTGCTGGCGCTCCTTCTGGCGGCGGTGGGCACGTACGGTGTGCTCGCCTACTCCGTGAACCAGCGGCGCCACGAGATCGGGATCCGCATGGCGGTGGGCGCTCAGAGTGGGGCGGTGATCCGGATGATCGCGCGTCAGGGGATTACGATGTCGCTGATCGGCCTCGCGCTGGGGGGACTCGTCATGATCCCGCTGACGAAGCTGGTCGAGAGTCTCATGGCCGGCTTCGCGACCGTGCCGACCGGAACACCCGCGTTGGTCGCGGCGCTCCTCCTGGTCGTCACTACGGTGGCCAGCTTCATTCCGGCCTATCGTGCGTCGTCGGTCAGTCCCGTACAGGCGTTGCGTGGCGACTAGCGCTCCGCGCGGTCGACCGCGGGTCCATCGTTGAAGGGGGTCGGGTGACGGACTCGGTAGCGGAGTCCAGAAGAGCGTCGGCCGCGCACGGGTTCTGGGTCGTTTTCATCGGTGCATGGGTCGCCTTTGCCGGACTGTTCATCACGGCCCTTTCGGCACTCGAGGGACAGAGCGGCCGGCAGAGTGCGGCGCTCACCGCCGCCTGGATCGGCCCCCTGTTCGGTCTCGCGGTCCTCGTTGCGCTCCAGCGTCATCGACTGCTTCGGCCCGAGTGGAGCGTCATGCGGACGACGGGTGTGCTCCTGTCGGTGGGCGTTGCCTATGCCGTGGTCGGTGGACTGCTGACCACTCTGGCATTGCGTACCCTGATGGGGACGGTTGCACAGGAGGCCCGTGGCCTTCCGATCCAGCAGATGATGACCGCGCTCTTTTTGTACGTGGCCTTCGCCGGCTTCATGATGTGGACGGAGTCCGTGCGGCGGTTCCACGAGAGCCGGAGCGTCCTTGCCCGCGAGGCCATGCTTCGGGCGCAGGCCGAGGCGAAGGCGATCCGTGCCCAGTTCAATCCTCACTTCGTGTTCAACACGCTCCACTCGCTGATGCTCCTGGTCCGTGCCGATCCCCCGACCGCGGAACGCGCCATCGAAGACGTGGGCGAGCTGATCCGGTACGCCTCGATGCTCCAGCGGCGGGAAGTCGACCAGGTGCCGCTCGCGAAGGAGTTGGAAGTCGTCCGCCGCTACCTCGCCCTGGAACGGCTGCGGCTCGGCGACCGGCTTCACGTCGTGTGGGATGTCGACGAGGGGCTCGAGACGCGCACGGTCCCGCCGTTCTCCGTTCAGACACTCGTCGAAAACGCCATCAAGCACGGCCTCGAGCCCTCGGTGGAGGGCGGCACCGTGACCATCTCCGTTCGTGAAGATGATGGAGTGCTGGCCATGACCGTCTCCGACGACGGCGTTGGCGGTTTCGCGAACCAGGCGGCCCTTCCCGGACACGGCCTCGACCTTCTCGGCCGGCGGCTCCGCGCGCTCTACCGCGACGCAGCGGACATCTCCTGGAGCGCCGGTCCGTCCGGCGGGTTCACTGTAACGATTTGTTTACCACCGCACGCCGCCGACCCTCCATCCGCGACCGGCGTCACCGTCGCGGGGCGAGCACGGTGATCGGCAGCGACCGGGGTTCCGTGATCCGCGTGGTCATTTGTGAGGACGAGCCGTTGGCGACCCGGGCGCTGCGCACCTATCTCGCGGGCATCGTGGGGGTCGAAGTCATCGGCGCGGCGGCCGATGGCGGTGAGGCTCTCAGGCTCATTCAGGCGGAGGAGCCCGATCTCGTCTTTCTCGACGTGCGGATGCCCGGGATGACGGGCATGGAGGTCCTGGACGCAGTGGAGCACCGTGCGGCGGTGGTCTTCACCACCGCCTTCGACGAATACGCTGTGCCCGCGTTCGAGCGGGGTGCTGTGGACTATCTGATGAAGCCGTTCGGTCGCGAACGGGTGCGAGAGGCTGTGAACCGTGTCCGGGTGCGTCTCAGGGGGGAGGGGTGGGAAGACGCGGCAGTCGCGCCGAGGCCTACGGGCGCGGCGGTGCCTCGCCGCCTTTTCGCCCGGCGGCGGGGCGCCATGGTCCCGCTGGCGCTCTCGGATGTCCGGCGCATCGATGCGGTCCCGACCGGATGCTCGGCGCTCACCCCGGACGGGGCGTTCGAACTCGACGCGTCGCTCGCTGAACTCGAGGAACGCCTCGCCGGCTGCGACTTCGTCCGCATCCACCGGGGCCATCTGATCAACCTCGCGCATGTGGTCAGTGTGCGGCGATACGACGACCGTCGGCTGTCGGTGCGGATGGACGACGGAGAGACGGTTGTGGCGAGCCGGGCGGGATCGCGGGCGCTGCGGGCGCTGATGGACTGACGGGGTTGGTTCGACCCGGCGAAAACGGCCCGGGGTCCCCCCCCTGTCGGGAAGTTATCCCGGGCCGCCGGGCCCTCGAATGGCCGGATCGGCCTCGCCAACCGCTCGCCTACCGCGGCTCCTGGCGCAGCACTTCCTCCGCCTTCGTCGCCTTGGGCATCATCCACTGGAAGGCGTCCATCATGCGGTACATCATGCGCCATTTCAGCGGAATCCGCTCGCCCTCCGCGACGGTCTTGAGCAGCTCCAGAATCGAGACCCAGCCGCCCTGGACCTTCTTGTGTGTCTTGGCCTCGGTCGTGAAGCCGGAGTGCGTGAGCGTCAGCCGCGTGCCACCCGACTCCTCACCCAGCTCCCAGGTGACGAGCGTCTCTCCTTCGTCTTCGATGTCGGTGAACCGATACGTGTGGACAAACCGGTTCGGGGGGGACACCTCCACGACATCTCCCACGATCCAGATGCGCTTGCGGTCCGGACTGTAGTATCGCATGCGCGATCCCGGCTCGAGGTCGGAGTCCAGGATCGTGTGGAACATGATGTCCTGGACCCGCCCCAGTGCGGTGATCTCGTCCCAAACGCGCTGCACGGGCGCGGCGATGTGAATGCTGTGGACGACATCGTCCAACATGGTCGGCTCGGTCATGTCGGAGGCCTCAGGCGGTGGCCGCGGTCTTGTGACGGCCCGCGGCGACCATCCCGATGATGGCACCGAGCAGCCCGGCGATGCCCGACGATAGGGGCGCGAAGGTCAGGAGCAGCCACGGCTGATCACCCATCAGGATCGCCGCCACCACGCCGATGAACGCCCCGACGATCCCGATCAGAAAACCCCCTGTGGAGGCGGCCTTCATGTCTCGTGGGACCGTCGCGCCGAACCAGAGCCCGAGCACGAGCGGAATCGCGGTGCCCAGGATCCCGGAGAGCAGGATAACCTGCTCCGAGTAGTGTCCGCTGATCACCATCGCCATTTGCAGGGCGATGCCCATCCAGATGAACCGCGTCATAGGGTGTCTCCTTTCCGTTGGGGTGTTCATGCCACGGAGCCGGACGACTCGGTGGGGTCTTCCTCGACCGTCTCTTCGATGCCGGCTTTCAGCGCGACGAGGGCGTCGGCCCACCCGCCCGCGTAGCCACTCACCCACCGCCGTTGGATCCGCAGGATCGGCACGACGTTCAGGTGGTTGAACCGTCGTCTGCCCGACCGACGTGGAATCACCAGTTCGGCCTCTTCGAGGACCTTGAGGTGCTGCATCACCGCAAAGCGGGAAAGCTCGGGAAAACGCTCGGCGAGATCTCCGGTCGTCAGGGCGCCGTCCTTCAGGAGATCCAGGATTCGCCGCCGGTGGGCGTTCGCGAGCCCCCGGAAGACGGGGTCGAGGTCATCGTGCAGGTCGGCCATATGTGATGGTATTATCACATATGTTAATGGGCAAGAGCCGGGGTGACTTTGGTAGGGAGATGGCGGAGCGACCCCGGTCGCGGGCGAGCGACCTGCTCATGGGTAGACCGGGGATCTACCGGCCCGACGCGTCGGAGCAACACGGCGGACGGACACGCGTATTGACAAGCGCGGTCCGGTGTCTCCGACGATCTACGTCGACAGAACTCAGGCCCGGCTCTCCCTCGGGAGAGTCGGATCTGGATGACCTCGTCAGCCCTTCCGAGACCGCAGGTCCGAGATGTTTCGCAGTCCCACAGAGACACCTCTTTCGATACGGCGGCACCGGGTGCAATTGCGGTGTCATCCTCATTTGGACTCGCTGACGCCGAGTCAGGTGACGCATGTGAACGGTTCGCGGTTTCGACTGTGTGCACTCTTATCGGCGGCGGTGTTCGGGTTCGCGAGTTCCGCCGCGGCTCAGGCCGTCCTCGTCCGGGTGGTCGCGGCCGAGTCCGGTCAGCCCCTGCAGGGCGCCCTGGTCACCCTCACGACGCCGGAGGCGGGTTTTGTCCGGAGCGTCCTGTCCGACGGGGCCGGACGGGCCGCCTTTCTCGCGCTCACGCCGGGCGTCTATGGGATCCGGAGTGAGCTGATCGGGCGGGAGACCCACGATCTCTCGGACATCGTGGTGGGCACGGATCGGGCTCGTCAGATGGAGATCCGCATGGCGAGCCGGGCCATCCAACTCGAGGGGCTCAGCGTGGACGGCGAAGAGCGATGCCGCATTCGGCCGGAGGAAGGGCTGCGCGTGGCGCAGGTCTGGGACGAGGCCCGAAAAGCCCTCGCGGGCGCGCGTCGGACAGAGGAAGGGGGCACCTACCGCTACCGGACCCGAACCTACATCGAGGACCGGTCGTCCACGGGCGACCTCCTTGGTCGCGAAAGCCAGCGCCTCACCAGCTACGGAGCCGCGCCGTACTCGAGTCTTCCCGCGGCCCACTTGCTGGCGAACGGCTTCGTTCAGGAGGCCGACGACGAGTCAGAAAGCGTCTATTATGCGCCGGACGCGGCGGTGCTGCTCTCCAACGAGTTTCTCGACACTCACTGTCTTCGGCTCCGCAGAGGTCGACGCGCCGACGAGGGGCTGGTGGGGCTCGGCTTCGAGCCGCTCGGGGATCGGCGCATCGTCGACATCTCCGGGACGCTCTGGCTCGACCCGACCACCTGGGAACTGGTCCGGCTCGACTACACGTACGAGCGCCTGCACCCCCAGGTGGAGCTGCGCGATGTCGGGGGCATGGTCGAGTTCCAGCGCCTTCCTGACGGGTCGTGGATCGTTCCGGAATGGACCATCCGCATGCCCCGCCTCGTTCGTGGGCTCGACCTGCGTGGGCGGCCGGTCGTCCGGCAGGAAGGACTCAGGACCCAGGGCGGCCGCCTCCTGTCCGTGAGCGAGCAGTCCGGCGGAGTGCTCCTGTCCGCCAGCGCCGCCACTGTCGAGGGCGTCGTGCTGCAGGAGATCTCGTCCATACCGGTCGCGGGCGCCGTCGTGCGGATCGGTGGGACGGACCACCAGGCTGTGACCGGGCTCGACGGGATGTTCCGTTTCACGGAGCTGGGCAACGGCCCGTATGACCTCCTTTTGGACCACCCCACGATGGCGCCGTACGGCTACCGGCCGGAGCCGATCGTGGTGGAGGCCCGAGAGGGTGACGTCACCTCGGTGCAACTTCGACTTCCCAGCCCGCTGTCGATCGTCGAGCGCACCTGCCGCGACGTGCTGGACACCCGAATGGGGGGCACGGCGGCGCTCCTCGGAACGGTCGTCGATGAAGGGACCGGTCTGCCGATGGCGGGCGCGACGGTCGTCATCGAGTGGGAGAACTTCAGCATTCACAAGTCCGCCGATGCGCGGGTGGTGATCGGAGTCGGCGGGATGAGCGCGCAGGCCATCGCCGGCCCGACAGGCAGCTATCGTTCGTGCGAAGTGCCGGAGAACACCAAGCTGACCGTGTGGGCCCGCGTCGGCGAAGTGGACGCGCCGTCGGACACGGTTCGTATCCCGGCCGGTGAGCCGGTGGCGACCCACACGGTGGTAGTGCCGGGGATTGGCGGGAGGAAGTAGGAGCCTCGGACCGGTCACGTCCCTGTGGCACCCCCTGGTGAAACCCGGTAGGCGGAGTGATCGTCAGGTAGATGTATTCGTGTGTAGAACATCCTGACGGTCGAGGAACAGAGCATGGCAAAGAAGCCGCTCGCGGAATTCGAACTCCTGGTCATGCTGGCGGTGGCCCGTCTGGACGACGCCTACGGGGCCTCGATCCGGCGCGAGCTCGAGGAGCGGTCCGGGAGGGACGTCTCTATCGGTGCGTTGTATGCGACGTTGGCCCGCCTGGAGGACAAGGGGTTGCTCGGTGCGGAGGTCACCGACCCGCTTCCGGTGCCGGGGGGGAGATCCCGAAAAGTGTACGACCTGCGGCCCGAAGGTCTTGCCGCAGTGCGCAGCGCGGTCGGCATGATCGACCGTCTGCGCGATGGGCTGGATCTGAGCCGTTCGGAGTCCGGGTCGTGACGGGCCTTCCGGGCCGTCCGAGCAGAGTCTGGCTCGCCCTCCTCGAGCGAGTGACCCACCCGCAGGATCGCCCCTGGGTCCGTGCCGATGCGGTCGAAGCGTTCGACGAACGGGTTGCCCGTGATGGGCTTCCGGCCGCCCGGCGCTGGCTGAGGCGGCAGGCGGTGTCCGCGCTCGCCCCAGGGCTACGGGAACGGTGGCGTCGACGGGGACGGCCGGCCAGCGAGCGCGGGCCGTCGTCTTTGTCGGGCATGGCCCGCGTGGGCGAGGATGCTCGCAGGGATCTCGCTCACGCGCTCCGCGGCCTACGTCGGGCCCCGGGCCTCGTGGTGCTCGTCGTGGGATCCCTCGGAGCGGGAATTGGGGCCACGACGCTCGTGTTCTCGATCGCGAGCGCGCTGATCTTCCCGGATGCGGGTCCGCTCGGAACTCCCGAGACGCTGGTCACGGTGTATGAAAGCGATCCGGAAGGCGGACTCTGGGGCGAGGTGGCCTTTCCCAACTTCCTCGACCTGCGGAGCGAGGTACCGGGGCTGGATGATGCGGCGGCCACCCGGATGGGAGTGTTGCGGATGGGTGGGAGCGCGGACGGTGAAACCGTCATGGTCGAGCTGGTGACGGGGAACTACTTCGACGTGCTCCAGGTGCCCGCCGTGCTGGGGCGGACGTTCGCACCGGGCGAGACGGTCATCGGAGCCGCCGAGCCGCTCATCGTAATCAGCCGGGAATTCTGGGAACGGCGCTTCGCGGCGGACCCGGCCGTCCTGGGACGGACGGTCCTCCTGGACGGTCGCCGCCACACGATCATCGGGGTGGCGCCCTCAGGCATGACGACGCGGACGCTGCAGATCAAGGTGGCCGGTTGGGTGCCCCTGGGGATTCCCGGAGGGACGTACAACGCCTCCGAGGACGAGTTGGCGAACCGCGCGGATCG
The DNA here is from genome assembly GCA_029262115.1 of Gemmatimonadota bacterium. Classification (GTDB taxonomy): domain Bacteria; phylum Gemmatimonadota; class Gemmatimonadetes; order Longimicrobiales; family Gaopeijiaceae; genus JAJCZZ01. The sequence goes on along the minus strand of JAJCZZ010000004.1, from coordinate 28,903 downwards.
GGAGTACTCGGTGCTGGGCCGGCTGGCTCCGGGCACTTCGATCACGCAGGTGGCGGGCCAGGTCGCCGCTCTCGGGGTGTCGGTCGGCGAGCGCTTTCCCGACATCTGGAGGGACGACCGCGGCCAGGCCCGACGCTTCTCGGTCCTCTCGGAAGAGGAGTCCCGCCTGGCTCCTGACTTCCGGGCGGTGGGGTCGTTCCTGGTCGGACTGCTCCTGGCCGGCACGGGGTTGATCCTGGCTGTCGCGTGCTCGAACGTCGCCGGTCTCCTGCTGGCCAGGGGACAGCGGCGCGCGGAGGAAGTCGCGGTCAGGATGTCGGTGGGCGCGTCCCGGGGACGGATCGTGCGCATGCTGATGACCGAGAGCCTGCTCCTGGCGACCATGGGGGGACTCCTGGGCGTCGCCCTGACCGGGGCGGTCGTGCGGCGTGGGGCGGCGATCCCGCTTCCGGGTGCCCTGCCCGACCTGGTGTTCGACCTCCACGTCGATGGTGCGGTCCTCGCCTTCGCGCTGACCGTCGCGACGGTCAGCGCCCTGGCGTTCGGGCTCGCTCCGGCGTTCGTGGCTGCTCGTTCGGGAAGCCCTCTCGGCCGAGGAGCCAGGGGAGTGTCGGCTCGTTCTCGCGGGCGACGGGCGTTGGTGGCCGTTCAGGTGGCGGCGTCGGTCGTGTTCCTGATGGGCGCGGGGCTCCTGATGCGTTCGGTCGGGGAGATCGCATCCTCTGACCCGGGGCTCGACACCAAGCCATTGGCGGTGGTGAACTGGAAGAAGCCCGCGGACGCGTCGGGCGACGCGTGGATGCAGGCGTTCCGCGACGAACTTCTGTCCGAGGACGACATCTCCCGGGTGGAGTTGGCGTCCGCGGTCGAGGTTTCACCCTTCTCGGATCTGAGCGGTGCACGTGTCCTCGTGCCGGGGCAGTCGGAAAGCATCGTCATCTCCCTGAACTCGGTCACCCCGGGCTACGCGGATCTGGTCGGGTTGGATCTGCGTCGCGGACGGTGGCTGTCGGACCGGGACCGGTCTGGTTCGTCCCTGTCGGTGGTCGTGAACGAGGCCTTCGTGAGGACCTACTTCCCGGACGATGATCCGGTCGGCCGTTCGTTCCGGATCGAGGAACGGCGCGCCCTCTCTACCCCCGTGCCCGGCCCTTCCCTGGACGCCGCCATCGTCGGCGTGGTCGAGGACGTGCGCAACGATCCGACCCGGGCGCCCACCCCCTATCTCTGGGCCAGTATCGAGCAGCTTCCGGTCGACAACGTCGTGGCCCATGTGCGCGGCCCCCGCGGACCGGCTGCGGCAGTGGAGGCGCTCCGTCGGCGAACCCGGGACCAGGTCTCCCTGATCGGGCCGTCGCCGTACGACGACGTCGCGTCATTGAGCACGGCCTGGCAGCGTGCCGTGGCTCGCCTGCTTGGCGTCGGGGGGCTGTTCGCTACGGGACTGACGGTGATCGGGCTGGGTGGACTGCTGTCCGTCAGCGTTGCCATGCGGCTGCCTGAACTCGCCATCCGGCGGGCCCTGGGAGCCTCGTCGAGGGACGTCGTCGGGGACGTGATCGGTGAGAGCGCCCGACTCACCGGGGCTGGCATCCTGGGCGGACTTCTCATCGCCATCCCCCTGGCCGTGCTGGCTCGCCGGGTGCTGCCGGGCGTGTCGGCGGTGGATCCGATCGCGACCCTCGGCACGGTACTCGTCCTGATCGCGTCCGCACTGCTGACGGCGGTGCCGCCCGCCCTCACGGCGGCGCGCGTCCACCCGCTGCGGTATCTGCGAGGTGAGTAGGGTGCGGCGGCCGGACCGCACACACGTCGGGCTGCACTTGCGCGCGTTGGCTCGAACGGGACTGGCCGTGCCCACCGCCCCGTGGTTAGGGTGGCCCATGCGTTCTCGTGTGTGGTGCGGTCGGAGCGGGCTTGGGGTGGCGGCAGCGGTGTCGCTGTCCCTGGTCGTCGGTGGCTGCTCACCGTCGGGGGCACCGCCCGGGTCGGCAGAGGGCGCCGCGGAGCCGTACGTTCCCGGCAGCGGTGACGACTGGGCCCGGCGGGATCCTGCGGCCGCGGGCTTCGATCCGGTCGGTCTCCAGGCCGCGCTCGACTACACCCTGGCGCACGAGACCCAGCAGATCCCCGAAGACCCCGGCGCGTATCTTCGCGCCCGATTCGCGGGCATCCCCGACCAGGAAATCGTCGGGCGGACCGCGCCGCGCGGCGGCGTGAACGGGATCGTCGTGAAGGACGGTTACATCGTGGCTGAATGGGGCGACACGGATCGCGAAGACATGACCTTCTCCGTGGCGAAGAGCTACCTGTCGACGGTGACGGGCCTCGCCTGGGATGACGGGATGATCTCGCTGGACGAGCCGATCGGCGTCTCGGTCGACGACGGCACGTTCGAGCGCGGGCACAACGCGCGCATCACCTGGCATCACCTGCTGCAGCAGACGAGCGAGTGGGAAGGGGAGTTGTGGGGCAAGCCCGACCGCGCCGACCGCCGTGAAGGAATCGATCGCACCTTGCAGGAGCCCGGTACGTTCTGGGAGTACAACGACGTGCGCGTGAACCTGATGGCGTACTCGCTTCTTCACCTGTTTCGGCGACCGCTGCCTGACGTGCTGAGCGACCGCGTGATGGAGCCGATCGGCGCGTCCGACGACTGGACGTGGGAGGGGTACGAAACGTCGTGGACCATGGTGGACGGGCAACGCATCCAGTCCGTCAGCGGCGGTGGACATTGGGGTGGCGGCTTCTTCATCGACACACGCGACCACGCCCGGTTCGGCCTCCTCGCAGCCCGGCGGGGGCGATGGGGCGGTGAGCAACTCGTGTCCACTGAATGGTTCGACCGAGCCACGTCGCCCGTCCCGTTCAAGCCGGACTACGGCTACATGTGGTGGCTGAACACCGACCGGTCGCTGTTCCCGGCCGCGTCCGAGGACGCCTTCTTCGCGCTCGGCGCGGGGTCCACGAACGTGATCTTCGTCGACCCCGACCGCGATCTGGTGACCGTGACCCGATGGGTGGACGGCACGGAGCACGTGAACGAGTTCCTCAGGCTCCTGCTCGCGGCGCTGGACGAGTAGCCAAGAAGCAGGTGCGAGCAACGATGTGAGTACAGGTCCGCGCAGAACAAGCTACGAGCCATCGACGAGAATCCGGTCCACGTACCGTGCTGTCGTTCAACGTCTTACTCCGTAGCGGAGGTACAGCACGGGTACGACGACCATATTCAAGGCGAGGGAGGTGAGGAGTCCGCCTAGAACGACAACCGCCATCGGACTCTGGATCTCGTTTCCGGGCTCTCCGCCGGCGATCGCCAGAGGTACCAAAGCAAGCCCTGCCGTGAGCGCCGTCATCATAATGGGACTGAGACGCTCCATCGATCCCTGCACGACGGCATCGTAAAGCTCAACGCCCTTGACATGCAGGTGGTTGAAGTGGCTCACCATGAGAATTCCGTTCCGTATCGCGATCCCGAAGAGCGTGATGAACCCCACCAGCGTGGCGACATTCAAGACGCCGCCGGTGAGCCATACGGCGAAGACCCCTCCCACCAATGACAAGGGAAGGTTGACCATTACGAGTAGGGCCTGCCGGGCGGAGTTGAACTCAACCAATAGGAGGAGGAACACTGCGGCCACGGAGAGCAGACTCATGAGCCCGATCGTTCGTGAGGCGCCGGCCGCGGACTCAAACTGACCGCCGTACTCGACGAAATAACCTGCGGGCACGTCGACAACGTCACTGACCTGTTCTCGTATGTCCTCGACCACACTCCCGACGTCGCGACCCGCGACGTTCGACTGGACCACGATCTTCCTCTGGACGTCCTCCCGGGAGATCGAATTCGGGCCCAGATCGAAGCGCACGTCGGCGAGCGTTCCGATCGTGACCTGTGACCCGACCGGTGTGTTGATGCGGGCGTCGCGCACGGTTTCCAGGCTTTTTCGATGCTCGGCCGCGAACCTCACGACGAGGTCGACTGTCCTCTGTCCCTCTAGTACCTGAGACACCGCTTCGCCCGCGAGGGCGACGTCGACTGCCTCGGCAAAGAGCGCCGGTGTCATACCGTATCGAGCCATCGCGGTCCGGTTCATGTCGATTCGGATCTGGGGTACGTCAGCCTGCTGCTCCATTGCCACGTCCACCGTACCGGCCACGCCCTGCGCCACGGCCTCGATGTCCTGCGCGATCCGGCGAAGCTCATACAGGTCGGGACCGAAGATCTTCACGGCGATACTCGCTCGCGTTCCGGACAGCATGTGATCGATACGGTGACCTATGGGCTGCCCGATCGTGATCTGGGTCCCAGGCACCGCACCGAGCCTTGCTCGCAGCTCCTCGAGTACCACCTCATATTCGTAAGTATCGATGTCGAGGCGAGCGTCGATCTCCGCTGCGTTGACTCCCTGGGCGTGTTCGTCGAGCTCCGCTCGGCCCGTGCGGCGGGCAGTCTCCAACACCGCCGGGTGGTCCAAAAGGATTTCCTCGATCCTGCGACCCAATGCGTCGGACTCGTCCAGAGACGTGCCCGGCACGGTCAGCGCACTGATGACCAACGACCCCTCCTGGAACTCCGGAAGGAAGGAGCGCCCCAGGAAAGGGAAGGCCGCCATGGACAACACCACGAGGGCAGCGGCGCCCGCCATCACAGAGTGCGGATGTCGTAGGACGGGGGTCAGCGTCGCCGCGTAGCCTCGCTTGAGACTCCGCACCACCCAACTCTCTTCGTCGCTGCTCATCGCCTTCGAGCCGGGCAGCAAGAAGACAGACAGCGCGGGCGTAACGGTCAGAGCGACGACCAGGGAGGCCAAGATCGAGACGATGTACGCAAGGCCGAGGGGTTGGAGCATGCGCCCCTCGACGCCGGACAAGAAGAGGAGCGGAATGAACACCACGATAATGATGAGCGTGGCGATTACGATGCTTCGCAGGATCTCCTTCGACGCATCGAAAACGACGTCAGAGACGGCTCGACGCGCTCCCTCAGCCTGATGCTGGTTCTCTCGAAGACGTCGAAACACGTTCTCAACGACAATCACGGCGTCATCCACCAGGGCGCCGATGGCGATTGCCATCCCTCCTAGCGTCATGGTGTTGATCGTGATGTTCAGAGCCTTTAGCGCAAGAACAGCGGTGATGAGCGCTAGGGGAATCGCCAGCACCGAGATGAACGTGGTGCGAACGCTCCACAAGAACAAAAAGAGGATCAGGACGACAAGAACCGCCCCATCACGCAGTGCGACCATGACGTTGTTCACGGCCGTCCGAATGAAGTCGGCTTGCCGGAAGATGCCATAGTTGATCGACATTCCTACGGGCAGCGTCTCCTCGATCCTCGCGATCTCCTGATCGATACGGTCGGTCAACTCGAGTGTGTTGGCCCCGGGCTGCTTGAGGAGAGTCAAGACAACCGCTCGCTCGGCGTTGGCGGATCCCTCGCCCAGCCGGGTCGCGGGTCCAATACGCACCTCCGCAACGTCTCCGATCGTGACGGGCGTACCGGAACGGGACGCGACCACGGTGAGCGAGACGTCCTCGAGCGTGTGAACTCGTCCGGTGGCCCGGATCAGGTACTCTTGCCCCCGCTCCATGAACACGCCGCCGGACGCGTTCACGTTCGATCCCTCGGCGGCTCGGACGACGTCGTCGAGAGTCACGTTGAACGCAACCAATCGGCTAGGATCCACGAGGACCTGGTATTCACGTACCTCGCCCCCGAGTGGGATCACTTGGGCGACACCTGGTATCGCGAGGAGGCGCCTGCGCAGAGTCCAGTCCGCCACCGTGCGCATCTCCATCGGTGTCACGGACTCGTCTCCCGTGACCGCGATGAGGATGATCTCGCCCATGATGGACGAAATCGGGGCCAGGGTGGGCGCCCCAACGCTTTGCGGCAGGCCAGCAGCCACGAGTTGGAGCTTTTCGTTAACGATCTGGCGTGCTTGGAAGATGTCCGTGCCCCAATCGAACTCGACCCAAACGATACTGATGCCCTGCGAGGTGGAAGACCGGACACGGCGCACTCCAGTCGCGCCATTCACGGCGGTCTCGATCCGAAACGTGACCAACGCCTCGACCTCTTCGGGCGCCATCCCATGTGCCTCGGTCAGAACTGTGACCGTGGGTGCGGTCAGGTCGGGAAACACATCGACGGGCATGCGTACGGCGGTGATCGTCCCGCTGACGAGAAGGACCGCGGCGGCCACAGCCACCAGGAAGTAGTTGTCGATGGACCATCGAATCACTCGATCTAACATCGTGGACGCCCCTCTAGTGTGCGTGACCGCCGGCAAAATCGCCGCCGGAGAGGGAGGCAAGCCGCACTTGATAAGCGCCGACGGTGACCACCATGTCTCCAGGCCTCAGCCCCGCAATTACATGGGTTCGTCGACCGTCGGTGTCACCAAGAGCGAGGATGCGTCGTTCGAAGGTCTCGCCACCGGTCTGCACATACGCGACGGGTGTGCCGTTTTCATCCAAAATCGCCGTATTGGGGATGGCGATTCCCGTTGTTCGTCGGCCCATGGGAACGGCAGCCTGCACGAACTGGCCGAACGCGAAGCGCCCTTGCGCGATTGTGGCCACAAAGACCACGGGAACGGTTCGCGTCGTGGGGTTGACCACACTCCCCACGGACCGTAGCCGAGCGTCGAAGGCCTCTTCAGAGTTGTCGAGCGTGAAGAATGTGAGGGCCCCGGTGGGCAGAGCGTTCGCCGTCGAAGCCGGCACCTGCACTCGAATCCAGACCCTGGCCGGATCGACCACGGTAAACAGGGACTCGCCTGCTTCCACACGTCCGCCGGGCACAAACGTGCGTTCGGCGACCACACCCGACATCGGTGAGCGGACCACGAGTCGATAGGCGCCTTCCGTCCCGCCGCCCATCGCGGCAAGCTCTGCTTCCGCGATCTCGAGATCATGTCGTACCTCCCCGAGGCGTCGGGCTGGAATCGCTCCTACCTCGAAGAGCCTCGCGTCTCGAGCCGCTTCACGCCTGAGCCGCTCCACCCGTCCACGCAACTGTGCGAATCCGCCCTCCTGACTCGTCGGAGCCAAGACGGCCAGCACCTGCCCCTGCCGAACCCCGTCGCCTACAGAAGGCGCGTCTCGATTCGACGCGGCCAACGCGATGCCACCGATGGGAGCGCTCACGCGGATCAGCGACCCGTCGGGTGGAACGATCTCACCCGGAGCGAGCGTCGTGCCCTGGACCGGGTGCTCCTCTGCCGGACGGACCGCGAACGGGATCACCCACTGTTGTTCCTTGAGAAACGCGATCCCGTCTGCTTCCTCAGGACTCGGGTAGGCCAACGCCGCGGCCTCGCTCTCGTGGACCAGAACACTTGGTAGGACATGGCGACTGTTCACCTGCTCGCTGACCAACGCCAACTCGACCTCATAGGTGCCCGACTGCGCAATGACGGGATCGAGGAGGAAAATTCCATCCCGTAGCGGCGCGTCCACTGTGAACGACTCCGCAATGCCGCCACCCGACCGGAAACTCACACTGAGCGTCCCTGCACGAATCGGCTGGAAATCCTGTCGATCCGTGAGATGGATCGCCCAGTTCCCGGTCTGTTGACCAGCCACCAGGAATGGGTACTCGAGGAAGAGTTCGGTGCCGTCGACCCATTGCGTTACGACCACCGCGCCGAGCTCCGGGGCCTCCTCCGCTTCATCGACAGCAGAGCCACATGCCGTCACCAGGAGAGTCAGGGCCAGACTCATGGCTGACCGCGAGAGTATCCCATTCGTCATTGCCGGTGCGCTCGATCTCACACCGTGGTTCGCCGTTTTCATCGCAGTGCTCCGGCATCGGCAGGTAGCCCGCCGATCGCATGTTCAAGTTTGAAAAACGCACGCCACTCCTCAGCACGAATGCTGTTCGCAAGGAGGCGTGCTTCTAGAAAGGCGTCCGCTGCGTCCACCAACTCGACGATGCCGACCTCACCCTCGTCGTACGCGATCCTGGCAACGGCGAGAAGGTCTTCCGACTCGCCGATCCCGCTTTGGTCCAATAAGACGCGTTGCTGAGTTGCCGCGAGCAGCCGCGCCTCGGCGAGCGCCGCCTCACGCTCGATCGAGACCCGAAGCAACTGGACATCGGAACGAGATCGGTCGACCTCGGCCCGGGCGGCCGCCATGGCTCCACCTTTGCGATCGAAGAGCGGTACCGACATCTGAAGCCCGAGGAACAAGCCATTCCGGCCATCTGACTGCTGCTTGAGCCCCCCGGTAAGGCCAACTCCTTCCAGCCTTGACCTTGCGATCAGACTCGCCGTCGCCTCAAGGGCTTCGGTCATCGCTCGAGCAGCGTCGAGTTCAGGGCGACGCGTGATCGCTTCATCGAGGCGAGCGAGGGCGGCGGTAGCGTCCGGAACGTCGAGAGCCGGAGGCAGCGCACGGATTCTCGAAATCGATCGGTCCCTCGAGACCAAGGAGCCCAGGCGGCGCTCCGCATCCGCAAGAGACAGTTCGGCTCGGGTGAGCCGTTGCTTGGCGGTGGCACTAGCGACCCTCAGCCTCTGCAGGTCGTAGCTGGCCAGATCCCCCTGGTCGACACGGGCGGACGCGTCCTCGACCAGGGAGTCGAAGACATCTTCGGTTTCGCTCAACGCAGCCACGACTTGGGTGCCTTCCCAAGCGGCCAGGAAGACATGCTTCATTTCCAATATGATGCGAGCGCTATCCGCCTGAAACTCTGATCGCGCACTGCTCGCACGCGCCTCGGCGTTCCGAATGCGGGGGCCGCGTTGCCACAGGAAGTCCACACGCTGCGTGACGTTGAGGTACTGCTCGGAATAGGAACCCAGGTCTTCGTTGGTGAACGAAGCCGTCGGATTGGAGATCGCCCGACCTTGGCGTGCGTCACCAAGTCGTGACCTCAACCTGCTTCTGGCCAAATCGAGCTCCGCGCTGTTCGCCACGAAGAGGTCGACGGCCTCCTCCAAAGACAACGAAGGCACTCCCTGCGCATGAGCGGCAGGTGCCATCACGGCCACCGCTACGGTCGCCGTAAAAACCATCGATGAGGTTCTCATGAATGCGGTTCTCAGACTCGTGTGTTCTTCAAGGGGCCACGAGACGCCTGGCGTCTCGTGGACGAACTTTTGTCAGGAGCTATTTCTTGGGGGATGGCCGGACGAAGTGTCGGCCAAGAACACCGCTTGGGAGTCTCGCAGGCGATTAAACGCTACGGCTCAGAACCAGTGCGGCGTTAGGAGCGGCTTGGGGGTGCTCGGGACCGGAGTGAGCCGGGCGGCGGTGCTCGAGACGGACGGCGGACCCATGGGGTCGCCAAGTCTACCAGCGTAAACCTCGCCGCGGGATAGACGCTCGCCGAAATGGCCGGAGCCGAGTCGAACGAGACTTTGGTATTGGTAGACGGAATGCGGGCGTCGGCTTCCGTCATCGACGGGAAATGGCCGCCGTGCGCGTCTTCTACGTGCGTCGTCGTCCCAGCATGATCCACCTCGTGATGATGCTCCACCTGCACGGGTGCAAGCAGTAGCAGGAGCACGCCCGCAGCATGAATCGACCGCCGAGTGAATGAAGGATGACGCATTCAAAATGTCTAGTGTGGTTTCTCGATGCCGTCAACCGCGGCCACGGACAGCGATGGTGCCGAGGTCCGAATTGCGTATCTTCAGTCTGTCATGAAACGACGAACGCGCGGTCTGGCAGGCGCTCTCGCGCTGGCGGCACTGACCCTTTCCTTTGCGGAGGCGGTCGCCGCGTCGACGTGTGGGCCGATGGCTACGCCCATGGACACCGCGGTCGTCATGGATGACTCGATGCCCGGGTCCGGCCACGACGCGTGGTGCCCCTTCCAGAGCGACCGTCAGGAGCGCGACGAGCGCCCCTGCCCGTTGAGCCAGGCGGCCGCCGCGGGATGTGGGGTCACCGCCTCGCTGCCGTCGCTCGTCCAGGTGCTCGCCGCGCCTCCGACCGGTCTGATTTCCACCGTCCACTTCGACGACATCTGGCCGGACCTCCTCCTGTCGCACGCCCTCTTCCACCCCCCTCGGGCGTAGTTCGCGACCGCCACGACCCCTCCGGTCTGGCACCCTCACACAATCTGTGACATCCGCGTTCACTGCGGGACGTCACGCCGTTGCAATCCGGTTCCGTTCACAGACGCCCGGACCTTCGGGCGCCTTGCACCGGCCGCGCGACCCCCGTTTTCAACTCGAGGGGCCCGAGAGGGCCGCCGCATCATGACCCATCGATCCATTCTCCTGGCCCTCTGGGTCGTCCTTGCCGCGTCGGCCGAGGCTCAGCTTCGCCCTTCATCGTTGGACGAGGTGCTGGCGCGCGCCGATACGACCAACCCGCGCATCCTTTCGGCCCGGCGGTCGGCCGACGCCGCGGCGGCCGCCGTCCCGCAGGCGGGGGCGTTTCCCGATCCCACGCTGGGCTTCGGCCTCATGAACGTGCCGATTGCCGACCCCAGCCTGAGTCGGGAGATGATGACCATGACCCAGGTGCAGGTCGGGACGATGGTGCCGTGGCCCGGAAAGAGAGGGCTGCGCGAGGACGTGGCGACCCTGAGGGCCGAAGCCGCCGACTGGGATGTCCAGCGCGCCCGGGACGAGGTCGAGGCGGATGTGAGGACGGCGTTCTACTCGCTCTACTTCGTCGAGCAGGCCCTGGAGGTGACGGAGCGGAACGTCCTCCTTCTGGAAGACTTCGCGTCCCTCACGGCCACCCGCTACGCGGTCGGAACGGCGGCCCAGCCCGATGTGCTCAAGGCGCAGGTCGAGCGGACGCGACTCGCGGACCAGTACGTCGCGCTCGAAGCCCGCCGCGCCGCCGTGAGGGCCCGGCTGAACGCGCTTCTCAGCCGGCCCACCGAAACGCCGCTCCCGCCGGTGGGGCTGCCGGGCGAGCTCACCGCCGCCGCGCTGGCGCCCGGGGAGACCGGCACACGGTTCGTATCGGCCGCGCTCCGCGATGTGTTGGCTCCCGGCGCGGGGGAGGGGGCGCTGCCCAGCGTGGTCGAGTTGCAGGAGGCGGCGTTGGCCCAAAGCCCCGTGCTTCGGGCCCACCTCCTCCGCATCACGGCCGAGGAACAGCAGTTGGCCTTGGCGCGCACGGCCACGCGTCCGGATGTGCGTGTCTCGGCCAACTACAGTCAGCGTTCGGGGTTCGCGGACTTCTTCAGCTTGATGGTGTCCGCCCCGATCCCGGTCTTCGCGGGCCGGAAGCAGGCACAGGGCGTGGCGCAGCAGGCGGCCGTCGTGCAGGCCCAGGACGCTCGGTACACGTCCATGGTCGACGACCTGAACGCACGCATCGCCTCGCTCCATGCGAGCCTCGTGGCCGCGCGTGACCGACTCGTCCTGCTGGACGACGGCATCCTTCCGCAGGCGAACACGGCGCTCGCGTCCGCCTCCTCGTCCTACCAGGTCGGGCGCGTCGACTTCCTGACGCTTCTCGACGCCCAGGTAACGCTGTACCGCCACGAGTTGGAGTACCACCGACTCCTTTCGGACTTCGCGAAGGACGTGGCCACCCTCGAACTCGTAACCGGCACGGAGGTGCTCCGATGAGCCGCTCGATGAACCGTAGGCTCACTCTCGCGATGGTCGTCTCGCTGACCGCGGCCAGCGCGTGCTCCGACTCCGGCGACTCACCGGACGGCAACGCCGACCCGATGGCCGGGATGGACATGAGTGTCCCGGATGCCGACGGGATGGAGGGCATGGACATGGGGGGCTCCGCCTCGGACGGCTCCGTGCGCCTGTCCGCCCGGGATATGGCCACCTTCGGCATCACCTTCGGCACGGTGGCGGTCCGGCCCCACACGACGGAAGTGCGTAGCGTCGGAGTGGTCGACTTCGACGAGACCCGTATGGTCTATGTGGCGCCGAAGTTCGGCGGATGGGTGGAGGATCTCCGTGTGGACTTCACCGGGCAGGTCGTGCGGCGCGGCCAGCCCCTGTTCGACGTCTACTCGCCTGAATTGGTGGCGGCGCAGGAGGAGCTTCTGCTCGCATCGCGCATGGCTCGGTCGCTCGAGTCCAGCCGGGTCGAGGGCGCCGCGGGCAGCGCTTCGGACCTCGCGGCGTCGGCACGCCGACGCCTGGCCTACTGGGATATCTCCAGCGAGCAGATCGACCGGCTGCTGGAGACCCGCCAGGTGCGCAGGACGCTGACCGTGTACGCGCCCGCGTCCGGCATCGTCATGGAAAAGAACGTGGCGGAAGGCCAGGCGTTCACGCCCGGCGCCAACCTCTACATGATTGCCGACCTTTCCCGGGTCTGGGTCAACGCCGAGGTCTTCGAGCGCGACATCTGGGCCGTGCGGCAGGGAATGCTCGCCCAGATATCCGTCGCCGCCGTGCCGGAGCGCGCCTTCGAGGGGCGAGTCGAGTACGTCTATCCGACCTTGGCGGAGGGCACGCGCTCCATGCGTGCCCGGATCACGATCGCCAACCCGGGTAGCGTTCTGAAGCCCGGGATGTACGCCACGGTTCGGCTCACCGTGGACCTGGGGCCCACCCTCACGATTCCCGGCTCCGCCGTGCTCTACTCCGGTGAGCGCGCGGTCGCGTTCGTGGACATGGGTGACGGCCGACTCATGCCCCATGAACTCGAGTTGGGGACCCGTGGACGCGAGTGGATCCAGGTCGTCTCGGGGGTCGCGGAGAGGCAGCGCGTGGTCACGTCCGCACAGTTCTTCCTGGACTCCGAGTCGAACCTGGCCGAGGTCATGAGGGCCATGATGGCCCAGATGAATCTGTCCGAGGCGAGCGGCATGGACATGGGCGGGATGGACATGGAGGGGATGGACGAGAGCCCCTCGGACGGCATGGACAGCATGGACGGCATGGACATGTCGGGCACTCCGACGCCCCCAGACACCATGGGGAGCCGCTGACCATGCTCAGGCGCATCATAGACGGGTCGATCCACAACAGGTTCTTCGTCGTCCTGGCCACGCTGGTGGCGGTGGCGGCCGGCCTGTGGGCCATGGTCACGACGCCGGTGGACGCGATTCCCGACCTCTCGGACGTCCAGGTCATCGTCCAGACCGAGTGGCAAGGTCAGGCGCCCCAGGTCATCGAGGACCTCGTCACCTACCCGCTGTCGACCGAGTTGCTGAAGGTCCCCAACACCAAGTACGTCCGGGGCATCAGCCAGTTCGGGCGTTCGTTCGTCTACGTCGTGTTCGAGGACGACGTCGACATCTACTGGGCCCGGTCCCGCGTGCTGGAATACCTCGCCAGCGTGGGCGACCTGCTTCCGGAGCAGGTCCAGCCCCAGCTCGGCCCCGACGCCACCGGCGTGGGCTGGGTCATGCAGTACGTCCTCCTCGATCGGACTGGCACGTTGAACAATGCCGAGTTGAGGACTCTGCAGGACTGGTACGTGCGCTACCAGCTCACCGCCGTGCCCGGCGTGAGCGAGATCGCCACGCTCGGCGGCTACGAGAAGCAGTACCAGGTGGAGCTGGACCCCGAGCGGCTCCTGGCGTTCGGCATTCCCGTGGGAAAAGTGATCAAGGCCATCCGGGAATCGAACCTCGACGTCGGCGGGCGGGTCCTCGAACTCGGGGGGAACGAGTATATGGTGCGAGGCATGGGATACCTCGGCTCCATCGACGACATCGAGGCCGTGGCGGTGGGGATGGGCCCGGGCGGAACGCCGATCACCATTGCCGACGTGGCACGGGTCCAACTGGGCCCTGAGATCCGCCGTGGTCTGGCCGATCTCGCGTGGCGCGCCGAGGACGGGAGCATCAAGCAGGGTGAGGTGACCACCGGATTCGTCGTCATGCGGTTCGGCGAGAACCCGCTCGAAGTCATCGAACGGGTCAAGGAGCGCATGGTGGACATCCAGAGCTCCCTGCCCAAGGGGGTGGAGATCGTCATCGGATACGACCGGAGCGATCTGATTCACCGAGCCATCGAGACCCTGCGTGAGAAGCTGCTCGAGGAGAGCCTGATCGTGGCGCTCGTGGCGGTGATCTTCCTGCTGCATGCACGGAGTGCTTTGGTTGCGATCATTACGCTGCCCGTCGGTGTCCTCCTCTCCTTCTTGGCCATGCGCTGGCTTGGCGTCAACGCGAATATCATGAGCCTCGGCGGCATTGCCATCGCGTTGGGCGCCATGGTGGACGCGGCCATCGTGATGATCGAGAACATGCACAAGCACATGGAGCGCAACGAGCGCGAGGGTGGAAGCCTCACACCGTGGGAGTTGGCGGCCGACGCCTCCCGGGAGGTCGGTCCGGCGCTGTTTCTCTCCCTGCTGATCATCACGTTGAGCTTCATCCCAATTTTCGCTCTGGGGGCGGAAGAGGGGCGGCTCTTCCGGCCGCTCGCGTTGACCAAGACGCTGGCGATGGCGGCGTCGGCCATCCTCTCGATCACCCTGGTGCCGGTGGCCATGGGTGCGCTGATTCGCGGTCGGATACGGCCCGAGGCGAACAACCCCATCAACCGGGCGGCGCTGGCGATCTACCGCCCCGTCATCGCGTTCGCGCTACGGCGCAGAGCCGTCGTGTTGATCGCTGCCCTCGCGGCGCTCCTTGTCACGGTGGTGCCGTTCGGGCGGCTGGGCAGCGAGTTCATGCCTCCCCTGGTGGAAGGCTCCATCATGGACATGCCCTCGGTCTTTCCCGGAGTAGGGACGGGGCAGGTCAAGCGGATACTCGAGCAGCGGGATCGGGCCATGGCGTCGGTCCCCGAAGTGGAGCTCGTGCTGGGCAAGGCCGGACGAGCCAACACCGCCACGGATCCAGCTCCCCTGTCGATGTTCGAGTCGGTGGCCATCCTCCGGCCCGAAGACGAATGGCGGCCGGGCGTGGACTATGACTCAATCATCTCCGAGATGGACGCGACCACCCGTACGCCCGGCGTCGCAAACATGTGGTCCATGCCTATCAAGAACCGGCTGGACATGCTGGCTACCGGAATCAAGACGCCGGTCGGCATAAAGATCTTCGGGCCGGACCCTGGGACCCTCGAAGACATCGGCACGGATATCGAGGGCCTGTTGCCGCTGGTCCGGGGAACCGGGTCGGTCTTCGCGGAGCGGGCCATCGGCGGGAAGTATCTGGAAATCGACGTCAACCGGTCCGAAGCGGCGCGATACGGGCTGACCATGATGGACGTCCAGCAGACCATCATGGCGGGAGTGGGCGGCGTGAACGCCACCCGCACGGTCGAGGGGCGTGAGCGGTATTCTGTGAATGTTCGCTACGCACGCGAGCTCCGCGACGACCCCGACGCCATCGCCAGGATCCTCGTGGCCACACCCATGGGTTCCCAGGTCCCGCTGGGTCAGTTGGCGACCATCCGGTTCGCGGCCGGTCCACCGATGATCAAGAGTGAGAATGCGCTCCTGAACAGCCTGGTATACGTGGACGTGCGGGACCGCGACATCGGGGGGTACGTGCAGGAGGCCCGGACGCTCCTGGAGGAACGGCTGGAGCTACCGGTCGGGTACCGCCTGGAGTGGTCGGGTCAATTCGAGGCGCTCGAGCGCGCCAACCGGACGCTCAGGGTGGTCGTCCCGATCACGCTGGCCATCATCTTCTTCCTGCTCTATCTCAACTTCCGGAGCGTGGCCGAAAGCCTGTTGGTCATGCTCTCCGTCCCGTTCGCGCTGGTCGGAAGCGTGTGGCTTCTCTGGGCGCTGGACTACAACCTCTCGGTGGCGGTCTGGGTGGGCCTGATCGCGCTGGCCGGCGTGGCGACCGAGCTCGCCGTCGTGCTCCTGGTGTATCTCGACGAGGCGTACCGCAGGCACGAGCGGGAGGGTCGTCTACGGCACCGTGATGACCTCATGGCGGCCATCCGGGAGGGGGCGGGCGAGCGGGTGCGTCCGATTCTCATGACGGCGACGGCCGTGATCGCGGGACTGCTCCCCATCCTGTGGGGTGGCGGCACCGGCTCCACGGTTCTGAAGCGGATCGCCGCACCGATGGTGGGCGGTATGGTGTCGGCCACCGTGCTGAGCCTGCTCGTCGTCCCGGTCCTTTACTCCCTGTGGCGCGAATGGCGGTTGCGGCACGTGTGGGCCGCCGCGGACGGGGAGGGATCGGCTGCCGTGCCGGAGGTCACGGCGCCAACCCCACGATCCGCGCCACGAAGAACAGAATCATGAGCATCGTCGGGAGGAACGTGAGGCCGACCGAGAACGTGAGGCCCATGCGGTAGAGTACGGGTCCGACGGGCAGGAGCTGCCGGCCCCACACCTTGTGCGCCGCGATTTCGACGACCGGCCCGAGGAAGTAGAAGAGGTTGGCCAGCACGGCGAAGACCACGATGGGCTGCCACGGAACGAAGTCGGGCCGTACGCCGTTTGGTGGGAGCCACGCGAGGGTCAGGGCCGTGGCGAGCGAGACGACGCCTGAGCTTCCCACAATCAGGTTGTAGGGAAGGCGCCGCCGCTCCCACCATGTGTAGATGGATCCGACGCTGCGGGGGGCGGGGGCTGGGAAGAGGAATTCGACGAGCGATGTCATGGGCTCCAGTCCTGTGCGCTTGGTCACGTTGCAGTGAAAATATAGAGAACTTTGAATAGCAAAGTCCATGCCCAGCGACACGGGCTGGATCGAGGCCCGACTCCAGAGATGCAGCGAGGTCCTGATGCCTGGGCTCCACAGGGTCGATCCATGCCCGACGACACGGATTCGACCCGTGCCCGTTGAGAGGGGCCGGGCCCATGCCTAGCTTTGACCTCCTCCGCACCGGTCGGTCGCCCCTGACCGGAGTCGCGCCGCACATCGGGTAGGGAAAGGGAGACGCCGTGTTCGACGAGCTGAGCAACAAGCTCGATACCGCCCTCAGCAAGCTTCGTCAGCGCGGAGTGCTGACCGAGCCGATGATCAAGGAGGGGCTTCGGGAGGTCCGTCGCGTCCTGTTGGAGGCGGACGTCAACTTCAAGGTCACCCGGGATTTCCTGACGCGGGTGCAGGAAAAGGCGCTGGGCGAGGCGGTCCTGAAGTCGGTGTCGCCGGGCCAGCAGATCGTGAAGATCGTCCACGACGAGCTTGCGCACCTTCTGGGCGAGGAGCGTCCGGGCCTCCAGTGGGCCGCCACCGGGCCGACGGTGTTCCTCATGGTCGGGCTCCAGGGCTCGGGTAAGACGACCACGTCGGCCAAACTGGCCAAGCGGATGATCCACGGTGGGCGCCAACCGATGCTGGCCGCCTGCGATCTGCAGCGCCCCGCCGCCATCGAGCAGCTCCAGACCCTCGGAAAGCAGATCGGCGTGCCCGTGGCCGCCGGCGAGTTCCAGGGAGATCCGGTAAAGGCAGCGGTTGCGGCCAAGGAGCGGGCAAAGGCGGAGGGGCACTCCGTCCTGATCGTGGATACCGCCGGTCGTCTCCAGATCGACGAGACGCTGATGAACGAACTGGGGCGCATCAAGGACGCCCTGAATCCCCAGGAAATCCTCTTCGTCGCGGACGCCATGACGGGGCAGGAGGCCGTGACGATCGCGCAGGGCTTCGACGACGCTCTCGGCATCACCGGCGTCGTCCTCACGAAGATGGACGGTGACGCACGCGGTGGGGCGGCCCTGTCGATCCGTGGCGTGACCGGAAAGCCGATCAAGTTCATCGGCGTGGGCGAGGGCGTCGGCGACCTCGATTCGGCCGATCCCGAGCGCCTTGCCGGTCGCATCCTGCAGATGGGTGACGTGGTTGGCCTCGTGGAACGCGCCGAGGCCGCCATCGATCAGGAGGAGTCGGCCAAGCTCCAGCAGAAGGTGATGGGCAAGGGCCGCTTCACCCTGGAGGACTTCCTCACGGCCATGCGTCAGGTCCAGAAGATGGGACCCCTCGAGCAGCTCCTGAAGCTGATCCCGGGCGCCGCCCGCATGAAGATCCCGGCGGCGCAGATGGATCCCAAGCGGATGAAGCACGTCGAAGCCATCATCCTGTCGATGACACCCAAGGAACGCGCCAAGCCCGAGATCATCAACGGGTCGAGACGCGCCCGGATCGCCAAGGGAAGCGGTCGGCCGATCGCGGAAGTGAACCGTCTCCTCAAGCAGTTCAAGGAGATGGAGAAGTTCATGAAGCAGATGAAGGGGATGATGGGTGGTGGGGGGATGCCGGGTGTCGGCGGCCTCGGGGGGATGCCGTTCGGGCGGTAGGGAGGGCCGCGAGGGTCGCCGAGACGTGGGCTGCTGAGCCGGAACGGAAACAATGTCCGGGCCTTGAGCGAATACCTCAGGTTCCGGCTAGCTTGAACTTGAAGCAATTCAGTCCTTAGGCCCCTTTAGACGGCGACGCACGACACCATGGATACTCCTTCGTCCGACTCCGCCTCCACGGAGTCCGTGCGGTCCGTGGAAAGGCCGGGCCAGCCGGCGACGAAGCGACCGAGCTGGTTCCGGTTCCGCCGCCCGTCGCTCCTTGCTGCGCTGCTGGGATCACTCGCCCTGATCGCGGTCGCGACCCTCGCGGTCTGGGAGATGCGCGGTTCCAGAGTCCAGTCGTGGCTCTTCACGCGGTTGGCCAACGACCTCACGTGGACGGTGGAGGACGGACCGAGCGACCGTATCAGCTTTCCGGAGGAGGGCCCCTACGATCGCCGGCTGGGCTACACGGAGATCCCACGCGTTACCGCAAGCCTGGACACCGCAGGGTACGCCCTGACCCAACAGGCGCGCTTTTCGGACGATCTCGAGCGCACAGTCGGCTGGGGCGCGTATCCTGTCTACGATGCAAAGGTTTCGGCGGGGTTGACCGTCGTGGACCGGCGCGGCCGAAAGATCGTGGAAGAGCGGTTTCCCGGCGAAGCGTACACTCAGTTCGACTCCATTCCGTATCTGTTGTGGAGGACGCTCCTCTTCATCGAGAGCCGGGAGTTCCTCAGCGAAGAGCCGCGCCGGAATCCGGCGGTCGAGTGGGATCGTTTCGTCCGGAGCGTGGGTGAGCTCGGGATGAAGATGCTCGGAGCCGAGGGGAACGTGGCGGGCGGAAGCACGCTCGCTACTCAGATCGAGAAGTACCGCCACTCGCCGGGCGGAATCACTCGCGATCCGAGCGACAAACTCCGCCAGATGTTCACGGCGTCACTGCGCGCGTACTCGGACGGGCCGAACACGCTCCAGGGCCGGCGGCGGATCGTCCGAGACTACCTGAACTCGGTGCCGCTGGCCGCGCAGGTCGGTCACGGCGAGGTGGTCGGTACGGCCGACGGCTTGTGGGCATGGTACGGGCTGCGGCTCGATTCGGTGAACCTGGCTCTGAACAGCGGACCGATGGACGAAGCCGGCCGCCGGGAGCAGGGAGAGGTGTACCGGCGGGTGGTCAGCCTGCTTCTGGCCCACCGCCGACCCACCTACTACCTGACGCGGCCGTCCGGGCGCGACGACCTTGCCGACCTGACCGACTCGTACCTGGGACTGATGGTGGGTGCGCGGATGATCCCCCGCTGGCTCGCGGACGAGGCGCGGCGGGCGCGGGAGCGGGTCCAGGTGCTCGATCGGGCGCCGCCGCGACCGGCGCTTTCGTTCACGGCGCGGAAGGCCGTGAACTATGTGCGTACGCAGCTCCTCACGGCCACGAAGACACCCGGGTTGTACGACCTCGACCGGATGGACCTGCGCGCCGAGTCCACGCTCGACATCGCCTGGCACGAAGCCGCAACCGATCTGCTGCGCTCGATGCAGGACCCGGTCTTCAACGCTGCCAACGGCCTGACGGCCGGCCGCCTTCTCGACACGGGCGACCCGTCGAAGGTGTTGTACGCCGTGACCCTCATGGAGCGAGTCGGCGACGTCAACGTGATCCGCGTACAGACCGACAACTACGACGGACCGCTCAGCCTCGGCGCGTCGTCCCGTCTGGAACTCGGCTCTACCGCCAAGTTGCGCACGCTCGTCACATACCTCGAGATCATCGACGAGTTCTACAACCAGTACGGTGAGCTGTCCGCGGACTCTCTCGGAGCGCTGACGGTTGCCCCGAGAGACCGTCTGGCTACCTGGACGGTCGAGGCCCTGAGGGCGCGGCCTGGCTCGACCCGTGAGCAACTGCTGGACGCGGCTATGACACGCACGTATTCCGCTAGCCCGGGAGAGCGCTTCGCGACGGGCGGGGGCGTCCAGACGTTCAACAACTTCGACGCGACATTCAACGGCCGCATTCTGAGCGTGCGGGAGTCGTTCCGGAATTCGGTCAACCTTCCGTTCGTGCGTATGATGCGCGACATCGTGTCGCACGAGATGGCCGAGCTCGGCACCGCCCAGGTGCTCGACGAGGAGGGTGGTCCCGGGCGGCAGGAGTATCTGGAGCGGTTTGCCGATGCGGAGGGGAGCCGCTTCCTTCGTGGCTTCTTCACGAAGTACCGAGACGCCGAGGGGCCTGAGGTCTTCGACCGTTTGGTGAACGAGCGGCGGCTCGGCTCGCGTCGAATGGCGTGGGCGTATCGTACGGTAGCCCCGGACGCGGACGTCGAGGTCTTCTCTGCATTCATCCGTCAGAAGGCGACTGGAGAGTCGTTCACGGACGAGGGCCTGGTCCGGCTCTACGAGCAAAGTGACCCGACCCAGTTCTCCCTGGCCGATCTGGGATACCTATCGCGGGTCCACCCGCTCGAGTTGTGGCTCGCGAACTATCTGGTCAAGCACCCGAACGCCACGCAGCAGGAGATCCTCGACGCCAGCCGTGAGGTGCGCATTGAGGTTTACGACTGGCTCTTCCGCACGGGACGGCGCGACGCTCAGAACCAGCGGATCCGTACCATGCTGGAGATCGAAGCGTTCCAGGGGGTGCTCCGGCGGTGGAGGCGGCTGGGGTACCCCTTCCGCAACATCGTACCGTCGCTCGGGACGTCCATCGGCAGTTCCGGCGACCGGCCCGAGGCGTTGGCCGAACTGGCGGGCATCATCATGAGCGATGGAGTTCGTTACCCCGTACAACGTGTAAAGAGCATTGATATCGGACTCGGGACTCCCTATGAGACGCGGTTCCGACCCAGGGAGCGGGCTCCTGATCGGGTGCTCTCCGTCGAAGTCGCTCGTACGCTGCGTGCGGCTATGGAGGACGTAGTTGCGAACGGCACGGCGCGCCGTGCCCGTGGCGCATTGGCGGGCCCGGACGGGCAGCCGTTGACGCTGGGTGGCAAGACCGGTACGGGGGACAACCGGTTCCGGATCACCCGTCCGGGGGGAGGCTCGGAGTCGAGAGTGGTGAACCGCACCGCCACGCTGGTGTTCTTTGCGGGTGAACAGTACTTCGGTGTCGTCGTGGCCTACGTTCCGGGCCAGGAAGCTGCCGCGTACCGGTTTACGAGTGCGTTGCCGTCGCAGACGCTCGCGATTCTGGGAGGACGTCTCGAGCGGTTGGACACCGTCCCGCCGACACCGAACCCGGAGGGGGGCTGAGTTGTCAGAGAGGCCCGTTCACGTAATTCGAGATCCCCGGGACCGTACGTCCGGTACGCGACCGTCGCGTAGAACGACCGATGACCCCCACGCCCCGCG
The DNA here is from genome assembly GCA_029262115.1 of Gemmatimonadota bacterium. Classification (GTDB taxonomy): domain Bacteria; phylum Gemmatimonadota; class Gemmatimonadetes; order Longimicrobiales; family Gaopeijiaceae; genus JAJCZZ01. Next base: position 7,447 of record JAJCZZ010000004.1, on the reverse strand, counting down.
CAAGCGCATGCCTCGACGGCATTTCCGAGTGGTCCCAACCCGAGTCGCCGCCCTGGCCGGGCTTGTGGCGATCGCCTCGGGCCCCCTTACCGGCCAGACCGTGGACGCTTCTGTGCGTCGAGCCGTGGGCAACCTCGGGGACTCCGCACGGGTCCGGGTGATCGCACCCGGTGTCTTCGTGGACGCGGGGCGCTTCCTGGGTGTGAGCGGTGATTCGCTCCGGCTTGCGGACGCGGACGTACGTCTTTCGGTCGCCTTCGACGAGCTGGAAGAGCTCGCGGTCGAGCGCAGTCAGTGGCTGAAGGTCAGCGCGACGACGGCGGGGGTCGCTGCGGTGTTCGGTGGGGCCATCGGCTTTTTCCTCGGTACCAGCAACTGTGACCTCCAGATCTCGGGGTGCGGCCGGCACCAGATCAACGGGATCGCGCAGTACGGTGGATGGGGGGTGCTGATCGGTGGTGCCGTCGGCGCGATTATCGGTTCGCAGCGCACCGAATGGCGTACGATCTTCCCATGAGACTACGTGTGCTTGTCATGGTGATCGCGGTAGCGGGTCCTGCGCCCGTTTCGGCCCAGGACCGGACGCCTGTATCGGGTACGGTGTTCGACAGCATTCATGGCGTGCCGCTGGCCGGTGCGCTCGTGGAGGTGCCGGAGGTCGGTGCCAGGGCGCGGGCTGATGCACAGGGCCGCTACTCGCTCAGCCTGCCGGCCGGAGAATACCTGCTCGAGTTCAGCCACCCCTCCGTCGCGGCGTGGCCACCGATGCTTCACAACCCGACCGTGCGGGTCGGGTCCCGCCCCGTCGCGGCCTCGATGGGAACGGCGTCGGAGGGGACGGTCCTGGCGCGGACCTGCGGAGGTAGCGGCTCGGTGGTGGGTGGGGTTGTGCGAGACATGTTGACCCGTGTTTCCGTGGCTCGGGCCGTCGTGCAGATCAGCGGTTTCGTCGATGGCCATCGGTCCGTCCTCGGTCGAGTCCCGACCGAAGTCGACGGTTCGTTTCGCCTCTGCGTTGGCGCGTTGCCTCCGGGAGGGGTCGAACTCGCCGCTTCGATTGGTGCGCACCAGAGTCGCACCGTTACCCTCGCGACCGACGAATCCTACGTGGTGGCGACCGACCTCAACGTGCTGGTGTCCCAGCCCGCGCGGATCTCCGGCGTACTGTCCGACGGCGGAACGAGCCAGCCGGTTGCCGACGCGCTGGTTCGCGTCGACGGTACCCGTCTGGGAGCCCGCTCGGACGAGAGGGGTCGGTTCCTCATTCGAGGGGTGCCACCCGGAGCCGTCACGCTGGCCGTGGAGCACGTGCGCTACGGGCGGCGGATCACGGAGGTTCTGGCCGGGAGTGGCGACTCGGTGCATGTGGAGTTCCAGTTGCTCGAGGAGGTGATCCCTCTCGCGGAGATGGTCGTCCGCGTCACCAGGGCGTCGACAGCGCGTCGGGACCGGATGGGTACCCGGTTCGACGGGCTGGATCGCGCCAGGATCGAGAAACTTCTGGAGACGTCCCGGGACTTTGCCGATCTACTGAGGAGTGCCAACATCCCCGGTCTCAACGTGAAGGACAACGGGAACACGGTGTGTGTGGAGCTGAGCCGCCGTACCGGTGCGTTCTTCAACTCCTGCCAGATGGCCGACATCTACTTGAACGATGTCCGAGTCGGGAATGCGCAGTCGCTGCTGAGTCAGCTTCAGCCGGAGACGATCGACCGCATCCAGGCGATCTCGCCGTTGGAAGCGGTCGGTCGCTTCGGTGGCAGGGCCACGCGCTTCGGGGTGCTGCTCATCTACACGATGGGGAACTGACGCGACTCAGTCGACGATTCCCGCCACCATGTATCCGCTGGCGAGCGCCTGGAATTCCTCGACCTGTTCGCTCTCCCACCGCCCGTCCTCCTCCAGCTCCTCGGCCATGATCCGGGCGACGGTGGGGGCGGCTTCGGAGGCGGCCGCGGCGTCCAGAAGGAGCGAACGGCTCCGACGCGCGAGCACGTCGTCGACCGTGAGCGCCATCTCGTAGCGCACGAACCACACGACCTCGCCTACCGTCACGGACAGTCGTGGGTGGATCGGATTCGAGCCCCGCTCCACGGCGGCCATCACCGCCTCCACCTCGGGCGCGACCGATCCGTACGGCGCCAGCCGTCCGAACCGCTCGGCGTTGGCATGGTACCCGTGGATGTTCAACTCCTTCGTCACGCACGGGCGCGTTTCCATGTCGCCGAGCGTCAGCGCAACGTCGACCGTGTCCTCGGCCATCTTGCGGTACGTCGTCCACTTTCCGCCCGCAATCGTGAGAAGGCCGCTCTCCGAAACACGGATGGCGTGCTCCCGGCTGATCTCGGACGTGTCTCCGTCCTCGTCGGCCGACACCAGGGGCCGGAGCCCGGCAAATACGCTCCGAACATCCGAGCGCTTCGGATCACGTTCCATGTACCGACGGGCGTGGGACAGCAGGAAGTCGATCTCCTCCTCGAGCGCCCGAGGCTCGAGCACCGCGTCGTCGACCGGCGTGTCGGTCGTCCCAACGAGCACGCGATTGAGCCATGGGATGGCGAACAAGACGCGACCGTCGTCCGTGTGGGGTACCATGATCGCGGCATCTCCGGCCAGGAAGCTTCGATCGAGTACGATGTGGACCCCCTGCGACGGTCGGATGATCGGCGCGGCACCGGGATCGTCCATCTGACGGAGCCCGTCGGAGAAGACTCCGGTGGCGTTCACCACCACGCGCGCGGCGAGCGTGTGCGCCGTGCCCGCCATCAGGTCGTCGAAGCGCACCCCGCACACGAAGCCGTCGCCGTCCTTGACCAACTCGGTCACGCGGGCGCGCGTCAAGAGTGCCGCACCCTGCTCGTGGGCGGTCCGGGCCAGCGATATGAGGAGCCGCGCGTCGTCGAACTGGCCGTCGTGATAGACGACGCCGCCCTTGAGCCCGTCGTCTTCCAGATTCGGAATCCGCTCGAGGGTCTCTTCAGCCGAGAGGTTCGCGGACTTCCCGAACCCGAACTTCCCCGCCAGCACATCGTAGACCCGCATGCCGACGCCGTAGAAGGGGGCCTCCCACCATCGGTAGTTCGGCACGACGAACGGGAGGTCGTGTACCAGATGGGGCGCGTTATCCCGCAGGATGCCGCGCTCCCGCAGGGCTTCCATGACCAGTGGGATGTCTCCCTGCTGAAGGTAGCGCACGCCGCCGTGGACCAATTTGGTCGAGCGCGTCGACGTCCCCTTTCCGAAGTCGTCCTGCTCCACGAGGGCCACCCGGTAGCCCCGGGACGCGGCGTCGACCGCCACACCGACCCCGGTAGCTCCACCCCCGACGATGACCATGTCCCACACGCCCTCGTTTGCGTGGATGCGGCGTAACGACTCGTCCCGATTCATGATCGCGCTGTACTCCCAATGGGTGATGAAGACCGGCGATACCCCTTCAGGAGAGTCCCGGTCCGGGCACCGCCGGGGCGCCGGTGTCCGGGGACAATCGCCTTTCCAGGGCCCCGGTGAAGTCGTAGCCTGGCCCCATGATCTACACGCTCTTCTTCAACCGACACCGGGCCGACATGGTCGGCGACAAGCTGAAGCGGTATGACGATCATGCCGCGAATGTCTACGCGCGGGCGGTCGCGCACCACCCGGGCTTCATCGACCAGAAGGCCTATACGGCCGATGACGGCGAGCGCCTCGTCGTCGTGCGCTTTCGCGATCTGGAAAGCCTGAACGGCTGGCGAGACGATCCCATCCATGTTGAGGCCAAGGAGGAGGGGCGCCAGTCCTACTACGACGAATATCGTCTGGTGATCTGCGAGGACGTGCGCGACCGGGCGTGGAAGCGGGAACCGCGCGCGTGACGACTGTACACCCGTAGGGGCCCGGGTTATTCTATAGGTCTCTCTCCGCGGGGCTTATGTCCTGCGGACCCGTCGGCCTGCGGCCGACGACCTGGTTTCAGGAACCGATAGGGAACATGCCCGCACGTATCAGACTCCGGCGAATGGGCCGGAAGAAACAGCCCCACTACCGCGTTGTCGTGGCCGACAGCAAGGCCCCACGCGACGGACGTTTCGTTGAGACTCTCGGCTACTACAAGCCGCTGTCGCATCCTGCTCGCCTCGTGCTCGATCTGGATCGTGTCGACCACTGGCTCGGACAGGGCGCGTCACCCAGCGGAACCGTTAAGACGCTCATCAGCAAGGCGCGGATCGGCGGAGACGAGACGGTGGCGGTTGGCGAGCGGGATGCCGAGGAGGCCAAGGCGAAGCGGGCCGAGGAGCTGGCCGCTCGTCGCGCCGCTGAGGCGAAGCTCGCCGCCGAGGCCGCTGAAGCCGAAAAGGCCGCCGCTGCGGAAGCGAAAGCCGCCGCGGAGGCCGAGGCCGCTGCTGCGGCCGAGTCAGAGAGTGCAGAGGGAGAGGCCGAGGGCGAAGGCGACGTCACTGCCGAGGCGGGGGCTGACGCCGAGGCCGAGGAAGCGGAAGCCGAGGAGAAGTCCGAGTAATCTCGGACCCCCTTCGCATCATGGGTCGAGACGACCCGCGCTACCTCGTCGTGGGGCATCTGAACAAGCCACACGGGACCAAGGGCGAGCTGTTTGTCTGGCCTCTAACGGATCACCCCGAGGGCACCTTCGCTCCCGGGGTGGTTCTGTACCAGGGCACCGGCGACGCCTCGGAGCCCGACCCGGATCTCCCCCCCCTTCGGGTCGAGGAGGTGCGACCGTTCCGTCGGGGCTTCCTCGTACGCTTCGGTGGTGTCGGTAATCGGCAGCAGGCACGTGACTTCCAGGGCAACTACCTGCTGCGAGCCATCGACGAGTTGGAGCCTCGCGCCGACGACGAACTGTTCTATCACCAGCTCATTGGCATGACAGTGGAGACGGAGGACGGAGAACGTGTGGGTGAGATCGTCGAGGTGTACGAGCTCAGCACGGCCGACCTGCTGGAAGTGAGGGACGGCGACCGCAGCCACATGATTCCGTTCCTGACGGATCTGTTGGTGGAGGTGGACCTGGAGGGGAGGCGGATGGTCATCGATCCGCCCGACGGTCTTCTGGATCTCTAGTGTACCGTACCCAAAGTCTCTGGCCCATTCGCGACCACTGGACATCCACGAGGCCGGCGTTGGAGCTCCTTGGCGTAGCTATGGCTATGCCGCGTCGCTCCGCCACCCACGCCTTTGGCGCGGGTACCCGCTCGCGGCGCCAGCGACCGCTCGGTGGGCCAGGTACTTCGGATACGGCACACTAGGAGGCACCGCGTGCGGATCAATCTCGTCAGCATCTTCCCCGAGTTCTTCACGGGACCGCTCAGCCTGTCGATTCCTGCGCGCGCGGCGGACGCCGGGTTGGTCGAGTACAACGTGATCGACCTGCGCGACTTCACGCACGACCGTCACCGCACCGTCGACGATCTCCCGTACGGCGGCGGGGCAGGGATGGTCATGAAGCCCGAGCCCTTTTTCGAGGCGATGGACGACCTGGGCCCGGTCGGTCCGATCGTGCTTCTCTCCGCGAGGGGTCGCCCGTTCCGCCATGCGGACGCCGTCCGCTTTTCCGTTGCGCCGGAGTTGACCCTCCTGTGCGGTCACTACAAGGACGTCGATCAGCGGGTGGCCGACCACCTCGCGACCGATGAGGTCAGCCTCGGCGATTTCGTCCTGTCCGGGGGCGAGGTGGCCGCGTTGGCCGTGACCGATGCCGTTGTCCGGCTTCTACCGGGTGCCATGGGCGACCACGACGCTGCGGCAACCGACTCGTTCTACGACGGGCCCCGGCTCAGCGCACCGTCCTACACCCGCCCGCCGGAGTACCGCGGTCATGCCGTACCGGAGGTGCTCCGGTCCGGTGATCATGCCCGGATTCGAGCCTGGCGAGAAGAGCAGGCACGTCGTTCGACGGCGGAGCGCCGTCCGGACCTGGGTTAAGAGTCACTCTCTATCTCTGGCTCGAAGCCCCTTCACCAATGTGATGGGGGCCATTAGATTACGCGTCTCTCTGGGAAATTTTTCCCACAGTACGTGTCTAGGAAGGCGATCATGGCGGACCTGATCCAGGAAATCGAGAAAGCAGAGTTGCGGGACGACGCTCCCGACTTCGCGCCCGGCGATACCGTTCGGGTGGCGTACCTCGTGAAGGAGGGTGCGAAAGAGCGCATCCAGAACTTCGAGGGCGTCTGCATCGCTCGGAAGAACGGCGGCCTCGCCGAAACCTTCACGGTCCGGAAGATCTCCAGTGGCGTCGGCGTCGAGCGGATCTTCCCGCTCCACGCGCCCACCGTGACGGCCATCGAGGTCGTACGTCGGGGTCGTGTGCGCCGGGCCAAGCTGTACTACCTCCGGGGACGCCGCGGTAAGGCCGCGCGTATCCGGGAGAAGCGCCTCCGCTGACGGCTCGACTCCGGCCGTGAAGCCGGACTCGCAGGAGGCGACGCGGCCCCTGGACCCTCTCGAATACGAGCGAGGGTTCTGGGGCCGCGACCTTTTGGTGGCCGGAGTAGACGAGGCGGGAAGGGGACCCCTTGCCGGTCCTGTCGTCGCGGCCGCCGTGGTCCTTCCGCCCCGTGTCATGATCGACGGAGCGGATGACTCCAAGCGCCTCACGATCGAACTACGCGAGGAACTGTTCCCGCGGATCATGTCGACCGCACTCCATGTCGGCGTCGGTGCGGCGTCGGTTCGGGAGATCGACGGGATCAATATCCTCAAGGCCACCACGAAGGCCATGCGCCGTGCCCTCCACCGACTCCGGGCAACGCCGGATCACGTCGTGGTGGACGGCCTGAGTGTGCATCACCTGGGCTGGGAGCACCACGCGGTGGTCGACGGAGACGCGCTCATCCACTCGATCGGATGTGCGTCGATCGTGGCGAAAGTCATCCGTGACCGGCTCATGCGTAAACTGGATCGACGCCACCCCGGCTACGGGTGGGCACGGAACGCCGGATACGGCACGGCCGAGCACCGCGAGGCGATCGCCAGAATGGGACTGACCCCGCACCATCGTCTCACGTTTACGGGACTACAGTTCGAGATGGATCTCTGAGTTTGGGGGGCGCGAACGCGTTGACAGGCTCCGCCCGCGCGGACAACCCCGGGTGGGAGCCAGGGAAGGAAGTGAAGCTGGCTCGACGCTCTTCGATGTACGAGCCGGGACGAGGTTGTCCGACGGCCGGACGGTCATCTTCGACGGCGGCTCCAACGAGGTGCGGTGGTTCGACACTTCGGGGCGTTTCCTTTTCACGAGGGGTGGCACGGGCGCAGGGCCGGGAGAGTACCGGAACGTCAGCGCCATGTGGAGCACCTCCGGTGATTCGTTGTTCGTTGGCGACCACGTCTTGGGTCGCGTCCGCCGCGAATGCGTCGCTACGGATGGAGCGAAGCGACGTCAACCCTGGGTTGGGGCCCCACCGGGGTACATTTCGCCCTGAGAAATGACCCGGGTGGGGCTCGA
>JAJCZZ010000003.1 GCA_029262115.1 Gemmatimonadota bacterium | reverse complement strand
ACGTCCAACATCGGGGCGCGGGCCATTTTGGAGCTCTCGGACGACGACTCCGCCACCGAGCGCGCCGTCATGGAGGCGGTTCGTGCGCACTTCCGGCCGGAGTTCCTGAACCGGGTGGACGACATCGTGGTGTTCCATCCCCTGGGAATGGAGGAGCTCCGAACGATTGTGGACCTTCAGCTCGCCCGTGTGCAGCGTATGGCTGACGATATGGGCCTGACCCTCGACGTCACCGACGAGGCACGGACGCTCATTGCGGAGGTCGGCTACGACCCCGTGTTCGGCGCGCGTCCCCTGAAGCGCGCGGTGCAACGGCTCATTCAGGATCCCCTCGCGCTGCTTCTCCTCGGGGAGGAGATCCCGTCCGGATCGCACGTCCGGATCACCCCGGACGGGCAGGGCGCCCTGCGGTTCGAGACCGCGGAGCGACCGGAGATCGACCCGGCCGGGGCACCTGCTTAGCGGATCATCGTGCAGGTTGGGGCGGGGCACACACGGCCTTCGGGCTTCCCGCGCCTCACCGTTGGGTCGAAGTTTGAACGGTGCGGTGGCCTGCGCTCCGCCCCGCGCAGGACCGTTTCCTACCAGGTCGAGGTGCTGAATATGCAGTGGACTCCGTTCGGTCGAGCGTGCGCGGCGGTGGGACTGTTCGCCGTGACGGCGTTGTCGGGGTGCACCACCACGGTGTACTCGAGTCAGGCCGGGGCCGCCGCCGTGGCGCCTCAACTCACCGTGGAGCGCTTCCTCGAGGCATCGAACGTCCGTGACGTGGACGCCATGAGTCGCCTCTTCGGTACGGCGGACGGTGCGATTGGGGACACCGGGTCGACCTTCGGCTGTTTCTTCAAGAAGATCGGCTCCCTGTTTGGGGGTACGTCATGCCGGTCACGCGCCGATGTGGAGGTGCAGCTCGACGCCATCGCCCGGATCCTTCGCCACAACGACTACGTGGTCACAGGCGAGGAGCCGGTGCCGGGTCGTTCGCACCCGACACGCCGGGTGTTCGTGAATCTGAAGCAGGGCAGCGCGGAGGTCCGCGCCCTTCCATTCACGGTTGTGCGCTCGGACGGAGGTCGCTGGTTTATCGAGCAGGTGGATCTGGAGCGCGTGATGCGCCAGGGACGGTGAAGCGTGGACTCGTCGATCACGTCGATGGAACCGGTGCTCCGTCACGTCGATGGAACCGGTGCTCCGTCCTTTGGTAGCCCGTGCTGTACCAGTTCGGTCAGGACGCCGTTCGTGGAGCGGGGATGCAGGAAGGCCACGAGGTGCCCACCGGCCCCCGCGCGGGGCGTGTGATCGATGAGTTCGAAGCCGTCGGCGGCGAGGCGCTCGAGATCAGCGCGGATGTCGTGGGAACGGTAGGCGATGTGGTGAAGGCCGGCACCCCTGCGGTCGAGAAATCGGGCGACCGTCGTATCGGAGTGGAGGGGCTCAAGCAGTTCGAGTTGCCCCACGAACAAAACCCGAACACCTTGGGCTTCGAGAGTTTCGATTGAGGAACTCGGATGGCCCGAAACGAGTTCGAACAGAGCGGCGGCTTCGGTGAGTGACGGCACGGCAATCCCGACGTGATCGAGTGGGAGGCCGGTGGAGTTGGACGAGATCATGTCAGTTCAGTGCCTGAAGGAAGCGAAGCAGGCCGAAAATCAAGTGACCAGGAGAAACTAAAATGGCAGCGAGTGTGAACATTCTGGAAGTGACCGACGAGAACTTCGCCGCTGAGGTGGAGAAGAGCGACGGGTTGGCGATGGTGGATTTCTGGGCCACGTGGTGCGGTCCGTGCCGGATCGTGGCGCCGGTGGTCGAGCAGCTTGCCGACGAATATCAGGACAAGGGCCTCAAGGTGGCGAAGCTGGACGTGGATTCCAGCCCGTCCGTCTCGGCCCGCTTCGGAATCCGTTCGATCCCGAGCATCCTGTTCTTCAAGGACGGCAAGGTCGTTGACAAGGTGATCGGCGCGGTCCCCAAGCAGCATCTGGAGGAGAAGATCCAGCAGCACCTCGGCTAGACGCAGCGGGACCGGGTAGGGGGCAGGGTCGGGCTCTGGTGGGCACCCTCTACATCGTAAGTACTCCGATCGGCAATCTGGGGGACCTCTCGGCGAGAGCTGGCGAGGTCCTCCAGCGTGTCGACCGTATTCTGGCGGAGGACACCCGCCGCTCGCGCGTCATCGCCAACGCGGTTGGGAGCGCGGCGCCCTTGTCGTCCCTCCATCAGCACAACGAACATGCGCGCACACAAGCCGTGCTGGGCTGGCTGGATGCCGGTGAGGAGTTGGCGCTCGTGTCGGACGCGGGCACGCCTCTCGTGTCCGATCCCGGCGAGTCGCTCGTCGCAGCAGTCACCGGAGCCGGCCATACCGTGGTGCCCATCCCCGGGCCCTCCGCAGTCCTCAGCGCGCTGATCGGGTCGGGCCTCCCTGCGGCTCGCTTCGCTTTTCTCGGCTTCATCGCCCGGAAGGGGAAAGAGCGGCGTGCCGACCTCATGCGCGTCGGCGGGACGGACGAGACCCTGGTCCTGTTCGAGTCTCCCAATCGACTGGTCCGCCTTCTGGAGGATCTGCGGGCCGCCTGCGGGGACGAGCGCCGGGTGGCGGTCGCGCGCGAGTTGACGAAAGTGCATGAAGAGTTCGTTCGCGGAACTGTGGTGGATGTCCTCCACTACTATGAGGAGAACTCGCCTCGTGGCGAGGTAACCGTTGTCGTGGCACCGGCGGACAACGCTCCACAGGACGGGGGGGTCCTCGAAAAGGAAGCGGCGGAGTTGGCCCGGGCTCTTTTGGCGGACGGCGGGCGTGCCAGCGCCGTTTCCAAGGAGATCGCGCGGCGCCTCGCCATCCCCAGAAACGAGGCCTACCGTATCGTGCTCGACCTCGACGTATCCGAACGCTGACCTTCCGAGATTTCCGATGATATGGACGCTGGTGGCGGCCGTTGTGGTCGCCCTTCCGGCGCCGATGTACCCGGCGACCGATTCCATTACGATGGCACGCCTCCAGTACGACGGGGGCGGTGACTGGTATGCGAATCCGTCGTCGCTCCCGAATCTCCTGGAGGCGATCCGGGACCGCACGGGCATCCCGACCCGGTCGCGCGAAGCCACTGTCACGCCGCTGGATCCGGGACTCCGGGACCACCCCTACCTGTACATGACGGGGCACGGGAACGTGCGCTTTTCCGCCGCAGAGCGGGCGGCGCTACGAGGCTATCTCTTGTCGGGCGGCTTCCTCCACGCCGACGACAACTACGGGCTCGACGAGTCGTTCCGTCGGGAAATCGCGGCCGTTCTGCCCGAGGCGGAGTTGACCCTCCTGCCCGCGGATCATCCGGTCTTCCATACGGTCTACGACCTTGACGATGGTCTTCCCAAAGTCCACGAACACGATGGTCAGGAGCCCCAGGCCCTCGGCATGTTCGTGGGGGGGCGGCTGGCCGTGTTCTATAGCTTCGAATCGGATCTTGGCGATGGCTGGGAGGATGCGGATGTGCATGACGACTTGCCGGACGTGCGGGAGCAGGCCATTCGGATGGGTGTGAATCTGGTGGTCTTCGCGCTCGGGCAGGCCGCCCCATGAGTCCCGAGGTCCGCTCTCTCGAGACCCGGGTGGGGGCCGTTCGCGACGACCTGAAGAGCGGTACGGTTCGCGCGACCCTGGTGTGGCTGGTGGCCGCCCTCTCCGTGGTGCTTCTGATGGCCTGGGTCCTGGCCGGCCCCGACGGTTGGCGCCAGGGGAGTGACGTGCCGCTCTTCCTGGACCTGACGTTCGTGGCAATCGGATCGGTGGTGGCCGTTCTGGTGGTCCGGGGGATGGCGCGCTGGTTCGCCGAGGCACCGGTGGCCTTGGCGATCGAGCGGTCCGCGGGGCTTCGGACGGGCATGGTCAGGGGCTCCCTGGAGGTTGGCCGGACCGTCCCGTTCGGGACGTCCGCCTCGCTCGCGGGCCGTGCGGCGAGTGACGCGCTCTCCGGAATGACCGGGTCGGTCTCCGAGTTGTCCGGTGACCTGGGCCGGACGGTCGAAATGTGGACCCGCCGAGGCATGGGTACGTTGACGGCTCTCACCTTCGTCCTGGTGGGACTGGCGGTGCTCGCCCCCGGTCGCACCGCCCAGGCATGGTCCGGACTCGCCCGGCCGTTCGGCCTCATGACCGATCCCGTTCTGGCTCCCGTCGTGGTCCAGCCCGGCGACCTCGAAGTGCTGCGGGGGTCGAACATCGAGATCACGGTGTCCGCTCCAGGCCGCGAATCGGTGGATCTCGCCTGGCAGTCGGCGGGTGACGTGGCACGCACGCTCCGTCTCGACGTCGGCGAGGGCGGTACCGCGCGCCATGTGTTCGAGGCCGTGTCCGCGCGGACCGAGTACGAGGTGCGTGCCCCCGACGGGGCTCGTGCCGGGCCGTTCGACATCATCCCTGTCGATCCACTCTTCGTATCGGATCTGAGGGTGCAGGTCGCGTTCCCACCCCACACGGGGCTGGCGGACGAGGAGTACCGGGGTGAAGTGCCTCCTCTCATCGTTCCACGCGGTACCCGCCTGATCGTCGAGGGTCGGACGAGCCGGCCGCTCGCTGCGGCAGGGCTGCTCGACGCCGAGGGCGGCGACGCGGCGTCCTTTCTCATTGACGGGGCGTCGTTCCAGGGCATCTGGACGCCGCGTGTGGATGGGACGTACCCGTGGCGTTTCACCGATCCGGATGGGGCGCCCGCCGAGATCCAACCGCAGCCGTTGGTGCTGACCGTCCAGCCGGATCTCACGCCTCTCGTGGCGATTCCGCTGCCCGGTCGAGACACCATCCTGCCGCTGAATCTCCAGCAGCCTCTGATTCTCGAGGCCCGCGACGACTACGGCCTGCGCCGCCTTGAGTTGGTCGCCTACCGCGTCTCGGCCTTCGGCGTCCGGCATGAACCGGTGGTGCAGGGGCTGGACCTTGGCGGGACACGCGCGGCCCTCGCCCGGCCCCTTCTCGACCTGTCGACTTGGGGGCTCATGCCGGGTGACACCGTGCGCTACTTCGCGCGGGTGACCGACAATTCACCCGGCGGCCAGAGCGCGGCGACCCGTGAGTACGTCCTCAGAATGCCGGCGGCGGCGGAACTGCGCAGGGAGGCCGAACGTCAACTGGAGTCCGTCGCGGAGCGGCTTCAGGAGATGGCGGAGGAAGCAGGAGACCAGGCGGCCGAGACGCGCGACATGGAGCGGGAAGCCGAGGCCCAGGATCCCGGCGATCCCAACAGCCGCGGACGACCCGACCCGGACGACCCGATGGCGTTCCAGGAGCGAGAGGAGCTCCGCCGTTCGCTGGAGGCGCAGGAGCAGATGGCGAACGAAGTCGACTCGCTCCAGCAGGAGTTGGCGGCCCTCGAACGCGCCATGGAGGATGCCGGTCAGGCCGACCCCGAACTCCAGGCTCAACTCGAGGAGTTGCAGGAGTTGCTGAAAGAGGTCGCGAGTCAGGAGATGCGCGACCAGATGGAACGCCTCTCCGAGTCGCTCGAAAATCAGGACGCTCTCGACCCCGAGCAGGCCATGGAGGAGTTGGCCCGCCAGCAGGAGGAAATGCGCGACCGGCTCAAGGAATCGCTGGAGCGTTTCCGTCGCGCCGCTGTTGAACAGGACTTCCGAGCCACGCAGGATGAGGCACAGGAGTTGGCGCAGCAGCAGGAAGCGTTGGCCGACGCCATGAAGGAGGGAGACCAGCCGGAGCTTCGGGCCGAACAGCAAGAACAGCTCGAGGACCGCGCCGAGGAGTTGGAGGAACGCATGGAGCGCCTCCAGGAGCGACTGGAGCAGCTCGGCGAGCAGGACGCGGCGGAGGGGGTCCAGCAGGCGCGAGAGACGTCGAGCGACGCTCGCCAGCAAATGCAGGAGGCGGGGCAGCAGGCGCAACAAGGCCAGCAACAGGAGGCGGGTGAGCAGGCACAGGAGGCGTCGGAAGCCATGGACGAGGCCGCCCAACAGCTCGCCGAGGCGCAGCAGCAGATGCAACAGGAGCAGGCCGAGCGCGCGCAGGAGGCGCTTCGGGCGGCCGCGGACGACGCGCTCTCGCTCGCGCGTCGACAGGCGGAGTTGCAGGAGCGGATGCGCACCGCGTCTCAGGAGCAGGTGAACGCGATGCGCGCGGACGAAGCGTCACTGCTGCAGGGAGTGCGCAACATGGCGCAGAACCTCACGATGGCGACCGAGGGCGCCGACGAGAATCGGGAGTTGACGACCCAGATGGGCCGGGCCATGGAGTCACTCCAACGCACGATCGAGGCGATGGAGAACCGGCGGGGTCCCTCGCCCTCGCCGCAGGCGTCGGCCGATCAGGCGATCTCCGATCTCAACCAGTTGGCATTGATGGCTTTGGCCGGGGCGGAGCAGATGAGCCAGGGCCAGGGGCAGGGGCAGGCGAGCCAGCAGCAGATGAGCGAACAGATGGAGCAGATGGCTCAGCAGCAGGGGCAGGTGAACAACCAGACCAGCCAACTGATGCCCATGCAGCTCGGGGAGCAGGCGATGGCCGAGCAGATGCGGCAACTCGCCCAGCAGCAGCAGCAGGTGGCGGAAGACCTCGGCGAGATGTCCAAAGAGCCCGGCAGCGAAGACGCCTCGCTGGCCGATCTCGAGCAGCTCGCCGAGGCTGCGGAAGCGTTGGCGGCACAGATGGCCCAGGGACGGCTGGATCCCGAGGTCGTGCGGCGCCAGGAAGAACTCTTCCGTCGGCTCCTCGACGCCGGCCGAAGCCTCGAGCGTGAGGAGTTCTCGGAAGAGCGCGAGTCGGATCGTGCGGGCGCCTTCGATCGCACGGGCGCGGTACCCCTGACCCCGGAACAGTTGGGGGCACTCCGCTTCGGACTGCCGGATGCGGACCATCTGCGGCGGCTGTCCCCGGCGGTGCGTCAGTTGGTGATCCAGTACTTCGAACGGCTCAACGGGACGGGCGGTGCGCCGCCGGGGGCCATCCGGTGAAGCTGCGGGCGCTGTCGGTGGCCGCGCTCGTACTCGCGGCCTGCGCGTCGGCCGCGGCCGGTCAGGCGGCAGAGGAGACCCGACTGCTTCGAGAAGCGGCCGCGCTGGAGTCGCGGGGGGACTATGGGGCGGCGGACATGGTTCTGCGCAGGCTCTTGGCGGCAAGCCCGACCTCGTCCGGCGGTCTGTTTGCGCTGGAGCGAGTCCTGCGAGCGAAAGGCGAGCTCGGCGCGATCCTTCCCGTCGTGGACACGTTCCTGACCCGGTCCCCCACGTCGGCCGGGGTTCGGTACCTCAAGCTGCGGGTCTTGATCGAGGTCGATTCGCTGGAGGCGCTGGCCCCCGAAGCGGAAGCGTGGTTCGGACTCGATCCCGATGCGGAGGCCCCATACCGCGAGGTCAGCCGGGCGTACGAGCGTGCCTTCGGTCCGGAGGAGGCGCTCCAGATTCTTCACCGCGGGCGCCGGGCGGTGGGTACCAACGACGCCCTGGCCATGGAGATGGGGGACCTGCTTGCGACCATGGGAAGTCTGGACCTCGCGGTTGACGAGTGGGCGTTGGCCATCGGCTCGGACGGAGGGCAGACCGCCGCAGTCTCGCGGCGGGTGTCCGGACTCGCGGAAGGGAGGGAGGAAGCCGGCCTCCGGCTGGTACGGACGCTCGCGCGGTCCGCGGAGGGCCCAAAGCGGCGGGCAGGCGCGTCCATCGCTCTGGATCTACGTCTTGAGGATGAGGCGTTTCCCCTCGTGCGCAGGGTGGCGGGGGAGCTGGGAGGGCGCCCCCGCGCCTCGTTCCTGTCGGACGTGGCTCGACGAGCGCGTGACGGCGGCATGGCCGATCTCGCCGCGTGGGCTTACGAGCAGCTCGGCGAGCGCGCCGATAGCCCGGGCGAGCGCCGGCAGTTCGACCAGCGGCTGGTGGAGGCGTCTCTGGCGGCCGGCGACACGTCGGCGGCGCTCGAGGCGCAGAGGCGGGTGGTCGCGTCGTTCACGCCCGGGACGGTGGACCGGCGGCGCGCGTCCGCGCTCGCGATCCGTCTGGAAGCGGGTACGGCATCGTCGGAGCGTCTCTTCGAACTGGTGGACGGGTTCCGCGCCGAGTTTCCCCAGGCGCCGGAGCTCGACGAGTTGGGCGCGGCCGTCGCGGGGGCGCTCATGGTGCGCGGGGATCCGGTTGGGGCCGCGGCCGTTCTTCAGGACATCGATGGACCGAGGAGCAACCTGGAGCGCGGGTACCTGCTGATGGAGCAGGGAGACGTCGCGTTGGGGCGGCAGGCGCTGCTGATGGCCGTTGGAGGGTTGAATCCGTCGGATGCGACCGGTGTGATTCAGTTTGCTGGGCTGATGGGGAGGTTGTCGCCTGAGGGTGTGGGGTTGCTGGCGGAAGCTGGGGTGATGGCCCACCGGGGGCGTGGGGTGGAGGCGGCGCGGCTGCTGTTTTCTGGCGTGGACGGTGTGGAGGAGGCGGATCGGCCTGGGTTGTTGGCGGAGGCTGCGCGGCTGGCGGATGGGGGTGGGGATGAGGCGTTGGGTGCGGCGGTGCGGCGGACTTTGGTTGATGGGTTCTCGGATGCTGTGGAGTGGGGGGAGGGGGCGCTGGAGTTGGCGCGGTACCTTGGGTCCGTTGGAGATGTGGAGGGTGGGATTCGGCTGTTGGAGGAGTTGATTACTGCTCGGCCGAATGCGGCTGTGGTGCCGGATGCGCGTAGGGAGTTGGGGCGGTTGCGCGGGTAGCTTTTACGGTACGGCCGGGCCGGTTGGTGATTCGTCCGCTTGGGGGCGGGTGGATACGGCCGGGCCGGTCGGTGTTGCTTCCGCTCGGGGGCCGCTCGGGCTGGGGGCGGGTGGGTACCTGGGCGGGTGTGCGCCACTCGCTCGACCGCCGGCCTTTGATCCGGCGGTCGAGCCCCGCTCGCTGGAAGCAGCACCGACCGGCCCGGCCTGCTCGAACATGCCCATGACACCCCCCTTTTTCGGGGGTGGGCGCCTGCGGCACCCATGGTCGCGCTTTCCTGAGCGGTGGACGTGCCTGTATGGGGGCTGGTGGGCTCCGTGGGCACCGGTGGGTCGGACCTCCACGGTGAGTCCAGCCTGGTGGTCGTTTGGTGGGCGGGTGCCGCCGGGCGCTTCGCTGCGGCGGCGTTGGGGTTGGGGGCGGTGAGGAGTGCTTCGACCTCCTCGTCGGTGAGGAAAGAAGTGGTCTCGCGCTCGAAGCGTTTGGGGGGGATCGCCAGAACGCGCTCGATCGTGGCGGAGTGCTCGGGATGACGCAGCGCCGCGAACCGGA
>JAJCZZ010000002.1 GCA_029262115.1 Gemmatimonadota bacterium | reverse complement strand
TCGGCCGTGAACCCGTTCGTCCCGTACGCCGCCGTCACGTTCCGGTAGCCCGCACTCCAGAACGTCATCGCGTCGATCAGCGACTCGCACACGATCAGCTCCGTGTGCTCGGCCAGCGCCTGCCCGTTCCAGATCCCGCGCCGCGGACCCGGCAAGTACAGGTGCAGCGGCGTGCCTTTCCTCAAGTCGTCCCGAAGCTTTCGGCCGTACAGCTGCACCACCGCTCCGGACTCGTCACAGACCGGCACCACCAGGCTACCCGCCAGGTGCTCGTGGCCCGACTTCCGCAGCACGCCCAGCTCCTGCAGTCGGCCCCGGATCCGCTCGCCGGCCTTCAGTGCCTTCTTCGGCAACCGGTAGCCCAGCGTACGGTTCGACAGCCCGAGCCCGAAACGGCGGGTCAGCTCCACCGAGTCCAGGCCCCGGGTCCTCAGGTACTCCACCGCCTCCGGACTCCGCTTCAGCGTCGCGTGGTAGAACGACGCCACTGCGCCGAGCAGCTCCGCGTCCGAGGCCTCCGGATCCAGATCGAGCGCCGCCTCCACCTCCCGACCCTCGGCCGCCAGCAACCGCTCCACCGCGTGCCGGACACTCACGCCCTCCCGTCGCATCACCCAGTCGATCACGCTCCCGCCCGCGTCGCACGCGCCCAGGCAGTGCCACAGACCCTTGCTCGGTGTGATCACCAGCGACGGCTCCCGGTCCTCGTGGAACGGGCACAGGCCCAGCCAGTCCCGGCCGTGACGCCGCAGTTCCACGCCCCCCGCTCGCACCAACGCCACCAGATCCGTCTCCCGCTTCAATCGCTCCAGCTCCGCTTCCGGGATCCGGGCCATGGGCGTCTCCAGCCAAAAGCTGTCAAGGGGGTCGGGTCACTTCCTACTGGACACACAGAAACATCCATGCCATGTATTAGAACGGCAACTCGACCGGGAGATCTGCATGCGTGGCCTACATTGGAGCGAGCCCTCCTCCATTCCGTCGAGCTTCATGAGCAAGCCCACCACCGACAGCTTCGGCGCACGACTCGCTGCCCTGCGCATGGCCGCCGGAATGACCCAGGAAGAACTGGGCTCCGCGGCCGGCAGCTCCCAGCGCATGATCGCGCACTACGAGAATACACCCGGTGCACAGCCGCCTGCCGATGTCCTGGCCGTGCTCGCACGAGCTCTCGGCGCCTCCACCGATCAACTCCTCGGCCTCGAGCCGCCCGCCGAGCAGGTCAACTCCGCCACCTACCGCCTGCGCCGTCGGCTTCGAAAGGTCGAGTCCCTTCCCCTCGACGATCAGAAGACCATCGTCAAGCTCGTCGACGCCCTCCTCACCAGCCGCTCCGTTCGCGACGTCAGATGAGAAGCAAGAAGCCCGGCCCCCCACGATAGGAGACCGGGCTTCCGGGACTACGTGAGTCGACCCATCCCGACATCCGCCCCCGCACGAGAAAAAGACCGCCAAGGCTGTCCTTGACGGCCTTATTCTCACGCATGAGGCCAGACGCTGGGCCTCGTCCAGGTAGGAGGCCTAACCTTAGGTCGGGATCGACCTATGAGCCTTTAGGAACCAGTATGCGGTCGCTCCGAGAAAGAATCCCATGATCACGACCACACCCCAGGTACCCTTCCCCTGACCCTCCGCGGGGTAGTACCTCCCCCAGTGCCAGATGGCGATGAACCAGCTCAGGAACATCGACAGGGCTACGATGGCACCTACCACATCCATGGCACCCGGCGCATTGACACTCCCCTCCACGCCAGCCCCTAGGAGAGCGAAGAGGACTAGCCCGCCTAACGTGCCGATGACTCCTGTAAGACGGCCTACTGTGATCATCGCCTGTACCCATCCGGTCCAATTCGTTTCTGTTGTGACTCAGAGTAGCGAATAAGCCTCGCTAGTAGGCCCTGGCCGGAGATACCGAGTTCGGCTCCGATACCTACCTGAACACCGATTCTGGTCGTCGAGCCGAACCGGCCTCGCTGCTCGCTTGAACTCCCCACTTCAATACCGGGGCCTGGCGCAGAGCCATATCCGGAGCATGTGCTCAACACATCACACCTTGCACCGAAGCCCGACCCGGCCGGCCCGACCACACCGAAATCGAAGGACAACTCAAAGTCGGACACGGTGAGGGTGGCTTCATCACCTAACGTGATTTCGCCCTGCGGCCCCACCTGACCACCCACGCTGGCCCCAAACCCCGCCACCGCGGCGTCGAATCCGACCCGACCTCCGAAACGTACCTTCACCGTGAACAGTTCAGGCAAGGCCTCCGGGCAGGATTCGGGCGGATCACAAGCCATCAACCCGAACGGATCCGAAAAGTTGATCGGATCCCCGCCAGCATACCCGTAGAGATTCAGCCCCCCAGCGATCCCGATGGGGTCAGTTTGGGTGAAGAGGTCCCATTGAAGCACTTCTGAGACTTTTCGAACCCTAAGTGCTTCGTGCTTTTACTCTTAGCCGCTCACCTTTTGCTATTTTTTCGCGTTCGAGGCTGGTATATGCCCGGACGTGAGGTTTCGGAGGTTCAGAGTACATCGTAGCTGCGGGCGCGGCCAGGTGTCAGCGGTCGTAGGCCTTCGAGCGGTGACGGACGTGAAGGATCTCGAGTTCCTGCTCCTGTACATGTCGAAGGAAGCGGACACGCCAGTTGCCTTCGCGGAGCCGGAACTGCGGCGGCTTGGTGTTTACGACGTTCCGGACGTCGCCTCTGCCCGTGGCTGCGTACTCCGTCAAGGCCGCGAGCACGGTGGCCTGAGTCTGTTTGTCGAGACGCTTCAGGTCCTTCTTGGCCCTCGTGGTGAAGCGGATCGACCAGATCAGAGCCCGAGCTCCTTCTTCACGTCGTCGAGCGAGTGCATCCGTCCGGCTGCGACGTCCTCCAGGGCTTCGCGAACGGCTTCCTCTTCCTCGGGTGTGATGGGCTCGTCCTCTGCCGGTGCGGCCATGAGCGAACGCAGCACCGGGTCGTGCGTGGCGGAGAGGTACTCGAGGAACCGCTCGGCGGTGTGGACCTCGTCCTCCGGGACTTGGTCCACGAGGTGGTAGAGCCGCTCTTTGGCTTTGGCTTCCATGATGGGTCCTGCGTTGATGGGATTCACCGTGAAGCTACTCCTGTTCTACCCGGCTCGCACGGGAAGTTCGAGGGTGGGACGGATGAGGTGGAGGCCCGGGGCGAGTTCGCATACCGGCGGTATGCGAAGCCTGCCAGGCCGAGCGAGGTGTGGTGGGCGAGGGCGGGTGTCGCCTTTGGCGGCCATAGGCGAAGCGAGCTCTTGCGAGCGCCGCCCGCCCGGTCCCGGAGGGAGCCGCAGGCGAGTGGAAGGACGCGCGCCACGCCGAGCCGCTCGCACCGGGCCTGCGGAAATGGTGGAAGGGTGGGCGACTGGAT
>JAJCZZ010000001.1 GCA_029262115.1 Gemmatimonadota bacterium | reverse complement strand
GAGCTACGGCGCCATGTTCGCGAGACGCTCCCGGAGTACATGGTGCCGACGGCGTACGTGGAGCTGGAGTCGCTGCCTCGGACGCCGAACGGGAAGGTGGATCGAGGGGCGCTACCCGATCCGACGGGTGCGTCGTACACGCGCGGTCGATACGCGGAGCCCGAGGGGGAGGAGGAGGAGGCGCTGGCGCGGATCTGGACGGACGTGTTGGGTGTGGAGGGTGTGGGCCGCCACGACGACTTCTTCGAGTTGGGCGGCCACTCGCTGTTGGCGGTGCGGGTGGTGAGTCGCGTCCGGAGTCAGCTGGGTGTGGAGCTCCCGCTCGGTGCCGTCTTCGAGCGTCCGGTCCTGTCGGAGTTGGCGGATCAAGTCCTGGATCTCCGCTTGGCTGAATTCGACCCGGAGACGCTCGCGCGTCTCGCCGAGGTCGTTCGAGAGGTAGGTGCCGAGGCAGTGCTCTCTTCGGACCACACCACCCACCGAGAGAAGGACTGAACGCGACCCAGCCACCCTGCTGGCCCCGTTCCATCATGACGCACATCGAGGCGTGCCCGTACTCGATGGATCCTCAAATCTGAAGGGATACCCAATGCAGACCTTTCCTCGGGCGCTCCTGGAAGATTGGATGCGCCTCTACTATTTCGACGTCGATTCAGACCTCGGAAGCAGCGGCGTCTCCGACTATTCCCTCGCGGACGTCCGAGCGATCACCGGGCTGTCCATCGAGGAGATGGATCAGATCGTCTTCCGTGACAGCCAGACGTTGGGCGGGGCCGGGGTGCGACAGGCGATCGCGGACCGTTGGACCGGGAGTGACTCGGACCGAGTCATGGTCACTCACGGATCGACCGAAGCGATCTTCCTGGCCATGAACGCCCTTCTCTGTCCGGGGGATGGCGTCGTGGCATTGGGCCCGGTTTATCCTGGTCTTTGCGATGTGGTGACCGGGATCGGTTGTCGTACGCGCGAATGGCGACTACGTCACGAGGAAGGTTGGACGCCGGACCTCGATCGACTCGACGCACTGGTGAGCAACTCGACCAGGATGGTCGTCGTCAACTTCCCGCACAATCCAACGGGCTCGACCCTGACTCCTGGGCAGCTGGACCGACTCCTCGAGATCGTGGAGCGCAACGGCACATGGCTCCTATGGGACGGCGCCTTCTCAGACTTGACGTATGAGACGCCTCCCTTGGCGGACCCTTCCGCACGGTATGAGCGTGCCATTTCGCTCGGGACGCTGTCCAAAGGGTATGGACTACCCGGACTCCGAATCGGTTGGTGCATCGCCGAGCCGTCGGCCCTGGATCGCATGATTCGAGTTCGTGACTACACGACATTGCACCTGTCCCCGTTGGTCGAACTGATCGCCGCTCGGGTCGTCGCTCACGCCGATCGGATCCTCGAAGAGAAGCGAACGCTCGCGGCCGCGAACCGAGAGCTTGTCGATCGGTGGATTGATGAGCATGCCGAGCTGATCCGTTGGGTCAAGCCGCGCGGTGGGGTGTGTGGCTTTCCTCGCCTCCCGACGGTGGATGACGTCGATGACTTTTGCCATCGCTTGGCCGAAACGCATCGGGTGATGCTCGTACCGGGAACCTGCTTCGGCACGCCCGGTCACGTGCGCCTCGGATTCGGTGGACAGACGGACGTCTTGTCCCGAGGTCTCGGGTCTCTCGGAACCGTGCTGCGTGAGGCAGGAGTTCGAGTCGCGGTTTGACCTGGGAGCCCTCGCGAACAGCTATGTGCCTGCACAGCCCCCCAACCTCAACAAGGAGCGGCACTTGCCGCTCACATTTTTTTCGGAGGAAGACGATGTCGAAGATCCGCATGACGGAAGCCGAGGTCGAAGAGACCCGGGCGGTGATTTCGGAGCTGGCTGGTCGATACGCCAGCGTGGAGGACCAGGACTTCTTGGACGAAGCGAACGTCATGGCTCACGAGCTGCCGCGGCGTATCCGCCGTGAGTTGAGGAACTTTCGGCTGTTCGAGCCCGAGGGCGCGATGGTGGTCGTGAGGGGTTGGCCCGTGGACGAGGGCAAGATCGGGCCGACGCCTCCCCACTGGAACGACCACGGCGAGGACAACGATACGCTATCCGAGGACATCCTACTCGTCCTGCTTTCGTCCCTGCTCGGGGAGCCGATCGGGTGGAGCACCCAACAGGGCGGCCGTATCGTGCACGACCTTCTCCCGATCAAGGGTCACGAGAACGAGCAGGTGGGCACCGGGAGTGGGCAGCTCATCACTTGGCACGTCGAGGACGCTTTCCATCCCTATCGCGGGGACTACCTGGGCATGATGTGCCTCCGCAATCCAGATCAGATTCCGACGACGTTTGCGCCCATCAGCAGCGTTCCGCTCACGGATGAGGAGGTCGAGGTGTTGTCCCGACCGCTGTATGTAATTCGCCCGGACAACTCTCACCTTCCCAAGAACGCCGACGACACGAACGAACGGACGCCCGAGGAGGCCGCGCTCGTAGCGAAGTCATTCGAGAAGATCGAGAGGATGTGCACGTCCCCGGAGCCGATATCGATCCTCTTCGGTGACCTGAAGGCCCCGTACGTCCGTATGGACCCCTACTTCATGGAGACGCCGGAAGACCCTGTGGCTCGAGACACCTTTGAGACGCTCCAGAGCAAGGTGGATGAGGTCTTGGAAGACCGCGCTCTCGAGCCGGGGGATATCTGCTTCATCGACAACTTCCAGTCGGTCCACGGACGAAAGCCGTTCAAGGCCCGGTTCGATGGTAGTGACCGCTGGATGAAACGCATCAACGTCGCCAGGGATCTTCGTAAGTCTCGCGAGTCGCGGCTTTCCGCCTCAGCTCGGGTGGTCTATTGATAGTCGCTCGCCCCTGTTGTCCGGAGAAGCGAGTCGGAACGGTACCGATTGGGAGACGATCTTGAGAATTCGGGGACGGCCGTGAGTAAGGGTTCACTTCTCGTGAGTATCCCCAAGTCGGGGACCCACCTCACGCTCAAGCTCTACGGCAGGGCAGGTTACCTGCAGTATGGTTGGGGTGAGATCCCGGAATCCGAGCACGCGATGCCGCGGCCGGAGTTGGCCCGTCGGATGATGGCGCACCCGCCCCTGATGGACGTGGCGCGCAAGTTTCGGTACGTCAGGCCGGAGTTGATTCTGGGCCTGTGGGTAAGGCATCTGCGCATGGAGATCGGAGATATGCCGTCCATGCGGCGTGCCGTTCAGCTCGACCCCGGACTCCAAGCGCCGTGGGCAGAAATAGCTCGCGCAGGCCACGACGGTCTCTTTCTCCCCGGGCTCGTCGTGTCGACGCACGACTTCGCATGGGAAGATGCTCATCCGCGAATGATCGCGTATTGGGGGGAGGATGGAGTACCCGGGATCGTGTACGGCTATCGCGACCCGCGAGCGCAGATCGTCTCGATGATCCACTTCCTCAGAGACAACGAGGAGGTGGCCCAGCATCCGATCGTGCAGGTCTACCGCCCCATCCTCCGCAGCCTCGGTGGTATGGACGAGGCCCTCGACTTCGCGATCGCGGACAAGGGATTCCCGTTTAGGGATGCGTACCGCCGGAATCGATGGCTGCTCCTTCATCCCAACGTCCTGAAGATTCGGTTCGAGGACCTCGTGGGTGAAGAGGGGGGAGGAACTTCGGACAAGCAGCGTGAGGTCGTTGGACGGTGGGCTGACTTCCTCGATGTCGAGACACCTGTCGACGAACTGTGCGAGGGGCTGTTCGGGGGAACCAAGACGTTCCGCGCAGGTCGGGTCGAGGGTTGGCGCGAAGCGTTCAAGCCTAGGCACGAAGAGGCGTTCGTCCGCGAGTTCGGTGACGTGCTGGCCGACTACGGGTACGCATGACGCCTGCGGTCACGCGGTGGGCAATCTGAGGTCACGGTGAAGCTCACAACTCGAGAGCGGCTCGCACTCCTGAAACTTGCGAGTCAATCCGCTCCCAAGGCCGGGCCGAAACACGGGATCACCCGCGTTGAGCGCAGGACGTCTGCGCCCCTGTCCTTTTCTCAGCAGCGGCTTTGGTTCTTGGAGCAGTTGGGGCAGGTCGGTTCGACCTTTCACATACCGACGCGACTCCGTTTCTCCGGAGCTCTGGATTCCCTCGCGCTCTCTCGCGCGTTCGAGGGGATCGTAGCCCGCCACGAGTCTCTTCGGACGACGTTCCACTCCGTGGATGGGGAACCGGAGCAACGCGTTTCGTCTGTCGAGGACAGCGGCGTCGTTCTTCGACACATCGACCTGCGCGAGCGGGACAGCCGGGACGACGAGCTTCGCGCCCACGTCGAAGAGGAGTGGAGGACGCCGTTCGACCTGGAGCGTGGGCCTCTCCTGAGGGGCCGGCTCATTCGCTTGGATGACGAGGAGCACGTGCTCCTCGCAACCGTGCACCACATCGTTTCGGACGCGTGGAGCATGGGCATCTTCCTGCGTGAGCTTCGCGTACTCTACACGGCGTTCCGTAAGAACAAGG
The DNA here is from genome assembly GCA_029262115.1 of Gemmatimonadota bacterium. Taxonomy (GTDB): domain Bacteria; phylum Gemmatimonadota; class Gemmatimonadetes; order Longimicrobiales; family Gaopeijiaceae; genus JAJCZZ01. Next base: position 2,106 of record JAJCZZ010000001.1, on the reverse strand, counting down.
CCGATCCGCTCCCCCCCCTCGAGATCCAGTTCGGCGACTTCTCGTATTGGCAGCGGGAAAGAGCGGGTGGTGATCTGCTGACGACACAGGTCGACTTCTGGCGCGAGACCCTCGCGGAGGCCCCTGAGCTCCTGGATCTCCCAATCGATCGGGAGCGACCGGCGGTGCAGTCCTACGATGGCAGGAGTGTGCCGGTCTCCTTTGGTAAGGAGCTGTCGGACGGCGTCGTCGAGCTGGCCAGTAGCCACAGAGTCACTCCGTTCATGGCCCTGGTTGCGGCTTGGTCCGTCGTCTTGAGTCGGCTCTCGGGCCAGGATGATGTCGTGATCGGCTCGGTGACGGCGGGTCGCGGGCGGGAGGAGGTCGAAGCGTTGATCGGCTTCTTCGTGAACACCGTGCCGCTGCGCGTGCAGGTTTCGGAATCGGCGTCCGTGGCCGACCTGCTGGCTCGAGTGAAAGGGGTCGTCCTCGGGGCCCAGGCGAATCAGGACGTCCCGTTCGAACAGGTCGTCGACCTCGTGAGGCCCGCGCGCTCGACGGCACACGCTCCGATCTTCCAGGTCATGCTGGCCTGGCAGAGCGCCCCGAGAGGCGGTGGCCGATTAGGGTTCCCAGGGCTCGAAGTGCGCGGCCTGCGGAGTGATTCGGGATCGACGCCCGCGCAGTTCGACCTGTCGCTCACGCTGAGGCAGGGATCGGACGGCATTTCGGGAAGCCTCGTCTTTTCTTCCGCACTCTTCGATCCGGAGACCGTCGAGGGGCACGTGTCCTCGTTGACCCAGGTCTTGCACGGGATGGTGGCGGATCCGTCGGCATCCGTGCGGGAGCTTTCCATCATCACCGATGGAGAGCGGGACACTGTCGTCCGCGAGTGGAACAACACCGGATTCCCGTATCCCCACGATCTGACATTGCAGGGGCTCTTTTCACAACGGGCGGCACAATCACCCGACGAGCTCGCTGTCTTGGCGCACGACGGGCAGCTCACATGGTCGCAACTCGAACGACGTGCGTCCGAGCTTGCGGCGTGGCTGCGCGAGCACGAGGTGGGCCCCGAATCGTGCGTGGCCGTGTGTGTGGAGCGTTCGGTCCACATGGCGGTCGCGCTGCTGGGGATCTTACGAGCGGGGGGCACATGGTTGCCCCTCGATCCCGAGTATCCGCAGGAGCGAATCGCCTGGATGCTCCAGAACTCCGACGCGCGGGTGGCGTTGGTGCATTCGGCCACGTCGGATCGACTCGGGACGGCGGCTCCCAACGTGTTGAGCCTCGACGAGGACTGGCAATCAGACGTTGCCGAGCCCCTGCCCGAATCGATGAGCGGCGTCGGCCCCGATCATCTGGCGTACCTGATCTACACCTCCGGGAGCACGGGCAAACCGAAAGGTGTCGGCGTTTCGCACAGGGCGGCCGTGAACTTCACGATCGACATGGTGGAACGCCTCTCGTTGTCGGAGGCCGATCGGGTGCTTCAGTTCGCATCACCCGGCTTCGACGTGGTGGTGGAAGAGATCTTTCCGATCTGGTGCGCCGGAGGGACGCTGGTCCTATCCGACCGGGATCTTCGCTCGTTGACCGTCTTGACCCAGGAGATCGAGCAATGGGGCATCACCACCGTGGAGCTCCCCACGGCTTATTGGCACGAGTGGGTGCGTGAGTGGGCCGCAGGGTCGTTGGGGATTCCGGCCTCCTTACGTCAGATGTGGGTCGGGGGAGAGCGAATGCTACCGGAGCGGCTCGCTCAGTGGGCCAAGACTGGCTTGGAACTCGTCCATGTCTTCGGGTTGACCGAGACCGCGTGCACTTCCGCGACGCTTCGCCTCGAAGCCGGGGAGGATGGTTCCGTCCGTGGCAATCTCCCCATCGGCTACCCTACGGGGAACGTCCAACTCTACGTGCTCGATGCGCATATGCGGGCTGTCCCGGTCGGAGTGGCCGGAGAACTCTACGTAGCCGGCGACGGGGTCGCCCGCGGGTACGTGGGCCGGCCGGGTCTGACGGCGGAGCGGTTCGTGGCGGACCCGTGGGGCGGAGCGGGGCGTCGGATGTACCGGACGGGCGATCGGGCGCGTTGGCTGCGGGACGGGCGACTGGAATTTTTGGGCC